>MNJR01000028.1 GCA_001920415.1 Acidobacteria bacterium 13_1_20CM_3_53_8 | reverse complement strand
TCTAAATCTGTGAAAGTGGCTTCCGCCTAACTTTTGCCTTTTACCTTTTTACTTTTGACTTTCTTTTTACCTTACCGTGACCGAAACGGTCTTCGTGCCGCAACGGGATTTGAAGGTCACTGTGTAGAGTCCGGCTTTGGTGCTGATAGAAGTGATTGAGAATTTGAGTGTGCTGTCCGCGTCCGAAGCTGATCTGGGTTCGGGGAAGACGGCTATGTCAGACCAGTTGGAGGTGCTGGCCGTAATCTGCGGATCGCCGTTTAGTCCGTTGAAGGTCACGGTTAGGATGATTGATCCGCCGTTGTGCTGAATCGTCGCGTCCGCGTCGCTGACTTCGATTGAGCATCTCTCGCCGCCCTGCGAAGCACGCCCCTGAGCGCGCCTCTGCCTGGATGTAGTCGGAGCCGTTTGTCTGGTGTCATTTGTTTCCTGAGTCGTAGAGGGCTTCGCCGCTTGTTCGGGCGAGGGTGATGGTGAAGCTTCCGGCGCGGGCGGCGGAATCAAAGACGATGGCGCCACTTCGGGCGAGCGCTCGCTGGCCGGTTGAGGTGATGCGTTTGATGGCGCGCTCTGCGCTGGTTGTGTCTCCACAGGAATCGTAGAAGGCTGAGGAGTCGCTTCGGGCGATGGCGCGGCCTCTGTTCTACTCGGCGCTGTCGCTTCATTGTTCGCAGGCGTAGTTGGTGTGCTCGCAGGCGCAGGCGTAGGAGAGGGTGCAGGATTTTGAGAAGGCGTGTTTGCCTGCTCAGTCGCGGGTGGCGCAGTGTTAACTGCGACCGCAGGCGCTGGCCCAATTCTTTCGTCCAGCCCGTCGAGCGAGCCGTTGACTTTGCGATATAGCGCTTCGATTATAGCGTGACGCGTCGCGTCCGGCTCAGAGCGGTCGTAGCTCTTTATGTATGCATTGAGCGCTTCACCCCGATCGCCGTTTGCTTCATATGCCGCGCCCAGATGCCAGAGCACGCTGCGCCCCTGCGCTGTGTTTTCGGGCAGAACGGTCGCGGCGCGCTTCAATCTAACAATCGCGTCCGATGTCTTACCCTGATTGAATAGAATCCAGCCAGCAATATCTTCTAATCGCCCGCGCAGGTAATTCGAGAGCACTGCGCGCGAAAGGTTGGAGACGATTGTAGTGCTGCCCGTCGCCAGCGCGTTTGAGCGAAGCTCGCGCACGTAATCGGGCAGCACGGCGGCTGTTGCGAACGGAACGCTCAAACCAGCATCAACACTGCAATGCAACGCGATTCTTCGCCAGCAGATTCGCTGCGTACAGTTGACGAAAGACGCGCATCACGTCGTTGCCCGCCGTGAAATCCTGAGCAGCAGAGATTACATACGCTTCGTTCACAGTAGCATTAGCGCCCGCAGGATTGATCGCTTGATGAAGCGCAAGCAACGCCTTGAGTGTTCGGGCATTCGCTTCTGTCTCAGCCGCTACGGGCTGAAAGATGCTGGCGCGGCGTTCGGGCGCAAGCAGTTCGATAAAATCTGCGCCGCGCGCCTCTACACGCCCGGCCAGCAGCGTCCCTATCTGCCCATCAGTAATCTTAAAGTTGCGCGCGAGCACGTCTTCGGCTTCGTTGTAAAGACCCGTAGCGGCGAGCGCGTTCGCAAGTTCGTAATCGAGCGTTGGGAAGCGACCGTACTGACGCGCGAAGTTCAGAACACGCTCGGCTTCCATTGGCCTCTGGTCTGCAATGAGCGCTCGCGCAAGAGCTATTTGCGCCCACGTGTAGCGCGGCTCAACCTGCACGGCGGCCTGTGCCAATTCAAGCGCGCGCGCATCAAGCCCGTGTGCCACATACCAGTAAGCTGCGCCCGCCAGCAGCGCGAAGTTGCGCGGCTCATCCGAGAGCGCCGCCTGCATCTCGCGCTCAGCCTCTTCTCTCTTATTAAGATCAAAGAGCGCTAACACCAGACCAGTGCGCGCCTGCTTGTTGCTGGCATCGGATGCGAGCAGCGCGCGATAAATGTTGAGCGCCTCTTCCGCCTTCCCTTGCGCGCGTCGCAAGTCTGCAAGACTCATGCGTGCGCGCACAGATTGCGGGTCAAGCTCTGCGGCTCGCGCGTATTCACTTGCCGCATCATCCAGCCTGAGCGAGATATGACGAGCAGCGCCCAGAGCCTGATGTGCTGCGGCCATTTCGGGGGCGAGTTTTACGGCGAGTTCGGCCACGCGCGTAGCATCATCCGCCTGCTCCGTGTTCAGGTAAAAGCCCGCGAGCACCAGAAGACGCTTCGGGTTATCGCTCACACGCTGCTCAATTAGCTTCGTTATGTCGAACGCCGCGCCGTGCTCGCCCGCAACGAACAGGTTAGAAGGAATTTGAGAGATGACGGCGTTGAATAGCTGGTCGCTCATGCTCGCGGGGCTTTCAGTAATAGCGATGCGAAACTGCTCGATTGCTGCATTAGAGTCGCCAGCCTGCAATCGCTCCGCGCCCAATTCAGCGTGCGCGCTGACGATTAACTCGGCAGCGATACTGCTGGAACTTGAGCGCGGATGAGATGCGATGAAGGCTTTCAATTTTTCTATACGCTCGGCGGGCGGCAGATGAACTATCTCGCGCAACTCTGCCTCATCGCCTTGAGCCGCCGTGCGCTGCCCCGCGCGCGAGTTCTGCGCGACGCTTGAATGAAAGAAGCAAACTATGAAAATGAAGAGCAAGCTAAGAACGAAAAATTTTTTCATGATAAATAAAATTTCCAGCCGAAGTTTTTTAAGCCGCGTCAGCGGCAATTGAATTTAGCCCGGCTTTTCAAAGCCGGGAGGACATGTCAGGGTTGATTAGTGTCGCGCTAGCGACACCTGAATCGCACACTCAATCGTCGCTAGCGCGACGCGGGGTTGCGTATATGGTTGCGATTCCCGGCTTTGAAAAGCCGGGCTAAATTCAATTCGCGCCGCTAACGCGGCTCATTTATACAGACTTCAAATTATCTCAGCGCTCGTTGCGCTCTGCGTTCAACTAGAGCCTCTGTGAGCACGCGGCCTGTTGAATTGCTTGGCGCTTGTATACCTAGCGCGGCGGCGAGCGTCGGCGCGATGTCGGAGGGCGCTGCCGATTGCTCATACCTCCCTGCCGCGAACCTTTCTCCCATGATGATGAGCGGCACATGCGTGTCGTAAGAGTAAGGCGAGCCGTGCGTCGCAGTCCAGCGAAAGTCTGTAGGGTCGTCCGTCGGCTCGACCGTTATGCTGTAAGGCTGTGTGACGAGAACCACGTCGCCGCTTCGCTGCGGCCTGTAGCCATGAAACACGCGCCGCGCAATGGGGTCGGCGGGCGCAATTGATCCGGCCTCTAACTGCGCTCGCGTAAAATAACGAGCCATGCCCGGAATACTCATCGCCGCCTGTCCAACAAACCGCTCCATCTCCTGCACATCAATGTGGTCGCGCCTGAGCGCAGCCATGTTCAGATAGACGTTGCCGTTGATGTAGCCTTCGCGCGTTCCAGTCCCATACTTAAAATTCTGTATGTAGTCGGCTGTGTTGTCCTCGCTGCCTCTTCGTCCATAGCGCTCTCTGATAGCGTCTCTGATAGTCCTCAAAATTTCGGCGTAATCAATACGTCTGCCCGGAAGGTTAAGGGCGACTGCATGCTCTGGCACGGGCGCTACGCCGTGATCCGCCGTGAAGATGACGAGCGTGTTGCGCAAGCCTACGCGCGCATCAATGAAATTCAAGAGGTCTGCTATCTGGCGGTCAACGCGAAGTGTAACGTCCATAGCCTCCTGACTGTACGGGCCGAAGCGGTGGCCTACGTAATCGTTGCCCGAAAAACTTATGGTGAGGACATCCGTGTCGGCGTCCGCGCCAAGATTTTCACCGACGATTGCTTCCTTTGCGAAAGCAAGCAGAAGGTCGTTGCAGAACGGCGTGTAGTCTAGCGACTTGTAGAACATCACGCCGGGCGTGCTCAGTCCGCCGGTGACTACGTGTGGAAAAGTTTTGGTGTCGTGCGATGTAGGGTCAAGGTTCTCCCATGGTTCTGCGTCCGCGCCTACGCGCCTTGTGTATTCAGGTTCGGGCAGAAGGCGATCCCAACGCTTTGCGAAAAACTGGTCGGCCATGCGCCTTTGATTAAAATGCTCGACCCACGCGGGCAGCGCGTTGAAGTAATAGTTGCTTGAAACGAAATTGCCGTTGTTCGTGCTCAGCCAGTAGGCCGCTGAAGCATGACGCCCCGCAGGAAGAATCGCCGAACGGTCTTTGATAGAGATGCCTATAACTTTCGAGCGGTCGTTCGTAGTAAGCCGCAATTCGTCGCCGAGCGTTGACGCCAGAAGGCGGCGCGGACTCTTTCCAATCTCTCCCGCCAGTCCGCCAAGCAGCAGCGTAGAGTTGTCCGTAACGCTCGAAACCCTCGTGCCCGTTTCGCGCTCAAACCAGTTATTGCCAATGATGCCGTGCTCTGCGGGCCATGTGCCTGTCATCAGAGTCGCATGTCCCGGCGCGGTGTATGTCGGCACTTGATCAAAATTCGCCTCAGTCCACGATGCGCCCTCGCGCATTAATCGTCGCAACCCGCCTTCGATGAACAGGTCGCCGTATCTTTCCAGATAATCGTAACGAAATTGATCCACGACGATGAGCAGAACAAGGCGCGGTCGCTCTGAACTGCGACGCGCGAGCGCTCCGCTTTCATGAATGGGCGCGCGGCGCTGTGCCAACGCTCCGTTAAGAGAAATGAAGGCGAGCAGAAACGAGAGAGTGAAAGCTATAATGGAACGCGGAGCGCGTCGCAATCTGGTCATGACGGAGTTATTCCGAATAATAAACTTTCTGAAACCGAGCTTATCGTTCTAGAGGAGATAAATCGAGTAGGCATGATAACATCCAGCAGAGAAGAAGAGGAAAGAGGAGAAAGGCAAAGGGAAGGCAAAAGTAAAAAGGTAAAAGGCAAAAGGAAGGCTGAAACCAATATTTAATTAAAATGCTTTTGTCCGCACTTTTGCCTTTTTACTTTTACCTTTTGACTTTCCTTTGCTTTGAATTATGAGCGAATTGGACGAAGCTTGGGAGTTGGCGATTGCAGAGGCGGAGCGTCGTGCGCGCAGCGTTGGTCGCGGCGACGTTGCGGAGTATCTGTCTTTGCGCGCATCGAACGATCTGGCGCGGCGAGCCGGAATCGAGTGGCTGATGACGACCTTCACAGTAGTCGTTGGCGAGGCGAACCGCAATGGAGCGGGCGTTTCAATCAAGCACGATGAGGCTCATCGCTTCCGAGCCGGAAATTCTACGATGGTCGGCACGCTCATAACTTTCCGTTCGGGCGTGCGCTCGTTGATGATCGAAGCAGGCTGGCCGCGCACGCCGCGCGATGGAATTGTTCGCGGCGGAGGATTGGCCTCGGCGCACGTACGCCATTTCGGGCGACGCTCGGCTGATGAAGAACTTCTTCTGCTTCGCTCGGCTAAAGATGTGCCGCAATGGGTCGCTCTGGAAAGGGAAGGCGCGCGCTTCGACTTCACGGAAGAGCGAATACGTCACCACGTCAAAAAATTTTTGCACTAGGCTTGAGACCGTTTTGCCCAAACCATATGCGACAATGCGCGCACCTTTTCGCACGCAATCAACACGGACAACCGTTTACAAACAAAACACGAAGCTCATCGCGAAATAACCGTTTTCGCCCATATTTCCTGCAAATTTTAGTAACTTTCTCTTCATCATCTCGCACGGCACAGTGCTTGCCAAATCTGCGGTCGAAAAGCGCGCTTCACAATTTTAGAAGCGCAATGAAAAATGGCGACACTAACGCTTGCCCTCTCGGAAAAGTTTGAGGCGCGGTCGCCTCTTCTGAAACTTCTTGCAAGGAGACAAGGAAAGCAATGACACGCAAATCACTATTTATCGCAGCAGCAACGGCACTGATGGCGCTCGGCCTGCCCGTGCTGGCGAGCGCGCAGGGCGGTTACGACCCCTACGGATACCCCGACAGGCAAGACCGCGTTTACAGACGAAACGATCCGTACAACAGAAATTACGACGACCGCGCTCTGCGCGACACCATACGCCGTCTGAGAGATGACAGTCATCGTCTTCAGAGTGACCTTGATCGTGACCTAGATCACAGCCGCGAGAATGGCTCGCGCCACGAAGATCGCATGAACCAGATAGCGAGAGATCTTCGTAACGCTGCGGACGATCTGAGGAACAGATTTAACGAGCGCGATCCTTATCGTAGTGAAGGTGAGGCGCGAAGGGTGCTGGATATAGGTAGCCAGCTTAATCGTGTAATCCAGCACCACCTTGATGATCGGCGACTTTACAACGACTGGTCGCAGGTCAGGAGCGAGCTGAACTACATAGCGGACGCTTACGGCCATCGCGGCAACTACAACAACGGCGGGTATTACCCGAACGGTAGTTATGACCCGAATGGCGGCTACTACCCGGATAATAACCAGCGACGCAATGATGACGATTACCGTCGCCGCGAGCGCAACCGACGCATCGCAGACGAAATCTTCAGAAGGTTCCCTAACTAAGAGAGGCAGACGGTCGCGTGCGCTCTTGGCCTGCGAACTGAAACTAGAAAGACTCTAAGGGACTTTCCCCGACGGGGAAAGCCCTTAGAGTCTTTCGCTTTTTATCCTTCTTGATGCCAAAATATCCTGCATGGCGGGTACGCTCTATCTAGTGGCAACACCCATAGGGAATCTCGAAGACATAACGCATCGCGCGCTTCGTGTGCTCGGCGAGGTTGACCTTATAGCCTGCGAAGATACGCGGCGCACGCGCGTGCTTCTGGATCATTACGGAATCAAGACCCGCCTTGTGAGCTATCACGAGCACAACGAGAGAGAGAGAGCGAGAGAGTTGGGCGAGCGGCTTGAATCGGGTTTGGCGGTCGCTCTGGTTTCGGACGCGGGCACGCCCGGCATTAATGATCCGGGTTTCCGGCTCGTCTCGGAATCAATCGCGCGCAAGGTGCGCGTCGTGCCTCTGCCGGGCGCAGTTGCTTTCGTCTCGGCGCTGGTGGCTTCTGGACTTCCGACCAATCAATTTTTCTTCGGCGGCTTTCTTCCCGCACGATCTCAGGCTCGTCGTGCGCGGCTGGCGGAGTTGCGCAATCTCGACGCCACTTTAATATTTTACGAAGCGCCGCATCGTATCGCGCAATCGCTCGCAGACGCGCGCGAAATCTTGGGAGAGCGCGTGGCTGTGGTCGCGCGCGAGTTGACGAAGATGCATGAAGAGATAGCGCGCGGCAGTTTAAGCGAGTTGGCTCAAAAATTTTCCGACGAAACAAAAGCGCGCGGCGAGATGGTTTTGATAATTGATCGCGCAGAGATTCAGAGTGAAAGCGCGCGCGTTGCAACTTCTGAAGACTTACTGGCGCGCGTTGCAGCGCTCGAAGGCGAGGGGCTTGATGCGCGTGCAGCGCTCAAACGGGCCGCGCGTGAATTCGGGCTGACGCGCAGCGAAGCATACAGGCGACTGGTTGCTTCGCGCAAAGCTTAGCCGCTATTACGAAGAGTTCTTGCTGAATTCTTATGTCTTCTTCTCCTCAATCCGAACAAGGGCGAATATGCAGCGTCTGCCGCGCGCCGCTTCCGCCGTACGCCGCGCATTGCCCTGCATGCGGAGCTAATGCGAATGAAGCGCCAGCACAAGCGCTTCGTTATACCCTCTACCTTTTGTCGGAATTGAAGCATTGGGAAGAGGAAGGTTTGATTGAGCCTGAACGCGCCGCACGTTTGCGCGCAATCTACGAGAGACAGGGCGACGAGTTGCGCGAGCAGATAGCAGGCGAGTTTGACAGGCAAAGACAGAGAGAGATCGCCAGGGCGCGAGCTGAAAGAAGAGACGAGCCGCAGCATGCTGCGCCTTCAAGCGCTCCTTCGATTTACACTGAAACGACTTCAGACGCTCCTACGCCTAATCGGTTTGAGCCGTCAGCTTACGCGCACGAGCCTGCGGAATCACCAGCATACGAACCCCGTCGCACCTTTATCGAAACTCTGGCAGACCCGCAGACTCTGCGACTATTGCTTTACACGGGCGCGGCCATGCTGGTCGTGGGCGTGGTCATATGGCTGCGCGATGTGCTCTATCTGAAATTGCAGGAGCCTGTGGTGCAAGCCGCACTGCTTGTCACAGGCACAGTCGTCGTAACAGCTATGGGCTGGTTCGCAATCTTGCGCACGCGATTGCTGCTGACGGGAAGGGCGCTAACTCTGGTAGGCTCGCTCCTTGTGCCCGTCAACTTCTGGTTTCTGGTGCGCTCCGGCCTCATTCAAAATCACGGTCGCGCGTGGATGGTCTGCGCGCTCTGCGCGACTCTTTATGCGCTCACCGCCGCGTTTCTTGTAGAAAAATTTTATGTCTATCTAGCTTCGGCTGCGACGGTCGCAACGCTTTGGGCGCTTGTCTATAGAGCAGATGCGGACGCATTCGGCATGTACGCGCTCACGCTGATGATTGCGTCGCTCGCGTTTCTTCATCTTGCAAGATTGTTTCAGAACGGGCGAGCAATGAGCGATGAAGAGCGCGCGGCGGCGCTTGATGAAGTGGAAGCTGGAAGAGTTGAAGCAACGAGTGGCGATGAAGAGGAAGCTCGCGGTCTTGCGCGCGAGAGACTTGAACTCTGGGGCGTGCCGCTCGCTCGCGTGAGCGTGATTGGCGTGGTGCTAGCGTGCGCTATGTACATGCCGCAGAAGGCTGGGACGGTGCTCTCGTTGCGCGAGCATCTCTTTCAATTCTGGGCGCACAGTTATGACGCGAGCGTTGCGGCTCTGCTCTTCACAATGGGTGCTTACGTCGCGTGGTACTTAGGACGTTTCGTTGATGTCCGGCGCAAAACTATCCTCTACATGATAGCCGTGCTCGCGCTTCTCTGGTCTGAGTTTCTAATCGTGGACGGCCTGCAATTATCCAACGCCGTTCAACTCGTTGCAGTGGCTGTAGCAGCGTTCGCAGTGTCGCTCGCCGCAAGAGTTTCACGCGGGCTTGAGACTTCAGAAGCGTTTTACAGGGCGGGCGCAATCTCGTCAGTCCTGTTGGTAATAGTAGCCATGTTCGTCGCGGTCAATGATTCTGATTTAACTTTCACTCATAGCGCGGCGCTGGCTCTCTTGGCCGCAAGCTTCTCCTTGCTCAGCACGCCGCGACTGAGCAGCACGCCTGCGCAAATTTTCTTCGGTTACGGTTCGGTGTTTCTGGCCACGGCGGCGTTTCTTGTAGCCATAAATAGCGCTCACGTGCAATCTCGCAGCCTGTTCGTTATAGCAGACGCAGCGTGGCTCTTTGCTCTCTACTTTTCGTCGCGCGCGGCTGCATCTAACGAAGGGCAATTGTCAGCGCCGCTAAGACGCACGGCGGACGCCGGAATACTTTTACTATTTTTGTGGGCGAGCTTTATAGCTCTGGTGTCTTACGTCTATCCCGAAGGATATGAAGCCTCTTTTCGTCGCGCAATGTTCTGCGCGTTCATTGCGACAATTCTTTACGGTTGCCTGCGCGTGTGGCGCGACCGCTCTAGATTCAATGCGACTATAGCTTCCGCATCGTTTCTGATTTTTGTCGCGGCGCTCTTTGACTCGCTTCGCAGCATGGGCGTCTGGCCCGAATCATGGCCCATAGCAGTGGGAGTGGTCTTCGCGGCTTTTGCGTTGCAAGATTTTGTGTGGCGAGCATCGCGCGCTGGCGTTGATGGCGACGAGCGACCTGCGCTCGACATAAACAGCGTAGTTTCGCTAGTAGCCGACTCGGCGGTCGTAAGCTGCGCCGCGCTCTGGTTTATCTCGGCTCTGCTTTCGACCGTTTCGGTTTATGAGCGCAGCGCAGGCGCATGCGTCGTAGTCGTTCTGGCATTCTGCTACTGGATTAAGCAGGCTGCGAATAAAAGAAAGTCATGGGTCGTGTTTACGGCTTCAGCGCATATGATGGCGTTGCTGCTGACATTGCTCATAGTCTTCCGTGTGAATGAAGAATGGTTTGCGACTATCTCTGTGTTGACTCTTTTCCCGCTCTTCTTCGCAAGCGCGCACTTCTCGCGCTTTCGGGAAAATGAATGGATAACGCGCCCTCTGAATCTTGCTTCGGAAGGAGTTCTGGCGCTTGCTACGTGCGCGAGCGTAATTCAGGCCATGATTCACTTGGAGGTCGGCGCGAGAGGAATGCTGGCTCCTGCCGTCGCGTTCGGCTCAATCGCGCTCGTAACCTTGAGCGCGAGTTTATGGCAGAAGGGGACGGCGCGCGCAATCTACTTTCGCGCAGGATTGTTTGCGGGCGTTATGGCTTTCTGGCTAGCGTGCCTGCGCGCAGGCTATCACCCCTGGGACGATGTTGAAGTTTACACTGCGCCGATAGGCGTGCTTCTGCTAGTTATTGCTTACGCGGCTGTTCGGCGCGAGTGGGACGATTACGCGCGCGACGCTGTGTTACTGTCTTGGACGGGAAGCATACTGCTGGCGTGGCCGCTGCTGATTCGCGCGCTACAGTTTCGCTTGCTGTTCGATACGCCCGCGCCCGCGCGCGATCTGGCAACGCTCTTTATTTCGCTTGCTCTAATAATCTTCAGTGTCTTTGGCAGACTACGCGCGCCCATGCTCACGGGCGCGACGACGCTTGTCATAGAACTAGCGTCGCTCGCGCTCACCAGTGTTGACTGGCTGCAAGTGCCACTGAAAGTTTACTTAATCACTGTAGGCGCGCTCATACTCATCATCTGGGGCACACTCGAATACCGCCGCGAGCAATTTCTGGCAATGCGCAAAAAATTTCAAGAACGACGCACGCGCGCACGCGAGGAGTTCGGCATGTGGAGGTGAGAAAAGCAGTGACCAGTGACGAGTGACAAGTGACAAGCAGGAATTACTTTTAATTTTTCATTCAGATTAATAAATAGAAGCAATTAGCTTCTTTCTGTAAACTGAAAACAATTTAAATTAAAGATTAAAAATTCTCTCTTGCTCGTCACTTGTCACTGCTTTTCAGAATCCTCTCACCATGCGCTCGGCTGGTAGTTGACGGTCAACGACGGGGCGAGTCGGGCGCGTTGCAAGCTCCCACATGGTCATGTAGATGGTGCGCGCAACCCGCGCCATTTTTTCGTAGTCAATCTTCTGCGGTTCGTCGCCGGGGCGATGATAGTCTTCGTGCTCGCCGTCGAAATAGAAGATTATAGGGATGCCGTTCTTGGCGTAGTTGAAATGGTCTGAGCGGAAGAAGAAGCGATGCGGGTCTGCCGGGTCGTCATACTTGTAGTTGAACGAGATGTTCAGGTACGAGTGATTCACAGCTTCATTTAAATCGCCAAGCTCTGTGCTCATCATGCGCGCGCCTATGACGTAGATTTCATTCGGCCCGGATAGCTCTGCGTTGAGCGGGTTGGTATCGCCTGCTCGCTTGCTTCGACCTATCATGTCAATGTTGAGTTGTGTGACCACTTGCTTGAGCGGCACTGTGGGAAAGCGTGTGAAGTAGTCAGAGCCGACTAAACCTTTCTCTTCGCCGCAGTGCCAGACGAACAGTACGGAGCGCTTTGGGCGCGGGTTGTGCGCGAGCGTTTCCGCCATTGCCAGCAGCGCGGTCGTGCCTGAGCCGTCATCATCAGCGCCGTTGTAAATGATGTCACTCGTGTCGCTATTAGCCGCAGGAAACCTGCCACTGCCGGGCAAGGGCAGCCCCTTGCCAATGTGATCGTAGTGCGCGCCGAGCGCAACATACTCGTTCTTCAAAACCGGGTCTGCGCCTTCCCATATCCCGACGACGTTTTGCGCGTGCTCATGCTCGCTGCGCACGCCGATTGTAAAACTCATCTGCTTCGCAGGCTTTAGGTCAAAGCTTGCGCCCGCGTCGCTCGATGCGCGACGAGCGAAGATTTCATCGGCCTCCATGCGCTCGCCGCGAAAGAGCGCAGTGAGCATCCCCGCAGAGGCCGTGATAACGGGCAACGCTTGAGGCTCCTGTTGCAGAACTCTTTCGACAAACAGCCCGCCGCGCTCTGTAGCATTTCGTCGGCTGCCATTCCAGATTGAAAACGTTTGAAGCGTCGGTATCACAATCACGCCACGCGCGCCATGTTTTCGCAAGTAGTCGAGCGGCGATTCCCAATCCTGGCCGCGTGTGCCGGTCAGGTCTGCGCGCGTGACTCCTTTTGGAAGCGCATTGCCATAAAAGATAGCAATCTTATTATTGACATCAACCCCTTCATAGGCGTTCAAGCCTTTGCTCTTAATCACCCAGCCGTTGCCTACATAAACCATGTTGCCGCTCGCCGTCCCCTGATTATTAGCGGCCAGGAAATCGTCGCCGTAAGTGAACTTTGCGCCGCTCATCTCCGCGCTGGTCTTCGCAGGGTCAATGTAGTTTCGCAAAAGCGCTATCTTCTGAAAGAAAGTTCCATCGTCGCCCGCAGGCTTGAAACCCCAGCGCGTCAGATTCATAGCGATGAAATTCGCCGTCACGTCCAGGCCACGCGAAGGCGTGTCGCGTCCCTCCATAGCGTCCGCCGCTATGAAGTAAAGATAGTTTTTCAATTGATCCGGCGCGATCTGATCCGCGCCGTTGTGTGTGGTGGACGCAGGAGCGGTCTTCGTGCTTCTGCGCTGCGCTTGAATTGAAATGGGAAGCGGCGCAAGAAGCGCGATGATGAGAATAAGACTGAGCAGATTGAGTCTTCGCATATTTTCCTCTGATGATTTTGATATTTAAGGAGAGATAAACTTAACCGCAAAGGGACGCAAAGGTAAAGCGCAGAGTCAAAAGTAAAAAGGTAAAAGGAAAAAGGAAGGCCGCAAACCATTCTTTATTAAAATGCTTTTGTCCGCACTTTTGCCTTTTACCTTTTTACTTTTAACTTTGCGAAGTTACCGCAGGCGTGACCTGTCCACTACACATGCTGGACGGCCTGCACCAGCTTCGTCAGAGAATCCTTTGCATCGCCGTAGAGCATGCCTGTGACGGGCTTGAAGAAGAGCGGATTTTCCAGTCCCGAAAAACCTTTTCCTTTGCCTCGCTTCAAAACCACGACCGAGCGAGCGCGGTCAACTTCTAATATTGGCATTCCCGCAATCGGGCTATTAGGGTTGTCGCGCGCGTCCGGGTTCACAACGTCGTTCGCGCCTATGACGACAGCGACATCCGTTGACGGAAAATCTGGATTAATCTGTTCCAGTTCGTAGAGCGATGAATATGGCACGTTCGCTTCCGCCAGCAGCACGTTCATGTGGCCGGGCATTCGACCCGCTACTGGGTGAATAGCGTATTTGACGCTCACGCCGCGCTTTTCCAGAATGTCTGCAAGCTCCCTGACAATGTGCTGCGCCTGAGCGGTCGCCATCCCGTAGCCGGGAACGAACACAACTTGGTTCGCGTAAGCCAACTGCACAGCGACATCCTCTAGGCTCACCTCGCGCATAGCGCCCTCTTGACCATCGCTCGCCGCAGAAATGGCCACGCTTCCGAAAGCTCCGAACAGCACGTTCGTCATCGAACGATTCATGGCGCGGCACATCAGTATTGAAAGAATGAAGCCGGAAAAGCCGTCGAGCGTTCCCGCTATGATGAGCACGTTATTAGAGAGCACGAACCCTGTAGCTGCTGCTGCCAGTCCCGCGTAGGAATTTAAGAGCGACATCACAACGGGCATATCAGCCGCGCCTATAGGCAGATGAAGAGGCCAACAGTCGTCGCAAGAAGCAGCATGTTGAAGATGTTCTGCCCCTTGTAAATCAAGGGCGTGCCGCGCACCATGCCTTGCAGCTTTGCGAAAGCCATCAAGCTTCCAGTCGTCGTCAACGCGCCAAGCATTATCTCGAAACCCATCGCGCCCATCTTCAAATGAGTGAGATCGCCAACGGGCTTGATGCCATGCGTGTAGTTGTAATACTCGGCGATTCCAACGAGCGCGGCGGCGAATGCGCCGAATGCGTGCGAGAGCGCGGTTCGTTGCGGCATAGCCGTCATTGGAACCCAATAGGCCATCGCGCCGCCGAGCGCGCCGCCGACGATAAGCCCCGCGATGATCCACTCGTAGCTGACAATCTCTCGGCTTAGCAGCGTGCCGATGATAGCCATTAGCATTCCGAACTCGGCCAAATGCATTCCGCGCTTGGCAGATTCCGGGTGGCTCAACCCCTTCAATCCGAGGATGAAGAGAATCGAGGCGGCTAGGTAGGTGAACTCAATAAAGTATTGCGTGTAGTTCATCACTTAGCCTTCCCGTTGCTCGAAGCGTTTGTCTTATCCTTGGTCGCAACAGCCGTCTCTTTTCTCCTGAACATCCTAAGCATTCTATCCGTTAGCATGAAGCCGCCCACGACGTTCGTAGTAGAGCACGCGACGGCTATGAAACCTAAGATGGTCGCAACCGTGTGATGCTCGCCCGCTATCACGATTGAGCCAACAAGCGATATGCCGGAGATTGCATTCGTCGCGGACATGAGCGGCGTGTGAAGAAGAGGCGGCACGCGCGAGATGACTTGATAGCCGAGGAAAGCTGCGAGCACGAAGACATAGAGCGCTGCCATCAACGCCTGCGGTGACATAGTTAGTGTTTCTGAGTTCATAATATTTCAGTTGTTCAGATTAGTTTCAACCCTGTACTTATTGAGAGCTGCGCGCGTCGCAGAGATAAGCTGATCCATCCATAGAACCCATTCTGTGACTGGCACTCTAGGATCACGATTTCCTTTTGCTACTGCTGGAATAGGCACTCCCGCTTTTATCAATTCGGATTGGAAAATCTCGCAGAACCTTTCAGCGTTTGAGCTATCAGTTAGCCAGGAGAATTTAAATTCCAGAATTCCATCAGACCAAATTGTAAAAGGCGATCTACGACTGACTTCAGAGAATTTAGGATTGAATGAACCTTTACCAGTTCCACTGCCCCAAGGATTGCTCTGATGCTGCTCCTGCTCAGCAAAATCGTAAATTTGGCTTATTGCATTTAGGTGCTCCTCTTTTAGTCCTCTGGTTCGCGCGTCATCGAGGAAAGTTGCCTTATTCCATTTTCCATACGCCCGCTCTGTAGTTTGCGAGCGTGCTCCCTTATTAAGTTTTGCTTCACCCGTTTGTCCAATTACTCGTGGGATATGAGTGCTGAACCCTTCTCCTGTGAACTGGCGAATCTCAACTCCTAAAACTTCTGTCGGCTGCATCCGTTCGTTGAGAAATTCGATGATTCGTTGTAACTCCGTCGGAATGCGATCAGCGACAAAGACTAGCCGCACCTTGCCTTCCTTTAAGTTGGATTTTGCTCTATCCCAAAATGAACTATGATCGGCGTTGTCGCGGAGAAACATAGAGAGTTTTTCGTCTGGGTCTTGACCGAGTTCTTCACAGTTAGTGATGAACAGTCTTTCAATTTCATTTTCCGGTAGATAGACCGTTGCGTTGGCTGCATAGTCAAGCATTTGTCCGACAACTTCACGCCTCAGCCGTGTATCGCTCTTACGTTTGACTTCAACGAAAGTCGGGATTGCATCTTGGTCAAGAAATAAGTGATCTAACGCCCAGCGATTTGAACCGTTCTCTTCACCAGGGATTCCAACTTCACGCGCGACAAATAACCAGCGACGTGGCTCATAGCTGTTTATCTGTTCACCAGCGAGAAGGTCGGGGAAATTTTCTAATAGCTGCTGAAAATCTTCCTCGCGCGTGTAGTCTGTCTCCTCCATCCTGATAAGCCTATTTCCGTTTTGGATAATGTATATCGCGCCACCCATACAGCAATTCTCCACATTAACGACTTGCTAATTGTTCCACCATCGCGGCCACGCGCTGGTTCACAAACTTCCCGTCGTGCGTCACGCATGATGGGCCAACAACGTCGTCGTTCATATCAAGATGAAGCGCGCCGTCTTTGATTAAAAGCGTAAGGAAAGCTGTGACGTTGCGCGAGTAGAGTTGGCTGGCGTGTACGGGAACGCTTCCGGGCAGATTCAGAGGAGCCATAATGATGACGCCGCCGCGCTCTATGGTTTCGCCTGCGCGCGTCACTGCGACGTTGCCGCCCGTAGAAGCCGCAAGGTCAACGACGACAGCGCCGCGCTTCATGCCATTCACAGCATCTTCCGTCAGAAGAAGCGGCGCGCGTCTTCCGGGGACTTGCGCCGTAGTGATGATTACGTCCGCTGTTTTGGCTCGCTCTGCGATTAGATCGCGGCCACGCTGCATAGCCTCTTCCGTTAACTCAACTGCGTAACCGCCAGCGTCCTCGGTCTTAATTCCGCCCAGATCAACTTCCAAAAAATTTGCGCCAAGCGAACGCACCTGCTCGCCCGCAGCCTTGCGCACATCATAGGCTTCGACCACAGCGCCCAAACGACGCGCCGTAGCAATCGCCTGAAGCCCGGCGACGCCAGCACCTAGGATTAGAACGCGCGCGGGCGGCACTGTCCCGGCTGCGGTCATCAACAGAGGAAACATGCGCGGTATCTGCGCTGCGGCGATGATTACAGCTTTGTATCCGGCGACCGTAGCCATTGAAGAGAGCGCGTCCATAGCCTGCGCTCTGGTGATGCGCGGAACAAGCTCCATCGAAAAGGTCGTCAGACGATTTTCGGCTGCGGGTTCTAGCGCCGCAGGCTCGTCCAGAGGTTTAAGAAACCCCAGCACGACTGCGCCCTGCTTCATGCGCCTGAAATCTTCCGGCTCAGGACGATTGACTACTACCAGCACATCTGCGGAAGAGAGCAGCGCGGCGCGGTCGTCTGAAATTTCAGCGCCAGCATTTTGATAATCCGCATCTGTCGCGCCAGCCTGAAGTCCTGCGCCGCTTTCCACAAAGACCTCTGCCTTCAACCCTGCGAGCTTTCGCACGGATTCAGGCACGAGCGCCACACGCGCTTCATTCGGCAGCGTTTCTCTGAGCACAACAATCTTCATCCACGTCTCCTTCGATACAGATGCTTGAATTGGATTTTAGAAAAGGAGTGACCGCGCTTACCCATCTCTCTTGCGCATTGGTTCAAAAAAGTTCGAGGCATAATTAACGGCGAGTTCTCAACCTGTCTTGAATTTGAGGGAGACCTGATCTCATCTCTTCGCGCTTCTTGAATCGAAGATGTCACCGAGCCGACGCATCACGAAGTATAACACCAGCCACGAACGGCGCTCAAAGATGGCCGCCGAGTCCCATTGCGCTGCAAGCTTTGTGCCCACGCGAAATGTGCGCACCTCTAGCGCTTCGCATAAAGTCCACAGAAAAATTTAGCCCAACGCCTGCGTATTATTTCGCTTCCGGCAAGAGCAAAGCACGCAAAGTTGGCGGAGAGGTAGTGGGGTAAATCTGTGTTGCCGATGAGCGGACTTCATAAGCGGCTTTAGCTTTTTACTGATGTTACGCATCAGTAACTTTGTCGAAGTCGCTCAACGAGCCTGCGACAGCAGGCGACCAGAATGTAGCCCCTGACGAAGCCGAAGGCGTAGTCTGGGGTAAAGGATTGAAAAGCGGTTAGAGTCTGCGACAGCAGACGGCAGATGTTTATGCTTTCATCTTTGCCTCTACCGTCTGCTAACGCAGACTCCATCTATCTTCTCAACCTGTAACCCCAGACTCCGCCTGCGGCTTCGTCAGGGGCTTTACTCTAATCGTCTGCTAGCGCAGACTCGTTGTCGCTTTCTTTTAAACATTTCAACTGCGTGACAGGAGCTTTTTACTTCGCCTATTACAACTTTTGCAGGATTCATTCTATAATCAAATGCACGCCCGCTATAGAGGCCGGGATTACAAAGAGCGTTTGGGAGTTGAAAGATTTGCTCACGGCCTAAAAGCAAGGCCACCGTGTCTGACGTGGGAGGTCATACGTCACGGCGGCCTCTTCTGCACAAACCCGAACCCACACTTAACGGGCGTGCAAGCATCGGGAGCGCGGCCTACCCTCAAAGAACGCGCTCCCGAACCGATTCTCTTAAAGATAAATTCCTGCCATAAAGTGATATGAAGTAAACGTGCTCTTTGGTAAACTAGCGCGCACGTTCTAGTCTTTGAAAACAAGTGACGGCTAATGCGACGCCTCAAAGCCTCAAAGTGAGTAATGAGCATCGCCGTTCTGAATGAAAGGTTCATTCTCACGGCGACTCGCTTGAGCGAGAGCATACTATATTCAATTGATTATAGTTGCAAGCCGTTGCGCGCAACTTCTGTCCTGTCGGGAGGTAACTCCTGATGGGCGGCGCACGTCTCAGGTCAAAGCGTCTTGGCGAAAAGCTAAGGCAGATTCGTGATGCGCTTGGGCTTTCTCAAACTGAGATGCTCAGGCGTTTAGGGTTTGAGGATGATATTTGGTACACGCAGATTTCAAGTTACGAATTAGGCAGGCGCGAGCCACCGCTAATCATTGTCTTGAAATATGCGCGCGTGGCTGGTGTCAGTACGGATGTTTTGATTGATGATGAGATGGACTTGCCAGAGAAATTGCCGAAACGGACTCGCCGCTAGCTATACATACAATTTACCCACTATCGGCAGAGAGATGCCAACTTGCCAAGATACATGCGAGCCTTTATAATTTTTATCGCTTAAGGGGCATTGGTGTAACTGGTTAACACGCCGCCCTCTCAAGGCGGAGAGTAGGAGTTCAAGTCTCCTATGCCCTATTCACCCTCCTAAGAATTTCTTACTAATTTCAAAGCATGAGAACTTGTTCCCGCTGTAAGTCTGTCGAAGCTCGTAGAGACGGCTTCTGTCCTGATTGTCGGCGCGAATATGACCGGGAGCGATACGAGGCCGACAAGGGAATTGGACGTTCTAGCTCGAAGTGGCGCTACCAACAAAAGTGGAAGGTAGTGCAGGAAGTAAAGAGCGCTCCATGCACGGATTGTAATCATCAGTATCCTTGGTTCGTGATGGAGTTTGACCATGTGCGCGGGAACAAGATTAAAAAAGTATCTCGTATTATGGCGAGCGGTTCGATGCAAGCTCTTTTAGACGAGATTGCTAAGTGCGAGGTCGTATGTGCCAACTGTCATCGGCTACGCACAGCAAAAAGAGCGGGCTGGATTTAGCTTGGGCTATAAAATTTTCAAAAAGACAGAGGCCGCAAGCTTGGGTGCTTGCGGCCTCTGCCTTTTTCCGTCTCAACTTTCATTTGGGTCACTTGCGACGGAAGGGCTTTTCCAGAAACTTCGGAATTTCTCTAGCGTCGTGCGAGGGCTACGGTCACGCGCTCTCTTTCATTCTGTGCTAGCTCGCGCTCCAGTGCTCGCTCGGTGCTGGATGCTGGAAGCTGTAGGCCAGTCTGATCTGCTGGCGACCAGATTTGCGATAGAAAATACTGCTGGCCGTAGCGGTTGAACACCAGCTTGCCGCTCTCTTGAATCTCGCGCGCCTGGACGGGGAGCATCTGCATTATCTTGCTCACGTGGCCGTCCGTGCTCTTTATCAACATCATAGTGGCGTCGGAAGCTCGGTTGACAAAGCTTATTGTGTAATCGCCTGCGGGGAGCGTCTTCTGTCCAACGGTGAACTTGAAAGGGATGCTTGCACGCATCTGGTAGTTGCTGGTCTGAGCGTGCGCGCTCACTGCTATCAGAACGAACAGGCTCAACGTGGTGATGATTCTCATTGCGCTTTTCATTGTGTCTCCTTCTTTCATGTGCGGCCTCTTGGGGGCTGCCTTCTTTTTCAAAAATTTCGGATTTTTTCCGGGGATTGTCGCCTTTTTCAATCCCTCCTACTCTCACATGCGCAACGCGCGCAGAAATTCCCTCACGCACGCGAAAATTTTTGATGTAGAATTACCCTTCAAGCACGGCCCTGGTAAACCGAAACCTGCCTTCGGCCAACGATTTAGCTTTCTGAAATAGAACGGGAGAAATTTTCGAGATGGGGCAGCCAGAGTCGGTCACAAAACTGCTGCTCGACTGGAACGCGGGCGATAAGGCAGCGCTCAATCAACTGATGCCGCTCGTTTATGACGAACTGCGCAGGCTGGCAAGCTCGTACCTGCGACGCGAGCGCGCCGACCACACGCTGCAACCCACAGCATTAGTCAATGAAGCCTACCTGCGACTTATTGATCAGGCAAACGTGCGCTGGCAGAACCGCGCGCAGTTCTTCGGCATCGCAGCCAACCTTATGCGCCAGATTCTTGTTGACCATGCGCGCCAGCATAATGCCGAAAAGCGCGGCGGCGCAGACCAGCACAAGCTCTCCTTAACACACGCTGAGCGGATAATCGAGCAGCCCGAAATTGATCTTCTGGCGCTCAACGAGGCTCTGGAGGAGTTGGCCCAGATGGATTCGCAACAGGCGCGCATAGTTGAACTGAAATTCTTCGGCGGGCTGACGATTGAAGAGACGGCTGAAGTGATGAACATCTCGCACGCCACCATAGAGCGCGACTGGAAACTAGCGCGCGCGTGGCTTCGCCGCGAACTCTCATAAATTTCCCGCTTCTTTTGAGGGATTCGCAGGTTAACCTTCGCATTAATAAATAGGAGAGAAACTAAGAGCGCGTTTCAAACCTTAATAGAAATAGCTCAACCCCTTTGCGGGCTTAAGCATTTCCCTTTGCGCCTTTGCGTGAAACAGCAATTATCTTAACTCTTAAGAATCATGTGAATTGCATGTTCTCGCAAAGGCGCAAAGATAAGAGATAAGATCGCAAAGCGGGTTTGAAATGAGTTCTAAGTGTTAATTTCGGAGCAGAAAACCGCCATGACCCCGGAGCAGTGGCAGCAGGTGAAAGAGATATTTCATTCCGCGCTTGATATAGCGCCGGAACGCCGCGCCGTGTTTTTGGACGAAGCCTGCGCCGGGCGGGACTCGCTGCGCGTAGAGGTAGAATCGCTCATACGCTCTCATGAAGAGGCTGGAAGTTTCATTGATTCGCCCGCGTATGAGGTTGCGGCTGAGTTTTTAATGGATGACACTGCGCACTCGTTAATAGGTGAACTCGTAGGTCCCTACAAAATAGTCGGTCTGCTCGGCAAGGGCGGAATGGGCGAAGTCTATCTTGCGGAAGACATGCGGCTCGGACGCCGTGTTGCAATGAAGCTATTGCCGAGAGAGTTTACGAAAGATGTGAATCGCCTCAGAAGATTCGAGCAGGAGGCGCGCGCAGCATCCGCCCTTAACCACCCGAACATTCTCACCATCTACGAAATCGGGCGAGCGGGCGCAAGCCATTTCATCGCAACGGAATTCATTGATGGCGAGACCTTGCGCCAGCGTGTGCAGCGAGAGGGTGTAGAAATTATTGAGGCGATTGATGTGGCGGTTCAGATCGCATCTGCTCTCGCGGCTGCGCACAAGGCAGGAATAATTCACCGCGATATAAAGCCAGAGAACGTGATGCTGCGCGAGGACGGGTTGGTGAAGGTCTTGGATTTCGGACTGGCGAAGCTGGCAGAGCGGCTAGCAATCACCTCCGGGCCGGAAACGCCCACGCGCATGCAGATCAACACAGCGCCCGGCATGATTATGGGTACGGCCAATTACATGTCGCCTGAGCAGGCGCGTGGGCTTGAGGTTGACGAGCGAACGGATATTTTCTCGCTCGGCGCAGTTCTCTACGAGATGATCGCCGGGCGTGTGCCGTTCGAGGGTGAAACGCCCAGCGATGTTATCGCTTCCATTTTGAAGACAGAGCAGACGCCTCTTTCCCATCTCTCGCCCGGAGTTCCGTCGGAGCTTGCGCGCATCATTACGAAGGCTCTTCGCAAAGACATGGACGAGCGGTATCAAGATGTCAGGGATATGCTGCTCGATTTGAAGAGTTTGAAAGAAGAGTTGGAGTTTCAGATTAAACTCGGACAAGCGGTCGCGCCCGAAGCGAGTGATGCGGGAGAAGCCGCAACAGCCAGTCAACAGACGAGCCAGATGATAACGGCTGAGTCGTCAAAGCGCACGGGCGAAATAAGCGACGCAAACGTTACCGCAAGCATTAAGCCTGCGCTAAGTTTGATGAAAGGTGGCAGGCGCTCGATAGTCCTTGCTCTAGCGGCGCTCGTCTTTGTTGGTTTGAGCTTCGGGCTTTACAAGTTCTTTATAAAACGGTCTGCAACCGTCTCGCAAACAGAAACCGCACCGTCTGAATCTGTGAGCGTGCTGCGAAATACACAGATCACTTACTCGCCGGGTCTAGACGATTTTCCGTCGCTTTCTCCAGACGGGAATTCCATCGCCTATAGTTCTGATCACAGCGGGAGCTTTGAAATCTACGTCAAACAACTCACGGCAGGCGGGCGAGAGATTCAATTAACTTCGGACGGACAGCAGAACCTGGAGCCAGCGTGGTCGCCTGATGGACAGCACATAGCTTATTACTCTATGAAGCGCGGAGACATCTCTATAGTGCCAGCGCTGGGCGGCGTCTCGAAACAACTGACAGAGTTCGGCTCACACCCCGCGTGGTCGCACGACGGCTCTATGATAGCGTTTCAATCTAACGCGCCGCTTTCCATCGGCGCGCACGAACGAAACGCCATGCCGCCTTCGACCATCTGGGTAATCTCATCCCAGGGCGGGACGGCGAAACAGATCACACAGAAGGGAAATCCGGCGGGCGGACACGGCGCACCATCCTGGTCTCCAGATGGAAAACGTATAGTGTTCACCGCCAGCGATTTTACGTCCGGGTTTATATGGTCTATCTCTGTCGAAGGAAGCGAATTGAAGAAAATCACTTCGGAGAACGTTGACGACGCTATCTACTCGCCCGATGGGGGAACTGTTTTCTACACGGCGCGGGGTGGTCTGTGGAGGGTTGGCGTTTCACAGAAGACCGGTGAGCAAGTGGGCGAACCCGTGCAAGTCATGGGTGGGGGGCCTACGAACATCAGGCATCTGACAATCTCCGCCAACGGGAAGAGGATGGCTTATGGCGCGTTAGCGCTTTCGAGCAATCTTTGGTCAGTTCCCCTATCGCCGAATTCGCGCGAGGCTACGGGGCCGCCAGCGCCGTTTACGCACGATACAAGCGCACGAAATAATCTTGCGCGCTTTTCACCCGACGGGCGAAAGATCGCATTTAATAAGTGGCGCTCAGGAACTAGCGCCGATATTTGGGTGGCGGATGCGGACGGCAATAATCTGACTCAACTGACAGCCGACCCAGCCATCGAAAACATGCCGAGTTGGTTTCCTGACGGCAACAGGATCGCATTTCTCTCCGATCGCAATAACGATCGTCAGGTGCTGTGGTCAACCACGCTCGCGGGCGGTGACAACAAACCTCTTCTAGACCTGGGAGACGGGGTTGAGTTTGCTAATCTCTCGCCCGATGGAAGGCAGGTCGCGTTCAACTCCAAAAAGAGCGGAACTATCAACGTATGGACTGTAGCTCTGGAGGGCGGGAGTCCTGTGCAGCTAACCTTTGACAACGAGTTGGCGGGCTTCCCCTGCTGGTCGCCCGACGGGCAGTTCCTCGCCTTCGAAATGAAGCGCGGGGACGACTCGTATCTTGCTGTGATGCCATCGGGCGGCGGCGCAATCACACAGTTGACTTTTGATCACGGTCACAGTTGGCCGCACGATTGGGCACCGGACGGAGACCGTATAGCTTTCGCAGGTTACCGAAACGGCCTCTGGAATATCTACTGGGTCTCGCGCACAACTAAACAACAGAAGCAGTTGACGAATTACTCAAAGCTCAACGCATACGTACGCTACCCCGCGTGGGCACCTATGGGAAATCAGATTGTTTACGAATATGCTGAGACGACGGGCAACATCTGGCTTATGGAATTGAGATAAGGACAAGGCAGTGATAAGTGATGAGTGATAAGTGATAAGAAGGTGAATGGAGAATAGTAAATGGTAAATGGATAAGAGCTATCTTCTATTTATCATTGACCATTTACCTTTCACCGCTTCTCTTATCTCATCACTCATCACTTATCACTCATCACTGATTTTATGACGCCCGAACAATGGCAACAGGTGAAGGCTATATTCAACTCGGCGATTGAGCGCGAGCCGCATAAGCGCGCAGCGTTTCTTGACGAAGCTTGTCGCGGAAACGTTGCGTTGCGCCGCGAGGTCGAATCCTTAATCGCTTCGCATGAAAGGGAAGGCAGCTTCATTGATTCGCCAGCTTATGAGGTCGCCGCAGGGATGATCTTGGAAGATCAGATAGAGTTAAAAGCCGGGCAAAAGATTGCCAATTACGAAATCGTTTCGCCTCTGGGCACGGGCGGTATGGGCGAAGTTTATCTAGCCGAAGACAGGCGATTGGGGCGAAAGGTCGCGCTGAAACTTCTGCCCAAATCGTTTACGAAAGATAAAGATCGTCTGCGCAGATTCGAGCAGGAAGCTCGCGCTGCCTCCGCGCTCAACCATCCGAACATTATCACTATTCACGAAATCGGCGCGGACAAAGGCTCAAACTTCATCACGACCGAATACGTTGAAGGCGAAACGTTGCGTCGTCGTATGAGGCAAGCGCCTTTAATTCTTGACGAAGCGCTCTCAATAGCCATTCAAGCTGCGGACGCGCTCACCGCCGCGCACAAGGCAGGGATAGTCCACCGCGACATAAAGCCCGAAAACATAATGCTTCGTCCTGACGGCTATGTGAAAGTTCTGGACTTCGGGCTTGCAAAATTGGCTGAGAAGCAGGCAGTGGCCTCTGACGACGAAGCGCCGACAAGAGCTATGGTGAGAACGGCTCCGGGTCTGGTCATAGGCACTGCGGCCTACATGTCGCCGGAGCAGGCGCGCGGTCTCACGGTTGACGAGCGCACGGACATATGGAGTCTGGGCGTTGTCATCTACGAGATGATAACGGGTCAAGCTCCGTTCGAGGGCGACACACCTAGCGATCTGATCGCTTCTATCTTAAAAACCGAGCCGCTGCCTCTCGCCAGCCTCGCGCCCGATACTCCGAATGAGATTGTACGCATCGTAACGAAAGCTCTTCGCAAAAATAGAGAGGAGCGTTATCAAGTCGTCAAGGACATGCTGCTTGATCTGAAGAGCTTGAAAGAAGAGTTGGAGTTTCAGGCCAGGCTAGAATATGCGGTCGCGCCGAAAAGGAGTGTCGAAGCCGCAAGCGTGACAACTGCTCAGACTTTTGCGCGCGATGAGACGAAAGCTCCAACCGATGAGATTAAAGAAGCACGCGCAACACATTTTAGTGGCTTTTTGACGGAAGAGATTAAGCGCCACAAGACCGGGACGGCGATAATTCTAGCGGCGTTCGGTGTCGCAATCATCGCTGCCGCATTCGGGCTTTACAAATTTCTTGGCAGACATCAATCCACAGCTTCTTCCAACCATAACAGCACGGCGGAAGCGCCCGCCGTTGCAAGCATCACACGCATAACGGCTTGGTCTGGACTAGACGCTCAACCAACGCTTTCGCCTGACGGACACTCAGTTGCTTACAGCTCCAACCATCAGGGAAGTTTCGAGGTCTATATTAAGCAACTCACGCCGGGGGGGCGTGAAATACAGGTGACTTCCGACGGGCAGGAGAATTTCCAACCCGCCTGGTCGCCCGACGGCCAGCGCATAGCTTACTTCTCAAAGAAGCGTGGCGGCATTTGGGTTGTGCCAACTTTTGGCGGCTCGCCGCGACAGTTGACAGAGTTCGGCGCTTCTCCCGCCTGGTCGCATGACGGCGCTATGATCGCATTTCAATCGGACGCTACTTCCACTATAGGCGCAGGCTCAGTAGGCTCGTCAACTATCTGGGTTGTTCCGTCAGAAGGCGGCACACCGAAGCAGATTACAAAGGTAGGCAACCCGCCGGGCGGGCATCTCTTACCATCATGGTCTCCCAATAATCAGCGTATAGCCTTTGTCGATCTTAATTACACAACTCAGCAGATTTGGTCTGTTTCCATTACCGGCGATGGTTTGAAACAGTTGTCGCATAGGCCAAGTGCGCGAGCCGGACAGTCTGTTAGTTGGAGAGATCCGCTTGAGGGGCGCGCAAGCTATCCTCTGTACTCTCCTGATGGCCGCAGTATCTACTTCGTGGTCGGCACGGCAGTGTGGATGCTGCCCATTTCGCCTACTGATGACGAACCTACGGATGAGCCAGTGAGAGTTACGGACAGCGGCGTTTCAGTGATCACCGGTCTGACGCTCTCAGCAGACGGAAAGAGAATAGCCTATAGCGCGCAGACGCTTGCGAGTAACATCTGGTCTCTTTCCGTATCGCCAAACAGTCTGGCAGTGGGGACTCCGAAGCAGCTTACGAATCAAACGGGCGCGCGAAACTCTCAGCCAGCTTTTTCCGCAGACGGGCGAAAGCTTGCGTTCATACAGTTTCTGCAAGGCGGGCGCGTGAGCCTCTGGGTTGCGGATGCTGATGGCAACAATCCTACGCCGACTCCTTCCTACGGAAATATTCCGAGCTGGTTTCCAGACGGAGACAGAATCGCATTTACTTCTGCCCGCGATAATCATTGGAGCGTGTGGGTTACCTCCC
This sequence comes from Acidobacteria bacterium 13_1_20CM_3_53_8, assembly GCA_001920415.1. Classification (GTDB taxonomy): domain Bacteria; phylum Acidobacteriota; class Blastocatellia; order Pyrinomonadales; family Pyrinomonadaceae; genus 3-1-20CM-3-53-8. Next base: position 115,689 of record MNJR01000028.1, on the reverse strand, counting down.
TGCAAACGGGCAGAGAGCATATCCTCTACGACGCTGGGCGAGACATACAGTACGCGCGGGTGTCACCCGATGGGCAACAGATAGCTTTCAATATGGTTGATGAAAGGGGAGTCATTAACCTCTGGACAGTTCCGGTTTCCGGCGGACAGCCCCGACAGTTGACATTCGATCAGGAATTGGCTGGATTCCCTGCGTGGTCGCCCGACGGAAAATGGTTGGCCTATCAGATGAAGCGCGGCGATGATGCATACTTGATGATTATGCCTAGCGATGGAGGCGAATCCACTCAACTGACTTTCGAGCATGGCCGAAGCTGGCCGTACAGTTTTTCGCCGGATGGAGATAGAGTCCTCTTTGCAGGCGAGCGTGACGGCGTTTGGAACGTCTATTGGGTGTCGCGCACAACCAAACAACAGAAGCAGTTGACCAATTACACTAAGCTCAACGAATTCGTTCGCTATCCTGATTGGTCGCCTCTGGGAAATCAGATAGCCTACGAGTACTCGGAGGCCACGGGCAATATCTGGATGTTGGATTTGAGATAAGGATGAGAACAGTTTTCAGTTTTTGGTTTTCAGTTTTCAGAAAAAGCGAAGAGCTTTGCTGATTACATACCAACTGAAAACTAAAAACTGAAAACTAAAAACTGTTTTATGACCCCTGAGCGTTGGCAAAAGGTCAAAGAGATTTTTCACTCGGCGATTGAGCGCGAGCCGCTGAAGCGCGCAGCTTTTCTTGACGAAGCTTGTCGCGGAAACGTTGCACTGCGCAGCGAGGTGGAATCGCTCATACGCTCTCATGAGCAGATGGGGAGTTTCATTGACTCTCCTGCTTACGAAGTTGCGGCAGAGTTGATAGTGGAGCAGCAAGCGGATTTGAAAGCCGGTCAAGAGATCGGTTCTTATGAAGTCTTGTCCACGCTTGGGCGTGGCGGAATGGGCGAAGTCTATCTGGCACAGGATAAAAAATTGGGGCGCAAGGTTGCGCTGAAACTTCTGCCGTCGTCCTTCTCAAAAGATATGAATCGCCTGAGAAGATTCGAGCAAGAAGCGCGCTCGGCCTCTGCTCTTAACCATCCGAACATTCTTACAATCTACGAGATCGGCGAAGTTGACTCGACCAGATTCATTGCGACCGAGTACGTAGAAGGCGAGACACTTCGACAGCGCGCCGCGCGCTCGCCGCTCAGCATTGACGATGTCCTGAACATATCTATTCAGGTCGCTGATGCTCTGGCGGCTGCGCACGAGGCTGGAATAATTCATCGCGACATCAAACCTGAGAACATAATGCTCCGTCGGCGCGACCACATCGTTAAGATTTTAGATTTCGGTCTGGCAAAGCTGATGGAAACGCCGCGCGCCACGTTGGACGGAGAAGCGCTCACGCGCATGAAGGTCAACACGGCTTCGGGGCTTGTCATGGGAACTGCCGCGTACATGTCGCCTGAGCAGGCCAGAGGCCAGGCGATTGATGCTCGCACAGACATCTTCAGTCTTGGCGTTGTGATTTATGAGATGCTGGCGGGTCATCAGCCTTTCGAGGGCGAGACGCCTAGCGATCTAATCGCTTCTATATTAAAGATAGAGCCACAGCCTCTTTCGCAAGTGTCGCCCGAAGTCCCGGCAGAGTTGGCGCGCATAGTAACTAAAGCTCTTCGGAAAGATCGTGAGAAGCGCTATCAAGTCGTTAAAGACTTGCTGCTAGATTTGAAGAGCTTGAAAGAAGAGCGGGACTTTGAAGCTAAGCTGGAGCATTCAGTCACGCCGAACGTACGCAGCGAGACCGCAAACCGTACGAATCTTCCTCAAAGCGTTACTGCGGACGAAGCAGCAGCGACAACCGACGAGATTAAGGGGACTACAAACGCGCTCAGTGCTGCCCTAAGCCTTGAGTTTCGTCGCCATAAGACGGGAGTCGTTCTTGTCCTAGTTGCGCTCGGCGTCGCGGTGGCCGCAGCCTCGTTCGGCCTCTACAAGTTTATGAATCGAACAGGGCGGGTCGCCTATTTTCAGACGATGAAGATAACAAGGCTCACCAATACGGGCAAAGCGATTCATGCGGCCATCTCGCCGGACGGAAAATATTTGGTCTACATCCTGAGCGATGCCGGAAAGCAGAGCCTATGGATAAGACAGGTGAGCGCCACAAACGACACGCAGATAATTCCTCCGGCGCAGGTCGCTTACTACGGAGTGACGTTCTCGCGCGACGGCAACGACCTTTACTACATAACCAGGGGTAATAGCGGCGCAGACATAGGCGTGCTCTATCGCATACCTGTGCTCGGCGGCACACCTCTTAAGGTGCTCGAAAAGATAGACAGCCCCGTCAGTTTTTCGCCCGACGGAAAACGCCTTGCTTTCATACGTGGAGACTTTCCTAATCCGGGAGAGAGCGGACTTTTTATAGCTAACGTTGACGGCACAAACGAGCAGGAGCTAGCCGCGCGCAAGCCGCCCGAATTCTTCTTTCCTAATTCATTCACAGGCCCGTCCTGGTCGCCTGACGGCCAGATTGTCGCGTGCGCCTTGGTTAAGTCTATAGCAAGCGACAGCATAATAGCGGTGCGCGTTGCGGATAGAACGGAGCAGGAACTTTCGCCACACACCTGGCCTCACATTGGCCGCGTCGAATGGATGCCTGACATGAGCGGGCTTGTCTTGATAGCGCGCAGCCCTGAAATGCCGGACGCACAGGTCTGGTTTCTCTCCTACCCGGAAGGGCGCGAGCGCCAGATAACCAATGACCTGAACATCTACCGTTCGCTCAGCTTCACGGCTGACTACAGCAAGTTCGTCACTATACAGCTAAGCCTGCTATCGGATGTTTGGGTCGCACCCGAAGGCGACGCCGCACGCGCCGTCAAGCTTCCGACGGGTGTGGCCTACGTGGGCAGCGGAGACGACAGCACATCCTGGACGCCCGACGGGCGCATAGTCTTTGACGCGAACACGAATGGCGTGGCCGACCTCTGGATAATAGATGCCGACGGGAACAACCGTAAGCAGTTGACTAGGGGCGCTGACGCGCGCGCCCCTGTGGTTTCACCCGACGGGCGCTACATAGTCTTCTCTTCCGTAAGAGAGAGTAAGCGCAATCTCTGGCGCATCAACTCGGACGGGAGCAACCCGAAACATTTGACGAGCGGCTTCGTGGACTTGCTGCCCAGCTTTTCCCCAGATAGCCAGTGGGTGCTTTACTCCTCGCTCCACTCCTCCGGCAAGCTCACGCTCTGGAAAGTGGCTGTCGAAGGCGGCGACCCTGTCCAAGTCTCGGACAGCCATGCCGCAGCGCCCGTAGTCTCGCCCGACGGCAAATTCATAGCCTACCTGTATCCAGAACGCGCCAACATTCAGGCGACGATCAACGCGCCGCCGAATAAGATCGCAGTCATATCATTCGATGGCGGCGCACCCATCAAAACTTTCGAGATACCGCCGAGCGCTGCCATAGGGGTCACTCTGCGCTGGTCGCAGGACGGGCGCTCGCTGCTCTACACCGCTACTAAAAATAACGTGACGAACATCTGGAGCCAGCCGCTAGACGGAAGCGCGCCAAAACAGTTGACCAATTTTACCGAATACCTGATGAACACATTCAACTATTCGCGCGACGGACACACGTTAGCCTGCACGCGCGGCACCGTCATACGAGACGCTGTTCTCATCAGTGATTCAAGATAAGTTACGAAAAATTCCCAACATGATTTCTCGCCCGCCGCGCACGATATAGTGCCGCGCCTGCACCATCTCGCGTAAAAACAGTTTTCAGTTGCCTGCGGTAGCGGGCGGGTATCGGTGCGGCTACGACCCGCCCGCTACCGCAGGCGGTACTGACATGAGTCGCATTCAAGTGAGAACCGCTATAAAAGCCTGTTCGCTCTTCTTTCTGAAAACTGAAAACTAAAAACTGAAAACTGTTCTTACAGGCACACGCTTTGCTCTCGCGCCTGAGCGAAGAGCTTCAACGACCCCTCGCTCGTTAACGCCTCTGAAGACTCTTGACGGAGGCCGCGTTAACACTTGTTCTCTTCGGCGCGTCTTCCGAATTGGGCGATCCACATCCCCTTGTTAGATTCTCAAAAAAGGAGCACGCATCATGCGTTACACCAAACTCTTGTCCATTGCTCTTCTCTCTCTCCTGATAGTTCTGCTTTCAAGCAATCTGACGTTCGCCGCGATGAACAATAATGATGAAGACTACGCCGACGAGTATGACGTGCACGCGCGTGTCGTGCGTATAAGCCTTATTCGCGGCGACGTTCAATTAAAGCGCGCGGGCGGCCAGAACTGGGAGCGCGCGACTCTGAATTATCCAATGGTCGAAGGCGATGCGCTCGCAACCGCTCATGACGCGCGCGTGGAGATTCAGATTGATTCAAAAAACTTCGTGCGCGTGGGCGAGGATTCAGTTCTTCGCATAGTGACCTTGCGCGATGAAGGCCTCGCTTTAAGTCTTCCAGAAGGAACGGCGAGCATACGTTTAGCGCGCTTTGACCGCGAGCATGAATATTTTGAAGTTGATGCGCCCGGCACGACCATAGCAGCAGAGACGCAGGGGCTTTATCGTCTAGACGTAACGCACGAAGGTCGCGTGAGCGTAACTACGCGAGATGGCGGGCGCGCTCGAATCTATTCCGAAACTTCCGGTTTCACCCTGCGCGACGGTCGGCGCGCGGAGTTCTTAGCTTACGTTAATTCGGACGGCGATTGGGACATCACTAGCGCGCCTTCATTAGATTACTGGGACGATTGGGTCAGGGAACGCGAGCACTATCTTTCGCAACGTCTGCGATACGACAATCGCTACTATGATGATTACATCTGGGGCGCAGAAGATTTGGACGCCTACGGCAACTGGGTTTACGTGAACGACTACGGATGGATTTGGCGCCCGCACGTGACGGTTATCAACAACTATTACGATTGGGCACCGTACCGCTATGGTCGCTGGACGTGGTGTCCGCCTTACGGATGGACTTGGGTTGGAGACGAGCCTTGGGGCTGGGCGCCTTATCACTACGGTCGCTGGGTTTACTACAACAATTACTGGTGCTGGACGCCGCACAGTTATCACCATTACTACTCGCATAGAAGCTTCTGGCGTCCTGCGCTCGTAGTGTTCGTCAACGTAGGGACTTCTCACGGAAATCACATAGCGTGGTATCCGCTCTCGTACAACCAGCACGATCCTTACGCGCGAAACTTTCAACGTCGCGCGCCTGATCGTCTGACGCCTTTGCGCTCTGGCGAGATAGCAGGCTTGCAGCGCACCAATCCTGCTTATCTTCGCGCAGTGACGACAGCGCCCGCGCGCGAGTTCGGAACAGAGGCCGCGCGAGTTCAACCGGCTACAGCCGACATAGCAAGGCGCGCGATTACGAGCGAACCTGTGCGCGGACGCCTTCCTGTCTCGCCGGTTGAAGGCGATGCAAACTCTTCCGCTGGCGCAGCCAGACCCGCGCGCAATTTGCCGACACGTCCAGCACCATCAATCGTTCAGACTCTGCCGGAGCGCGCAACAGGTGCGGCAGCGCGCGCGCCTGGCCGAGCGCTCGACGAAGGCCTGCGGCGCGAGCGTCTATTTCAAGGGCGCGAGCCGCGCGTCGCTCCCAGAATCGGAAACGCTTCGGGCGGCGCTGAAGCGGGAACGGACAGACCTGTGGGCGCAGGAGCGTATAGACCGACTGGAGCGGTCGAGCGTCCCACGCGCACCATTGCTCGTCCTCCTGCTGAACGCGGCGGTGAAAGAAACGCTGGCGGGAACGAGGGCGCGCCTTCGCGTGTCATAAGACCGGAGCGGCCATCTTATACGCCAGAGCGTCCTGCGACGCCTTCGGACGAGAATGAGCGACCGCGTGAGAGAAGAACTGCGCCTGCGGAGCGACCGCGCCCCGTCTCGCCTGGCGAGGAGTCACCGCACTACGAGCGGCCTGAGCGACCCGAAAGGCCAGCCGCTCCTCCCGAACGGCATGAGCCTCCGGCGCGAACGTCCGAACCGCCGACGCACACAGAGCCGCGACGCGAAGAGCCGCCACCGCAGCGACCTGAGCCGCAGCATCAAGAGCCTCCGCCGCAGCGACACGAGCAGCCCGAATCTCATCCCGCTCCGCAGCACGAGCAGCGCGAAGAGCGACAGCAGCCTGCTCATCCGCCAGCGCGCTCCCCTGAAAACAGGGAGCAACGAGACGGCAGGCGTTAAGGAGAAATTGCGGAATGCGGATTTCGGATTGCGGATTTAAGAGAAGGATTGAATTCTTTAATCTGGGATTTCAAATCTGAAATTTCAAATTTGAAATTTCAAATCTCAAATCCGAGCTTTCAATCCGCAATCCGAATTCCGCATTCCGCAATTCCGAAAGGAGTTCTTCAAATGTTTTCCATAAGGCTTAGCATTTATCTTATCGCTCTCGCATTCATCTGCCTTGCGCTCGGCGCAAACACTTTCACCAGTGTGAGCCACGCGCAGAACATTTCCGGGCAAGAGTTCACGCCTGACACGCGACGTGCTGTATCAGCGCAAGGAAGCTTCGGCCCAAATCGCACACGCCCGAATTCAACCGCGCCCGTTCGCACCGAAGATTTGCGCGAACGCGCCGTTAATTCAGACGAAGCGCGCAGGACTGTGCGCCCACCTGCGCGCGAGCTTTACTCTTACGGGAACAGCACTGAAGCGTTGATTGGCGCGGGCACGCCGCTCATGCGCGTGCTGCACACATCGCAACTGAGCATCACTTCAACTGCGGGCACGGACGAGCAGTACGTTGATCGCAACAACGACATGGTTGCTGACGAGCGCACGACTTTCGATTCACTTGGTGGCTCGTTCGATATTGCTGTGGGTCGTTCGGGCGCGCGCTACGAAGTCTATTCGGCGGTTGATAATAAAGGGACTGCGACAACCACAGATGATGAATTGATAGGCGTACTTGTCACTGCGCTCGATACGAACGGCGACTTCGTGCGCGACAATGGTTTCTCTCAAACCTACAATCTGCGCCGCGATTTCAATCTTCCTTCCGCCGCTTCGGTCGTAACGGGCGTCTCTAAGCAGGGGCGCGAATTTGTCATCGTTTCGTCGAGCGGCTACTACAACTACAATGACCGAAACGATCCGAACAACGAGCCTACGGCGGGCGTGGTGCTTCTTGTGCGCGACGACACGACGGGCGGGTTTGACACTACGCGCTCGCGCGAACTTGTCAAAGTCGGGAGCAACCTGATTTACAATGCGAACGCGCTCGCGCTTCTCCCGAACAACGATCTGCTCATAGCTGATTTCGACCTGGACGAAATTCACATCGTGCGCGATAGAGACGGCGACGGCATTCCAGACACGCTGGATGCTAAGCCCTACTATTCATATCGCTTCTCGAACGATGCGCCTTTAGACATCGCTGCGAACTCGCGCGGCGTGGTCTTCTCGCACTCCTTCGGTAACGACGCGGTGATGCTTGCGCTCTATGATGATAACTGGGACGGCTATGCTGACCATGATGAAGTTGTTGTGGTCGGACTCTCCTTAGACAACAATCTCTTCTTTCACGGGATGACGGTTGATCGTGTGGGAAATGTTTATATCATCGAAGACGCTTCGGGCGCGGCTGATTCCACTTCGACGGGCGGCAACGGCGGCGCGCCGCAGGTTGATGTCTTCCCTGATCCGAACATGACAGGCTTCCTTCAGGACGGCGCGGTCTTCGCATTTGCTGACGGCAGAGGCCAGCAAGCTATGAGCGGCTTAGCCTTCGGCGCGCTCGCGCCTAATCCTATAAATGACGCGCAGTTCTTCGTCGCGCAACACTACAGAGATTTTCTGGGACGCGAGCCTGACGCTGGCGGTCTCTCTTACTGGACTTCGCAGATAACGCAATGCGGCACGGATCGCAACTGTATTAACTCAAGAAGAGTTGGAGTCTCTGCCGCTTACTTCATAGAACTGGAATTTCAGGACACAGGCTACTTCGTCTATCGAATGTACAAAGCGAGTTTGGGGCGCAAGCCCTCGTTCGCGGAGTTCAGTTCGGACAGAAGCAAGGTTGTGGCTGGCTCGAACCTTGAGGCCAGCAAGCAGTCTTTCGCCGACGAGTGGATAACACGCACGGAGTTCAAGCAAGCTTACCCGTCAACAATGACGCCCAGTGATTTCGTAAACAAGCTGATGGACACTGCGAACCTGAAGCCATACACGACCGAGCGCCAACACTTGATTCAAGAGATGCAGTCGGGCGCGACGCGCTCGCAAGTTATGCGCGAGGTGATAGAGTTTGCAGAATTCAAGCAGAGAGAATACAACCCCAGTTTCGTCTTGATGCAATACTTCGGTTATCTAAGGCGTGATGCGGACGCGGGCGGCTACCAATTCTGGCTAAACATACTCAGTTCAAAACTGCCGCAGGACGCGAGCGGATATCGCGCTATGGTCTGCGCGTTCCTGACTTCCAGAGAGTATCAGGAGCGGTTCGGGCAACAACTCGCGCGCACAAACGTTGACTGCGGCTCGTGAGCATGAAGCCGGGTCAGTACCGCCTGCGGCGTACCGATAGCGGAATGCGGATTTCGGAATGCGGATTGATAAGAAGCTCGCTGTCTTTCAATCCGCATTCCGAAATCCGCATTCCGCAATTCTTTTTGACCGCTCAAGCTTCATTCATTCTGATAAGATTCGTCAGTCTGACCACACAGTAAATTTCTCGAATCCTCGGTTTCTGGGGCTTTTTGCCCTATTCCATTCTTAATCGCGCTGGCACAGCGCTCGCTAAAAGAGGCGTGCGTGCGCATCTGTTAGCACCTGCGATCTTTCAAAGCAATCGTCACCGATATAAAGGCTAACTCTGAGGCGAAAGCCCGAGGCGGCATGTGCTTACCAGCCTAAGTTTCTCTTCGAGAAGAGGAATATGGTAGTGGGAGTTCCCGAAGGACGCCGCAAGTAGACCGTGAAAGCTGTGTGTGTTCCTTCTGTAATGTGTACTTGTGGCCGACTCTTCTGATTTAAAAGCTAGATGAGGAGTTCGGCCTTTTCTTTTATTACGATCTGCAATTTTCAGAATGATACGAAGCGAACGGCTCCTTCGAGGCCTCGCAATCATAGGAGAATGAGATGAATTTTATGATGAAATTCCCCAGGCTAGCGCGACTGACGGCGGTCGCATTACTGTTGTGCCTCTCGACAGGCATGTTCGTCACTAACATGACGCAGGCGCAACAGCAACGCGGCCAGGACAGTGAAAACTCCAGACGTGATGACGAAGACAAAGTCTCTTCGGATTTGCGCGATATGATGAACGGGTCGCACGCTGGCGATCATGTGCGCGTCATAGTCCAGCCGAACGGCAACTGGGGAAGCCGTCATGATGATCTTTTGCGGAATGTGGGCGCGCGTGTTCGTCGCAGCTTCCAGAATTTTAATGCTCGTGTGGTAGAGATGCCTGCGAGCGCCGCGCAAGCTCTGGCCTCTAACCAGGAAATCTCTTACGTCTCGCTGGACAACCAGATGAGCGTGCTAGGCCACGTCACTACAACCACAGGCACGCAGCAGGAGCGAACGCAGAGCGCGCTGCTCGGCCTGTTGAGTACAACTTACGATGGCAGCGGCGTAGGCATAGCCTTTCTGGATTCCGGCATAGACCTTACACACAAATCTTTCTCAGGCAGCCCTGCGCGCATAACCTTCAGTCAGGATTTTACGGGCGAGGGACGCGTGGATGATCCATACGGACACGGCACGCACGTAGCTGCGATTGCGGCGGGCGCAGGCTCGCCAACCCAAGGAGCGTACGAAGGCGTTGCGCCGGGAGCAACAATCATAAATTTGCGTGTGCTCAACTCTATGGGCTTGGGATTGAAATCTAATGTGCTCAAGGCTCTAGACTGGATTCTGTCCAATCATTCGCTCTACAACATTCGCGTCGTCAACATGAGTCTGGGCACGCCTGCCGTCAATTCATACAAGAACGACCCGCTGTGTCAGGCCGTGCGCAAGCTTGTTAACGCAGGGCTGGTCGTCGTCGCGGCTGCCGGGAACAACGGAAAGAATGTTTTGGGACAAAAACAGTACGGCGGCATTCACTCGCCCGGCAACGAGCCTTCGGCGATCACCGTTGGCGCGTCGAATACTTTCGGCACGGACGCGCGCAGCGACGACGCGGTTACTACCTACAGTTCGCGCGGGCCTACACGCAGCTATTCGACGGACGCAAACGGCATCCATCATTACGACAACTTGATGAAGCCGGATTTGGTCGCGCCCGGCAACAAGATTATCTCGGCTGAAGCCGCGAACAATTATCTGGTGAGGACTTTTCCTACGCTTGAGACAAACAAATACAGTACGACCAACATGAAGCTGATGTATTTGAGCGGCACTTCGATGTCAACGCCTATGGTCACGGGCACTGTGGCTCTGATGCTGCAAGCCAACTCGAATCTGACGCCGAACGTCATCAAGATGATCTTGACGTACACGGCGCAACCGCTCGCGGGCTACAACACACTGGAGCAGGGTGCGGGCGAATTGAATGCTGCGGGCGCGATTGATATAGCAAAGCTTGTGCGCTCGAACCTTTTAGACACCCTGTTGCCGCCTACTCTGGGAAGTTCCTTGTTGACCTCGTGCGCGCCTTCACCACAGAGCACTATCGCGGGTTGGACTTTCCCCTGGGCGCAGGGTGTAGTCCTCAACCATACGACCGCAAATGGTGACGCCCTGATTACCAAGTATCAACTGGTTTACGCCGAAGGGCGTCTGCTAGGCGACGGCGTGACCGAGACCTCAAGCTCGCAGAGCATAAATTCGAAGATGATGACAGGCGGCGTCGGACTCGGCAGCAATATCATGACGAGCAACGGCAGCAAGATGGGCGGAGGCAGCGTTTTCCAGAGCACGAACATATTACTCGGCGATGGAATCCTTGTGACCGACAACAGCATGTTCGGCGACGGCATCCTGGTCACGGACGGCATTCTGATTACGGATGGCATTCTGGTCACAGATACTCTTGTGAACGCACAGACCGTACTCGCAAACGGCGACAACACGGCCTGCATGAGATAGACCGCAGCACTACAAGACTGTAGTTGCCGCAAAGAGAAGATTCTTTTATGAGAGGAATACAGCGAGCAAAATCGGGTAGAGTGACATTTTCATCAATAGAGCAATAGAAAACCCGCTTAGCGAGCTTAAGCATTTCCCTTTGCGCCTTTGCGTGAACCCTCAATTCTCTTAACACTCAAGATTAATGAGGGTTGCAGGTTCACGCAAAGGCGCAAAGAAAAGAGCAAAGCTCGCAAAGAGTTGAATGTTTGCTCATAAATATTTTCTTCAATATTGAAAATGACCTGCTACTCAAAATCGGCTTTACAGCCGTAAAGATGAGGTCTGGAGTAAGCTTAAAACTATTTTGTTGTCATAAAGCTCCAGATTTTGTATGCTGGATGAGGGCGAGCGTACCTATACGGCTCGCCTCTTGTCCCCGAATCTCAACTGCCAACAAGGCAGCCAGCCTCACCGAAGAAACACGACCTGAAAAGACTTTTAATAACAACAGTTTCAAGAGCCTGTACTGTGTCTAAAGCCTTAAACAGAGAGCGCTACGACAAGCCTTGCATGTGGCTGATTATCTTCTGCGGAGCATTAGTCTGCGCGGAAGCCTTTTACCGCATGCCGCTGGCGCACGTTGATCTGCGCTTTCTGATGCTGGCTGTCATAACCATCGGCTTCGGCTCGCGCGTTGGCATAGAAATCACGCGCGTGCGTGTGCAGATAACCGTCTCGGACACGTTCATCTTCCTAACGATGCTGCTCTACGGCGGAGAGCTTGCCGTGCTGCTCGCTGCGGCTGATTCGCTCTGCTCATCGCTGCGTTTTAGCAAGAAGGCTTCGACAATATTTTTCAACTCGGCGATGCTGGCCGTCTCTACCTATGCGACCGTGTGGGTGGCACGCTGCTTCTTCGGGTCGCTGACGGCGCTGCCGCAGGGACGGTTTTCGGGCAGCTTCATCACTGCAATCTTCGTGCTGGCCTCTGTGCAATACTGCGGAAACTCCGGCCTGGCAGCATTGCGCGAATCCTTCAGGAGAAACGAACCCTTCTGGCCCACGTGGACTCACTATTACCTATGGTCTTCTATAACCTACTACGCTGGCGCGACAGCCGCAGGCATCACGGCCAAGCTGATTGATCTGGGCGGCTTCTACGCGCTGATAGTAGTCATCCCAACGATTTCGATCATCTACTTCACCTACAGGACATATCGCAAGAACATAGAAGCGACTACGGCACAGGCAGAGCAGGCCGAGCGCCACGTAGTTGAATTGAACCAGCACATAGCCGAGCAGGAGCGCATACGAGGCGCGCTTCAAGAGAGCGAGGAGCACTATCGAAATGCGTTCGAGCATTTCCGTAGCGCATTCGACTATGCGGCCATTGGCATGGCGCTAGTGGCTACGGACGGGCGCTGGCTTCAGGTCAATAAATCGCTCTGCGAGATAGTGGGCTATTCGGAAGAAGACCTTTTGAGTATGCGCTTTCAGGAGATAACGCACCCGGATGACCTGAATCACAATTTCGCAGAGGTCTATCGCATGCTGGGCGGCGAGAGCGTGACCAGCACTATGGAGAAGCGTTACGTACACAAACGCGGTCACACTGTCTGGGTCACGCTGAGCGCTTCGGTTGTGCGCGACGCGCAAGGGCGACCCCTACATTTCATCACGCAGGTGCAAGACATAACGGAACGCAAGCTGGCCGAAGACAAACTGCACCACGTTGCATTCCACGACCCCATGACCGGGCTGCCGAACAGGCTGCTCTTCACAGATCACCTTCAGCTAGCCATACAGCGCGCACAGACGCACGAAGACCACATGTTCGCGGTTCTCTTTCTGGACGTTGACCGCTTCAAGAACATCAACGACAGTCTGGGTCACGCGCTAGGCGACGACCTGCTGGCAACGATTGCGCGGCGGTTGCAGAGTTGCGTGCGACCGCAGGACATTGTGGCACGCTTTGGCGGCGACGAGTTCGCAATTCTTCTAAACGGCATACAGCATTCGAGCGAATCAATTCACGTGGCAGAGCGCGTGCAGCGCGAATTGATGCAGCCCGTTCACCTGGGCGGCCACGAAGTCTTCACCTCTGCGAGCATAGGCATAGCGCTCTCAACTCTGACTTACGTGAAAGCGGAAGACCTTCTGCGCGACGCAGACACTGCTATGTACCGTGCGAAAGCAGAGGGCAAAGGACGCTACGAAGTATTCGACAAGTTGATGCACGCTCGCGCTCTCTCTCTTCTTCAATTGGAGAATGACCTGCGGCGCGCAATCGAGCGGCAGGAGTTTCTGCTTCACTACCAGCCGATCATCAATCTGGAAACTAACGAGCTTGCCGGATTCGAGGCGCTCATTCGCTGGCAGCACCCTGAACGCGGCCTGATCTCGCCCGCAGAGTTCATCCCCGTCGCGGAAGAGACGGAGTTAATCATCCCCATAGGCGAGTGGCTGCTTGGCGAAGCGTGCCACCAGATGCGCGAATGGCAGAAGCGCGCGCCTGCGGCAGCCAACCTTTCCATGAGCATCAATCTTTCTGGAAAACAACTTCGTCAGATGAGTCTGGTTGATCAGGTGAAGCAGACGCTTCAATCAACCGGGCTTGACCCAAGCTTGCTGAGGTTGGAGATAACAGAAAGCGTGGTCATGGAGAACGCCGAGATGGCAACGGCCATGCTACGTCAGTTGCGCTCGCTGGATGTGAACCTGAGCATTGACGATTTCGGCACGGGCTATTCTTCATTAAGCTACCTGCACCGTTTCCCCGTCAACGTCCTCAAGATTGACCGCTCATTCGTCAGCCGCATGAGCGAAGGCAACGAGAACGCAGAGATTGTGCGCACCATACTGACGCTCGCGCACAACCTCAGCATGGAAGTCGTGGCCGAAGGAGTTGAAACCAAAGAGCAGCACATGCGGCTAAAGAATCTGAAATGCAAGTACGCGCAGGGCTATCTCTTCTCGCGCCCCGTTGATGCCGAAACGATTGAGCGGCTTTACTTCACGGGCGCAGCAGCCGCGCTACCTTCTTATTCGGGAGCCAGTCAGGAAGATATTGAACTGCAAGGCATCATGTAACTCCGCAGGCAAGCAAAGGCAGAAGTTAGGACAGAGCCATTTTTAATTTATAATTCACGCCTGCAAGGCGTGTTTTTATTTTCCCTCTTTTCCCTTCTGCCTTCTTTTGCCTGAAAGACGTTATACTCTGCTTCTCTGAAAGGAAGCGTTACTGCTCGCGCTCGTGTCTCTAGTGGAAAGAATCGTCTTTCTGGAACGAAATACTTTCACGGTCGAATTCCGCCGACCGCGCTTCCCTCACGAATGGGTGGATTACGCGCCAACTACGCGGGACGAGATGGTTGAACGCTTACGAGATGCGACGATAGCAATCGTCAACAAACTGCCGCTAGGCGCTGATGCACTGGCACAACTGCCGCTTCTTAAAATGATCGCAGTGGCGGCGACGGGCGTTGATAACATTGATCTGAATTATTGTCGCGCGCATAGAATAGTCGTCTCGAACGTACGCAACTACGCGCACCACTCGCTGCCAGAGCACGTACTGATGCTCATACTCGCGCTACGCCGTCAATTGGTGGGCTACCGCGAAGATGTGCGGCGGGGGATGTGGCAGCAGGCGGCGCAGTTCTGTCTTCACACGCACGCTATTCAAGATATAAACCAGAGCACGCTCGGCATCATAGGCTACGGCTCTTTGGGTAAGGCTGTGGAAAGATTGGCGCGCGCCGTTGGGATGCGTGTCCTGATTTCAGAGCACAAGGGCGCGCCGAAGGTACGCGACGGGCGCATCAGCTTTGAAGAGATTTTACGAAGCTGCGACGTTGTGACGCTCCACTGCCCTTTGACGGAAGAGACGCGTAATCTTATAGGCGCTACGGAATTAGAGATGATGCAGCCGCACGCGATTCTCATAAACACTGCTCGCGGCGGGCTGGTTGATGAAGCGGCATTGGCTCAAGCTCTTCTAGCCGGAAAGATAGGCGGCGCGGGCTTTGACGTTCTCACCTCTGAACCTCCGCGCGAAGGGAACGTGCTGCTAGACCTTCAACTCCCGAATTTCATACTGACACCGCACGTCGCATGGGCCAGCGTTGAAGCGCAACGCATTCTAGCGGATCAACTCGTTGACAACCTCGAAGCGTTTATCGCGGGTAGGCCGCAGATGGTCGTTACATAATAGAATTGCTATGGAGGTGTAAGATTGAATAAGTTGTTAGATGGTGCATTATCGAAACTCTAATGTGAGGATTTTACCCGGTCTTATTGATTTCCACAGGTGAATGATCCGTAAGCCTAGTACCACATACTGACAGCTACATTAACTGGGGCAGTAACTGCTGGTTCTGTGTTAGCACTTGTGGATATTACGATAACGCCAAGTTCCTGATTAAAATCTATTCTTAGACTAACATTGTCTAGAGATGCACTACCACCGGCATTATCTCCGTAAGGCGTTCCATTATAAGGTAACCAAGCTTGATGAGTCGCAGGATCAAGACTAATCGCGGTACTAGCAACTAATGGTCGCGAGATGCTGCCGTCGTAAAAGTGCACAGAGGGCGTGCTAGCTTCAATATGCACAGGGAAATTAGTTCGAGGAAAAGGAATCTCCTTCGTTTCATTAGGAGCAAGACTGAAGTTTAGCTCCTGATGATGACTTCCTAAAGACTGGGCATTTCCTTGACCGGTACTCTGCCCGATTACAACCCCTCTACCACTACCGATTAACAAACCTATTATCATACCAATTAGCAGAACAATCGTAAGGCTTGAAAATGTTTTGTTCATGGTGGCCTCCTATGAAGATGAACGGAATTGAGAAACGCTGATATGAAAATTACAGCTTAGTAAAGTAACAAGACGCTGATATTATCATAATCTCTATAAAAGAGAATGCTCTGTTTTTAGCACAAGCAAGCTCTCTAACAATTGTTTATGCAGCCGTCGTACTCGTTCCTAACATGCGCTCGACAATCTGATAGCTCGCCTGCAATGCTTCATTCAGTTTCTCAGGCTGGCTGCCTCCGCCTTCGGCCATGTCGGGTTTGCCGCCGCCGCGACCCCCCACAATTGGAGCGAGTTCTTTAATGATCTGACCCGCCGGAACTCGTTTCGTCAAATCATCAGAAGTGCGAACGATGAGCGAGACCTTGCCGTCGTTGCTGCGACCGAGGACGACAACGCCGGATTTAATCTGAGCTAAAAGCTTGTCGGAGAGCTGGCGCATCCCTGCCGCATCCAGACCGCTAGCCTCGCGCGCAAGCACCTTCACGCCAGAGATTTCGCGCGCCTCATCGCCGTTCGACGACGATGCTCCGATTGCGCCCGTAGCAATCTTCATACGAAGATCGTCCACTTCGCGCCGCGCCCGTTTCAACTCTTCCTGAAGACGAGAAACGCTCGCCGGAATGTCCTGACGCGAAGCGCGAAGGTTGTTCGCCACCTGATCAACGAGCGCTTCCGTCTCCTGAAAGCGCGTGAGCGCATCAATGCCCGTGACTGCGCGTATGCGTCGCGTGCCCGATGCGATTGATTCATCGCTGGTGATTTTGAAGAGACCAATATCGCCCGTCGCGCGCACATGCGTGCCGCCGCAAAGCTCCTTCGAGAAGACATCGCCCGCGATGCCCGGCACACTCAACACACGCACCTTCTCAGCGTACTTCTCGCCAAAGAGCGCCATCGCGCCCGTACGCATAGCCTCTTCCAAAGGCAGCACGTCCGTCTGCACACGCTCGTTCCTGAGAATGTGATAGTTGACCAACCGCTCAATCTCCGCAATCTCATCCTTCGTCAAAGGTTGATAGTGCGTGAAATCAAACCGCAAATAGTTAGGCGCAACCACAGACCCAGCCTGCTTCACATGCGTTCCCAGAACTTCGCGCAACGCCGCGTGCATCAAGTGCGTAGCAGTGTGATTGCGCCTTGTCGCATCGCGCTTCTCTACGTCAACTTGCGCAATCACTTCATCACCGACACGAAGCGCACCACGATCAACCGTAACGCGATGGACTATAAGTCCGCTTAGAGGCGAAACAGTGTCGTTGACATTCGCGTGAGCGGCGGCGTTTGCGAAAACGCCAGTGTCACCCACTTGACCGCCTGCCTCGGCGTAAAAAGGTGTGCGATCCAGAATGATCTCCCCTTCTTCGCCTTCGCTGAGTTCGTTTACTTCCGCCTCGCCTTTAATCAGAGCGACTATGCGCGCGCCCTCAGTATGCGTCTCTTCATAGCCTCTGAACACGCTGCGTCCGGCGCGATCAAGAACCTGCTGGTAGACAGGCTTGACTTTCGCTCGACCCTGAGCCTGCACCGCAGCGCCCGTATGCTGAAGCTCGCGCAGCGCAGCATCAAAAGCTTCGTTGAACTCGTCTTCGCCGATTACAAATCCGCGCTCTTCCAGACTCACGCGAACAAGATCGCGCGGCGTGCCGAAGGTGTCGTAGAGACGCGCCATCTCTTTGTAATCCGGCATCGAGCCGTCTTTGATTGAAGAGAAAAGCGCATCCAACTTCTGCAAGCCTACGGTCAGAGTCGAGCCGAATCGTTCTTCCTCAAGCTTGACCATACGCTCTATGAAGTCGCGCGACGTTTCCAATTCAGGATAAGCTTCGCGCATATGCTCGACGACGAAATCCGTCACTTTGTAGAAGAAATCTTCATTAAACTGAAGTGCGTGGCGTCCTTGATAAATAGCGCGACGCATAATTTTGCGAAGAACATAGTTGCGCCCTTCGTTGCCGGGCAGGATTCCGTCAGCGATTGAAAATGCGGTCGCGCGAGCGTGGTCTGCGATGACACGCATAGCAAAACCTTCTTGTGTCTCAGGCTCGTAATGACGGTCTGCCAGCTTCGCTGTGAAATCAATTATCGGGCGAACCAAATCTGTATCGTAGTTTGATTTAACGCCTTGAAGTACGACCGCGACTCGCTCAAGCCCCGCGCCCGTGTCAACCGAGGGCTTCGGTAAATCAACTTGCACTATCTCGCCGGAATCCGTCTTACTTCGCTCGTACTGCATGAAGACTAGATTCCAGATTTCCATAGTCGTATCGCCGGGGCCGTTGACAAACTCTGCGCGATTCTTCGACGGGTCTTCGGGGTCTTCGCCCATGTAGTAATGAATCTCGCTGCAAGGGCCGCACGGCCCCGTGTCGCCCATCTGCCAGAAATTATCTTTCTCGCCAAAGCGCAAAATTCTTTCGCGCGGCACTCCAACCTCTTCCCAGAAACGAGCGGCGTCGTCATCAGTCGTGTAAACGGTGAACCACAGGCGTTCAAGCGGAAGCCCGTAAACGTTCAGGAGCAAATCCCACGCGTACTCTATGGCTTCGCGCTTGAAGTAATCGCCGAACGAAAAGTTGCCGAGCATCTCGAAGAATGTATGATGCCGAGCGGTCTTTCCAACCTCATCAAGATCGTTGTGCTTGCCGCCCGCGCGTATGCATTTTTGCGATGAGCAGGCGCGCGTGTAATCGCGCTTCTCCAAACCCAGGAAGGCATCTTTGAATTGATTCATCCCTGCGTTCGTAAACAGAAGCGTAGGGTCGTTAGCAGGCAGAAGAGGGCTTGACGATACGCGACGATGGCCGCGCTCCTCAAAGTATTTCAGAAAAATTTCTCGAATCTCGTTTCCAGTCATAAGCAACACCAATAAGAAGTGAGCAGTGAGCAGTAAGCAGTAAAAAGTTTCTGCTCACTGCTCACTGCTTACTATCTAAAGTGTAGCACGCAGAGAGCGGGCGCGTCGAAGCGGCCAAAATTCATTCAGCATCTTCTTCATCAATGTTCACGGCGGACGCGGCGCGCACTTTTTCGGAAACCATGTCGTATGAAAAGCCTTGCCGCAGCAGATGGTCGTAGAGGCTCTTGACTTCGGCGCGCGTCTTTGGCTTTCCTCGAAGGCGAACGCGCTTCTCAATCGCGCGGTCAATCAAATCAGCTTCGGGCGTCTCTTCATAAACCAGATCGAGCGCTTCGCTCGCAGTCTCTTTTGAGACCTTCTTCATCGTTAAATCACGCTCCATGCGACGACGGCCAACAGGTTTCTGTTTCACACGATAGGACGCAAACCCGAAAGCGAATCTTTCATCATTAAGATAATCGTACTCGCGCAGTTTTTCTAAAACTCCATCAACGATGGCTTCATTCGTCCACTGTTTTTCCAGAAGTCGCTCGCGCAGTTCAGCCACAGAGCGAGGCTTTGCCGCAAGCAGCTTCACGGCTCGCTGCATAGTTCGCTCGCGCGCTTTATCCGCATCAATCACACGAGGTTTCTCAGCCTCTTCGCCTTCAACCTTTCGTGCGCGCCTATTTCCCCAAACACGCTTTTGCATCACTTCAACTTTAACACGAACGCCGCGCGGCAAGACAAAACGATTTTGGATTTTAGATTTTCGATTGAGGGTGAAGAGGTTTTTATGCTGAGTCGAGTGTTCCGCCTAAAATCTGGAATTTCAGTTCCAAAATTAAAGATGTAAAATTTTGGATTGCTATACGGCGATTGCAAATCTAAAATCAAAAATCGAAAATCTAAAATCATGAACGGTCTTCTAATTGTTGATAAGCCTGCCGGGATTACCTCGCACGATGCTGTGATGCGCGTGCGACGAATCACGCGCGAGACGAAGGTCGGGCACACGGGCACGCTCGATCCGTTCGCTACGGGCGTGCTGGTGGCGCTGGTGGGGCGGGCTACGCGCCTTGCGCAGTTTTTGAGCGGGGCGGAGAAAGAGTACAGGGCTGTGATTCGTCTGGGCTACGCGACGAACACGGGCGACCTGACGGGCGCGCGGCTTGGAGGAGAGATTAGAAAAAGTTCAAGTTGGGCTGATGAGGAGATAGAAGCGGCGCTCCTCTCGCTTTGCGGCGAGATAGAGCAGGTGCCGCCCATGTTCTCGGCTAAAAAAATTCAGGGACAGAGACTTTACGAGATGGCGCGTGAGGGAATTGAAGTCGAGCGAAAAGCCGTGCGCGTTCACGTCTATGAATTTGAAGCTAAGCGAACGGATGGCGCGCTTCTCAAACGAAACAGCGACGGAACGCTAGACCTCAACGTGCGCGTGGTCTGCTCAGCCGGAACATACGTTCGCACGCTTGCGGAATCTCTGGGAGAGCGTCTGGGTGTGGGCGCGCACCTGGCTAGCTTGAGGCGCACGCGCGCGGGCGCTTTCAAAATTAGCGAAGCTAAAACCCTTGAAGAGCTTGAAAATATTGCTCGCCGTAATGAAATCTCAAAAATTCTTATCTCTACGGACGCGGCGCTCTCCGCACTGCCTTTCATGCATCTAACGGACGAAGAGACGCGCAAAGCTCTTAACGGTCTGCCGGTTCGCGTCCCCCACGCTCTTGAAGAAAGGTGGCCGGAAGGCCAGTGGGTCAGGATGCGAGACAGGCAGAGCAACTTGATTGCCGTGGGCCTCTACAGAAGCGCTAGCTGCGACGTGCATCCGCGCGTAGTCCTCTCCCCTGAAAAATAAGCATTGACTTTGGCTCCTGTGCACTGTGCTATAATCAGGTCAGAGCAGTTTCGGGAGCCGAACAAAGGCGAGCGAGCCGCTAACAACTGAAAAGCGTCCATCCAAGCTTGCTCGATTTGAAATCAATTGAACTTTTAAGACGGTCTCGTTAGATGAACCGTCACGCTTGACGCGCGCGTGACTCCTTTGGTTCATATCGAGGCTTCGGAGCCTGACCGAGTAATTTGCGTTGAAGCGTAGGCTCTACTGACCAGTCCAGGACGCACGCGAGTTGCTCTGTAAATAACGGGCGTGCTTTTTCCCACACGCCGTCCAAGCGCGCGAGAGCCAAGAGGTTTAATAAAGGCTATGCAAGAGCAGGATGGCAGCAATAAATTCAACATAAGCGAGCGGCTGGAATCACTTCGCCGCGAACGGGAAGCGCTGCGCTGGGAGGGCACTTTCCGCGATTACTTCGAGTTGGTCGCGCAGAATCCGCGCATCGCCCAACTCTCGCACGCACGCATGAATGACATGATTCACGCTGCGGGCATTGAGAAATTGAACGAGGGCACGCGCGATGAAGTTGCGCGCTACAACTTCTTCGCTTCCGAGTTGTTCGGAATCGAAGAGCCGATTGCGCGCATCGTCGAATATTTCAAATCGGCAGCGCAACGCTTGGAAGTTCGCAAGCGCATACTTCTTCTGATGGGGCCTGTCGGCGGCGGAAAATCCACAATCGTGACGATGCTCAAACGCGGCATGGAGAATTGGACGCGCCGCGACGAGGGCGCGGTCTATTCAATCAAGAGCTGCCCCATGCACGAGGAGCCGCTGCACCTGATTCCGCATGAGCTTCGTTCGGAGATAGAGAAGCACTACGGCATCTACATAGAAGGCGACCTCTGCCCGCAATGCCGCTACGCGCTTGAGCACGAGTATCAGGGGCGTCACGAAGACATGCGCGTCGAGCGCGTCGTCTTCTCTGAAAAAGAGCGCATAGGCATAGGCACATTCTCTCCTTCAGATCCAAAATCACAAGACATTACTGAACTAACAGGTTCGATTGATCTCTCGACCATTGGCGAGGTCGGCGTGGAATCAGACCCGCGCGCCTATCGCTTCGACGGCGAATTGAACATAGCCAATCGTGGGCTGATGGAATTTATAGAAATGCTCAAGTGTGTCCGGCCAACAACTTATGTCCCAACCGAGCGTGGGTTGTTGCAAATCGGTGAACTCGCTCCACCGCGCCCTGAGCATCATCAGGATTTCCCGTTTGAGATCAGCCTGCAAACACGTGATGGAGTCCGGCGCACTTCGCACGTTATTTATAACGGCAAGGGGAAGACCGTGCGCGTTCGCACTCGCAAGGGATATGTGGTTGAAGGCTCACCGGATCATCGCATCCTCGTCCTGGCTTCCGATGGAGAGTTTACGTGGCGGCAATTAAAGAGCATCAAGCCTGCTGATCGCGTTTGTATCAACCGGCAAGGCTACTTTGGCGTGGATGAAGCGCCAAAACTTGAAAGCTATTTGCCAGCGCGAAAAGGTCGGGTTGAGATTAATCTACCGGAGCGGATGACAGAAGAGTTTGCCCGGCTGCTTGGCTATTTTGTGGCTGAAGGTTGGTTTGCAAAAGACAAAAATGGCATTGATAGAACCATTGGAATTGCTAATCAAGATGCCGAAGTCATAAAGGATTTACAGCAAATTGTGTCCTCGCTTGGGATGAAATTAGGTGATGGCGGGCGTTGTCGTTGGCATTTGAACAGTTCTGTTTTAGCCGAGTTGTTCCATAACTTCGGCTTGACCGGACGGCGCGCTCACGAAAAGCACATTCCGCAGATCATTCGCCGCTCGCCGAAGGAGATTATCTCGGCATTCCTACGCGCCTACTTTGACGGCGACGGCACTGTGACATCGTATGTCTCATGCACGACAGCTTCGGAAAAGCTGGCGGAACAGTTGCAGGTGATTCTACTCAACTACGGCATCATCTCGAAGCGGCAGCCTGTTTTCAACGAGAAGTACCAACGCTCTTACTATCAAGTTCAGATAGACAGCGAGAACGTTGAAATCTTCAACCGCGAAATCGGTTTCGGTCTCAGGCGCAAGCGCGAAGCTGCCGAGCGTCTGGGGTGCAAGCAACGCACGAATCATCGCGATGTGTTGCCTAATCTTGAAAAGCATTGGTTGAGCGTGCGACGCGATCTGCAACTCGCGGCTGGCGCTGCGATGGCAGAAAGCGCGACGCCTTACCGCGAACGCGCTGGCGTGCGGCAGATGATTGGCGACGCTTCTTATGAACAACTCTGGCGCTTTGCGCGCGGCGTCGCCGCTCCGTCTTACACTTCGGCGCAGACGGTCGTCCACGCCGCGAGTTCGTTTATCGCCGTGCCGGACGTGTTGCGGGAGGCGATGGACAGGCGCTTCTTCTATGACGAGGTAGCAGAAATCTCGAACGGTTTCGACGACCTCTGGGATTTCTGTGTTCCTGAAGGGCATACCTATGTCGGCAATGGTTTCGTCAATCACAACTGCGACGAGAAGTTTCTCTACTCGCTTCTCACACTTTCTCAGGAGCAGAACATCAAGACGGGGCGGTTCGCAATGATCTACGCGGACGAGGTGATCGTCTCGCACTCGAATGAGAATGAATACATCTCTTTCGCTGGCAATCGTAAATCGGAAGCGCTGCAAGACCGCATCATACTGGTTCGCGTCCCCTACAATCTGCGCGTTTCGCAGGAAGAGAGAATCTACGACAAGCTCTTGAAACAATCGGAAGCTTTGCGCAGCGTTCACATAGCGCCGAACACTTTAAGAGTGGCGGCAATGTTCGCCGTGATGACTCGATTGGAAGAGCCGAAGCGAGCGAACGTTGATATAGCTATGCGCGAAGGGATGGATGGAATCAGCCCGCGCTACATCATCAACCGCCTTTCAGGTGCTCTGGTGCGCGACGGCATCACCTGCATCAATCCGATTGACGCTCTGCGCGCAATCAAAGACGGTTTCGAGCAGCACACAGGCATCAGCCACGACCAGCGCGACCGCTACTTGAATCTGATTTCGGCTGCGCGCAAAGAGTTTGACGAGATCGCCAAGGTGGAAGTCCAGCGCGCATTCGTCTACTCATTCGAGGAGATGGCGCGTACCATGTGCAATAACTATCTGGACAACGTAGAAGCTTACTGCAACAAGGAGCGTATCAAAGACCCTATCACGGAAGAGGAGATAGACCCGGACGAGCAACTGATGCGTTCCATAGAAGAGCAGATTGGAGTCTCTGAAAACGCTAAGAACACTTTCCGTCAAGAGATTCTAATTCGCATCTCTTCTTATGCTCGTAAAGGAAGAGCGTTCGAATACAACTCGCACGAGCGGCTGAAAGAGGCGATTGAGAAGAAGATTTTCGCGGACTTGAAGGACGTGGTGAAGATAACGACTTCATCGAAGACGCCCGACCCTGACCAGACTCGCCGTATCAACGATGTGGTTGACCGTCTGGTGAAAGAGCACGGGTATTGCCCTGTCTGCGCCAACGAGCTTCTGACATACGTTGGCACGCTGCTCTCGCGCTAGCGGCGGGCGGCGCTAGACGAGTCGAAGAAAGCAAGGAGACTGAGAACAGCCGAGCGCCCGCGCTTTTCATCTGAAAGGTGCGGGCATTGTTTTCAATGAAAAGAAGTATGAAGAAACGATACTGGATTGCAGGTGCTTCTGGACTGACGGGCGCGGCCATTGCTGCGAAGATTTTGATGCGACCGCGCGACGCAGCGTTTGAAGAGCACAGAGATGGATTGGAGAACGCAGAGCTTTCTCGCTTCATAGAAGTTGATGGCGCGCGTGTGCATTATCAGGAGGCCGGAGACAAAGGGGCGCGTACGCTCATGCTCATACACGGGTTCGGCGCGTCGAACGTAGTATGGGCCAATGTCATATTGCCTCTGGCTGATGCGGGCTTTCATGTTGTCGCGCCGGATTTGATAGGGTTCGGCTTTTCCGAAAAGCCACATGACGCCGAGTACACAATCGAGTGGCAGGCTCGCAACGTCATACGTCTTATGGACGAATTACAGATTGATCGCGCGACACTTGTAGGTAGTTCTTACGGCGGCGCGGTCGCAGATTTTTGCGCGCTCGATTTTCCAGATAGAGTTGAGAGACTTGTCTTGGTTGATGCCGTTACTAACAACGAGCCGAAGAAGCAGTTTCTGGCACGTCTGGGCGCGTCGCCTGTGATTGGTGAACTGGCTACGCCCTTAATATTAAGCTCCAGGTGGATTATCAAGCGCCGCGCGCGGAAATTTTATGCTCGACAGCAACTTCCCTATGACGACAGCCGCTTCGAGTCGCGCTATCGCATCATGCGCACGGCTTCTGCGCAGCGCGCGGCTCTTCTAACTTTGCGCCGCTGGGACGCCGCTCGCGTTGAAAGCGAAGCGCACAAAATCGAGCAGCCGACGCTATTAGTCTGGGGCGAGGACGACATTGACATCCCGCTCGAAAACGCCCGAAAACTTCATCGAATGATTCCGAACTCGCGCCTGATAGTCTTTCGCAACTGCGGCCACGTGCCGCAAGAAGAGTTCCCACAGGAATTCACAGAAGTGCTCTTAAATTTCTGCTCCGACCGAGTAAGCGGCAAACAGATAGAGGTCGCGCCAGACTCTGCACTGGTCGCGGCGGTCACAACGGAAAGGCAGTGATAAGGAACAGTTTTCAGTTTTCAGTTAAAAGCTTTTCGCTCCTCTTCTGAAAACTAAAAACTGAAAACTGTTCTATGGGGTTTTACTTATGAGTATTCAGCGCAACGACTGGTCATTGCAGCGCAAGGGCGTGATTGACCAGGAGCGTCATAAAGAGCGTGTCAAGGAGGCGATTAAGAAGAATCTAGGCTCGATTGTGTCGAACGAGGCAATCATACTTTCGGACGGCAAGCGCACGGTGAAAGTTCCTATTCGCTCGCTTGATGAGTACAAGTTTCGCTTCGACTATCGCAAGCGTAAGCATGTGGGACAGGGCGACGGCAAGACTCGCGTGGGCGACGTGATTGCCAGAGAAAGTCAGCCGGGACAGGGGCAGGGCGGGCAGCAGGCCGGGAACGAAGGCGGGGGCGAATACTACGAGGCAGAGATTAACATTGACGAGATTGCCGCGCTCATTTTTGAAGACTTGCAGCTTCCATTTCTTGAAGAGAAGGCGAAGAAGGCTGTGCAGTCAAAGACTACGCGCTTTAATGAGATTCGCCGCACGGGCGTGATGGCGAACCTGGACAAGCGGCGCATGATTCTGGAAAACATCAAGCGCAACGCGCGCGTTGAGGGCAGGGCGCGCATAGGCAACATAAAGAAGGAGGATTTACGGTTTAAGACGTGGGAAGAGAGTCTGCGCTACGAATCGAACGCTGTAGTCATAAGCATGATGGACGTCAGCGGGAGCATGGGAGAATTCAAAAAATATATAGCGCGCTCGTTCTACTTCTGGATGGTTCGCTTCCTGCGCACGAAGTACGACAACGTTGATATAGTTTTCATATCGCATCACACGGAGGCGCGCGAAGTCTCGGAAGAGCAGTTCTTCACACAGGGCGAATCCGGTGGAACAGTTGTCTCTTCCGCTTACCAGCTTGCTCTGGACATAATCGGGCAGCGCTACAACCCGCGTGATTGGAACATCTATCCGTTTCATTTTTCGGACGGCGACAACTACTACTCGGATAACGAAGAGGCCGTTAGGCTGGCGGATCAGATGATTGAAACGTGCAACCTCTTCGGTTACGGCGAGATTGGCGAGGAGGGAGCAAGCAGCTACCGTCGCTCTTCGGGTGCGCTTCTTTCAATCTTCACCGACCGGCTTAAGAATAAGGAGCGATTTGTTGGCGTGAGGATTGATGATAAAGAGGACGTTTATCCTGCGCTCAAAGAATTTTTCGGAAGACGCAATATTGAAACTCCGTAGCAATATCTTGAATTCGTCCGTTTTAGGGTAACGCAAGCTGAATGAGTGCTGATATGCCTGTCAGAAAGTTAATCGCCATCCCGATGGCTGTGTTGGCGATACTATTTTCACCGGCGCTTATCGTCGGCGGATTTATTATGGCAGGAATAATATTTCTGTTTGTGGCAGTTCCCTTGTGTCCTGTAATGACTGCGAAAGTTAGCGGAGATTGCCACGGATGCCACTCTGAACTCTGCCCCTTTTTGGTAGCTCTAGTTATGTTTGTCATCGTTCCTTCTATACTTGTCGCTATGAAATTAAAGAAGTCGAAGAATAGGAAATGATTGTATGACCGACGAAGAGATGAGAAAGAAGATGGAGTTTATTGTTAAGCAAGGAGCGAAGTTTCGCGCCGATATGCAAAAGCTTAAAGAGCGCCATGCTGAAGCCGAAGCTCGCATGAGGGTATCTGATGAATCTTTGACGCGCATTGAAAGTGTGGTGGCACGACTCGAAATTACTACAGAAGGCATATCTGCTGCTGCGACAGAGAAGACTGAAAAAAGTTTTGCTTCGCTTGATGAAAAACTTGCGGCGCTCGCGGAGTCGCAAGAGCGTACAGGGCGAAAGCTTGATGCGTTAATAAAATCAATCCAGGAGGAGCGCCGTAAAAAACGTAGCTCCAATGGTTTCTGATTAAATTTAATTATGGAAGACCGGGAAATTAAAGAACTGGAAAAGGCTCTCGAACAGATTTGGGAGGTGGCGCGTAAGTTCGGGCTTGACCCGTTTCCGACGCGATTCGAGATTGTGCCCGCGACCGTTATGTACGAGGTAGGCTCGTATGCTCTGCCCGGTCGCTACTCGCATTGGACTTTCGGCAAGGCTTATCACCGCATGAAGACCATGTACGACTTCGGGCTATCGAAAATCTATGAGGTTGTAATCAACACGAATCCTTCTTACGGATTCTTGCTCGAAACCAACAGCCCCGTGCAGAACAAGATGGTTATGGCGCATGTTCTTGGTCACGTGGATTTCTTTAAGAACAACGTTTACTTCTCAAAAACAAATCGCCGAATGGTTGATAGCGTCTCCACACACGCACAGCGCATGACAGAGTATGAATTCAGGTACGGGCGCAAGACGGTCGAAAAATTTCTTGACGCGGTGCTTGCCATTGAAGAGCACATTGATCCGAACTTTTTCATCAAGCGCGAGGATTTGAATGTGCCGGAGAAACGTAAGCCTGCGAAAAAGATTGGACGGTACGACGACCTCTGGAATATGGGCATGAAGGAAGAGGAAGAAGAGCAGACGGATGAAGAGCGTCCCCGTGGCGAGCGACTGCCGGAAAAGGATTTGGTCTATTACATCATGCGCAACTCGCCCTCATTGAAAGACTGGCAACGCGACGCTATGGCTATGGTTCACGAAGAGATGGAATACTTCGTGCCGCAGATGCAGACCAAGGCACTAAATGAAGGATGGGCAAGCATCTGGCATTCGCGCATCATGCGTGAATTAGACCTACCGGCCAAAGAGCACATAGAGTTCGCAGAGCTTCACGCGGGCGTCGTCTCGCCGCAGAAAGGGCAGTTGAATCCTTATTATCTGGGCTACAAAATTTTCGAGGACATAGAAAAGCGCTGGGACAATCCGACCGCAGAAGAGCGGGAAAAATTCGGACGGTCAGGCGGCGAGGGGCGCGAGAAGATTTTCGAGGTGCGCGAGCTTGAATCGGACGTTTCGTTCCTGCGCAACTATTTGACGGAAGAGTTGTGTGAAGAACTTGACCTGTTCGTGTACGAGTTGGTTGACGAGGAGGAATGGACTATAACTGAAAAGCGCTGGGAGCGCGTGCGCGACCGACTCGTCTCGAACATGACAAACTTCGGCTTCCCCTTCATAGAGGTCGCCGATGGCGACTACAACGGCAACCGCGAGCTTTACCTCAAGCACTCATTCGAGGGCGCGGAGCTTGACCAGCGCTACGCACGCAAGGCGCTCGAACACGTTTACACCTTGTGGGGACGCCCAGTGCATCTGGAAACCATCGTTGATGAGGAGCAGACCGTGATGCACTACGACGGCGAGGAGCATGAGGAAGATTAAAGGCGCTCTCGATTCGGCATTTATCCTGATCGCCAGTTTCGCATTTCGCCAGAATCTAGACCATCTTCTTGCAGCCTGCCTTTCACACTGCAAGTAATTGTTCAGAAGAGCAGCGTATTCATAAAATTCTCCCTTCGGCATGGCGTTTGTGATGAGCGCCGCAAGGTCGTCTGACCGGCGACTAAATTCCCGTAGAGCTTATGGCACACTCAAACAGGAGGAGCTTATGAGTCAGAGCAAATGTCTGCACTGCGGCTTGGTCAATCCGCTCGACGTAACCACCTGCGTGCGCTGTGGAGCAGATTTAGCGGCGCAAGCTGTAAAGGAGCCGGAGAAGATAGAGCAGAGTCGTTTGAGTAGAAGAGTGAGCAGGGCGCAGCTAGCGCTCGTAGGAATCATCTTCGCATTAGCGGTCGGGGCAATCGCGTATCATTCTTTAGTGATGGGGCATCTTGAACAGACCGCAGCTCTTTTCATAGGTCTTCCGGCGCTCCTTGCCATTGCGCTCGCGCTCACGCCAAAGGCCAAGAGCGCGACAGGAATGGTGATGAAGGGGATGACCATTGCGCTACTGATGTCTGGGCCACTGCTCGGTGAAGGATTCATCTGCATCGTCATGGCCGCGCCGATTTTCTATCTGGTCGGCCTGATAGTAGGGCTGATATTTGATTACAACAGGCGAAAACGTGAAGAAGAGGGCGGCTATAGCCGTCGCACTTTCGGAATTATGCTGGTGCCACTCCTGCTCCTAAGCTTTGAAGGCGTGCATGACAAGCTCTCTTTCCAACGCGAGGAGACAGTCACGGCAGAGCGCATCATTATGGCAACGCCTGTTGAAGTCGAGGAAGCCCTGAGCCGTCGGCCTGAGTTCAACAAGACCTTGCCGCTCTACTTGCGCATGGGTTTCCCCAGACCAGCTGGTACGGAGGGCGAAGGCTTGCATTCGGGCGACAGGCGCACGATACATTTCGCAGGCGGCGAAGGTCATCCCGGAGATTTGATGATGGAAGTGGTAGATGCAGAGCAGGGACACGTGCGCTTCCGTGCGCTTTCCGACAGCAGCCACGTCAGTCACTGGCTTGACTGGAGAGAAGCGTATGTCAGTTGGACGCAGGTTGATGCCAGTCATACGAAAGTTATCTGGAGGTTGAGCTATACACGGCGGCTTGACCCCGCCTGGTATTTTGGCCCTTGGGAGCGCTACGCCACTGGCCGCGCGGCAGGATATTTGATAGACACGCTGGCTACTCCTGCACAGAAATAATTAATGCTTATGCGCTCGGTTCTGTTGATACGCACGATGGGGCTGCTGCTGCCGCTGCTGGCAGCCTGCGCATTGTGGCTGTGGCGTCTGCCATCCAGAAGAACGCGCGCGGGCATATTGCTCGCCTTCGCATGGAATCTTTCGGCGCTACTCGCTATAAATTTGCTGGCGGCGCATTTCGGCTGGTGGCGCTTTTACGCTCAGGGCGGTCTACTGCTGGGCATTCCCGCAGACCTTTACATAGGCTGGGCTGTTCTCTGGGGAGCAATTCCCGTTCTGGCGTTCCCGCGCATGCGCCTGCTCTTCTTGATTGCGCTCATGCTCGGCGTTGATCTTTTATTGATGCCCGCGTGCGCGCCCGTCATACAACTTGGCAACAGGTGGTTGGTCGGCGAGGCTATGGCGCTCGCCATAGTCCTTCTGCCAGCGCAAGCTTTAGCGCGTTGGACTAAAACGGATAGCCGTTTGAAATGGCGCGCTTCTCTTCAAGCGTTAATCTTTAGCGGGCTGCTGCTAGGAGTCCTGCCAGCCGTCATATTGGAGCAGACGGGAGGAAGCTGGCTGACATTCTGGAATCGTTCGTTCTGGCTCAAGAGCATTTACCTGCAACTGCTAATGATTCCCGCAACCTTAGGCTTAACGGCGTTGCAGGAATTTGTTGAGCGAGGGAGAGGAACACCTATTCCTTACGACCCGCCAAGGCGTTTAGTAACAAGCGGTGTCTATGCTTACATAGCAAACCCCATGCAGCTTTCTATATGCCTGCTGCTAGCCGTATGGGGACTGCTTCTTTCTAGCTACTGGGTGGCAGGCGCAAGCCTAATGGGTCTCGTCTACGGCGCGGGGCTTGCGGCCTGGGATGAGGGCGGCGATCTTCGGCGACGACACGGGCGCGCGTGGGTCGCTTACCGCCAGATGGTTCGCAACTGGTGGCCGCGCTGGCGTCCCTGGTACTCGGAGGACGCGCGGGTTTACGTCGCAGAGGGTTGTGAGCCGTGCAGCGAGGTTGGCACGTGGTTGAAGCATCGTCGCCCCGTTGCGTTGAAGATTATAGCGGCGGAGAAGCACCCGACACTTGACCTGCGGCGCATGACGTATGAAGCAAGCGATGGAACTATTGAGGAGGGAGTCGCGGCATTCGCTCGCTCGCTCGAACACATAAATCTTGCCTGGGGCTTCGCCGGATGGACTATGCGGCTGCCTCTAGTGCGACAGTTGATACAATTATTAGTGGATGCGGTTGGCGGCGGCCCGCGCGAAGTTCGACGCTTCGGATGCGAAACAATTTCGGTTGCGAAGATTGTGAAGTGATCGCTCCTATGAATCCTGCTTGAAAAGTGGCGGGACGAGCAAGGCGAGCAATCTGTGTTCGCGCGCACCTGCGGTGACGCGCATCTGAAATTCTCCTATGTTCGCTTTTGCATAATGAAGAGGATAAGCGCAGACGCTAGCGCTCCCGCAAAGCAAAGGAGCGCGTACTTCATGAAACTCTGTTGCCTGCTCTCGGACATCCACTCGACAAGAGGATAGAGCGAAACGAGCAGAATCATCATCGCAGAGCCTTCCGCTAAGGCCACGTGCGTTCTCTTGCGCAGGATGCTGAAAGTAAGAGCCGAGGCTATGACGCCAGCGATGTAAACAATGATGGAAGCAATAAAGCCCATCTGTTCCTAATTCATCTGAAGCGCACGACCTACGGAAGGGTCTCGGCGCACCCGCCAGATTTTTGAATCCAGATAATAGTGTATGAAGGCGTAGCCCCAGAGGAACGAGGCCATCATCTGCATCCAGAAATTCTCGCGCTCGTGATGGTTGAGCAAATAGCCTAGAACGTACTGTCGCGGCCCCTGATACCACAGACCGAAGAGTACGCCAAAAACTATGTAAAAAAGTAGCCTGCGGCTTATTAATTCCGCCGCGCCGTACCGTTCTTTGCAGTCTGCGCTCGATTTATACTTGCGATTGTGAAACCAGATCAAGCGATGATATTGCAGGTTGTGATAGACGGTCAGTATGGCTACGAGCGCAATCGTCTTGTTAGGCATGGGCGTTAACAGTGCCACCCAGTGCATGGGAATTGCCGCCGCGAGCAGAAGATATTTTGGAACATCTAGCGGTTGGCCCAACATTGCGCGCTGAATCTGGCGTGCGAGCCATGCAAGAGCAGTAGCGATTGTTCCTATGAGAAGGATTGTAGCGATAAAGCTTACGCCCGCATGAAGCGGAGCGGGCACGCGCTCCATAGCTTCTGCGTCGCGCGCTATGAACAGGACGAACGGATACCAGAAAGCGAAGATTAACAGCACGCGGTCTAAAGCGTTGTCAATCTGCGCAAGATCGTTGTTCTTCTTCTTGTAGAGCACCATGAAACCGTAGTGCTGTTTTACCAGATGGTAGTAAGCCCAGAGAGCTGCCAAGAAGAAGAAGAGCGCGCCCGCGCCTGCAAAGACCATCAAGGGGCCAACGACGAAGAAGGCTAGCGAGCCTAGCAGCAGGCGCTTTCTGGTCTTCCGCTCCGCTCTATCGAAGTAGGTGCGCGAGAATGTGCCAAAGACGTGCGGCGCGTCAATCAATATAGCCCAGGCCGCTATCATAGGTATGAGCGGCAAGATGCCTGCGACGTAGAGCGCCAGCAACAAGTAGCTTGAGACTACAGAGCCAATGAACCAGACCATGTCATCTCGTGCATTAATAATCCAGCGCAACGATATGGCTCTTGCTTCTACGTTTTCTGTGATGATTTGTGCGTTTGTTGCCATCGGAAATTATAGAATCTTGAAGGCTCGCGCCTCTGTGGACACGCTCGCAGTGAACGGCTCATAATCGCCGCGGAAAAATTCAGAAGCGAGGCTCGCTCCTGAATTTTAGACCAATATCATTCGCGTGAGCAAAGCGCCGTAGGAAAATTCAGTTCAATTCTTGGTCGAGCGTAAGATATACCTTGATTCACCACCGCAGGGCATAGATGGTACAGAGAATTTTTAATCTTAAATTTCAAATCTAAAATCTAGATTTCAGATTTAGTATTTGAATTCTCTTCTCCATATCCTCTATGCCTGCGGTGGCGAATCGCTTTTTGCCTTATACTTCAGTTGAAACTGCTACAGGTAAATTCATGTCTACGAAAGATGCATTGGATAAACTGCTGGGGATTCTCTTTCAAGCTCACCCGTGGCACGGGGTCACGGCTGGCGCTGATGCTCCTGCAAAGTTGAACGCTTACATCGAAATCGTGCCTACAGATGCTGTCAAATACGAGTTGGATAAATCTTCTGGCCACCTGAAGGTTGACCGCCCACAGCGTTTCTCGTCGCTCTGCCCTATGCCCTACGGCTTCATCCCGCAGACTTTCTGCGGCGAAGAAGTGGCAGCGCTCTGCGCGGAGCGCTGCGGCATGGAAGAGATAAAAGGCGACGGCGATCCTATGGACATCTGCGTGCTGTCGGAAAAAGATTTCGCGCACGGCGGCTTTTTCATTCGCGCCCACCCAATCGGTGGCCTTCGCATGATTGACGGCGTAGAGGCCGACGACAAGATCATAGCTGTATTAGAAGCAGATGTAGCATACGGCCATTTCAAAGAGATCAAAGACTGCCCGGAAGGTTTGATTGACCGCTTGAAACATTATTTTCTAACCTACAAGCAACTGCCCGGCGAGAACCCGCGCCGCGTAGAGATAAGGGACGTTTACGATCGCACGGAAGCGCTAGATGTAATCGCGCGAAGCCAGCGCGACTATCGCACGCGATACGGCGCGCCGGAAGAGAGGATAGATGAGTTGCGACGGCTGCTGACTTGAGCCGATTGCTATAAATTTCAGCTAATCGAAGCAGGAGGGTTGAAAATATTAAGCACACTAACAATAAAATCAGCAAAGAAAATCATTGAGCAGTCGTCGCTTTGTTATGTCGCTTCGCTATTGCGATTTGCCGTTACGCCCCTCGCTGATATAGCGCTCGACAGTGGATGAAAATATTCAGCCGCTCGTCAGTCTCGGCCAATTGCGCATCTGTGCGCTTTTGCGCTTCGGTCAATTCTTTGATGGCTTTGCTATTTTCACTGGTTAAATTGAAGAGGCCGAGGAAAGCACGCTCTAAACGATTCATGCGCGCTTCAGCCTGCTCCATGTTCTCGGAGAAATTCTCTTGCCGCTTAGCAATAAATTCCAGCATCTTTTCTATCTCTTCGTTGCTCATAACAGCACCTCTAATGAAAAGAGGGTGAATATTCTCTAGAGACAAATTATACCAACAGCAACATCGAAGCTACAGCCTGGTTTCTCTTACGCTTTATTTACAATCTCTTCTATGCCGCAGCGAGGGCAGACGAGTGTGCGGTGCGCGGGGTCGCGCCATTTTGCTAGCGCTAGGGTTGAGAGTTGCGGCTCTTTCTCTTCCGCTTCGCCTTCTGTGAAAAAGCGTGCGCGACGATTGTTCTTGTCTATGTGAACGTCGTCGCGCACGCTGCAATGCTTGCAGAGCCAGCCGTAGCCCGCGTTGATGAAGTGTGTAGTCTCCACAGGAAAGAGGTTAGATGTTAGGAGAGTCTGGAGTCTAGAGTCTGGAGTTTGGAGTCAAGAGCTTTTCTTCTTCTGACTCCAGACTCCAGACTTTTTACTAGCATCTGCTTTACTGCCGTGGTCGGCGCGTCGTGTCGGGCGGCGCAAGCTTCACAGGAACTGTCATGTGAGTCTTCTCGCGCACGACTTCGACCTTAACTACATCGCCAACCTGATGGCTATCCAGTATTCGGAAGAGATCATCCGTGTTTGAGATTTTCTGGCTGTCAATAGCAACGATGATGTCGCCCAGGATTAGATCGCCAGCATCATTTGAACTCGTCCCACGCAAGCCAGCCTGCTCGGCAGGCCCGCCCGGCGCGGTCTGATAGATAAGAACGCCTTCGCTGACCGGCAGGTGAATCTGGCCGGTCAAACCTCTGACGCTATACGGGACGATTCCAAGCTTCGGTCTGCGCACTTCGCCGAACTGAATCAGTTGCGGCACGATGCGCTTGGCTATGTTGATTGGAACTGCGAAGCCCA
Source organism: Acidobacteria bacterium 13_1_20CM_3_53_8 (assembly GCA_001920415.1). Classification (GTDB taxonomy): domain Bacteria; phylum Acidobacteriota; class Blastocatellia; order Pyrinomonadales; family Pyrinomonadaceae; genus 3-1-20CM-3-53-8. Next base: position 80,792 of record MNJR01000028.1, on the reverse strand, counting down.
CGCCCGCGCTCGCGCCCGAAGGCGAGAGAATCTGCGAGTTGATGCCTATCATGCGACCGTGCGAATCGAGTAACGGCCCGCCTGAGTTTCCAGGGTTGATAGAAGCATCCGTTTGAATCGCGCCTTCAATCAATCGCCCGTTACGCGCGTGAATGGGTCGCTGAAGACCGCTGATGACGCCCGTTGTAAGCGTACGCTCGAATCCGAACGGGTTGCCTATGGCTAGAACTTTCTGGCCTACGACCAGATGATCCGAGTCGCCGAAGGGAACGATTGTTGACATCTCCTCGCGCGGCGCTTGAACCTTTATGACAGCAAGGTCTGTGTCGGGGTCTTGGCCTATGACCTTCGCTGGGTAAGTGTGTTCGCCGCCGAAGCTAACGGTCAAGCGCTGCGCGCCCTCGACCACATGGTTGTTCGTCAGTATGTCGCCCTGATCGTCAATCACAATACCAGAACCAGAACCCTGGCCTTCTTCCACCTGTCCGAAGAAGCCCTGCTGGTAAGAGGTTGAAGTAATCAGAACAACGCCGGGCGAGATGGCCTTGTAAACTTCTACGTTGTTCTGTTCGTCGGAAGCTACGGATGGATCGGTTATCCCAGCCGGAGCGGTTTCAGTAAATGCAGCCGTCTTTGGAAAGAATCGGCTGCTGAGACTGCCTATACAGGCGACTGTGCCTGCTGCGAAAACTCCTGAAAGGAGCGCTATGAGAAGTATTTGACGTGCGGAAAGTCTGTACATAGTTTTAATTTCTCTATCTCTATATTCAACGCTTCGTCAGGAAGCGTTCCAATTGTTTAGATGCAAGAGGAGTTTATGGCGTTTGCACCGCAGTGCCCGGTCTAGACCGGGCGGCAAATCTTGTACCTATTGCTATCAATAAATTTTACGTTTCCTATTGACTAATGGTTTTATAAATTTGTCAATCTCGCGGCCAGCCTGTAAGCGAGCCTGCCCTCTGGCGAGCTTGCGCGTGGCTAAATTGTCGGTCGCAGCCAGATTGCCACAGACGAGGCCACGCACGCTTCCACATTTATAATTCCCGCCCACCTCGATTTTCGATGTAATTGCGCCATTTTGTCTAACCAACTCTGAGCGACGCAGGCGTGGCCTATCTTTTGCTCTTGCCTAGGGGCGCAAGCGATTTAACGCGAAGCACTACTCCTCAAAAATTAATCTTAAACCTTTAGAAGGAGCAAAAGATGAAACGTATTCTGACTCATTCTGTACTGACGCTCGTACTGGCTCTAGGTGTGGGCGCGCCCGCCGCTATGGCTAAGACCAAGACGCCGAAACATAGCGCCGAGCACAATGCAGCCGTCAAGAAGTGCAACGACGACTTCAGAGCGGCGATGAAAGCTGCGAAGACAAAGCACGGCGCAGACCGCAAGGCAGCGGAGACGGCTGCCAGAGATGCGCACAAGCAGTGCATCGCAAGCGCTCCTCAACCGTAAAGCAGATTCGGCTGCATCTTCTTTTGATGGGCGAGAAAAAGCCCGATGGTCTGTGATTGCAGACCATCGGGCTTCTTGTCTTTGTCGAATGCAAGATTTAGGAAAGGAGCGCGACGAGAGCGCCCGGCAGGCGGCTAAGCGATGCCACAATAGTCTCCGGCGCGTGCCAGCCGAGCGCGGACATTCCCGTTGCAAGGTGCACCAACATGATTGCGAAATAGACTGCGAGCGCCAGCTTCATGCCACGGCGCGCGAGCGGCAAGTGCGCGAAACGATAAAGAACGTAGGCGGCGAACGCTCCTATTAAAATTTTCGTGCCGAGAAACTGCGCGTCGCCCAGCTTCAATAGACGCGACATCAACCCGTTGCCTTCCGTAGCGAGATTTGCTCGCACCCATATCACTGTGAGTTGCGCGTCCAGCCAGTTCAGGACGAAGAGTAGAAAACTTTTTGAGAGCGCGCTCATCCGAGGAAGTCTCCCCTTTCTCGTCTAACCCTGTTTAACTTTCCTCCCTTTAAAGTAGTGAACCCCCGGACAGGCAAAGCGCCCGGGGGTTCTCCTAAACAGCAACAGGAGGAAACGATTAGCTTCTCTTTTACGATGGTAAGAAACTATTAATAGCCCTAAAATTCCCGAATCGTTTTTGGCATGGAAAAATCTTGACGCGCTCGTACAGAGGCGCGTATCGTTGGCAAGCCCTCACGCCGAAAGCTGTGGACGAAAAATTGAGAGAACGTTGCGTTCGTTCAAGAAAAGATCATGCAGACTTCCCCCGATCTGAACGTACAGGAAAAGATTCATCGCTATCATTGTCCGGGCTGCGGAGCAGACCTTGTCTTCGAGCCTAGAGACGGTTGCTTGACCTGCCCCTACTGCGGCCACACGGAGCAGATAGTGGTCGCGGACGGTAAAGTTGAAGAGCATTCTTATGAAGAATATCTTCAGCCGCGCTCGTCGCAGTTGCAAAAGTTGGCGCAGGACGCGCTGGAAGTTCAATGCTCAAGCTGCGGCGCAACTGTGACATTCACGCCGCCGGAAGTTGCCCGAGAATGCGATTTCTGCGGAGCGAAGATAGTTGCTCAGCCGAAGAGCGCAGACCCGCTCATTGCTCCAGAAGGCGTGCTCCCCTTTCGCATCACCAAGCAACAGGCGACCGCTTCAATCCGTCAGTGGCTCTCGTCGCGCTGGTTCGCTCCGAGCGCCTTGAAAAAGTTTACGACGCAGGAAGGCATTGGCGGCGTCTATCTACCTTTCTGGACTTACGACGCATACACTACAAGTTACTACGAAGGGCAGCGCGGCGAGCATTACTTCGAGACTGAAAGTTACACGGACAGAGATGAGCAGGGGAACGCTGTGACCAGAGAGCGGCAGGTTCAGAAGACACGATGGTACGCAGCGTCAGGCACTGTCTCGCGCTGGTTCGATGATGTGCTCATCCCTGCCACTCGCTCTCTCGCACAGGATCGTCTGCGCGCGCTCGAACCCTGGGACTTGCCGGAGGTGAAACCTTACGAGCCTGCTTTTCTTTCAGGCTTCAAGGCGCAGCAGTATCAGGTAGGATTGGCGGAAGGTTTCGAGGTAATGAAAAAAATCGCGGCGGGCGTGATTGATGTAGATGTGCGGCGCGACATAGGCGGCGACGAACAGCAGGTCAGCCGCATCTCTACGCAATACTCTGCTATCACATTCAAGCATCTGCTGCTTCCCGTCTATGTCGGCGCGTACAGGCTTAACGAAAAAGTTTATCAGGTCGTCATCAACGGTCGCACAGGCGAGGTGCAGGGCGAGCGCCCCTACAGCTTCTGGAAGATCACTCTGTTCATACTCTTCCTCTTATTTATTATCACGATGATCGTGCTGGTGTTCGGCCACAAGTGAAAGGGAATGCGGATTGGAAGAGAAGGATTAAATTCTTTAATCTGAAATTTCAGATTTGAGATTTCAAATCCGATCACTCAATCCGCAATCCGCATTCCGCAATCTTATATCGGATTGCACAATAAAATACGGAGAACAGATTATCCACGCGCATCACACGCGCACGACACTAAACATAGTGCCTGACTTCGTGTTGTGCGCGTATGATGCGCGTGGACAGCTTTTGCTGAATCTTATTTTGTTCTGCAATCCGGTATAAGGATACTGCACAGAAAAAGAGGGGGCGACCGATTAAGAGTCGCCCCCTCTTTGGTTAAGAGCCTGCTTCTTCGGTTCGTTAGAACTCGAAGCGTACGGCTAATTGAACCTGGCGCTCGCGGAAGAGCGAACCACCCGCTGCATTAATCTGCTGGAAGTTCGTCTGGAACAGCAACGTCGAGCCAGAGACTCTGTAGATGCCCGCATTCTCGCCTGTGACCTGTGTGCGGTTGAAGATATTGAACATCTCACCCAGCACCTCAAGGTTCATCGTCTCACGAAGGTGGAAACGACGCGAAACGCGCAAGTCTGTATTGACGATTCTCGGCAGACGATAAGCGTTGCGCGGAACAAGCGCGAAGCGGTTGCCTCCTGTGAAGCAGCCAGATGAGCAGGAGCCGTTAACACCACCCGCAGTGCCGCCAGGTATACTTCCCGAGACCGTCGGGTTAAGTGGAACGCCCGAATAGTACGAGAAGATGGGCGCTATGGTCCAGCCGTTTAAGATCATTCGAGCAGCGTTGCTGCTGCCTGTGCCGAACGGCGTCGGATTCCAGATAGCGCTGGCAACGAACTTGTTGGGAATGTCAAAGCTCGATCTTCCGTTGTCAAGCCCAGGATTGAACGGGTCGTAAACGTCGTTGGTGTCCGTAAATGTGGCGGAACCCTGACCCGTATCCGTAGATTTCGAGCGCGTGTAGCTGGCCGAGAATTGAAGGCCATTAGTTAAGCGTCGCTCAGCCTGCAACACAAACGCTATGTACTTCGACGAGATGATGTCGTCAATCTCGGTCATCGCGGCGAAGTTCGTGTTCGGCCTGTTCCCGGTATAGAACGGGACGGTAAGCGTCTGACCGGCGAATGGGCCGTCAGTGATTGAGTAGGTGAACGTCGTTGTCGGACGGTTAAGGTTCTGGTCAATGAAAGTCGGCAGATGGCTGCCACGGCTTAGCAGGAGCGAAGCCGATACAACCGTGTTCTTTGCTACCTCATGCTCGAAGACCAGATCGCCCTGCTGTATGAGCGGGTTCTGGAAGCCGGGCCTGAAGAATTGAATCGCAGTGGCTCCGGCTGGCGCTGACGTAAGTATGTTCGGGAAGTTCGGAGAGATAGGATTTACCACGTTGATATTGAATGGTTTGCCTCCCACTACGACGGCCTGAGTAATCGTCGGATTGACAGAAGACTGGAACTGCCCACCGGGCGCGCCCGTGTTAGTCAGACTGTTCAGGATCGTCGAGTTGATGATGCGCCCGAAGTAAATGCCATAGCCGCCGCGAAGCGAGTTCCTGCCATCGCCGGTGATGTCCCATGCAAAGCCCAGACGCGGCCCGAAATTGTTTCTGTCATTCGGGAGCGAGAGAGTCTGCGAAGTAAGAAGTCCGGGACGCTGCGGGTTAAGCGCGAAGGGGTTGCCAAGAAAAGGCTTCGGCAGCGCCTCGTACTCGTAACGCACACCAAGGTTGAGCGTCAGACGGGGGTTAAAGCGCCAGTCATCCTGTACGAACAGGTTGTAGTCTTCTGTATTGAACTGGAAGCGCAACGGACCGAACCCCTGATTGTAAGCGCTGGTGTAACATCTTCCGGCGAACTTCACGAGTGCCGGGGCACCAGAGCCAGCAGGCTGGGTCGGTTGCGTCGGGCACGCAATGGCTGGAGTGCCGCCCGCCGTAGCAAAGTTCACGTAGTCAACGATGAAGTCATTGATGTTGCTGTAAGAGTACGCGCCGAACATATTCCGCAGGTTGATCTGTAGATCGTTGACGTGGTTGAAGTCACCACCGAATTTGATGGTGTGACTGCCAATTGACATCGTGACAGTGTCAGCGAACTGATGGCGTCTTTCGTCGGGGAAAGCCGTGCGTTCAAGGAACGTCGGCGCACCGAACTCGATTCCGTTAGTAAGAAAAACGTCCGGCGACCTTCCGTTAAGCGACGTGGTCGGCTCGCCCGGCAGCGGCGGCTGCGAGAACTCGAACTCGTTGTCGCGTCCCCACTGGTAGCGGAACTCGTTTACTATCGTAGCCGAGAGCGTGGAAGCAAGGCGTAGGTTGATCGAGTCAATGTTAACGAAGTCGTCGCCGAAGCTGGCGCGACCGCGCGTGTTCGTCGGCTGCGTCTGTATGCCAGCGGGCGATGCCCAGCGCAGGCGGTTGTATGTAGCCGTGAAAGTGTTGTTGTTGTTGATGTGCCAGTCAACCTTCGGCATTAAGATTTTCTGGTCGCCCGTGCGCGGCACAGGCCCGGTCAGGCTCGTCAGGAACGAAAGCCCTTGATTGATCTGTGTGTCGTTGAGACCTCGTCCTTTGAGCGTTGTCCTGTTAACGGTGGTTAGATAGCTGGCGCTGCTGAAGACGCCTAAGCCGGGGAAGTTGCGGTGCAGTCGGTCGTAGGCGAAGAAGAAAAAGGCTTTGTTCTTCACAATCGGCCCGCCGACGTTGCCGCCAATCTGGTGGCGAACGTCAACCGGCTTGAAGGGGGTAATCGTTATCGCGCCGGTCGTCGCGTCAAATAAATTGATGAACCCGAGCGGGTTGCGCGCGCCCCACTTGTTGTTGCGCTGGAAGTAGAAGACCTGGCCGTGAAACTCGTTCGTGCCACTCTTGGTCACGGCGTTGACCACGCCGCCAGCGCTTCGTCCGTACTCTGCGGAATAGTTCGAGGTGTTGACCTGAAACTCGCGTATGGCGAATTGGCTGACGGTGTAGCTCAAGCGCGTGCGCCCGCGCTCTTCGGAGAAGAACGCCTGGTTGTTGTCGCCGCCGTCAATCGTGTTGTTGTTCAAAAGGCCGGAGATGCCGCGGAAGCTGATAAGTCCGAAGTTGCCGTCGGGCACAGTGGCCGGAGTCAGCAGCGCGTAATTGGACCAACGCTGTCCGTTAATGGGCAGGTTGTTGATTGAGACCTGGTTGACGTTGCTGGAAAAATCCTGCTGCGTCGTGTTGATGACGGGAGCGTCGCTCGTTACCTCGACCGTGCCGGTCACGCCGGTGATTGAGAGCTTCGCTTCGATTGATGTGACGCGGCCTACTTCAACCACAATCCGCTCAGCCTGAAACGGGCTGAAGCCCTGAGAGTTGATCGTCACGGTATAGTTGCCGGGTTGAAGGTTAACGACGCGGAAGCGACCTTCGCCGTCCGATTGCGCCGTGTCTTCCTTATTCGTTTCGACGTTGCGCACGGTCACGGTGGCATTCGGAACGACCTCGTTATTCGGATTGGTAACGACGCCGCCGATTGCGCCCGTCACCGTTGACTGCGCGTAGGCTTGCAGCGCGCCCATCGCAAACATCAAAGTTGCGACAAGTGCGAATCTCAGAAATTTAGACATGCTGGGGAACTCCTTCAGAAACAAATGAAAGTTGAGACTTTTGATTTCCCGCGCGGGAAGCGCAGAGAGTGTTTTCGCGAAAACGTAAAAGCACCGTCTTTAACTACTTGAAATCGAAAAGGCGTGAATACGCAAGTGACCCTCTAGTGCAGCGACAAGCTTCTTATCATGCCAGACGAGGTTTGCGCAAGTGTTTCCGCAAAGAAAATTTCGAGTTAACTCACCGCGCTCGCTGCTCGTTTTCAATCACGCTCGACGGTCTGCAAAAGCTAACGAAAATCAGCAAAACGTATGCCGGATGATTCATGCCGACTGATCGGCTATCTAAAGACAATGATTCGAGCAGTTAGCCCGCAAGCCGCAATCAAACGCCTCTCCACGTCTGCACAAGATTTTGGATTTAATATGAAAATCTGAAAAGAGGGTAAATGGTAAATGGTGAATGGTGAATGGATGAAAGCTTCTTTCTATTTACCATTGACCATTTACTATTTATCCTCTTTACTGCTTTAAAGTTTTTCGCAAACGATAGCTATCCCCTGGCCGCCGCCTATGCAGGCTGTGGCGAGGCCGTAGCGCAAGCCCCGCCGACCCAACTCCAACAGCACTGTGAGAACCAGGCGTGTGCCGGAAGCGGCAAGCGGGTGGCCTAGCGCAATAGCGCCGCCGTTGACGTTCGTCTTTGAACGGTCAAGCCCAAGCTCACGTTCTACTGCGAGGTACTGTGCTGCGAAAGCTTCGTTGACTTCTATCAGGTCAATGTCTGCGAGTTTCAGTCCGGCCTTCTCAAGCGCCTTGCGTGTGGCGGGCACTGGACCTATGCCCATGATTTCAGGTTCGACTCCTGCGTAAGCCCAACTGACTATACGACCCATCGGTTTTACATCGCGCGCCTTTACGAAATCTTCACCCGCGATGATTAGAGCAGCCGCGCCGTCAACTATGCCTGATGCGTTTCCGGCTGTGACGAAACCGTCCTTGTTGAAAGCTGGCTTGAGTTTCGCAAGACCCTCAAGCGTTGTTTCCGGGCGCATGTGATCGTCCGTGTCGAAAGCAACCACGCCTTTGCGCGTTTTGACTTCAACCGCCACTATCTCTTCCGCGAAGTAGCCAGCATCTAGCGCACGCTTGGCCTCTTTCTGTGACCTTAGCGCGTAACTGTCCTGCTCCTCGCGCGAAATCTCAAATTTGCGTGCGAGGTTCTCAGCCGTCCCTGCCATAGGCGTGTTGCAGTATGTATCCAGAAGCGCGACCATCAAACTATCTTCTAGCTTGCCCTGTCCAAGCGCAAAGCCTGAGCGTGCGCCGCGAATTACATGCGGCGCTTGCGACATGGATTCCATGCCGCCGACGAGCGCTGTCTGCGCTTCACCTAGTTGAATCATGTGCGCGCCTGAGATGATTGATTGAATACCGCTCCCGCACAGTCTGTTCACAGTGAGCGCAGGACGATCAAAAGGAACACCAGCTTTCAATGCAACGTGGCGCGCGCCGTAGATTGCGTCGCCTGATGTTTGAAGCGCATTGCCTATAATCGTGTGGTCAATCTCTTCGGGCGCAACTCCGGTTGTAGCAAGCGCGCCGCGCGAGGCCGCTGCGCCCAGATCAATCGCTGAAATATCTTTGAGCGCGCCGACATATTGGCCCATAGCGGTTCGCTTTCCGCCCAGTATAAAAACATCACGACTCATTTACTTTCCTCCATTGCGGATTAGGCGATTGATTCATTGATTCATTTATTCAATGAGCCAATGAATCAATGAACCAATTCCTTGTCTACCTTTCAATAAATGAAATATTCTACTCTTATCCGAACAGACGAGAGTAACAAAACGCTCGTCCGAGCGTCAATTTCTTAGCTTTTGTAAATGGTTTGAATGTTATGGAAACGGCTGAACAGTCAAGCAAGCTCCTCATCTTCATGCGTCACGGCGAGACTGCGCTCTCAAGAGACGGCAACCGTTTTTGCGGCGAACTCGATCCTGATTTGACTCAGCACGGAATAGAGCAGGCCGAGGGGGCGCGTGAAGCAATTGCGAAAATCTCTTTGCAGGTTGACGAAGCGTGGACGAGTCCGCGCCGTCGCGCCATGCAGACTGCTAAACTTGTGCTGCCCGGCGCGGAGTGGAAAATTTTTGAAGATCTTCGGGAGCTTTCATTCGGCAAGTGGGAAGGGCTGACCAAAGAAGAAGCGCTCTCTCTCACGCCCGCAGCTTTCGACGCATGGGACGAGGACGCCTATCATAACGCGCCACCGCAGGGCGAGAGCGGACAGGATGCCGAGCCTAGAATTAAGAACGTGCTAGACGCAATAGCTCAATCTCAATCACAGACCATCCTCATCGTCTCTCACATAACGTTCCTGCGCTGGCTCGTAGGTCTGATGATGGACATACCCGCTACAGAAATTCGCAAGCGCATAGAAATGCAGACGGGGAAGGTTGGCAGCATTGAAGTGAGCGGTCGAAAGGGAAAGCTGAAGGCGCTCAATCTTTGAAGCGATGCTGCGCGCGGAAGCGGTGCAGGAGTTCTTCCAGAAAACCTTCGTAAGAAAATGTCGCGGGGTCGTAAGCGGGTTTGAGCTTCGCCATAATAGGCATAGCCACTCGCAAGGCCATCCACTGGCGTGGAACATCCGCCAAATCCCAGCGACGGCGCAAGAAAGTTTCTACGACTTCAATCTCACCTTCTGTGATCGGACTTAAATCCGCCTCGAACCTGACGGGCTTGAACGAGCGGCGCAAGGCTGCGTCGCTCACTGGCGAACTGAAAACCTGTGCGAACGTGGGCGCTTCCGTTTCGCGCTCGCGCACCACAACGGTGCCGGCGATCATGTCGCCCGTGCGCTGATCTTTCGACGAGATGAAAACGGCAATCAGGCCGATTGAATAGAACGGCATAGGCATGATGTCGAAGATGCGTATCAGGTTGCGAACCGCAGCCTCCCAGAAAGTTATGGGTCTTCCGTCCTCGCGTATGACGCGGAGTTTAAGCCATCGCTTGCCCGGCGTCTGCCCGTTCCACATCCACTCGAAGAAGACGAAGTAACCATCCCATATAAGAAAGAGCACTATGATTGCGATAGCCACAACCCATTTCGGCGCGTCCGACAGGTTTGTCATGCTGGAGACGTTGCCTACGAAGATGAAGAAAATAATCATCAGGGTGATAGCCAGTATCTGAAGCATGTGGTCAGCCGCGCACGCCAGGAATCGGTTTCCAATTGAAGCCAGCGCGAAATGCAACGGCACGCGCTCCGGCGTCTCAATCACCAGAATCTCTTCTGTCTCTATTGCAACGTTTGCCGCCATCTCAAAAATTTTAGTAATGCTGAAAGGTCGAACGTGGGGAGCACGCAAACTGATTATTGGAGATAATGATAAAGTAAGCGCTATCAAAACATCGGCGGTATCAATTTTTTACTTTTGCCCAACGATAGATTTCGAGCTTATTTGCTGATTCGTCTTAAAATCAAATCCTAGTGTCGGGTATTCTTCTGCCCTGGATAGATTGAGCAGAAGATAGACCTTTGAGCTATCATTTGACCACACAAATCTACCGCCATCTGCATCCGTCAAAATATCACCTACATCTCCTACTGTCCTCCATAAGAGAGATCGTGACTTCCTCACTATAACTATCCCGTTCGTATCAATCCACGCATCCATCGGTACAAGCTGTGCTTCTCTGATTCCATCAGGGGAAATGCTGGCTGGAATATGTATGTCCCTTGTTATCCGCCTATCATTCATACTGTTTGAATTTAATGACAACAATAAGAAAGCCGCAAAAAGAAGAGTACCAACTTGAGCCTTCTGAGAACTTTTGTTGTATAGGTTTGTCTCAATTGAAAGAAAGGAATTTATTAGGTGCTCAATTATGAAGGCAACTAAGAGTGCGGCTAACAGCCAAAAAATAATCATCAGCTTATTCTCAAGCTGAGGGTCAATAACGGTCAGTCCGATTCCATGCGAGTGCTTCGCAAAAGCGCTCGCAGCCGTCCAGCCTTCAAACCATGAAAATTGAATCATCGCTTGGCAGATAAGCAATACAAAGAAGATTGTTGATATCAATTTGCTATGGTTGAAAAACAGAGTGACTAGCCATGCCAGAAAGGCTGTGAGGATAAACAGTACAGTAACAGGAATAAGAGCTAAGAACAGACCGATAGCAAAAAAAGCGACAGCCGCAGCAGCAGTGCGACCAACAAAAACAAGCAAAGCGAATATAGCCAGCACTGTTAGTATGCGCTTTATGTGTGTAATCTTCATATGATACCACCAAGCGATAACACTGACATGTATTTCACACTTTATGTTCCTCTAACTCTCAAAAACTTTCTCTTGCCGACTTGCAGCAGCACACTTTTATCCACGCTCGTCGTGACTTCGTAGTCAACGCGCGTTTGGCGCTCACCGTCAACGTGAACGCCGCCCTGTTCAATCAAACGACGCGCTTCGGCCATAGAAGGAGCAAGGCTTGTTTCGACTAGAAGACGCGGCAGCTTCCACGCTTGCGATGCAACCGCGCGTTCTTCTACATCATCCGGCGCTTGCTTCTGCTTGAAGATTAGATTGAACTCTTCTTCTGCGGCGCGCGCCGCTTCTTCGGAATGAAAATCTGTGATGATGAGTTTAGCCAATTCGGCTTTCACGTCGCGCGGGTTGCGCTCTCCCGTTTCAGCCGCGCGTCGCATTCGCGCAATCTCTTCTATAGAAATGTCCGTCAGCAGTTCGTAGTATCGCCACATCAACTCATCCGAGATTGACATCACTTTGCCGAAAATCTCAGACGGCGGTTCGTTGATGCCTATGTAGTTGCCCAGACTTTTCGACATCTTCTGCACGCCGTCCGTGCCTTCCAGAAGCGGCATAATCACGGCGACCTGGGCTTCCTGCCCGTACTCGCGCTGAAGATTTCTGCCCATCAGCAGGTTGAATTTTTGATCCGTGCCGCCAAGCTCAACGTCCGAATGAAGCGCAACGGAATCGTAAGCCATCACGAGTGGATAGAGAACTTCGTGCAGCGCAAGCGGACGATTCTCAGCCATGCGTTGTTGAAAATCGTCACGCTCTAGAATCTGTCGCACCGTTACATGAGAGGCGAGTTTTACAAACCCAGCCGCGCCCAATTTCTCCATCCAGCGCGAGTTGAAATCAATCACAGTCTTTTCCGCGTCGAGCAGCTTGAAGATTTGCGTCTTGTACGTTTCGGCGTTCGCCTCTATCTCTTCGCGCGCGAGTTGTGGCCGCGTGGCGCTCTTGCCAGATGGGTCTCCAATCATGCCCGTGAAGTCGCCGATTAAAAACGTGACCGTGTGTCCCAACTCCTGAAACGCGCGAAGCTTTCTAATCACGACCGTGTGACCCAGGTGTATGTCCGGCGAAGTAGGGTCAGCGCCTAGCTTTATCTCAAGCGGCACGTCCTTGACCACAGACCTTTCAAGCTTTGCGCGCAAATCCTCTTCCCGAATAATCTCGACCGTGCCTTTACGCAAGTATGCAAGTTGTTCGTCAATCGTCATAAGCCGTTAAAGCTTTCCGATCTTAGATTCTTGAATTGAAATCTTAAATGATTTTACGCTCACTTGCGAATGACGCGCCGCCCGACCGTTTCATACTTTCCGCTGACGACGAGCGCGAGCGCTTCCGCATAAGTTTTGTGCTCTTCGACTAAAATGCGCGCTGAAAGAGTTTCAACCGTGTCGTCGTCGTGGACGGGCACGATACGCTGTTCTATGATCGGCCCTGCGTCCAGATTTTCGTCAACGAAGTGTACGGTGCAGCCTGAGAATTTTACGCCGTGTTCTAGCGCTTGTCGTTGCGCGTCCATGCCGGGGAAGGCTGGCAGAAGGCTCGGATGAATGTTCAGGATACGACCACGATAGGCTTCTATGAAGTCGCAGGAAAGAAGGCGCATGTAACCTGCCAGGCAGATTAGATTAACCTCGCGCGCTTTCAAGACGCTGAGGATTTCGCGTTCGTGCTCTTCGCGTGTGCGTCCGCGCCGCTCGATTGCAATCGAGATGATTCCGCGCTCCGCCGCAGCTTGAAGCCCCGCCGCATTCATCTTGTCGCTTATGACGACTCTGATTTCAGCGCCGGGAATGCTTCCAGCGCGCACGGCGTCCGCGAGCGCAACCATGTTCGACCCGCGACCGGAAATTAAGATACCGAGATTCATAAGAGTTTCAGGTTTCAAGTTTCAGGTTTCAAGTTTAAGAGCGAAGAACTTGAAACTTGAAGCCTGAAACTAAGTAGGTCGTAATATGTTCTTTGACAGAGGCCATCAAAATCGCCAATAAATACGGGCCTTTTAATGGCTTCTTGTCAAAGAACTTTTTTCCTTCTACTTAATTGATTGAAACTTCGCGGTTGCCCTCTACGACTCGGCCAATCTCATAACAGGCACAGCCTCGCTCTTGTAAATGAGATTTGATTCTCTCTTTATCTTCTTCGGCGCAGACGATGACCATGCCTACGCCCATGTTGAAGGTGCGGTACATCTCTGCGTCTGAGACTTGGCCTATCTCCTGCATCAGTCGGAAGACGGGCAGTACAGGCCAAGTGTCGCGCGCGATTATTACGCTAGTCTCTTCGGGCAGTATGCGCGGGATGTTTTCAAGAAGTCCGCCGCCAGTGATGTGCGCCAACCCTTTGATTACGCCCGAATCCAACAAGCCTTCGAGCTTTGACAGATAACTCACGTGCGGTTGAAGAAGCGCTGCCCCAACTGTGGAATTGAGTGCGTCCAACTCTGTGTTCGCGTCGTAGCCAGCGATTTCAAAAAAGAGTTTTCGCGCAAGCGAATAGCCGTTCGTATGCAGCCCGACAGAAGGCAGAGCTAGCACAGCATCGCCCGCTTTAATCTTCTTCCCATCAACTATTTTTCCTTTATCAACAATGCCGACGATGAAGCCTGCTACGTCATACTCGCCTTCTGCGTAAAAGCCGGGCATCTCGGCTGTCTCGCCGCCCAGCAGAACGCAGTTGTTCTCAAGACACCCTCGCGCTATGCCTTCGACGATTGACGCAACAACGTCAGGCGCGAGTTTCCCCATTGCTATGTAATCAAGAAAGAAGAGCGGGCGCGCACCTTGAACCAGAATGTCGTTGACGCAGTGATTGACAAGGTCACGCCCGATTGTATTGTGCGTGTTCGTCAAGAAAGCAATCTTGAGCTTCGTGCCTACGCCGTCAGCCGACGCGACCAGCACAGGCGAGGCGCAGTCGGGAAACGCAGCGTCGAACATCCCCCCAAAACTTCCTATCTCAGAAAGCGTACGCGCATTAAAAGTAGAGCGCGCCAACTCCTTTATCTTCGCCGTAGCAACGTTCGCCGCGTCAATCGAAACGCCAGCGTCGCGGTAAGCAATTGGTTTCATAAGAAAGTGATAAGAGAGAAGAACAGTTTTCAGTTTTTAGTTTTCAGTTTTCAGTAAAAGCCTGTTCGCTCTTCTTTCTGAAAACTGAAAACTAAAAACTGAAAACTGTTCTTCTCACCGCCTCGTCTGCCTTCTAGGTGGTGGCCCGAACTCGCCGTAGGCTATGAAGCCGGAGCGTGTGGAGTCGTCTTTGCGACCCTCGCGCCCTGTGAAAACGTCCGACTTGGCATCGTGCGCGGCCTTGATTTCGTAGCCCTTGCCTTTCGTGGTGATGATTATCTCGCCCTGCAAGTCCGTGCGATAGACTTTAACGCCCGCTGCCTTCAACCTGTCCAGCACGACCTGCGCAGGGTGACTGTAAACATTGAACTCGCCGTCCGAGATGATAGCCACTTCCGGCTTCACACGGTTCAGGAAATTTTCGCTCGTTGCGTACTTCGAGCCGTGATGCGCAACCTTCAAGATTTTCGCAGTGACATCAACGTCATGGTTCAACAGTCTATCTTCCGTAACTGATTCAGCATCGCCCGGCAGAAGCATCGAGAAATCGCCGTAATCAAGGCGCATCACGACTGAATTTGCATTCGGCTCGTTGCCGCCTGCGCGCAAAAGCTGCTCGCGCGTGAACGTTGGCTGCATAGGAGCGAGCACAGTCAGGCGTGCGCCTCCGCCCAAGTCATAATGCTGGTCGGGTTCTGCCTTCACATATTGCGCGCCGCTCTGCTGCACTGCGCTCAGAAAATCCTGATAAGCTTTAGTCGAAGGCAGCACAGCATTGCTGCCCTGTTGCTTCTTCTTCGGCGGCGCGCGTCGTCTGCTCGCAGCCGCTTCTGCCTCCGGCATGTCGGGCGGCGGGATGCCGCTATCAATTACGGTCAGAACTTTCACGCCACCGTTGAAGATTTCAGTCGCGCCGCCTATGTGATCCGGGTGCGAGTGAGTCGCAATCAGGTAATCAATCTGCTGCACGTTATTGGCCTTGAGTGCTGCGAGCACGGTCTTGCCTTTGCCAACGTCGCCCATGTCAACTAGAGCGGTCTTGCCGTCGGGCGCGATTATAAGAATCGAATCGCCCTGGCCTACGTCGAGCACGTGAACCTGAAGCTCGCCGCCGGAAGCTGGCGGAGGTTTCTTCTTCCACCAAGGCAGAACAAATTTCCAGCCGAGCGCGGCCAGCACGCCCATGAAGAGTACAAACACAACGAGCGCGCACCCGCACCCGCGCCTGCCTTTAGCCACGATGGTTTCCCCTCATGTGGAGAGAGTTGTAGAGCACGGATTCCCTTAATTGCTTTTTGATCTTCGCCTTCATCGCTACTCTATCATCCAACCTGTACTCTCGGTCATAAAAAGCCCAGCCTTCAACCTCTCTTCCCGCATAGATATATTTTAAGACGACAGTCAGTATTGCGCCCAAGTAACTACCATGATAATTCTCGCTGCTCGTCGTAGTGAGTCTAGCGTTCGCGTCCTGCGCTTTATGAATGTCGCTCTCAATTCCTTTCAGTAGATAACTAGCAAAGGTTCTACTTGCGGGTTTGTACCTTCCCGCCCTTAGGTCATACTTGAAAACCACTTCAGGCATGGGGGAGCTAGTATGGGACATTTGGTCGAAATTTATGAATGACTCTACTATTGCTACGAGTTCGTAAACGCCATCGCCGTCAATATCTTCAGGTGAGACTCCGTTATATGCATCGTATCTCATGCCGGAATAGAGCATACGGAAAGTGGGAGAGAGATCGTAAACCCAGTACAAATTGCAGCAATTACCGCCACCTGTATTTTGTTCTATGATTAACTGCTTCCTCCCATCGCCAAGAAGAGAGAACAATCCAAATTTCGTTGAATCTGGAAAGTGCTGGCCGTAATTTAACTCGGCAAGCAGTCTGCTGTTTTTCTTGATGATTGCAATCGAATCTCGCGTGCGCGCATTGTAATGTCTAGTTACTTCGTAGCCTTGATACGTCAGCCTATCGCCATTGACGAAAACCTCGTCGAACGATTGCGCTGCGAGCGGGAGCGCGAAGAGAAGGTTTAAAAAGAGAGCGAATAGAAAAAGACGAAGTTTCATCTTTACGTTCAGATAGAAAATTTTTAGTCAGACGGCACGGCCTCGTGTTCGCGTGCGAACATGGTTTCGGCTTCGCGCGTGATGCGCGTTGGATAGTGGCCTGTCCAGCAGGCCGCGCATGACGAGTTCGGATCAATCCCCGTCGCGGCGAGCATTCCCTCCAAAGAGAGATAGCCGAGCGAGTCCGCGCCTATGAATCTGCAAATCTCTTCCACACTCATCTGCGCGCCGATTAAGTCTGCTTTGTTCGGAGTGTCCACGCCGTAGAAGCAAGGGCTTATGGTCGGCGGGCAACTGATGCGCATGTGGATTTCAGTCGCGCCAGCCTCTCTCACCATACGCACGATTTTTTGTGACGTAGTGCCGCGCACGATTGAATCGTCAATCAACACAACGCGGCGACCTTCCATAAGGTGGCGCACGGCATTCAATTTTATCCGCACGCCGAAACTTCTGATTGATTGCTTAGGCTCTATGAATGTGCGATGAACATAATGGTTGCGAACCAACCCGTGACGAAAACTGATTCCGCTTTGCGCTGCGTAACCCACGCTCGCAACGACGCCGGAATCCGGCACGGGCACAACTATGTCTGCGTCCGCAGGCTGCTCAATCGCCAACCGCTTGCCCATCTTGTGGCGCGATTCGTTGACCGAAGAGGCGAAGATCAAAGAATCGGGACGCGCAAAGTAGACATGCTCGAAGATGCAGAAGGAATGTTTTTGGGGCGGAAACGGGTGAGACGAATGAAGCCCGTTGCGGTCAATCACAATCACCTCGCCCGGCTCAACGTCGCGTTCGTAGCGAGCTTCGATTAAATCGAACGCGCATGTTTCGGAAGCTATAACCCATGCGTCGCCAAGTCTTCCCAGTGCAAGCGGACGAAAACCGCGCGGGTCGCGCACGGCTATTAAATATTCGGGCGTAAGGAAGAGCATGGAGAACGCGCCTTCCGTCTCGCGCAGGACTTCAGGGATTGCTTCTGTGATTGAATCCGCATTGGAGCGCGCAATGCCATGCAGCACGACTTCCGTATCCGAAGTTGACGAAAAGATTGCTCCCGCGCGTTCCAGCCTTCTTCTCTCTTCGGTTGCGAACGGGAGGTTGCCGTTGTGGCAGACCGCTACCTGTCCGTGTTGACATGCGACTAAAAAAGGCTGCGCCTCGCGTATGGAAACTTCTCCGGCTGTAGAATATCTCACGTGGCCTATGGCGCTCTCGCCGGGCAGACGATTCAGACGCGCTTCGTCGAACACGTCCGGCACTAAACCCATAGCGCGCTCCGAGCGAAGCTCGTGACCGTTGGAAGTCACAATGCCGCACGACTCCTGCCCTCTATGCTGAAGAGCGTAGAGGCCAAGGTAAGTCAGACGCGCCGCATCCGCGTGGCCGTAGATGCCGAAGACGCCGCACTCGTCACGAAATTTTTCAGATTGAAGAATACCCAACTGATTTGCTCCGAAATTCTTTCAATGCTTCCGATGCTCTATGACATTCTACAACAGTCACAACGAATGACTTAAACGCTCTCACGCACGTTTTAATAAACGGACGGTCTTCCGCTATCATGTGTGCAAATATTCAAAGAGGTGTTGCAGGACGTATGAAATGATGAAAGAGCAAGATGATGAGAGAAAGAGCAATCAACGCAGCCACACGAAATCACACGAATAAAAATCAGGCTCATCATTCGTGTGATTTCGTGTGGCGCGCGTGGATAGTTTTCGTTTACTCCAATTCTCGAAACGAGCCAAGTTTTTTAGAGCATGCAAGGGAGGCTACCCAAAACGATTCCCCCTAAAAACAGAGAAAGCGCGATCTATCATCTGGCCGTACTAGGTTTGCGCGTCGCTCTTGTTCTGATGTTGTTCGCTGTCGGCTGGTCTATTTATAGCAAACTGCCCGGCGGCGAGTTTCCGAATCTCAATCGCGCGAACCCCAGCCAGACCGCACTGCTTATAACCCTGCGCGCTTCTCCAGAAGATGTGCGCGCCGGGAACGAGCTTCCCCTAAAACTCTACCCTGTGGACATAGCAGCCGTGCGCCGCGAATATTTTATGGAGCACCGCGTGGGCGTGCGCTTTGACGACTTTCTGACCGAGCGCATGAACGGCCAGTCGCCCGTCGTGGCAAAACTGGATGAGCACGGGCAGGCTGCCGTCACGGTCGCACCCGGCACATGGTGGATTTACGCAACGATGCGCGGCGCACAACAAGAAGAGATAGAATGGCGCTTGCGCGTTAACGTCGCAGGCCAACATCAAACGGTCGAGCTAACACGCGAGAACGCTTACATGCTTACGAAAAGCTTTTAAGAGCAGCGATAAGAGCAGTTTTTAGTTTGCAGTTTTCAGTTTTAAGTAAAAGCCTGCTCGCTCTTCTTCTGAAAACTGAAAACTACGAACTGAGAACTGAAAACTAAAAACTGAAAACTGTTTCATGCTTGCACTTCGTTACGAGAACAAGAAGCTCAATGTGCGTGAGGTCGAGAGGCCGACGGCGCGTGAAGAGGCGGTTGTGCGCGTCTTGCTTTCGGGAATTTGTAATACTGATGTTGAGATTGTGCGCGGCTACGCGGGATTCGAGGGGACTATTGGACACGAGTTCGTTGGTGTGGTCGAAGAAGCGCCGGATGCTGCGCATCTGGTTGGAAAGCGAGTTGTCGGCGAGATAAATGCTGGTTGTGCCTCTTGCGAGTTGTGCATGAAGAATGATTCGCGTCACTGCGCGACGCGAACAGTGCTAGGCATAATGGGACGCGACGGCGCGCACGCGGAATTTTTACGGCTGCCTGTTGTCAATCTGCTGCCCGTGCCGGATGAAATCACAAATGAGCGCGCAGTCTTCACAGAGCCGTTAGCGGCAGCGTGGGGAATCACAGAGCGCGTGACGTTGACTGAAGAGACGTGCGTTGCCGTCATAGGCGATGGCAAACTTGGATTGCTGTGCGCGCAGGCGCTCTGTTTGACGGGTGCGCCCGTCACTCTCGTTGGAAAGCATGAAGAGAAGATGCGCGTGGTGAGAGAGCGCGGCATAGAGACTGAAAAGGTTGAAGATGCCGAAAAGCGTTTCAGAGCGTTCGATCTGGTCGTTGAAGCTTCTGGCGCGGAGTCGGGCTTTGCGCTCGCGCTGAAACTTCTGCGCCCGCGCGGCACGCTCGTTCTGAAATCAACTTTTCACGGCGCGACCAGAATGGATGCGGCGCGCTTAGTTGTTGACGAGATCAGCGTCGTTGGCTCGCGCTGCGGTCGCTTCGCCCCGGCGCTGGAGCTTCTTAAAAACAGTTCGGTTGATGTTGAGAGCTTAATCAGCGAACAGTATCCGCTCTCGAAAGGCGTACGCGCCATGCAACGCGCGACCGAGCGCGGAGTGCTGAAAGTCCTCTTAAGACAGTGAAGAGTGACGGGAATCATTTTTAATCTTAAATTTTCAGCATTAAGTTTTCAGTTTAAGTGGAAGCTTTCGCTTCTTTCCTAAAACTTAGAATGAAAAATTAAAAATTATTCTTGCTCGTTACTTATCACTGTCTTTATGCGTCTGAAATCAAATCTCGCTGCTGATGGCGCGCTCGTTGTGGTGACGTTGATATGGGGTTCTACGTTCGTCATGGCGAAGGAGGTGCTGGCGCACTGGCCGCCGCTCGCGTATATATGCGTGCGCTTCGTTATTGCGAGCCTTGCTCTGGTCGCGCTCTTTCCAAAACAGTTCGTAGCGGCGCGTGCGCGCGAGTGGAAGATGGGAGCTAGCCTCGGCGCGCTGATGGTCTGCGGTTTCACTGTGCAGGCCATCGGACAGATTTACACTACGCCGTCGAAGTCTGCTTTCATCACGGGGCTGACTACGCCGCTAGTGCCGTTCGTGGCGCTCGTGGTTTTGCGCGTGCGGCCAAGCTTTGAAAATCTGGTCGGCGTTGTCCTGGCAAGCGTGGGCGGGATTCTGATACGTTCGCAACGCACATCACGCTGCTAAGCGTCTATGCGAAACGGGTTGAGATGCGGCAGTTGACTGTCTTGCAGATTTCGTCGGCAGCAATTCTGATATTGATTGTCTGGACTCTGTTTCGGCTCGCTACTCGTGCGCTGCCCGCGTCATCTTTGCCCGAAGTCATCATGCACGAATCCGCGCCGCTCGTCTTCTCAATGCCAATCGTTCTGCAAATCGTTTATCTCTCGCTCATAGGCATAGTCGTCACGTTTCTATTGTGGACATGGGGGCAGGGGCGCATGTCCGCAACTCACGCTGCAATCATCTTCAGCCTTGAGCCTGTCTTCGCAACTCTCTTCGCTGTTGCATTGCACGGGGCGAGCGAGTGGATGGGCGGGCGCGGGACAATAGGCGCGGCGCTCATCTTCGCTGGCATAATCATCTCAGAGCTTCGATGGAGTGAACGAAGGCGTATGAGAGGCGCAGCCGTCATGATTGAAGATGACGATGCGGACATCAGCATTGATCTGCCGGAGGATGCGGCGGCGCAGTGAAAGAAAGGTAAAAGGCAAAGGGAAGGCAAAAGGTAAAAGTAAAAAGGCAAAAGTGTAGCGGAAGCCAATCTTTTTATTAAAAGTGGTTTCAGACTTCCTTTTGCCTTTTACCTTTTTCCTTTTGACTTCTTCGCCCGCGTCTCCTCCTTCTGCTTTGCGGCTTAATCATTGTTTCGTTATACTTGAATCTCACCTCGTGTCATCCGAACATGAGTCGAAATAGGAGATGTAGGCCATCTCAAATCTCTACGACGATTGCGGTTCTTCCGAGAAGGCGGTTTTAAGAGTTATGTACGAACTTCCTAAGAATCAAATGACGGACACGGAAAAAGCTATCTTGCAGCGACTGCGTGTCTGGATAGTTGCGCTCGCGGCGGCGTGTCTAGTCGCGGGGCTTGGCATAGGAGCTTTCCTCGCAGGCAAGCCAACGCGCGCTCAGAGTGAAGTGCAGGTTGCGCACGCGCCCGAAGCGCTCTCGGCATCGTTCGCAGAGATAGCCAAACGCGTAGAGCCTGCCGTCGTCAACATTGACACGGTTACGACCGCGCCTGAAATCGCAGACGACAGCGACGAGGATGGTCAGGGTCAGGATCAAGCCTCGCGTTCGATGCTTGACCAACTGCGCCGTCAGGTACGACGGCCTGCGCGCGGCGTCGGCAGCGGATTCATAGTTGATGCTAAGGGTCTAATATTGACGAACCAGCATGTCGTTCATGGTGCGACGCGCATCAACGTTCGCCTTCAATCGGGCGAGCAGTTTCGCGGCAAGGTCGTGGGCACGGACGAAGAGACTGACCTAGCCGTAATCAAGGTTGAATCTTCGCACGACCTGCCAGTTGTGAAGCTGGGCAATTCGGACGACGTGCAGGTAGGAGACTGGGTGCTCGCCATAGGTTCGCCTTTCGGCTTAGACCAGACCGTGACCGCCGGAATTATCTCGAAGAAGGAGAGAGAGACGCGCTACTTCACAAGTTTTCAGAGATTTCTGCAAACAGATGCTGCTATCAATCGCGGCAACTCGGGCGGCCCGCTCGTCAACATGCGCGGCGAAGTCATTGGAGTGAACTCGCAGATTGCGACCTCTACAGGAGATTACAACGGAATAGGTTTCGCTCTTCCCGCCAACGAAGCATCGTTTGTCTACAAGCAGATCATGTCGCAAGGACGTGTGCGTCGCGGATACCTTGGCATCTTCCTTGATTCTGTGAAGTCTGAGTATGCGCATGTTTACGGTCTACAGGATGCGCGCGGCGCAATTGTTATGGACGTGCGCGATCAGGACGGCCCGGCGGCCAAGGCAGGCATTCAAGCCAACGACGTGATCGTTGAATTCAACGGCCAGCCAATAGAGAACGCGCAGGACTTAATCAACAAGGTTGCGTCAACGCCCGTCGGGCAGACCGCCGCAGTTGCTTACCTGCGCGACGTTAACAACCACATGGAGCGGCGCACTGCGAACATTACGGTCGGCGAGCGACCCCCTAGCCTTGCTCCGCACGAAGAAGAGACGCCGGATCAGCAGAAGAAGAATCAGCCGCAAGCCGTCAACAACAGCATCAAGCTCGGCCTGACGCTCGCTGAGTTGACGCCGCAGATGGCTAGCGAGAATCACTTGGTAGGCATTCGCGGTCTCTTCGTCAAAGACGTTGACCCAAGCGGGATTCTGATGGACGCAAGCCCGGACACATTCCCGCTCGTCAGAGAAGGCGACGTAATCACGCGCATCAACCGCGTGCCCGTCACCACGCTCGCAGAGTTTCAGCGCGTCGTTGACAGCTTGAAAGCGGGCGACCCCGTAGTGCTCAACGTCTCGCGCTGGAACCACGAGACCGAGCGCGTGGAACAACGCATAGTGCAATTCACATATCAGTAAATGGTGAATGGTAAATGGTAAATGGAAAGAACTGCTTTAATCCATTTACCATTTACCATTTACTATTCACCTTCTTATGTCTCAAGCGAAAAAGGCTCTAAATCGAAAGAACGGGCGCGGGGCGGCGCGCGCTTCTTCTCAGGCGAAGACTTATTACAACTACATAGGCGGCGAGTGGGTGCGTGCCTCGTCTGGTGAGTTCTTCGAGAACTTTAACCCGGCGGACACGCGCGACGTTGTTGGGCGCTTTCCTGTTTCGACGAAAGAGGACGTTGACCGCGCTGTCGCCGCTGCGCGCGAGGCGTTTGATCGCTGGCGTCGCACGCCCGCGCCGCGTCGCGCTGAGATTCTTTTTCGTCTTGGCAACATTCTAATCGAGAAGAAAGACAGACTGGCGCGCGAGATGACGCGCGAGATGGGTAAGGTTCTCAAAGAGACCGGCGGCGATGTGCAGGAGGCTATTGATTGCACCTTCTACACTGCGGGCGAAGGGCGAAGGCTTCACGGCTTCACTACGCCCGCAGAGATGCCGAACAAATTCGCCATGTGCGTGCGCCAGCCCGTAGGGTTGTGCGGATTGATTACGCCCTGGAATTTTCCTATGGCGATTCCGTCATGGAAATTGATTCCGGCGCTCGTGTGCGGCAATACGGTCGTCATCAAGCCTGCGGAAGACACGCCGCTCTCGTCAATCAATCTGGTCAAGGCTTGCGAGGAAGCGGGCGTGCCTGCTGGCGTAGTCAACATAGTCACAGGCTACGGCGAGACTGCGGGCGCGGCTATTACCGCTAATCCTGATTTGCGTCTTATCTCTTTCACAGGCTCAACCGAAACGGGTCGCGTCGTCGCCTCGGCTTGCGCAGAGCGAAACGCAATCTGCTCGCTCGAAATGGGCGGCAAGAACGCCATCATCATTCTGGACGACGCCGACATTGATTTAGCAATCGAGGGCGCAATCTGGGGCGCGTTCGGAACATCTGGGCAGCGCTGCACAGCCTCGTCCCGTCTCATTGTTCACAAGAAGGTTTACAAAAAGTTCGTGCAGAAATTGGTCGAACGCGCGCGAGGTTTGCGCGTAGGCGATGGCGCTGATGCGAAGACGGAGATGGGGCCCGTGATTAACGCCGACGCGGTTCACAAAATCATGGGCTACATAGAAGTGGGACAGCGCGAAGACGGCGCGCGCCTGGCGTGTGGCGGAAATCGTTTGACTAAGGGCGAGCACGCGCACGGCTATTTCATAGAGCCTACGGTCTTCGCTGACTGCGCGCCCTCTATGCGCATAGCTCAGGAAGAAATCTTCGGGCCTGTGACATCAGTGATTCCTGCGAACTCACTCGAAGAAGCGATTGAGATTACTAACGGCGTGCGCTATGGTCTGTCGGCTGCCGTTTACACGCAGGATGTGAACCGCGCTTTCCATGCTATGAATGAAACTTACACGGGAATTTTTTATGTCAATTCTTCGACCATAGGCGCGGAAGTTCACCTGCCTTTCGGCGGAACGAAAGCAACGGGCAACGGCCACCGCGAGGCCGGAACGCAAGTGCTGGACATATTCTCGGAATGGAAATCAGTTTACATTGATTATAGCGGCAGGTTGCAGCGAGCGCAGATTGACGAAGTGAAGTTGGGCGAATGAAGCAGTGGCCTGAGTTTGACGAGCGCGGCGATTTGCCGATTGGAATTCACCAAGCCATTTTGGCCGATGTCATTGAGCATTTTGGGTCGGGAACAACGCAACGCCGAATCGTTGCTCAAAGACTGATACGCATTTACTATCTAGCGAACAGCACAGGGCACGTTGCACGCTTTATCATCTACGGCTCATTCGTTACAGCCAAGCCGTCACCGAACGATGTTGACATCTTTCTGCTAATGGAAGATGGATTTGATAAGAGCCGAACATCAGGTGAAACTGCGACGCTCTTTGAGCATCTGACTGCGGAGGACGACATCGGAGCAAGCATTTTCTGGATGCGTCGTCTATCAATTCTAGGCAGTGAGCAGGAGTTAATTGAGCATTGGCAAACCAAGCGCGGTAAGACAAGGCGCGGAATTGTCGAGGTAATAAATCGTGATTAAGAACGATCTTGAATTACAAGCAACATTGGAGCGAATCCAGCACTTCTACCGAATAGTTGGTCATTTGCGCAAGACCGAGACAAATCCTGCTAACTATAAAGCTTCTGCGGGAGGTTTCCTTGCTGAGATTGCCCGCATGAATTTAGAAGTACGCGAGTATCTATCATTACATCCGAGCGAGTTTGAGAAAGAAGAGGAGCTTGTTGAGGCTTAAAACTTTCTCGTCGCCATGTTCTTTCATAAACCATTGCAAGGTATGCAAGCTCTTACACTAAATAATTCGGAGCGAGGCTATGATTGTTGGACTTCCGAAAGAGATTAAGGATAACGAGTACAGAGTTGGTCTGACTCCTGCCGGTGTGCGCGCGTTGACGGACGCGGGGCACAGGGTCGTTGTCGAAAGAAGCGCGGGTGAAGGCTCTGGTTTTGAAGACTCGCTCTACCAGCGTGCGGGCGCGACCATGCTTGATTCTGCCGACGACGTTTGGGCCGAAGGCGAGATGATTGTGAAAGTGAAAGAGCCGATTGCGCCCGAATACCCGCGCATGCGCGAAGGCCAACTGCTATTCACTTATCTTCATCTTGCGCCTGAGCCTGAGTTGACAAGACAACTGCTCGAAAGAAAAGTCACGGGCGTCGCTTACGAGACCATTACGGATAGGCGCGGCACGCTTCCTCTGCTCACTCCTATGTCGGAAGTGGCGGGGCGCATGGCCGTGCAGGTCGGCGCTCATTACCTTGAGAAGATGGCGGGCGGTCGTGGAATCCTTCTGGGCGGCGTGCCGGGCGTGCCAGCCGCTCGCGTGGTCATACTTGGCGGTGGAGTGGTCGGCACGAACTCAGCGAAGATTGCCGTAGGCATGGGCGCGTACGTGACAATCATTGATAAGAACCTTGACCGCTTGCGCGAACTGGATGACATCTTCCTTTCGAAAATTTCTACGCTGGCTTCCTCTGCCTACATGATTCACGATGTGATCTCGCAGGCCGACCTAATCATAGGCGCTGTGCTGGTGCCGGGCGCAGCCGCTCCCAGATTGGTCACGCGTAACATGCTGAAGGATGTTCCGAACGGAGCGGTCGTAGTTGATGTCGCTGTGGATCAGGGCGGATGCTTCGAGACGACGCATGCAACGACACACTCGAAGCCGACTTATTATGAAGAAGGCGTGCTCCATTACGGCGTGGCGAACATGCCGGGGGCTGTGCCGCGCACCTCAACGTTCGCGCTGACGAACGCTACGCTGCCTTACGCCCTGAAACTTGCGAATCTAGATTTCACTAAAGCCATCAAATCCGACCCGGGATTGAAAGAGGGCGTCAACACATACGCCGGACACTGCACCTACGAGGCGGTCTCGGCGGCGCAGGGAATCGAATACACTCCGATTGACGAGGTAATAGGAACGGCCAGCGCGACAGCCTTAAGATAAGTCAAAAGTAAAAAGGTAAAAGGCAAAAGTAAGGAAGGGATTCAACCTTCTTCACTTTTGCCTTTTACCTTTTTACTTATTCCAACAGTTTTGCGATGCAGGCCGAAAGTTCGTCCGGGCGTACGGGCTTGAGCAAGCGTGCGTTAGCTTCCTCTTCTTCGGTCGCTGTGTTTGTGTTCTCTAGCGCGCTGAGAATTATGACGGGCACGCTGGAAAGTTTCGGATGGCGGCGTATAAAGCGGCAAAGCTCGTGACCGCCCAAGTGCGGCATGACTGCATCAGTGATTACTGCATCGAAGCCTGACGACATTACGGCCTTCATCGCTTCGAGTCCGTCTGCGGCGGTCGTAACCTCATAGCCTGCTCTTAGCAGCACTACTTCAAGATAGCGACGCACAGCCGCGTCGTCTTCGACCAAAAGCACGCGCGGGCGCGCTTGTTGTATGGAGGGAGAAGAATGGATGGCGCTTTGGGTTGCGATTGCTGAAACTTCTGCGACGTTCATGTTGATCTGTGATTCCTATGAAATCAGACGGCGCGCGAGAGATGCGCCTCGAATACGGTTTGCAAGCAGTGTGCCCTCTCGGTTTATGTTGGAGAGATGCGCCAAGATTTGCCCTATGTTCTTCAATACGGAAAAGCGGCTAACTGCTTTAACTGAATCAAATGAGGTATAAGAGACCGCCAGCGAAAGGGGAAATAACGGTGGGGCAACTTCTAAACTAAATCAAAGCAACCGCCCTGTCAATAACTTTCAATTTGAGCGACCAAATAAGTCAAACAGATTTCAGTTTGACCGAAAGGGAAGAAGAAGGCAAAAGTAAAAAGGTAAAAGGCAAAAGTAAGGAAGGAACTGAATAGACTGGAAACTAAGTTTGTTCACATTTCAAGATTAGCCCAAGAATGCTCATCGTCGAGAACAAGGCGGTCTGCCAGCTTGCAGGTTTTGATTGAAACATCAGAAAATTTAGTTTCCAGTGTACTGAACCTTCTTCACTTTTACCTTTTACCTTTTTACTTTTGCCTTCTTCAGTGTCCTACTTCTATCCGGTCGCCCGGTTGAACGTGCGGGTCTTGAGTTTTGCCCGTTTTGATGTCGCGCAGGACGTAGCGCGTGGTGGTCAGTCGTCCATCCGTGCCCTCGCGCGAAACCTCGACCGTGTTTTCGCCTGAGCGCGTAAGTCCCCCCGCCGCTAAGATAGCCTGCGTGAGCGTGATGCCGGACTGGAAGATTTTCTGTCCGGGCGAATTGACGCGACCGCCTATGTAATAGAACTGCTGCTGGCGAGCCGAGACGGTTATCACGTCGCCCGGCTGCACGAGCACGCTCGTCGTCGCCGGGTCGCTCAGGTCAACGGTCGGTATTTGCGCGCCGTCGCGCATGATAAGGACTCGTCCAGCATCGGGTCGCGGCTGGGCTTCGGCGAGCACTACATAGAGCGGGACTGCTTCGCGCCTTAAGACTCTTGAGCCGGGATAGTTTACCAGCCCGCTCACCAAAATCGTGTGGCTTGCGAATTCGCGCACGCTCACCAGAACCTGCGTGCCGTCCTGCACGTTACGACGACGAAGCTCGCCCGCAAGACGCGCGCTCACCTGCTCGGTCGTCATCCCCGCAATCTTGATTAGCCCGCCCGCTAACGGAAAATCCAGCACTCCTCCATCCAGCACAGTGTAAAGCGTAGAGCGACCGCTTGCGCTATTGGCGACGCGAACGTCCAGCACATCGCCTACGCCAACGCGGTAGATGGCGGTCGGCGGCGCATTGGCTGCCGCGACGGAAGCCGCAGCGAACGCAGCAGCGTCTGTCGAAGAAGTTTCGTTAGGCGTTGAAGCGGCGGGTGCTGTCGCAGAGTTCGCACTGTTCGATGAATTGCCGGAAGCGCCTGAAGGTGGCGCGGTCGAAGTCGCCGCCGTTGAAGATGGAGTGTGGTTGTTCAGCGTTGCAGTCGAGTTGTTAGCGGGCGAGGCAGTCACAGTTGGCGCAGAGTCGGACGGAGGTCTGAGCACGGTTGTTACGGTCGGCTCAGGCTGCGTCGCTGCTGTTTGAGTTGATTGCTCGTTCGCAGCACTCGTT
The DNA here is from genome assembly GCA_001920415.1 of Acidobacteria bacterium 13_1_20CM_3_53_8. Taxonomy (GTDB): domain Bacteria; phylum Acidobacteriota; class Blastocatellia; order Pyrinomonadales; family Pyrinomonadaceae; genus 3-1-20CM-3-53-8. The sequence goes on along the minus strand of MNJR01000028.1, from coordinate 52,462 downwards.
TGAGGTGAAGCATTGGTATGCTCTGCTGTAGCGTTTCCACTCTGCTCGTTGATGATTCTATAGAGCTTCTGAGCCATCTGTGGGTCAAGCTGTTTCAACGTCTCGTACTCTTCTGTAGCCGCGTGCTTCTTGCCAAGCACGTAATTCATCCAGCCCAGACGAAAATGCGCGTCCGCCGATTTAGGATTAAGACGGGTGGCCTGTTTGTATTCCGCCGCCGCGTCGCCGTAAAGGTTCAGGCTGTAGTAAGCCATGCCAAGCTCGTAATGCGTCTGCGCGTCATCCGGTTTCAGGTTGATGGCTTTCTTGTAAGCCTCTACGGCATCTCCGCGCCGTTTGATGAAGTGTTCGCTTGCGGCGCTGACGACGCGGCAGCGCCGTTCGTTCGCTGTTGTGTGTTGCTTGCGGTCGAAGCGGAGTGCGTAGCAGTCGGTGAAGGCGCAGCAGCAGCACCTGATGAGTTGTTGTTGTGTTTGATGCGCGCTCCGTACGTCTTTGGTTTCTTCGGTTTTGCTGACTGATTGCTATTCCTCTGAGCTTGACTGCTTCCTTGCGACTGCGCGCCGGAGATGTACGCTACAGACAGAACAAATATGATGGCGGCGAATAAAAATCTTTTCATAACAAATTACCTTCGGAAAACTTTTCGTGGCGACGCAGAGTTGGTTTTGAAGAGAAACGGCGTGCGCCGAGGCGTCTTGCATTTTCAGGCTGACGGATTATACATGATTCTCGCAGAAGGTTAAGCCCACAAGAAGGCAAAGGGAAGTCAAAAGGTAAAAGTAAAAAGGCAAAAGTAAGGAAGGGATTCAACCTTCTTCACTTTTACCTTTTTACTTTTGCCTTCTTTAGTCTGCGACAATAACGAGGCGATTTGTTATACTAAAATTTTCGTCCGTCGGTTGAGAAAAGGCCGGGCGGTCACTATACGAAGCTGACAATTAATTTACGTGCGTCTTGCTAGTCTTAACGTTCCAAGGCGCGTTTCCAGTAGAAGAAGTTTTCGATGTACGAGTTTGCAGTCGCTCCAGCCGTCACGCAGATAAGACGGCGCGGGGTGGAAATAACAGAAGTCGCGCGCGGAAGTCTTGCCCATGAGCTTGAGCTTGAGGCTGGCGACCGCGTCATCAAGGTCAACGGTCGCGTCGTGCGCGATTATCTTGATTTTCGTTTTCAGACGGGCGGCGAAACTGAAATCATACTGGAAGTCCGCAAGCGAAGCGGCGAAGACTGGGAGTTGGACATAGAGCGCGACGAGGGCGAAGACTTTGGCCTTATGTTCGAGCAGATTGTTCCACGCCAATGCGCCAACGAGTGCATCTTCTGCTTCTGCAAAGGCAACCCGGAAACGGCCAGACCATCGCTCTTCATACGCGACGAAGACATTCGTCTCTCTTTTCTCTACGGCAACTACACCACGCTCACCTCTATAACGGAAGACGAGATGCGGCGCATCATCGAGCAGCGATTGTCGCCGCAGTACGTCTCGGTTCACGCAACCGATCTGGATGTGCGCGCCTTTCTTCTAGGGGTTGATAAAAAGCGCGCTGACATTTCAGAAAAGATGGCGCGCATGCTGGATGCTGGCATAGAGATTCACGCGCAGGTAGTGCTCTGTCCCGGAATCAATGACGGCGAGATTCTGCTGCGCACGATTGATGACATGGCCGGATTTTATCCGCGCGTAAAGAGCGTTGCCATTGTGCCGCTTGGATTGACGCGATACAACACGGACGAAAGATTAACTCCGGTTACGCCCGAATTCTGTCGGCGCACTATTGCGAAAATAGAGACAGCGCAACGCGCATTGAGCGCGCGCATGGGCACGACCTTCGCTTTTCTGGGCGATGAGATTTATCTTCGCGCAGGGCGCGCTGTGCCTGATAGAAAGCATTACGGCGACTATCCGCAGATTGAAGACGGCATAGGCATGGTGCGCTCCTTTAATAATGAGTTTGATGCGTTGCTGCGTCGTCTTGAAAGAAGAGCGGAGAAGAACTTTCTGCCGCAGCTTTCCGGCACGGTGATGACGGGAACGCTCTTCGCGCCCGTCTTGAAACGCGCGCTCGACAGATTGAACCGTCGCTTCGGAACCCGTCTTCATGTGGTCAGCGTGGAGAACAACTACTTCGGCGGCGACGTGTCGGTTGCAGGGTTGTTGACGGGTGGGGATTTTCTGTCTGCGCGCGACAGCCTGCGCGGCGATTTTCTCATCATCCCTTCGAGCGCGATTAAAAGCGGAGACTCAGTGATGCTGGACGGAATGACGCTTCATGAACTTCAAGAGCAACTAGGTCTTCCCATTCACGCTCTCGATCTTAAAGGCGTTGAAAAAAGTCTGGAGTCTAGAGTCTAGAGCCGGAAGAATTTTCGATTTTAGATTTGCGATTTTCGATTTAAAAGCTTTCCGCTTCTTCCAATCTAAAATCGAAAATCTAAAATCGAAAATCAATCTGGCTTCAGACTTCTTCTTCTTTTATGGTTCAATCCAGCCAGACAACGAATGCGCCGCTTCAGGGCAGAAAGATTCTTGATGTGGGCTGCGGCGCAAACAAGTATCCGGGCGCGGTTGGCATGGACAACAACCCGCGCACAGCAGCCGATGTCATACACGATCTTGGCGTTTTTCCTTACCCGTTCGATGATAACGAATTCGATGAAGTGATAAGCCGTCACGTGCTTGAGCATGTGCCCGACCCTATGGGCTTCGTCACGGAACTTCATCGCATCACGCGAGCAGGCGGAAGGATTAAGCTCGTTGCGCCGCATTACTCGAATCCAGATTGGGCTACTGACCTTACGCACCGCAATCACCTGAGCAGCTATTCATTCAACTGCTTCGTTGAAGGGCAGATAAACTTTCCCTTCTACACGGACGTGCGCCTACGGCCTGTTCATGTTCACGTAAGCCTTGCCAACCTGTGGCGCGCGCTAGGCCTTGAGTTCATAACGAATCTGGACGAGCGCTGGCCTATGTTTCGTTTCACACGAAAATTCTGGGAGTTCTATCTCTGCAACATTATCCGGGGCAAAGAGTTGCACTTCGAGTTCGAGGTCTTGAAGTAGGCCACCCCTAAGTCTTCACTTCAAAAAATCAGAGAAAATCCAAAAAACTAGATAGTAGAGGCGCCGCCCGTGCCGCCGGGAAATTCCTCCATCTAGGATAAACAATTGGCCTGCAATCGTTTACCATCTCGAAAAAAGTTAACACGCGGTTGGCATAATCTTTGCCGCTTGGAAAGCGACGCTTTGCTGTAAGCCTTTAGTAAAGATATGAGAACCAGATGGGAACGACCCGATTCATTAAGGATCAAGGCCAGAGATAGTTCGCAATCATGGGCTTTTGACTAGGAGAATCGGGGGCGTTCTCGCGCGAGTTCTGAGCACTAAAGCCAACGCAGGCTTTCGCGTCTCCCAAAAATTTTAATTCAAGCATAACAGTAACCTAGGAGGTTCTAAATGTCATTCCAATTACAACGCTTGGTCAGGAGCGGCGTTTCAATCGCCGTGATGGCCTTGTTTGTACTGGTCATGTTCACAGGTGCCGCCATGGCACAGGGAGAATCCGGCCAGATAAGTGGAACAGTTACTGACCCCAACGGCGCAGTAGTTCCCGGAGCGACAGTGACTGTGAAGTCAACGACTACCGGGGCTGAGCGCAGTACGACTACAGGGTCGAGCGGCGATTACCTTGTTCCTAACTTGCAGCCCGGAATTTATGATGTCACCGTCACTGCGACGGGCTTCGCTCCTTCCACACAGCACGCGCAGGTGACAGTAGCTGGAAAACTTACAGTTGACTTTCCGCTCACTGTTACCGGCGGGACTGCGAGCGTTACGGTCGTCGGCGGCGGCGGTGTTGAAGTCAACACGACTGACCAGCAGTTGTCCAACGTCGTTAACAATAAGCAGGTGCGCGAGCTACCGACCCTGACGCGCAACGCGTATGATCTGGTCGGTCTCTCGGGCAACGTCAATTCGGAAAATCAATCATCGGGTCTCTTCGCACGCGGCACTGGCTACAATATCAACGGCCAGCGTTCGGCTAGCACGAGCATCCTTCTCGACGGTGCCGAGAACGTTGACAACTTTACAGCGTCGGTCGGCCAGCAGGTGCCGCTCGATTCCGTTCAGGAGTTCCGCGTCATCACGAGCAACTTCTCTGCCGAGTATGGTCGCGCCTCTGGCGGTATCGTCAACGTTGCAACCATCGCGGGCACGAACGATTTCCACGGCACTGTTTACGAGTTCAACCGCGTATCGCGGCTGGCCTCGAACAGCTTCAACAATAACGCGTTCGGCGTCCCGAAACAGGTGTTCACGCGCAACCAGTTTGGCTACTCTGTAGGTGGCCCGATTAAGAGGAATTCACTCTTCTTCTTCAGCAACACGGAATGGATTCGTGTTCGCAGCGGCGGCACGATAATCTCGTGGGTTCCGACAGCGGCGTTCATCAATGCGGCTGCTCCGGCGACGCGTGCCTTCTTTGCTCCATACACGGTAGCAGGAACACTCGGCCCAACGATTTCCGCCTCGTCAGTGGTTACGGCTTTCGGCGCGGCGAATTTCAAGCAGACGCCCAACGCTGCGACCAACGCATTCTTAGCGTTCGCAACGGCTAATCCTAACACTCCGGTTTTCCAGCAGGTGACCACCTCCGTACCGCGAGACGTGGGCGGCGGCTTTCCTGAGAACGAATACCAGACTGTTGAGCGCATTGACTGGTATGCAAGCTCCAAGACGCAGATTTACGGTCGCTACGCTCTGCAAAATCAGGCGTTCGCTATAGGCACGAACGCTTTCAGCCCGTATCAGGGATTCAATACAGGCACTACAGCCTTCAACCAGAACTTCATCCTTAACGGGACGCATACGTTCTCGTCCAGGTTCGTGTCACAAACTAAGCTTGCTTTCAACCGTCTGAACGGTGGACAGCCGCTCGGCGATCAACCCATAGTGCCTACGCTCTACATGAACGGCGGCAGATCGGTGAATCTACAGGGAGTCCCGATCTACTTCCCGGGCTATCTGCCAAACTCGCCTGGCAACGCTATTCCGTTTAGCGGCGCGCAGAACGTTTACCAGCTTAACCATGACATAAGCTACACGGCTGGTAATCACACTTGGAAATTGGGCGGTCAGATCGTGCACATCCGAGACAACAAGACCTTTGGCGCGTACTCGTACGCGGTTGAGGCGCTCGGTAACACGAACGGTGAATCGCTCAGCAACTTCATTACCGGCAACCTCGCTTCGTTCAGCGTGGCGATTGATCCGAAGGGTCAGTTCCCCGGCGGAACATTAGCGACTCCGGTTGGCCCGCCCTCGTTCTCACGTAGCAACAGATACTGGGAATGGGCTGTCTATGCTAACGATTCTATACGCTACACTCCGCGTTTGACCTTTAACTTCGGTCTGCGCTACGAGTATTACGGCGTTCAGCACAACGCTCAAGACCCAAACTTCGACGCGAACTTCTTTTACGGTACGGGCGCTACCTTCCAGCAGCGCATTCGTAATGGGCGATTCCTGACTACTCCTAATAGCCCTGTTGGAGGGCTGTGGGCGCCTGACAGGAATAACTTCGCCCCGCGCATAGGCTTCGCGTGGGATTTGATGGGTGATGGCAGAACGTCTCTGCGCGGCGGTTACGGCATGGCCTATGAACGTAACTTCGGCAACGTCACGTTCAACGTGCTCTTCAATCCGCCGAACTACGGTGTCATCGCTATTGCCGCCAATAGTTGTACTGCGTCGCCATGCACTCCGGGCAGCGGGTTAACTGCTGGAGACGTTCCTTCGATTGCCGTAGCCATATCCAACTATGGACCGTTATCTGGAACTGGCGTGTCCAAGCCGTTCGCTCCCGTGTCGGCGCGAGCCGTTGACCAGAACATCAAGAACGCTTACGCGCACTTCTGGAGCTTATCGTTGGAGCACCAGCTTGCCAGCAACACGGTGGCCTCTGTTCAGTACACTGGCTCGGCGGGTAGAAAGCTCTACTCGATTTCCGACATTAACCGTACTGGTGGCGGATTGGCCTTTGGCCTCGGCACTATACCGAATGCCATCGGTGCTACGACCAGCAGGCTCAACCCGTTTGCTACAGCCGCCAATTCGCGCCGTAACGACGGGTACTCAAACTACAATGCGATGATCCTCTCGCTCGATAGCAATAACTTCCGCAACAAGGGCTTGACGTTCACCGCAAGGTACACCTACTCATATACTAGAGATAACCTTAGCACGACGTTCGCTGAGACGGGGCAGACCTTCTTCCTCGGCTTCACCGATACGTTCGAGCCTAATGTGGATTACGGTTACGCGGACTTTGACGTTCGTCACCGGTTCTCCGGCAGCATGAACTATGAAGTCCCGTTCAGTGGGAATGGTATTGCCAAGCACCTGCTGGGCGGCTGGAGTTTGAACAGCATCGTTACGGTCAACTCCGGTTATCCGTTCACTATCTACGATTGCACGTTTGCGAATGCAACCTGCGCCCGCATAATTCCGTCGGCGCCGATTGTCATCAACAACAGCAATCCGCCGGACGCTGGATCGGCTAATTCGTTCACAATCGTTAATCTGAGCAATCAGCGAGATGCGAACGGAAACGTAATCACTCCGGTTCCGGGTAACGCGTTCACAGGCAACTACAACTTCGGTCCTTTCCCCGTGCAGATGACCAAGCGTAATGCATTCCGTGGCCCCGGCTTCTGGAACGTGGACGCTGGAATCTACAAGAGGATTCGTTTCACCGAAAGGATGAGCCTACAGCTCCGTGGTGAACTCTTTAATATCTTCAACCACGCAAACCTGTTCGTTGATTACGGCAGCCCGGATGTCAGCAGCGGTGACGTACTCGGTTACCGCAATGGGCGTCGCAACGTACAATTGGCTGCGAAGTTCATCTTCTAACTTTGAAGGAGAACAGCTATAGTTCTCCGGGGGAGCCTTCTGGCTCCCCCAATTTTTTTGCGGGAGAGTTGATTTTTATGACCGTATGCAACATAAAGGGGATGTAACTGAATCTTATCGCTCTTGCCCGAAGCGAATACGATTTGAAAACTTCACCGCGCGAGTTGCGCACCAAGAGAGAGTTAACAGAGGATTAGAGATCACTCAACACGCTTGCGCTTGTCCAATCTCTCTTAATCCTGCTGTGGTGAAGTCGCTCTTGTCAGGGTTAATGCTTAACTCCGAAATTTGATATAAGTTCGGTCGGATGATAAGAACTTTCAGGTGGAGAAGACCTATGCCAATCGCTATCAGGCGGCAAAGAAGTAGTATGAAAAATTCATCATCAGCCCTTTCGCCTCTATTCGTTTCCCTGTTGATGCTGGTTTGCCTCGTCGCCACTCAAGCGCAGTCCGGGCGTAACGCAGGGCGCAGGAATCCCACGAGCGCGCCCGCAAGCGACTCAACCCCTGCGCCGCCTCGAAGTTCTTCAAGCGCCACGCCTCATCAAAAAATTTCTTTCATAGTCGCAAGGTACATTCAGAGTCCTAATGTGTCGGCGGAAACTTTATTCGCTTTTAACGGCTTCGTAAAACGTTTGAGCGATTCTTCCGCCGTAGAAGTAGTCCCTGTGCAGACTGATATGACGCGTAAGCAGGCGATTGATCGCGCGAAGAGTGAAGAGAGCGCTTATGTTGTCTGGCTGCGCGTGGAGGTTGACACAGTCGATACGGAGATAGCTGCTGCGGGCGCTCCCATCAATCCGGGTTGCCTGCTTGTAAGCTACACGGTCTATTCTCCGCAGACGGCGAAGGTTAAGGCTCAGGGCAGAGTTTACCAGCGCGGCTACGCGCCGAACCTTTGTGTCGCTCCGAGAGGTAATCCTTTACCTCCGCGCGAGCCTGCGCATCTTCCCTATGAGTATCGTATAAAAGTCGCCGGGAGCGATGCCGCCGACCGCGTATTTCAAGCTTTCGACTTAAGCTTGCCTTCAACAATAAATTCTTCTACGGACGATTTAAGATGACGAAGATTTTCCGCGAGCGAAAAAGTTCTGGTATGAGATTACGTTTTATCCACAAACGAAAAGCCCTTGTCACGTTTCTGCTCCTGCTTATGGCGGCGGGCGCGCTTTTGGCTCAGACCAGTCCTCACGGCAGAGTCGTTTATCTCTCTTACGAAGACGCAAAGCCGATTCTAGAAGCAGAGGCGGAAATCTTGCCGCAGGAGTTAAAGGGCAGAAGCCCTTCAGAGCTTGCGCTGGATTGGCCCAAGTGGGTCGCGCGCCACGATGCGGAGATTCGCGCGCGCCTTGCGCAAGGCGATGAAGACACTCTCGTCAACTTCCTCCTGTTCGGAATGTCTTACACGCGCCAGCCGCGTATCACACAGAAGCAGATACAGCAAATAGGTCAGCAGCAGAACGGCGCCGTAGCGGCTAACAATCCTGCGCTGGCTAATCTAGCCAGCAGTCTTCAATCGCGCGCCGATGATCTGATACGAGCGATGGCCGCGCCCGGAAATAATGATCGCCTGCTTTTCGCGCGTCGGCTGCTGGTCGAGCAAAAAGGGTTTCGACTGGATACAACGGAAGGTCGTGAGAAGGCGAAAGCTTATCTGATTGCGAGCGTCGTTCGTGTGCTGGGCGAGTTCAATAATTACGCTAGGATTCTTGAGGCTGCGCGAGTCGAAGGGGCTAGCGAAGAGTTTATACAGCGCTCAAGTTTATTTCGCACACGCGGTCTTTCGTCAGACACTTCACTGCTTCCGAATTACGCTCTTGAAGAAGCGCTCAAGGCCATACAAAGTCGGGGATTGCTAACCGCAGGCAGCGTCCGTCGCGTGGCTATCATAGGGCCTGGTCTGGACTTTACAGATAAACAGGAAGGATACGATTTTTACCCGCAGCAGAGCATACAGCCTTTCGCCATCATTGATTCATTGGCGCGATTGGGGCTTGCGCGCGCCGATGCTATGCGAGTCACTACATTTGATCTAAGCCCTCGCGTGAACGATCATCTTCAGAGAGCAAGACAGCGTGCGCAGCGCGGGCAAGCGTATGTGCTTCAACTGCCTTACGACACGCAGGCGCAGTGGAAGACGGACGCTGTGCATTACTGGGAGCGATTTGGTGACAGAATCGGAAGCCCCTTGGCTCCTATAGCAACTCCTTCTGGCGTTACCGCTTTAAAAGTGCGCGCCGTGCGAGTCCGCCCGGCCATAGCTTCTATGATTACGCCTATGGATTTGAACATAGTGCTGCAAAGACTGGATGCGCCTCAGTCAGAGCGATTCGATTTGATCATCGCCACAAACATTCTGGTTTACTACGATACCTTCGAACAAAGCCTTGCTATGGCTAATATAGAGAGAATGCTGCGACCCGGCGGGTTTCTGCTCTCGAACAATGCGCTGCTTGAACTGCCGTTCTCGCGCCTTCATTCTGTGGACTATTCGACTGTGGTCTATTCCGATCGTCCGGGTGACGGCGATCATATAGTCTGGTATCAGCGTGCGGCTGATTAAATGTTCCGCGCATGATGAGGATAGTATGTACTATCTCTCATACTTGCGTTATAATCTCAGGCCGAAATTCTCTCATTAGTTTACCAACATCCCCCGCTCGTCCGAAGGAGTTGCACCATGCTTACGCTTACGCTTCAATCGGTTCGCATAGGGCGCGCAAGCCTCTTCTTAGCTGCCCTGCTGTTTATCCCGATGCTTACCGCCACCGCTTACGCTCAGATTGGAGAAGGAGCAGGTCTGGGCGATTCCGGTATAAGGGGCGCTGCCAATACTATTCAAGGAAATATCTTCTACCCTTCGGGTCGCCGTTTGGACAGGAGGATTCAAATCAGGATTAGTAGCATACGAGGTCTTGATTACTCTACAATGTCGGACGAGAACGGTTCATTCAACTTTCGTCGTCTGCCGGGCGGGACATACTACATCACGGCTGAGCCGGGGAACGATTACCTTCCCGTAAACGAGACCGTGAGCGTTATTGAGCAGAGCGCAAGAAACTCGAATAGCGGTCAGACCTACATGGTACAAATCCAGCTTCAGTTGAGGCCGACGAACGGAGGCGGAGGCGGTGTGCTCAACGTCGCGTTCGCAGGTGTGCCGCAACCTGCTCTTGATCTATATCAGAAAGCGCTTAAATCTGCGGAGACGGGTGATAATAAGAAGGCCATAGAATTATTGAAGCAGGCGATTAATATTCACCCGCAGTTCACGCTCGCATACAACGAGATGGGTGTTCAGTATTTCCGAATGGGCCAACTCGATAATGCCATAGATGCTTTGCGCCAAGCTATCAAGATTGATCCGAACGCTTTCAGCCCCAGGCTCAACTGCGGCGTGGTGCTCTTCTATAAAAAGCAGTATCAGGATGCGGACGCTCAACTCACGCGCGCTCTTGAGATAAATGAAACGAGCGCGCGTGCGCACCTCTTCCTGGGGCGCACCTTCATACGGCTAAACGATTTCGCAAAGGCAGAGAAAGAGTTCCTGCGCGCAGTCGCGCTGGGCGGAAGCCCAGACATAAACGAAGCGCATAGATTCCTGGGCGGCATCTATAACGAGCAGGGAAACTATGCGCGTGCAATCGAAGAGCTTGAGACTTATCTGAAACTCGTGCCCAATACCAGAGATGCGGATCAGATTCGACAGATCATAAAAGAACTTCGCAACAAGATGAGCGCGAGTAGAAGTTAAAGACGAAAACCGCAGATGCTAGGCGCGACCAAGACCTCATTAACTGAATTCGGCTCATATAAAGAACTCGTGTCAATCAAAAAAAATTGATTGAAAACTTTGTAGCTTTTGCGCCAGACGTTTACCTTATACCAAGTTGTAATCAAAAGAGAGGAAGAGATTATCCACTAAATCACACGAAAGGAGACGAAGGGAGCTTCAATCAGTTTCGTGTCGCTTCGTGTGATGCGCGTGGATAGCATGACCTCTTTTATTACTGCAACTTGATATTAGCCGCTAATTCAATAACTGAAGAGACTCACACAATCTGCGCTCGTGCTGCCCGGCTTATCACCTTATGGCGCCACGGTCGGCGCTCGCCGTTTTCCCCATTCATGGATTTGTAAAGAAATCCAAATTTATCAAGATTTCCGTCTCTTAACGCCCGCGCAAGTTAAGTTAAGTGATGATAAGCATTTAGGTTGCTGTTGCCGCATCCTAGCGGCACGGTTTTTGCCGTTAGCGCACACCGAGCAAATTCATGTTTGCCGCTTCCCTCGTCTTTAGCAATCTACAGACAACATTCAGAGGGTTTCAATCGGGTGTGCTGTTCCTGCAGTAACAGTGCACACAACTAATTCGAAATAGGAGTTTACTTGCGCAAGGAGCCTACCATGAAGAAATTCTTAACGGCGACGCTGGCGCTCTGCTTGTTTACAGTAGCAGCGCTGGCTCAAACCACTACCGGGCGCCTCGTCGGAACTGTTTCTACCCCCGACGGCGTTCTTCCCGGCGCGACCGTAACGGTCACGGACACTCAAACCCAGAAGGAGAAGACAGTAACGACGAGTGGCGATGGTGCTTTCTCCGTCACGCAGCTAGAGCCTGGCACGTACACTGTCACGATTAAGGCAACTGGGTTCAAAACATTTACAGCTACGAATGTAAAGATAGACGCTAACAGCGACTACACGCTCAACCCGACGCTCGAAGTGGGCGGCGTGAACGAGCAGGTTACGATTGTCGCAGGCGCTGACGTTATCAACTCATCGAACGGCGAGTTGAGCAACTCGGTCAGCCCGCAGCAGATTCAGGAGCTACCGCTAGACGGTCGCAGCCCCTTAAGCCTGATCCCCTTGCAGGCGGGCACGGCGAAAGCAGCACCCAACTCTGTGACATACATTAACGGTCAGCGTACATCGTTCACCAACATCACGCGTGACGGCGTTAACGTCAACGACAACTTCATCCGCGCGAACGCAACCGACTTCTCTCCAGAGAGAGCGTCTAGCGACGACACGGGCGAATTCACAATCAGCACGCAGAACGCCGGAGCGGATCAGGGCTACGGCGCAGCGCAGATTCTGTTGGTGACGCCGCGCGGTCAGACCTCGTATCACGGCGCCCTCTACGAATACAACCGCAACTCGCGTTTCGCTGCCAACACTTTCAACGGTAATGCAGCAGGACTGCCACGCTCGTTTCTGAACCGCAACCAGTTGGGCGGAAAGATTAGCGGCAGAATCCCGGGAACTAGAAGGCACGGTTTCTTCTTCTTCGATTACGAGAGACAGTGGCTGCGCCAGTCGCAGACCAACGTCAGCTCGGTGCTGACATCTGCGGCGCGCCAGGGCATCTTCAATTACGTTGATACAGGCGGCGTCTCGCGCAGCGTGAACCTGTTCACTTTGCCTGCTGCGGCAGGCGTTGGCGCTGCACCGCCGACAGGAATCAATCCTGCGGTCTCGGCACGCATACTGTCTGGAATGCCGCTTCCCAATACTGCGGGCGGCAATGCCGTTACCGGGGCGTTTGCCCTCAACCAGGGATTCAACGACGACTACAAGTATTACACTTCGCGCATTGATTGGGACTTCAATTCGCGTAACAGTGTCAACGGCATCTACACGTTCAAGCGTGAAGACCTGCAACGTCCCGACATTACGCTAGACTCTTTCACCACGATTCCTCCGGTCACACAGCCGGGCATCAACAAGTTCCTGTCGCTCGGATGGGTATTCACGCCGAATAGCCACATCAGCAATGAAATGCGCGGAGGCTTCAGCTTCCCTCGTGCGGACTTTGACAGGTTTACTCCGATACCGGATTTCCTGTTGAATGTTCCGACCGTCAGTGGCGCTTCCTGGGTAAACCTGCCGGACACCACGTTCGTAGATCAGGGACGCTTCCAGCATAACTACAACTGGCAGGACAACGTCTCGTGGACTCATGGCAATCACACGGTTCGCTTCGGCGGGCTGGCGCAGTATTTCAGGATCAATCCCTATAATGACGCAGGGATATATCCGACCTTCACTCTCAACACCAGTACTAACTCGCCGCAGTTGACGACGACCAGCTTCGCTGGCGTCGGCCCCATCAGTTCGGGCAACCTGGCTGTTGCTAACAGACTGTATGCGCTTTTGGGAGGCATTCTCGGTGCCGGTCAGCAGACCTTTAACCCCCCTGGACCGAGCAGTCCAGCCGTCGCGCAACGCCTAGTACAACACTACGCTTTCGAGAACTATGCGACGTACATAACCGACCAGTGGCGTGTCAGCCCGAATTTCACTGTCAACATAGGTCTACGCTACGAGGCTGATACCGCGCTGAGGATAACAAACGGCATCGCTCTTGAGCCGATTATCCCGGAGGGTGTTGATCCCATCACGGCTATCCTCGATCCCAATGGCGGGTATCAGGTCGTCGGTGGCAACGCCGGCACGAAGAGCCACTTCCGTTTCTATCGCGATGATCTAAACAACTTCGCGCCCGTCCTGAGCTTCGCCTGGGCGCCGAATTTCAAGAACAAATTCCTTGGGGACATTTTCCCCGGTGAGGGGCGAACGGTGATTCGCGGTGGCTACAGAATGAGCTACTCGCCCGACCAGTTTGTCAACGGTTCGGCCTCGCTTAACCTGCGACTGGATCAGCCCGCGACGATTCCGGCCATCCCGCCGCCAACGACATCGCTGATACTGCCGAAGTCGTTTGCTTCTAACAATGGCGCTGCGTTCAGCAATTTCGGAACGGTCTTCGCTGTTGACCCGAACCTGCAAACCGAAAGGACGAATGAGTTCAACTTTGGTATTCAACGAGAGTTCGGATACCAGACCGCACTCGAAGTCCGCTATGTCGGCGCTTACAGCAAGAACTTGATTCGCTCTGCCGACTATAATCAGGTTCAGATTCTGAACAACGGCTTCCTAGCAGACTTCCTGAGAGCGCAGGCGAATAACGCCCTTACGGGAAATCCATTCTGCACGACGACTGGTTGCCAGACTCTGACGATCTTTGGCACTTCGAATACTTCACGTATTAGAATTGCGCCCGCCACTGGTGGACTTGCCTTGGCTACGTTCACCAATAACCTGACGGCTGGAACACCAGCCGATCTGGCGCTTTCAATTCTACAGGCCAATGTTGACATAAACACAAACCCCGGCGGCCCCGGCCAATTTCCGTTGTTGGCTAACCCGAACACGGGTGTCGCTGACCTGTTCAGTAACAGTGCTAGATTCAACTACAACGCTTTACAGGTTGAGTTCCGCCGCCGTTTCTCGCAAGGTGTCTCTTTCCAGGCCAACTACACTTTCTCGAAAGTGTTGACCGACGCTCTAGGCACCAGTCAGGCGCTAGTTGATACGCTGCTTGATCTGGCGCACCCTGAGCTTGAGTACACTCGCGCGGATTACGATCAGCCGCATGCCTTTAACTTTAATGCGATTTACGAATTGCCATTCGGTAAAGGCAAGCGTTTCTTCAACAGTGGCGGCATCGCTGACAGGATAATTGGTGGATGGCAGATGACGACAATCCTGCGTTATGGCAGCGGTCGTCCCATCACCATCACGGACGTGCGCGGCACGCTAAACCGTACAGCCCGCGCTGGACGTCAAACAGCCAACACAATTCTGACCAGCAGCCAGATCAAGAAACTGTTTGGCAGATTCACTAACCAGGGTGTTAACTACTTCATTAATCCTGCTGTGCTTCTCATCACGGTTAACGCGGATGGAAGCCAGACCAGCGTCGCTTCGCGAGGGGTGGGACAGCCGACCTTTAGTGGTCAGGCGTTCTTCAACGTGCCCCCGGGAGCGGTTGGCAACATGCCGCGCGCTATCACCAATGGCCCGCATCAATTCGGCATGGACTTCGGAATCGTGAAGAAGATACACCTAACCGAGTCGAAGCTACTCGAGTTGCGTGGTGAGGCGTTCAACGTCCTGAACCACAACAACTACTTACTGCCTTTGACGATTGACATCAGCAGCCAGACCTTCGGTCAGCTCCCAGCGAGCCGCTCCGAACAGGCCAACGGTTTTGATTCACCACGTCGTTTGCAGTTCGCAATTCGCCTCGAATTCTAAACTTCGCTTGACCGAACTCGGTCTTTAAACCTACAGGGCGTTGCTTCCCATAAAGGAGCAACGCCCGATTTTTTAGGGATGAGGGCGGAGGGATGAGGGATGAATAAGAAGAATTGATTCATTGGCTCATTGGTTCATTGAATCAATGAATCAATCTATCAATTCCTTTTCATCCCTCATCCCTCCGCCCTCATCCCTTTTGTGTATGGTTTGATCTTCGGATAGAATCTCAGCCTATGGCGACGCTTGCCGTCAACAAGTTATCGCTTGCCCCGCTCGGCGCGGGCGACCTGATAGACCGCGCCGTTCGGCTCTATCGCCGCCACTTCCTGACGCTCATACGCATCTCTACTCCGCCCGTCGTTGTCTCGGTCATTGGTACTGTGGTGATGACGATAGGCATGCGCGAGGTCGGGCAGACGCCGGACGAAATGTCGCTTGCTATCTACGGCGCGCTCATCTTCGTGGGCGTTATGCTGAGAGCAGGCGGAACGCTGCTCACGTTGATAGTGATGGGCGGAGCGACGCGCAATCTGGTTACACATCTATTGTGGAACGAGCCTGTGACGGCGCGCGCGACATATCGCAACGTGCGCTCTCGCTTCTGGGGACTATTAGGCGCAAGCCTGCTGGTCGGCGTCTGGATTACTTTCACTGCCTTCATTTCAATCATCGCCTGGTACTTCGCAACGATCATTCTTGTCCTGGGCGCTGTGGCTTTCGCGCAGGTTGCGCCCGCGTGGCTTTCTGCGACCATAGGCGTCATCGGAACTATCATAGGAATCGTTGCCGCTATGTTTC
This sequence comes from Acidobacteria bacterium 13_1_20CM_3_53_8, assembly GCA_001920415.1. Classification (GTDB taxonomy): domain Bacteria; phylum Acidobacteriota; class Blastocatellia; order Pyrinomonadales; family Pyrinomonadaceae; genus 3-1-20CM-3-53-8. Next base: position 36,638 of record MNJR01000028.1, on the reverse strand, counting down.
TCTTCTTCTTCCTTGCCGGGCGCGTGGCTTACGTGCCGCAGGTGATGCTGGTCGAAGGCAAAGGAGTTTTTGACGCGCTGGGTAGAAGCTTTTCACTCGCGCGTGGGAACGTGCGACGCCTTATGGCTATGACCATCTTCACTACGTTTGCGGCCTACTCGGCTCTGATGATTCTGATAATCCCGCTTGGATGGTATGGCTATCTGCACGGCATTGACCCGTCGCCTTGGAACATGGAGCGAGCGCCCGCGTGGTTCGCAGTGGGCTATCAGGTGCTGGGCGAAGCAAGCTCAATACTGCTGCTGCCCGTGTGGATGCTGGGACTCTCGCTGCTTTACGTTGACGAGCGCGTGCGTCACGAGGGCTACGATATAGAATTGATGGCGGCCAGACAATTGGGGCCAATGCCGCAACCCACGCGCCCGCGCGCCGGAGGACAGCAGATGGGGCCATACACTCCTGCGATTGTAAACCCTGCGTCGCAGCCTCCAACGCAGAGGCGCACACCGGGCAGCAACTGGTCTCCCGGCTCAACGCTCGGCCTGCGCTGAAGAAAGAGATTTCAGGGAAAGTGCGTCTCATCTTCCTCAAATATTTAAATCATGCAACGCGGCGTTCGGATGAAGCGCGCCCTGGAATTTTAATGAACGCTCATCGCATAGCATTCCTCCTCTTCTTAATACTGCTCGCGTGCTTAAACGTGCGCGCCGCCACGTCGCTTGCTAACTACCGCGAGAGTTTGCGCGAGGCTGCTAACGCTATTGAGACGCTGGCGATGACTGAAGAAGGAGAGAGCCGTGCGAGTTATGAAAGGCGCGGCGCTCGCACGATTCAAAACGTGCGCCTTCTTCTTCCAGCGACTGAGACGGTGGAATGGAACTCAGCTTTAATGAGCGTTGATAATTCGTGGCTGGACGAGGCTCTGAAGAATTACGCAAAACTTTCGGCCAGCGACCCGCGCCGCGAGGAAGAGGCCGCGCGCATCACGGAGCGTCTGCGCGCAATTGAAGAGCACGTCTCTGAAATATTGGGCCAACAGACCGTTGGCGGAGCAAAGACAAAAGAGGAGGCGAAAGCGAAACTTGCGAGCATATTGCGCCGCGACGAGTATCAGGAACAGAGTCAGCAGCAGAGCGCTCTGGGCAAACTCTGGCAGCGCTTTCTGAAATGGCTGCGCGAACTTTTCCCGGAAAGCAAGCCGCTGCCGCAGGGCACGCCCGCAGCCGCGCGCGGCCTCTCATTCTTATCCTCTATGATAATCATAGCTCTCTCTCTCGCAGGCATAGCGTTCCTCGCATGGAAATTTGCGCCTCGCTTCTTCCGTGATCGTAAGAAATACGTTGATGAAAAGAAGGGCGCGCGCGTAGTGTTGGGCGAGCGTGTCGAGGCGAATCAATCCGCCGCTGATCTATGGTCTCAGGCCGAACAGTTTGCGCGCTCAGGAGATTTGCGCGCGGCAATACGCAAAGGCTACATAGCGCTGCTCTGCGACTTGGGCGACCGCAAAGTCATAGGACTCGCGCAACACAAGACGAACCGCGACTATCTGCGCGCAGTCCAACAGCGCCCCGCACTCTATCAACCCATGCGCAATCTGACGAACATCTTCGAACAGCATTGGTACGGCCTCGCGCCCGCAGATGAAAACGACTGGACGGAATTTCGAGGAAACTATCAGAAAGCAGTGACAAGAAACAGTTTTTAGTTTTCAGTTTTCAGTTTTAAGAAAGGCGCATGACGCTTCTTCTGAAAACTAAAAACTGAAAACTGCTCTTATGCGTCAACGTTTCGCAGTTATTCTTACAATCGCGCTGGTGCTCGGTCTATTGATCGTGCTCAACGCCGCGTCGTACATGCAGCAGGAGCGTGCGCGCGATTCCGAGTACGCGCCAGACCGCTCTACCTATAATTCTGGTGCGACGGGCACGCGCGCGTTGTTCGACTATCTGGGCGAGACGGGCAACAAGGTCGTGCGCTGGCGCGAGTCCACCGCGTCGCTATTGAGTGGAAGGACGCGCCCGCAGACTTTCGTCGTCATAGGCGAGACGCAAGTGCCGTTCGAGCGTACGGACGCCGAGAATCTTTTGAAATGGGTCAATGCTGGCGGTCGGCTTGTGCTCATTGATCGCAGGCCAGACGTTCACCTGCTGCCAGCATCCGACAACTGGCGCGTCACGACCGCGCTGGTCAATTACCCCGCGCCTGATGTGCAAACGCGCGACGTTGAATCTGTGTCGCCGTCGCGCTTCGCCGCGCTCATAAAAGTTTTTGAATCCGGTGAAGCAGATCAGGGCGGCGAGGGGCAAAAGCAAGGGGCGAACCCTGCGAACGAAGACACGACGACTGACGATGAAGAGCCTCGTCCACCACGTCGCGGCCAGTCGCCTATCATTGTCGAAGAGCCGCCGCGCGGAGTTGGGCCAAGCGGCGGAGTTGAAGAAGCTCAGCCGCCTATCCTTCCAGAAAATGTTCTCTCGCCAGCGCCCGTCGTTCAACTAGCAGATTCGCGCGGCGCGCTCATGATTGATTACCCGCACGGTCGCGGACGCATCATCTTGTTGAGCGATCCTTTCATAGTCGCAAACGGCGGCATCAGCCAAGCGGACAATCTTCAACTCGCCGTCAATGCAATTGTGGGCGCGGGCGGGCTGATAGCGTTCGACGAATATCACCAGGGGCGAGGCGCAACGCAGAACTACGTCATAGCATATTTCAAAGGCACGCCTGTGATTGCTATGGTCGGGCAACTTGCGCTCATAGTGCTCGCCGTTCTATGGACGAGCGGTCGCAGGTTCGGAAGAGCCTTGCCGCTGCCCGTTGTTGATCGTCGTTCGAGTCTTGAGTACGTCGCTTCAATGGCAGAGTTGCAGGAGCGCGCACGCGCCTACGATCTAGCGGTCGAGAACGTTTACACACGTACGCGCCGGGTGCTCATGCGTTATGCTGGCGTCGAGTACAACACCACACGCTCTGAGATAGCGGCGCGCGTGGCCGAGCGTTCCGGCATTGATCGCCAGCGCATAGAGACATTGATGCATGATTGCGAGGATGCAATCAACGGAGCGCCGATTGATGCTCGCCGCGCAGTCGATCTGGTCGCGCGTCTGCGTAGGCTTGAGCGTCGTCTGGGCTTGCGCATGCGCCAACGCGAACTTAAACAGGCGAAAGAAGCATAAAAACTTTGAGGGGAAATGGGGAAAAGGTGAAAAGGGAAAGGTGAAGAAGTGAAGGGGGGAAAAGGGGAAGAGGATAAAAGGGGAAAAGGGTGCGGGCTAGTCGAATTGTCGCTTGCGCTCAAAAGCTTTTCTTCCTTTTCCCCTCTTCCCCTTTTCCCCTTTTCCCCCCTGTTCCCTTTAATCTTTCTGACGCTGCTCTTTTTCATAACGAGCGTAGTGGGCGTGGTGACGGGGAGCAATTCTTTGATAACCGTGCCCGCGATGTTTCAGTTCGGGATTGACGCGCGTGTGGCGGTCGCTACGAACATGTTCGGCTTGACCTTCATGGCCGTAGGTGGCACGCTACCTTTCCTTGGAAGGGGAATGATTGACCGCAAGCGTCTGCCGCTGCTCATCACTGTAACGCTCGCAGGATCAGTTTTGGGCGCGCTGCTCGTGCTCGTTGTGCCCAGCCGCGCGATGCCGCTCATCATCTCGTTCGCCATGATTGCGGTTGCGGCGTTCACTCTTCTAAGAAGAAACAGAGGCGTCATTCCGCCCGATACGCAACCCACGCGGGCAACTACATGCGTGGCTTACGCGCTCACTTTCGCGCTTGGTGTTTACGGCGGATTCTTCAGTGGCGGCTACGTGACTATGTTGACGGCGCTGTTCGTAGCGCTCTTTCGCATGACGTTCGTCGAGGCGGTCTCGACCACGAAGATAGTCAACGTGTTTTCATCGCTCGTCGCCACCATTATCTTCATGGCGCGCGGGCTGGTTGATTACAAACTCGGCATCATACTAGGCCTGGCAATGTTCGCAGGCGCGTTCGTAGGCGCTCGCGTCGCCCTGAAATTGAACAACATCTGGTTGCGAAGAATCTTTATCGCAACCGTCCTTGCGCTAGCGCTCAAGATGATTTTGGATTTTGGATTTTCGATTTTGGATTAAGCTTTTGCCGACTCTGTATAAGCCAGATAAAGATTGCCGACTATTAACCAAAGTATGGACGAAAGGGAATTCAAAAATCGAACGAAGAAGTTGGCTCTAAGAACTATCAAACTCGTCGAATCTTTGCCGAAAGGCATTACGTCAGAAATTATAGGTAAGCAGTTGCTTCGTTCCGCCACATCCGTCGGCGCAAATTATCGCGCAACCTGTCGAGGTAAATCTTCCGCCGATGTGATAAATAAGCTTTGCATTGTAGAGGAAGAAGCAGACGAAAGTATCTACTGGATGGAATTACTTATCGAATCAGGATCAGTGCCGGAACCTAAGCTGACAAATTTACTGAGCGAAATAAATGAGATCGTTGCGATGACAGTCGCTTCGATTAAAACGATTCGCTCTCACAAACAACCAATCCAAAATCTAAAATCTAAAATCCAAAATGCTTGAATACGTCTCCTCGACCGTCGAACACGTCCTGACGGAACTCAGAAAAATTGTGGTGGGCCAGGACGAGGCTATAGAGCAAATCCTGGTTGCGTTGCTGGCGGAAGGCCACGCGCTGATTGAAGGCGTTCCGGGTACGGCGAAAACGCTGACTGTTAAGACGCTCGCGCGCATTGTCGGCGCTGGTTTCAGTCGCATACAGTTCACGCCAGACCTTATGCCGTCGGACATCACAGGCACGAACGTCTTCAATATCTCCACCTCTACTTTCACGTTGCGTCAGGGGCCAATATTTACAGACCTGCTTCTGGCGGACGAAATTAATCGAACGCCGCCAAAGACGCAGGCCGCGCTATTGGAAGCTATGGAAGAGCGGCAGGTGACGATTGACGGCGACCCGCATCCGCTCTCGCCGCTCTTCACTGTCTTCGCAACGGAGAACCCTATTGAGTATGAGGGCACGTACCCGCTGCCGGAGGCTCAGCTTGACCGCTTCCTTCTTAAAATTCTGGTTGACTATCCGGCGGAAGAGGCAGAGCGTCAGGTCGTTGCGAACTGGGACGCAGGGTTTAACTCGCGCAGACTCGAACAGGTTGACATACGCCCGCTGCCGGAAGCCGATGCAATCTCGCGCTGCCGCATGGAGGTGCGCGCCGCTAGGATGGAGCCGGGCGTGCAGCGCTACGTCGTTGACATAGTTCGTCGAACGCGCACGCATCCTTCCATACTCTACGGCGCAAGCCCGCGCGCTGCCGTCGCTCTTCTTCTCTGCGCGAAAGCTCTCGCAGCACTGCGCGGGCGCGAATTCTCAACGCCCGACGATGTGCGCGACATTGCGCGCCCGGTCTTGCGCCATCGTTTAAGCCTTCGGGCTGAAGCTGAACTTGACGGCGCAACAGCGGACGCCGTAATCACGGACATTCTGAAGACTGTTCAAGTTCCGAGATAGGTATTCAAATTCGTTTGCTTTCCAATACTCGACACTTATTCTCATGCGTTTCATATTTAGCAAGCTCTTCTACGTTCTGCTCGCCATAGGCTTTGTCCCGCTCTCGCTCGCGTGGGGGCGGCCTCAGCTAGCGTGGGCTGCGCTCGCATACGATGTTGCGCTTCTCATAGTAGCAATCATTGATGCGCGAACTAGCCCTCTGCCTGAAGGTGTGATTTTCACGCGGGAGTTCGGCGGAAGGTTCGCTGTGGGCGCAGAGACTGAGGTGCGCGTGACTATAGTGAATAACAGGCCGCGCCCGTTGAGCGTAAAAGTTAAGGATGAATATCCGCCGCAGATGAAGTTGATAGGAGAGCGTGAGGCGCGCATGCGCGTGAGGGCGCAAACTTCTGCGACGCTCATTTATGAATTGAGACCGCCGAAGCGCGGGCGGTTCGAGTTCGGACAGATTGCTGTTCGCTACTTGTCGCGCATAGGGTTGGTCTGGTGTCAGACGCGCGTTGGTGAACCCGTCGCTGTGAAGGTCTATCCGAACATGCGGCGAGCACGCGAAGCCGAGTTGAAAGCGATTGGCGCTCGCTCGCTCGTCGCGTCGCACAGAAAGAGTTCGTGGCGTGGCGAGGGGCGCGAGTTTGAATCAATGCGCGATTATGTGCGCGGCGACGAACTTCGTCACGTCTCCTGGACTGCTACGGCGCGGCGCGGAAAATTGACGACGCGTCAGTATCAGATTGAGCGCGACCAGACGATTTTGATTGCGCTCGATGCAGGCCGATTGATGACGGCGCGCATTGAGAACGAGACGAAGCTGGATTCTGCCGTGCACGCTGCGCTGGCGTTGATGTCTGCGGCGGCGCGCGGTGGCGACAACTGCGGCCTTCTGGTCTTCGGTCGCCGCGTGAAGACATATCTTGCGCCCAAGCGCGGCACAGAGCACATGGATGCAGCGCTCGAAGCGCTGCATTCGATTGAGCCTGAGATGATCGAGCCGTCTTACGCGCGCGCTTTCGAGTTCATAGCCGCGAACTGCAAACGCCGCGCGCTCGTAGTAGTGCTCACAGACCTTGTGGACGAAGAAGGCTCGCGCGAGCTTCTCACTTCGCTGCGTCTGATGCGCCCGCGCCATCTCCCGCTCGTAGTCACCATAGGCGACCGCGACTTGCGCGCAGCCGTTAGCGACGCGCCCGCCACCGCTCAGAATCTTTTCACACAATCGGTCGCTGAAGAGATCATGCACCAGCGCGAAGCCGCCCTACGATTGGTCGAAGCGCAAGGCGGGTTGGCATTGGACGTAACCGCCGCATCTCTTGCGCCGATGCTTTTAGAAACTTATTTGAGAGTGAAAGAAAGAGGCTTGCTTTAGATCTCAGATTTGAGATTTCAAATTTGAAATTTTAGATTCTGAAAACAGAGTTTGAAGTAATACCAAGTTGCAATCAAATAAGAGGAAGGAGGCGATCCACGAATCCACACGAAACGACACTAAACGAATTCTTCTCTTCGTGTAGTTTCGTGTGGATTCGTGGATTATCTTTTCCTCTCTTTTCATTGCATCTTGGTATAACAAGCTTCACTCTTCGCCTTGCTTCACGCCTTCTGCCGGTCTTCTTCACGCCCGGCGAATAAGAGATATGAGTAAAGAGCTATTCCCGTCAGCGTGCCGATGCTGAATTTAATCACGGGCGGGATTGGAGTAGGCGAGATGAAGCCTTCGATTGTTCCTGCAATCACCAACAGAGGGACGCAACCCATTATCAACTTTATTGCTTCTATGCCGCGCGATTTCAGTGCGTCGGCGCGCGAGAGATTTCCGGGCGCGAGTATTGCGCTTCCAACTAACAATCCAGCCCCGCCCGCTATGAAGATGCAGGAAAGCTCTATGACGCCGTGCCCTATGACGAAAGAGACCAGATCGTTGCCGTAGCCTGCGCGATAGACGAGCGCCAGCACTGCGCCGAAGTTCACACCGTTGAAGGCCATGATGTAGAGCGTGCCCAGTCCAAGCATTGCGCCAAGCGCGAAAGCGTAGAACATGACCTGTATGTTGTTCGTCATGATGAAGCTTGAGCCGACCTGATTCGCGTCGTTCAAGTCTTCCCACCAGTGTACGCGCTCGTTTATGGCGTAGCGCATGATGGGCGACACGCCAGCTATTTCGGAAAATTCCGCATCGCGCCATGTGCCCAGAAATCCAATGAGTCCGAAGACAAGAAAGAAGGAGAAAGAGACGGCTATGTAGCGCCAAGAGCGCCGGAATGTGCGTGGAAATTCGCGCGCGAAGAAGTTGCGAAGGCGTTGGCCGCCCTGCGCGTCTGCTTGATAGATGCGCCCGTGCGCGCGAATCACAAGGCTGTTCAGATAATTTACGAGTCGCGGGTCTCGGCTCTCTGCGCGCGCAATCGCAAGGTCAGAAGCTGTGCGACGATAGATGCGCCCAAGCTCTCGCACCTCCTCGCGGTGCAGGCGGCGCAAACTGGAACGATCAAGCAGCACCAACAAATCTTCCAGCCGCTGCCATGCGTTCTTGCGCTCTGTGATGAATCGGTTTGAGGACATAAAAATCAGAGATTATACCAAGATGCAATGAAAAGAGAGGAAAAGATAATCCACGAATCCACACGAAACTACACGAAAGAGCCTGTGGTTTCCTGTAGATTAGTGTGGATTCGTGGATCGCCTCCTTCCTCTTATTTGATTGCGACTTGGTATTAAATGTCAGATGCTGCATGTCAGTGAAAAGCAGTTGTGTTCAGCGTCGGAAATTTTTCAAGCTTCGTCGCGGCGGTGCGCTGCCCCTGCCCTCAACAATCTAACTCATTTTGTAGCATAAACCAACGATTGATATAAGATGTAAGGTACAGGTCTATATCTATTGACTGGCGGGCGAGTTCAGGGTAAAAGCCGTTAGCTGACCATTCTGAAATTCGAGACTGTTGCGGAGGAACGATTTTGAGGATCATAAAAATTTCGCTCTGCCTGATGGCGCTATGCGCGCTCTGTTTGTCGTTGCTTGCGCAGGAGAGCACTCAGGACAGAGTAACTTTGCGCGATGGAAGTGAGATGGCCGTTGAGCGCTCGCGCGTAAAACTCATACGTCTGGGCGGAGCCACGAACGATGCGCCTGACGAGCAAGCAGAAACAGACTTGGTAGTGATGCGCGACAATCGGCGCTCCACAGGCCACGTCAGCTTTGTCACTGACCAGTCCGTTATACAGAGCGGTAATGAATTGAAGCGGGACGAGGTCGCGCTCATACGTTTCGCAGACGCGGGACACACTCTCACAGCCAACCCACGGCCTTCGCCTTCTCCATCTACTTCTCCATCTGCTTCACCAGCACCTTCGCCCTCTCCTTCTCCTGGCAGCACTCCTGCGGGCGGCAACACAGATAACAGCAACCAGTCTGGACAAAACTCTTCCGGCGGCACGGACACAATGCCCTGGTTCAATACCGACGGATGCGACTTCATACAGCAGCCTTATGTCTTCGTAGACGGGACAATAGACACGAGCGAGGGCGGACAGCAGAGAACGCGCTGTCGCATGTGGATCAATGTGTGCGGGACGATTATCGAAAGAGTGAAGTTCGTTGACTCGAATGGCGGCGAGTGTTGGAGAAGAGAGAATCTGGACGCGCCAAAGGTGTGCTGCACGGTCTGGGGCAGGTACAAGCAATCGCCCACGAGCAGGTACAATCCGCAGGTGGACGCTGACGGCGACGGCATACCGAACGATAGGGACGATAACCCGCTAGGCCCGAACAAGCCTAAGGTAGGAAACGCAGCCTCGAATTCCAATCGAAGGTGAGCGCGAATTTTTTGATGATGAAAGGAGCGCTCGCTCGCAGAGGCGTTGGCGGCGTGTGTATGCGACTATCACTTTGCGCCCTGTCGCTTATCTTGAGCGCTTGGCACGGATTCTAAAAGTTCCGTAGTGTTCTCTGTCACACTCGCAGGCGGCACGAACGAACTATAATCGGCAGGGTTGAGTTGAGGGACATCCTCTTCCGGCTTGATAAGATTTTTTGTCCGAAACTCTTCTGCGCGCCCGCGCTTCAATCTGGTTTGAAGGCTACGGCCTATCAGGAAGTTTACTATCTGAAAAACCAGAATCACTATGCAGAAGTCTGCGGCCACAACCAGAACAGGTTTCTCTAGCTGGCCTGTGACCACGCCCATGATTATCAGAAAAGTGCCGAGTGAGAAGAGAGCACTCAGCGCCTCCAAGACGCGCATCTTACGGTTTCGCTCTTCGGGCGTGCGAGCGCGCATCCCGCCGCGACGTCTCCCAACCTGTTTGGGGTCTGGCAACCACTCGCCGCATCGCTTGCAGTAAGAGTCAACCGCTTGATCGGCTGTTCCGCAATTCTGGCAAAACATAGTTCTACCTCGAATGCTCTGCCCTGATTGAATGACATCCAACCAGAGCTTTCACTCTCATCAAATCGCTCATCATCCCTATAGCCTCTTCCAGAGGAAACTCGCCGCCCGACATTGCTTCTATCTCGCCTATGATCGCGCTTAACTCGCGGCAAACGTTCGCCGCGTTCCCGCCATCAATTGCGTTATGAACGCTCTGTAGCTCGGCAGCCAAACGCGCCACAACTTCCGGCGCAAGGCGTGTGCGCTGCATTCCATCAACAAGCTCTGCTATCTGTTCCGCCGCGCCCTTGAGTGCTATGAAATAGACAGCCGCTCGCCCCCATTCGTCGTGCGCCCTGTTTTTGAATCTCACTTTCACTCTGCTATCTGTGATTAGCGAAGCCTCTATATTAACTTGATGCAGAGGATAATCCTGTCCAGACGCACCGTGCCTGTACTTATAGACAGGCCCCTGGTCGTTAACGTAAACGTCAAAGCTGTCGTCGGCTGCGCCGTCTTCTGTTCTGAATAGAAGCGTGTAAGCTACGCCCACTTGCGGGACGAACAACTCTACAGAGCTTGAGCCGCGCAACGTCTGGTAGCGCGACGTGCGATCCTCCGCATTGGTTTGCGGCAGCAGCCCAGAATTAATCGCGCCCCATCCTTGCGCGTTGTGAAGCCGCTCGTCTTCGGGATTACCCATATCAACGTAATTATCTGCCGACGCTACTCGCGTGCGTGCATGAGAGGAAACATCCTGGCTTAAAGCTATGGTCGGACATAAATAGCCGACGAGAAAAATTAGATTAAAGATCAGACCGCAGGTGCTTAGAGAGCGATTCAAAACCCCTTTGCGTCCTTGCGTCTTTGCGTGAAAATCTATCTCACGCCAAGTCGCAAAGGCGCTAAGAAGAGCGCAAAAAGTTGAGCTACTGCTACAGGTCTTGAAATGAGTTCTTAATTTCTTCATATTCGGTCACCCCGCTCGCGCAACGATTTTTCATGTGATTAAGTGGGAAGACTGTTTCAGGCCGCAATCTAGCACAGTTAAGACTCAATCAAAAGATGCGCGGGACGTGTTATATTGAAGCCGTTTGGCATTATGCTTAACGCATTAAGCGGTTGATGGAAACATTCGGTTGTAGATAAAGAGAGTGAGTATGAATCGCCTTGTCGAGTGTGTCCCGAACTTTAGCGAGGGGCGAACAGAGGAGACAATCGCACGCCTGGTTGATGTAATTGAATCGGTCAAGGGCGCGGTCGTGCTGGATACTCACATGGATGCGGATCACAACCGTTCCGTGATTACCTTCGTCGCTGGCGCCGAGACGGTCGTAGAAGCTTCTGTGCGCGCAGCAGCGTTAGCCGCAGAGTTGATTGATCTCAGAAGCCATACGGGCGAGCATCCGCGCGTTGGCGCTATGGATGTGCTCCCCTTCGTTCCCGTGCGCGGCGTGACTATGGAGGACTGCATAGGGTTGGCCCACGCGGCGGGCGAGAGGATTGCGCGCGAGCTTCAAATTCCTGTCTATTTCTATGAACGCGCGGCCAGACGCCCGGACCGTGTGAATCTTGAGGACGTGCGCCGCAAAGGGTTCGAGGAACTGCGCGACGAGATTGAAATCATAGATGCTCGCGCGCCAGACATTGGCGACCGACGCGTGCACGAAAGCGCTGGCGCAATCGTCGTGGGCGCTCGTCCTTTCCTCATCGCATACAACATAAACCTTAATACGGAAGACGTGACAATCGCAAAAAAGATTGCTCGCGCGGTGCGCGGGCGCGATGGCGGCCTTCGTTACTTGAAAGCGCTGGGATTTGAATTGAAATCGCGCAGGATAGCGCAGGTTTCTATGAACCTTGTAGATTACGAGAAGACTTCGATTCATCATGCGTTCGAGGCGGTAAGACGCGAGGCCACGCGCTACGGCGTGCAGGTCTTGGGCAGCGAGATCGTAGGCCTAGTCCCGCAGGACGCGCTAGACCGCGCGGCTGAATATTTCTTGCGTATAGAAAATTTCTCGCGCGATCTTGTTTTAGAGAATCGCATAGAGATGGCATTCGCCGCTAAGGGTGAGCGCGAGACTGTACGCGATTTTGTTGAAGAGGTTGCGAGCGGGAAGCCTGTGCCCGGCGGCGGCGTTGCGGCTGCTCACGCGGCGAGCTTAGGCGCGGCTCTAGGCGAGATGATCGCTCATCTTACAGAAGGGCGTGAACGGTTCGCAGACGTTGCGCGCGAGGTAAGTGAATCCCTAGCGGAGTTGACGGAACTGCGCGCGCGATTGCAACAGGCCGCGAGCGATGACGCCGCGAGTTTCAAGCGTGTGATGGAAGCGCGACGGATGTTGGAGACGACCGAAGAAAACAATCGTGCACGCGCAGGCGCAATCGAAGCTGCTCTGAAAGGAGCGGCGACAGTGCCGCTCGAAATCGCTGGGCTGGCCGTGCAGGTGCTTGAGCTTCTGGAAACGCTCGCAGAGATCGGAAACCCCAACGCTCTCGCGGACGCAGCGACAGGCGCGCAACTCGCTCTCGCCGCCGTAGCCGCCGCGCGCTACAACGTGCTCGTCAATATCGCGTTGATAGAAGACGAAGAGTTTAATGGCGAGCATAGTTCGCGCGCAGATGACCTGCTCGAACGAGCCAGAGAAATAGCCACGCGCGTCGAAGCTTTATTGATGGATTCAATCGAATGAATCCATCAGCCAACTCAAAGGAGTTGAGAACGCGCTCTCAAAGATATTAATTGATGTAACGCAGAATGATGTTTGAGAAATAGCGACAACAGAGTCTGCGCAAGCAGACGGCGAGAGTAAAGCCCCTGACGAAGCCGAAGGCGTAGTCTGGGGTAAAGGACGAGAGCAGAGGTCGGAGTCTGCGCAAGCAGACGGCAGATGCAAGATGATGACAGACGTGTGCGGGGAACAGAGAACATCTATCGTCTGCTCGCGCAGACTCCATTGATATATTCGATTGCTGACCCCAGACTCCGCTCACGCTTCGTCAGGGGCTTTACTCTCGCCGTCTGCTTGCGCAGACTTGTTGTCGCTGTTATTCAAACATTTTTCTTCGTTACATCAGTTATTAATTGATTACTATGTGCGTGACCTGTTCCGCATCTTTGCGCTCCTGAAACCAAATCCTGATTGCAGCGAACGCGCTCGCCAGAGCGACGAGCAACAGAATGGCTCCCAGATATTTCCAGTTATCACCCGGCTGACTTGCGAACATATCTATAGCCGAAGCCTCAACCTGAGCCACTTTGAGCGCACGCTGGTGTCCTATAAAGAAGCTGACGCCCGACCCGGCCAGCATAAACAGCGATACGGTGAAAAGAATCTTGACGGTCTTCGTTTGCATCTGTCTGCACCTCTCTTTCGCCTCGGTGCCAGAGGTTGGGCGCCGGAAGATTAGACACGCCGGAGCACAGAAAAGTTCCCACTCGGAAGAGTTCACGGCGATAATCGTCAACAACTATTCTTCCACCATCAAAGATGTTTTCTTAAGAACGTAACGATCTTCCACCCGTCAAGATAAATCCAGGGACGCTCGCCGCTCGTGTAATGTCCGCAAGGAAGCCAAGCAACGTCCAGAGGTATGCCTAGCCGTTTCGTTTCCATGATGACGTTTTCCGAAAGATCGGCGGGGAATGTCAGGTCGTGGCGCGCGGCTATGAAGCGCATTGGGCGCTGGCGCATCCCCTTAAGACGATTGATGAAAGGCAGCGGGCTTATGGGCAGCCAGAACTCGCGCAGTTCTTCTAGCGTGACTTGATCGCCAAAGCCTGCGCGCACGTGTTGTGTTGAGATGCCGCGCCATACAACGTCTGCGAAGTAGCCAGACACATGATTGAAGACGCCAACGTCAATGCGCGCGTCGTGCGAGAAAGCGAGGAAAGCAGTGCACGAGCCTATGCTTGTGCCCATGATGCCTATGCGGTCGTAGCCTTCTGTGACTAACCATCTCACTGCGGCGCGAGTATCCAACACTGCCTGACGGACAGATTGAATCGTGCGGCCTATGTTCGAGCTGACCAGAAAATCCGCGCGCTCCAGTTCCGGCGGTTTGCGCTCTTCATGATAAGGCATCGTTAAGCGCAGGGCGGCTATGCCCAGCCTGCTAAGAATCTTGCTGAGGTTAATGTGGCTCTCGGGTTGCGCGTTCCATTGTGGCAGCAGCACGACCGCGCGACGCCGCTCTCCCTTCATTTCGCGCGCAGGAAAGAATCGCGCACGCGCCAGATTGTTTTCATGTGAAGGTGTGTGGACGGCGCTAGTCCATGTCAGAACCTGACCGTTCAACTCGTAATCGTTTATAGGTGCAAGCGCGAAAAACTCTTCGCTTTGATTCAAAGCTTCGCGCGCGTGGGTTTGCAGAACATGGCGCGGGTCGTCGCCGTTCAAGTGGTCTGTGACGAAAGATGTGCCCCACTCGAAAGGGCGAATGATTCTGTTTTTATCGCGTTGCGAATGATGAATCTCGCGCGCGCGAATAATACGTCCGAGCAAAAGATTATGGCCTCACTAAAAATTAGCCTTGCGGGCGAAGTACAATCCTAAATAAATTGCGGGGAAAAGTAAAAACAGAAAGGGTGTTGAAAGCGCGACTGGCGCGGCCACGCTCATTCGATTATGGCGAAAGCGCGAACGGGAAACGTGCCGAAGTTTTTGACTTTGACGGGCACGGCGAAGAAGCGAAAGCCCCTGTCTGGCAAGCTGCCAAGATTGCAAAGATGCTCTACGATGGGAATCTGCGCTTTGAGTAGAAGCGAATGAACTGGGCGAGCTAGATCGCGCGTGTCGTCAATGTTCAGTGAATCAATGCCGATGAGTTTCACTTCCGCTTCGATTAGATGACGCGCGACCTCTTCGGTCAGAAACGGGTGACCTTCAAAATATTTCTCGCTCGCCCAGTATTTGTCCCAGCCCGTGTGAACCAGCACTGCTTTCTCTTTCAAATCAATTCCGCGAAAAGCTTCGACGCTCATGCCGCGCCCGTCGAAATCTTGTGCCCGAATCACAATGCCTTCTAAATCTGCGAGCGAAGAGAGCGGCAGTTGCGCAAGGTCTGCGCCGTGCGGGTATCTGTGGAACGGCGAATCAAGATAAGTCCCAGTGTTCGCAACCATCTCTATGCGGCCAATGTGAAACTCCGTGCCCGGCGCGTAAGTTCTGCGCGATTCTTCGCGGCTCAGAAAATCTGAGATGACGGGCGCGGGCAAGCCTCTGTAAGTCGTCAGCCCGTGCTCGACCGTGTGGCTCAAATCAATAAACTTTTCATTTTTCATCATTATTCTTTCCAAACGTACATGCACTAGCGCGCGGCCTGAACCCTGTGAAGTTTATTCGAAGCAACAGTATAACCTTAATTTTTTAATGATAGTTAAAAGGCCACCGGTGAATTGATACTCACCGATGGCCTTTTAGTTTCGAGGCATAGAAAGACGTTGCCGCGAATTCAACGCTGTGCGAACAACTCGAAGCGATTCCTCTATGAACCGCGATTTATTGCGCGCCGCTGGCGTTCACATAGCACTTGCTGTCCGTGGCGCTCAAGTTACGCTGAATCAGGAAGTTCCTTGTGCCGAGCGTCATGTTGTAAACCGCACCGCTAGGTAATGTCGTCTGGCTCTGGCCGAACGTCCACGCGCACTTGTCTGCGTTCTCCGCACCGCCACTGTCGGCCCAGCCCGAACGCGGATCGGGGTCTGTTGTGGCTTCTTCAAGTTCATGAGCAACCACTGAGATCATTCCGTCAACACCGGCGTTGCCATTCGGGCCTATGCTCTGCGCTGCGCAGGCGTTGATGCAGCGCGCGGCGTTGCCTACGAATGCGTAGCGCAGGCGACCGTTTGGCGTTAGTGTGGACGAAGTACCCGTGTGCCAGCCGCAATACTGAGTGCAGAAGCCAGAGTTTTCTGTTACATCAGATGAAGTGAGCACGAAGTAAACGCCATTAGCATCGCCGGGCAGTTTGCCTGAAGAGATGGCGTTGTTCACAACCTTCTGCACGGTCGCGTCTCTCAGCCTCGACCCTTGCGAGTATGCGTCAGTAGTTTCGCATCCGTTCGGGTTGGTGCTGGGATTGTAGATGCCCCGCGTGAAGTTGACTCCGCCCGTAATGGTGAAGCCGTTGGTTGAATAGCTCTGGTTTATATTGAAGTAGCCCGAGTTGCCCAGATTGCTCAAAAAGTCTTCGGCAATCTGCTGGCCGCCCGCATTATCCGTTCCATTCGTTTGATTCCAATTCCCGTACCATATTACGTATGCGGTCGGCGTCTGTAAGAGTGGGCCGCCGTGATAAGTAATCACAGGAGTTTGGACGCTGGTCGAACCGGCTGTGACGTTATCCGCGCCATGTGGATTGGTGCGGTATCTGATAATCTCCGGCGCTCCTCCTCCGGCTTCGACAGGAACTTGTCCCTGAGATTGAGCGTGAGCAGTGTTAATTGTATTAGACGCGCTGAACAGGCCGCAGAAGGCCAGCAGAGCGATTGAGAGGGTAAGAACCAAAACCTTTTTCATCTAATTTATCCTCCAAGGGTTTGTGTGGTTGTTGGTGAGAAGAGAGATGGGGGGGACGGCCCGCGCGGGCACGCCTCTCTTTGCATAAGAATGATGCCGGTGAATGAATATTGCCCTTTGCACGTAATGTCGCCTGTACGAGGTAAGAGAACAAGCGTCGAGAAGCACACAATTCCCCTACAAGTGCGAGGGAAGAGCTGCTTCAACCTTCCGTTTTATGAATTATGTAAGAGCGTTTGCCGGTTACACCCTGAGGAGTAAGGGTGAAGCAGTATAGACACAAGTTTTATTAGAGCGCAAGGTTTAACACGAACCTCTTCTCTGTCCTCTCCATCTGAAACTTCTTAGCCATCTAACTCGCAAGTGGGCGGATTTTGGTCAGGAAATCATTGACTTTGCCTTTTGATTAACGTAAAAGCAATCGGTCACGTTTCGTAAGACGACCGGGCAGCCGTTCTTTCCTCGTCATCTCAACATGGGGAGAAAAG
This sequence comes from Acidobacteria bacterium 13_1_20CM_3_53_8, assembly GCA_001920415.1. GTDB lineage: Bacteria > Acidobacteriota > Blastocatellia > Pyrinomonadales > Pyrinomonadaceae > 3-1-20CM-3-53-8. Next base: position 19,763 of record MNJR01000028.1, on the reverse strand, counting down.
CTGCGCGGGTTCTAAACACCTCCCTCGTATTATCGTGAAACCCTAAATCTGCCCGTGAAGAGAAAGGTATTTCAATGAGAAGATTCAAGTACGTGGTGATTTTTGTAATCGCCTTAGTCATGCTAGTCGGCTCACCCTTTTTAATTAACTCTAGCAAGGCCGATGGCGGAGCGAACCATCAACGCGCCAACAATAACTACGGAGTTTCGGGCGGCAACGTTAACGACGCAAGCAGGTCATTCTGTTGCAGCGGCACGCTCGGCTCTCTTGTCAGAGATAGCTCTGGCACTAATTACATCCTCAGCAACAACCACGTTCTTGCCCGAGCAGATCAGGCTGCTATCGGTGAGGACATCTCGCAGCCAGGGCTAATTGATAACGGCTGCCGTATCCCGCCGATTGTCGCGGACTTTACAGTCGCCGTCACGCTTGGCTCAAACGTTGACGCGGCAATCGCTCAACTACGCACTGGCGCGATGAACACGGCAGGGACTATAGAGGACATAGGTATCCCTAGCAACGTCGTGAAGAATGCAAGCGTGGGGCTGGCCGTCGCCAAGAGCGGGCGCACCACAGGGTCTACTACGGGCAGCGTCTCGTCAGTCAACACGAGCGTCAGCGTGCAGTACCAGAAGGGCTGCAATCAGGGCAAGAAGTTCACAGTCTCTTACACGAACCAGGTCGTTATCAACAGCAGCACCTTCAGCGCTGGCGGAGACTCCGGCTCGCTGATTGTGACCAACGATGCATGTCATCAGCCGGTCGCGCTTCTCTTCGCTGGCAGCAGCACTACAACCATTGGCAACCCCATAGGGGAAGTGCTCAGCAAAGTTAGCGGCGCGCTCGGAAGCAGCGTGAGCTTTGTCGGCGCCACATGCGGCACGGCGTCGGCTGCGGCGGTGCAGACAGGTGCGCTCAGCACTTTGGAGGGACAGATGCCTGAACTACCGCAAGAGGCAATTGAGCACGCGACGAACGTCATGCAAGGACGGCTAGATGATTTGATGTCACGCCCGTCCGTGATAGGCGTAGGCGTAGGCGCATCGGACACAAACCCCGGCGAAGCCGTGATTGTAATCTACGTTGACCGCACGACAGGCGCCAGCCCACAACTGCCGCGCTCGATTGACGGCGTGCGCGTCAAGCGCGTCGAAACAGACACCTTCGTTGCTCGCTGACAAATTCATAAGCGAGCGACTGTGCTTTACAAACGAAAGGGCTTGCTCGTGCTGAGCAAGCCCTTTCGTTTCAAGTTATACCAAGTTGCAGTAGAAAGAGAGGTCAGTACCGCCTGCGGTAGCGGGCGGGTAGTCATTGCATCCATCACCCGCCCGCTACCGCAGGCGGTACTGACTGCGTGACCCCACGATCTCTTTTTCTATTGCAACTTGGTATTAGGAATCTTGATGAACTTGAAACTTGAAACCTGAAACTTGAAACTCTTCTACGGTCTGCGTTCAAAGAAGCGACGAATCATCTGTGGCAGAAGCAGAGAGGTTTGCAGAGGGTTGCCTGTGGCGAAGCGTTGTGCGAAGCCTCGGAAAAGTTTCGAGGCGCGCGGCGTGTAGCTGAACCACCAGAAGTCAGGTATGAACGAGAAGCGGTTGACGTGGATGTGCTGCGGCGTGACGAGTTCTAGAAGACCCAATCGCCCATGAGTTCTTCCAAGCCCGCTCTGCTTCACGCCGCCCCAGGGCGTCTGCGCTATGCCGTGAGTGTAGAGCACTTCGTTGACCATCACAGTGCCCGCCTCAATCTGTTCTGCTATGCGGCGGCCACGCGCAATGTCTTTAGTCCACACGCTTGCCGTCAATCCGAAGGGGCTGTCGTTCGCTAATCCTATAGCCTCGTCTTCCGTCTTAAAAGTCATGATGGGAAGCACAGGCCCGAAGGTCTCATCGCGCATCACCAGCATAGTGTGATCTACATCGGTCAACACGGTCGGCTCGTAAAAAGAGCCTGCGAGCGTTTCATTCCTACGCCCGCCTGTGAGGATGCGAGCGCCGCGCGCGACTGCATCATCAATATGCTCTTCAACTGTATTAAGCTGCCGCTCGCTGGACATTGCGCCTATGTCTGTGGCCTCGCGTGTGCCCACGTCCAGTCGAAGAGATTTAACTAATTCGACTGCGCGGGCTATGAATTTTTCAGAAATGCTTTCGTGCACGTAGCATCGCTCGACCGACGCGCACGCCTGTCCAGCGTTTGCGAGTGCGCCCCACACCGCAGCCTGTGCAGCCATCTCAACATCCGCGTCCTCAAGCACAATCATGGGGTCTTTGCCGCCAAGCTCCAGAACGACGGGCGTCAAATTTCGCGCGGCTGTTTCCGCAACACGCTTGCCTGTGGCGACGCTTCCCGTGAACATTATCTTGTCTGGCCGTGCTTCAACCAGCGCAGCACCCGTGCGCCCATCGCCCGTCACAACTTGCAGCAAGTCATCGTTGAGTCCCGCGCGCTTGAACACTTCGCCAATCTTCACGCCGACCATAGGCGTCAATTCCGACGGCTTGAGCACTACGGCGTTTCCGGCCATCAACGCCATAACGACTTCGCCCAGCGGAATAGCCCAGGGAAAGTTCCAGGGCGAGATGATGCCGACCGTGCCCAAGGGCTTATAGACTATGCGCGATGAACGACCCATCAAACCGTACTGGCCTATATCAATCTTTTCGGGTTTTAGAAGCTTTGCGCTCTTTCGCGCGAAGAACTGCATAAGGTCAAGCGTCGGCACTATCTCCATTGCGATTGCTTCGTCAGCAGGCTTGCCCGATTCTTCCGAGATTAGAGCGGCTATCTCTTCTATTTCATCTAGCACAATCGCGCGTGCTCGCATCACCACTCGCCCTCGCTCGCGGAAAGAGAGCTTAGCCCAACCATTTTGCGCCGTGCGCGCATCAGAAAGCGCCCGCGCAACTTCTTCCGAAGATGCGACCGGAACACGCCCGATCTCGCGCCCCGTCGCAGGGTCGCGCGAAACTATATCGTCTCTGGCCTCTTCGGCTGTTAATGTTCTTACTTCCATCGTCTTTGCGCCAGATTATCTCCTAAAGATAGTTTCTATGCCAGCATAAATAAGGCAAAAGTAAAAAGGTAAAAGGCAAAAGTAAGGCGGAAACCATTCTGAATTTCTAATTCACGTCTTTAGGCGTGTCTTCACTTTTGCCTTTTACCTTTTTACTTTTGCCTTTATCTGATTTCCCACTCTCACCAAACGCAGGTTAAAATGTATCCGGCAATTATTTTCTAAGTAGCAAACGATTTGAGAAGGAGAAAGTACGAGATGCATAGACCGCAGCTAGAAGAGTTCATCAAGCGCATGGATCAGGACTCAGTCGCAATCATAGCGAGCGCGCCAGAGGCCACGCGCTCAAACGACACGCAGTATCGCTTTCGCCAGAACTCTGACCTTTACTACCTGACAGGGTTCGAGGAGCCTGAGTCAATCGCCGTCATCGCGCCGAAGCAGGAGAAGAAGTTCACTCTGTTCGTGCGCTCGCGCGACCCCGAAAAAGAGATTTGGGATGGGCGGCGAGCGGGCATAGAAGGTGCCGTGCGCGACTTCGGCGCGGAAGAAGCTTTTCCCGTTTCTGAATTTTCAGAAAAACTTGGCGACTTAATCAACAACGCGCGAAATCTTTACTATCGTGTGGGCGACGGCAACCCGCGCGTTGATAACATCATCATCAAGGAGATCGCGCGAATGCGCTCGCTTGGGCGTAAAGGCATAGCACCGCCGCAGGCCATCGTTGACCCCGGCACGATTCTTCATGAAATGCGCCTTATAAAGTCCGACGACGAGATAGCGCTCATGCAACGCGCCGCAGACATTGCGGCAGAGGCTCACGTCGAAGCCATGAAGACGGCGCGTCCCGGCATGAAAGAGTATGAGATTGAAGCTCTCATCGAATACATCTTCCGCAGAAGCGGCGCGGCTGCTCCCGCTTATTCATCAATCGTTGGTAGCGGCGTGAACGCAACCATCCTGCACTACATCAACAACGACGCTGAACTCAAAGACGGCGACCTTCTACTGATTGACGCGGGCGCTGAATATCGCGGCTACGCTTCGGACATCACGCGCACTTTTCCCGTAAACGCCTCCTTCACGCGAGCGCAACGCGACATCTATGACCTTGTGCTCTCGGCTCAGCTAGATTGCATACGCATGGCGCGTCCCGGTGTGAGCATGGACGAACTGAAAGCTCACTCGATTGAGATGCTCACAGAAGGCATGGTGCGTCTGGGTTTGCTGCAGGGCGACACTGCGAAGCTGATTGAAGAAGAGAAGTACAAACAGTTCTACATGCACGGCCTGGGCCATTTTCTAGGCATTGACGTTCACGACGTAGGCCGCTATTACAACGAAGGTGAATCGCGCCGCCTAGAACCCGGCATGGTCATCACGGTCGAGCCGGGAGTCTACATAACCGCCGACACCAAAGAGATTCCCGAAAAATATCTGGGCATAGGCGTTCGCATTGAAGACGACGTGCTCATCACAGAAGACGGCAACCGCGTGCTGACAAACAAAGTCCCGAAAGAGCCGGAAGAGATTGAACAGCTTATGGCGCGGTGAGATGGTTATACGGTGGACGAGGCGCGCCCGTTGGGGCTATCCAGAGTTCGGTCGTCTGTCTTTCACGATAGCCGCCAAAAACTATCTCTATGCGCCTCGGCTCAATTCCATATTTCTTCACCAGATAATTTTTCGCACGTTCAGCACGTCTGGTTATATCAGCGCGTGTATTTCGTCTGCCGTAAGTGACTATAAACCCCATTGTTCCCGGCTCACTTTTCAACTGATCCGCGAAGAGTGCGAGGCGCGCTTTCTCTACTCTGAAAGAGATAAGGCTGTACTCATCAAACCTACGGGCCATAGGCACATGGTCAACAACTGAAGAGCAAGAGCGAGTATGATCGCACCCCGAAGGTAATCCCTGAATATCAACTGCTGCCGTGTACGATTGGTCTCCCGCTCCGGTTAAGTCAATCATGATAGTATCCGTGCCCTGACCGCTGACAATTCTTCCTCCGCCTGAAACTGTCCAGTGAAAAGTTAAATGAGCATCAGGCTCAACGTCGCTGACCTTAACAGAGACTTTCTGCAACTCGCCTATTCGAGGAATAGTGGTCGGACATTCGATGAGGATGGTCGGGCATTTTCGTGAAAAAGGCGGAGAGTATCTCTCGTTAATGAAACAAAACTGAATGAGGCTGGCTGTAAGAAAATAAAGCATGAGGCGCATAGCTGCTTCTTCATCAATTACTTTAGCTCTCGCCCGAAAGTTCAGCAACGATCTCGCGCATGGCCTCGCGTCCCTTCTCAACTTCGTCGGGCTTGAATGAAATAGCGCCGACGACGGCATGCCCGCCGCCGCCATAACGCTCGCAGATTGTTGCTATGTTGTGCGCGCGCGGGCGTGGTGCCCAGGGGTTCGAGCCTACGGAGATTTTCGTGCGATAGCTTCCGCGCGTGAGCGCAACCGAATAGGTCGTCTGCGGGTAGAGATAATAAGGGATGAATTTATTGAAGCCTTCGATGCCATCATCAACAAGATCGAACTGGACGACGCCGTTCGAGTAGCGGCCTTTGCGGCGCATTATCTCAAGCGTTTCTAGATGCTGCGCGAGGATTGGACGGAAATGCTGCTGCACGCGGTCGCTCATTACTACTTCGTCCAGCGTGCGCGTGGTCAAATCACGAATGATACTTTCAATAAAATTAACGTCGGGCACGCTCTCTATCACCTGCATAAGTTGAAGCGCGGGCGCGCGAAGCTCTACGCACTGTGCAGCAGATTCATAAAGCGCGCCATCAATGACGTGCGCCCATCGTATGAGCGATTCGAGCGACGAGTCTTCAAATTGAAAACGCTCGCGCGCTATCTTCGCAATAAACTCTGTGCAGGATTTGCTCTCAGAGTCTAAGAATTTTCTCCCGGAAGTGTCGTGCCGGAAATGCTCTTCGTCTTCAGGAGTTAGAAAGGCTGATTGATGATGGTCGAACCACCATGTCAAACGATCAGACCTGGAATACTTGAAATCAACTATAGCGTTCTCGTCGCCGTCGAACATCTCTTCGTCGAAGAGCGCGCCGGGGCGGTGCATCAGGCTCGTATACGAAACGTCCGCTTCCGCGTGGAAGCGCCCGCGATAGAAGCGTGTGAAGACCGCAGCAGAGGCCACGCCGTCAAAACAATGGCCGTGATAGAGTACGCGAAGGTTCATGAAAATAGAGATGATTTCAACAGATTATAATTTATCGTAGAGTGAGGCATCTTAGCAGCAATCATGCGAGCTTTACCAGAAACGAAAGCATTCATACGAAAACAGAACAATTCAAGGTTGTAATAATACCGAGTTGCAATAATAAGAGAGGTCATGCTGTCCGCTAAATCACACGAAGCCACACTAAGATAGAATCCGTTTCGTGTCGTTTAGTGTGAATTATAGCAGTTCTCAGTTGAGTGCGACTCCTGTCAGTACCGCCTGCGGTAGCGGGCGGGTCTCAAGCCGCGCGATCACCCGCCCGCTACCGCAGGCGGTACTGACCTGAACGCTTGGCTGCAACAGTCGCATTCAAGTGAGAACCGCTATAGTGGATTGTCTCTTCATCTCTTTTCATTGCATCTTGATATAAGAATAGCCCGGTGATGAAGCCGGGCTATTCTCTCTCGAAGACTCAAATCTCTGTCTCGGCATGCTCATTCATTGCTGCGGGGAAGCCGTCGGAGTCGGTTGCGCAGGAAGCGGCGGAAGACCTAGTTGCTTGCGTATGAGATTCTCCGCGTCGGCTTCAATGAGTTCGCCGTTGACGACCCATGCTTCTTCCGCAACCACGTCGCCAGTCTTCTTTATCTTCTTAGGGTCTAAAAAGATGTTGTAGGGCGAACCCCACTTGCGCGTGTCGCCCGTTTGATGGCGATAGCCGTAGTGCGGCGTCTGGTCGCGCGCGGCGCGGTCTTCGGATTCTGTGACGACGGTGAAGGGCGGCCCCTGTGGGCCGAAGAATGTGCGCACCTCGTCGCGCGTGCCGTACTCGCTAACGCCTACGACGCTCAATCCGTTCGCTCTGTATTTCTGATAAAGAGCGGACGCAACAGGAAACTCGTTGCGCCAGTTGCCGCACCAGGGCGCGAAATAGACAACGAGCAGAAGCTTCGTCCCGTGCTGCCCGGCCAGCTTACGAAGATTCACGTCTGAATCGTCGCTCAAGTTTTTATAAGTCCAATCGCGGTAGTTGATGGTCTTCTGCTGAAGCGGCGCGTACTCATGCCCGTCCTGCGCAAGCGCAAGACGCTCGACGGGCGCAAGCGCAAGGACGAGCGTAAAGAGAACTAAAATTTTTTTCATAATCAAAACTCCAAAACAGTCTGGAGTCAGACTGATTTTCGATTTTAGATTTGCGATTTTCGATTGGAAGAAGCGGAGAGCTTTTAAATCGAAAATCCAAAATCTAAAATTCTTCTGGCTCCAGACTAACATCTAGTCACTGTTACTTGGTTCTTCCAGTAAAGGTTTGATGACGGCTTCCAGCGCGTCGCGCACAGTGCCGCCGACGATTCGCTGGCGTATGCGACCTTCGCGGTCAATGACGATGGTGATGGGCAGTCCCGGCCCATTACCGAACTTCGTGGGCACATCTGTGGAGGCGAGCGTGATTGTATACTCCTGCTTAATCTCGTTCTGAAATTTTTTCACGTCGTCGGGCGTGTCGCTCGACGATACGCCGACGATCTTCAGACCTTGCGCGCCGTGTTCGCGCTGCATGGCGTTGAACTCAGGAATCTCAGCGCGACAAGGCCCGCACCAAGTAGCCCAGAAGTTCAAGAGCACTATCTGGCCGCGCATCTCGCTCAAGCGAACCGTGCGCCCGTCGAGCGTCTGCAACTCAACGTCGGGAGCCATTTCGTAATTCGTCTGTTTGCTCGCAGCGTTCTGCGTAGCTGTGGCGACAGAAGGAGTACGGCCTTTGAGCAGCGCTTCCGCATTGGGCAGCCACGCTAGAACGCTGGACATTCTTGATGTGTAATTGAATGCGACCGCAAGGCCAATCAGAATCAGTATGCAGCCTGAGACGACTTCAACTTTGTGCAGGTGCTTTCGGAATTTAGCGTAGAAGCCTAGAAACTGATTGATGCTCAAACCCGTTAGCAGGAACGGGACGGCCAGTCCAGCCGCGTAAAATGCCGAAAGAATCACGCCGCTTCGCCATCCGCCGCTCGTCGCGGCCAACCCGATGATGCCGCCCAGGATTGGGCCAATGCACGGCGTCCACCCTGCGGCGAAAGCCATGCCCAAGGTGAGCGACCCCAACATCCCGCGCGGTTTCTGTTGCGAAAAGAACCGTGTGTCTTTATAGAGCGCGCCGACCTTAAGAATGCCTATCAATTGCAGGCCGAAGAGGACTATGACCAAGCCGCCTATCATGCGAACCCAGACGTTGTTGAAAAAATATGTCCCCAGGAATCCGGCGGTCGCGCCGAAGCCAACGAAGATGATTGAAAGCCCCGCGTTGAATGCGAGCGAGTTTGCTATCACTGCGCGAAGCGCGGACGCGCGTGTGCCGCCCTCGCCTTTCAAGCGGTCAATGCTCACGCCAGAAATCAGCGAAACGTAGCCGGGCACAAGCGGCAGCACGCACGGGCTAAGGAACGAGAGCAGGCCAGCTAGAAAGGCTATGGGGATTGTGATGTTCGAATCGTTCATGTCTTGACTTGAGATGCTTTCTGATGCCTGCGCATAGCAAGCGCGTTGCCGCCTCCCCCTTGAAGAATCCCAATTGTGAGTCTTCTAGCTTGGGCGCGTCAAGGTGGTAGCATGAAGCCGAAAAATCAGGTGAAGCAAGTTCACAAAAAACCGTGCTAGTGTTGGAGTGAGTTTAGCCGCGTAGCGGCAATTGAATTTAGCCCGGCTTTTCAAAGCCGGGAATGCGCATAGTACAATTAATCGGCGTCGCGTCAGCGACGCTTGTTCATCCCCAAACATATCGCTCATCATATTCAATCCCGTTCTTTTGCAAAAACTCCAGATACTCCTCTTGAAAAGTCCTCTTTTTATGGTGCTCGCGCTGGTTTTGAATGTAACTAATGACTGATGAAATATTCGATTTGCTGACAGTGAAAGCGCCATAGCCATCCTGCCATGCAAACTCGCGTAAGTCTGAAAACTCTTCCTTTATCCATTTTGAAGAGTCGCCTTTTAGGAATTTAGCAATATTGCTTGGTGCAATTGAAGGCTGAGCCATGATCAGCGCGTGAATGTGATCTTCAATGCCGCCGACTTGCAACGCCGTCATAGTGTGTTTGCGAGCAACGCCGCCTATGTAAGCCCAGACTCTATTCTCAATTTCGGGTCTAATGTACGCCGAGCAGTTCTTTGTGCTGAAGATAAGGTGATAAAACAAGGCTGTGTAGGTATTCGCCATAACAATGTTCTCACAACATTCTCAAGCATCGCTGACGCGACGCGGTGTGATTTTGGCCTTTATTCCCGGCGTTGAAACGCCGGGCTAAATTCATCGCGCCGCTAGCGCGGCTCACTTTGTGAGCACGCTTTAATCAACTACTGCGCCTGCTCTGCCAGAAGTTGCTCGATCAATTTCGTGAGGCGCGCGTTCTCCGCTTCGCTCGTTCCTATGGCGATGTAGCGAATCTGGCCGCGACGATCAATCAGGAACGTGCTTGGAATCGAAGAGACGCCGTATGTCTCGTCGTTCGCTCCACCGTCAGCGATGGCTATGCCGTAGGGCAGACTATATTGTCGCTTGAACTGTTGCAGAAAACTAAGGCTCTCGTCGTTTGTCATCGCGTGCCCGGCTGCTTCACTTGCATCCTGAAAGTGAGTCAGGCCGAGTATGACCAGCCCCTTCGATTTGTATTTCGTATGCCAAGCCTTCAGTTGCGGGAAGGTGCGAACGCACGGGCCGCACCAGGGCGCCCAGAAGTCCAGCAATACGACTTGGCCGCGCAGGTCTGATAGTTTCACTGGCCTCTGGTCTATCCATTTTACAGCAATGATCTCAGGCGCAGTCGCGCTGTGCACAGCAGGGATACTCACGGCTTTGATGTTATCAACGGATTGGCCCAAACCTCTTAGCGCACGCGTGGCCTTCTTATAGATGTCCGCAGAGGGAAGCGCCAACGCTATCCCGCTTATTTCTTGCAGAACTTTGATGGCGTCATCCCGGCGATTCAGCGCGAGGAAGGTGTCAATTAGAAAAGCTGCCGCAGAGTCTAACCCGTCGTTCAGGACGCGCCGCTCGTCCGCCGTCTTCGGCTCAAACTTTTTAATTGAATCAAAAGCTTCCTGCCCTAACTCAAGAGCACGATTCATATTCTTCGCGCTCATGTAGGCGTCAGCCATCTCGGACTGCATTCGGAAGAGTTGACCCATTCGGCGCGGCTCGCTCGCAAGGTATTCGGCCAGAACCTTCTCGGCCTCCTCAAGCCGACTGCGTTTGCTAAGGAGCGAAGTAACAATCATGCGCGCTTCTTGCGCGTGCTCGTTCGGACTGGCAGGATGCTCAGCCAAAAATCGCTGGAAGGCAACTAGGGTTTCATCGTCACGGTTCGCAAGACTGTAGAGCAAGCCAAGAAAGTAAAAATCTTCACCCTTCAAATTCCCACGCGCGGCCAGAAGCGCTGCATGGTGTGCGGCCATCTCGCGCTGCTCTTGATAGACTTGCTGCTCAAGCTGCGGATTGTAAGCAACGTGCGTGCGCACGAACTCGTTGAACTTTTTTACGGCATAAGTTCTGGCCTCCTGGTAAAGCGCTTCCGCCGTACGTGTGTCCGGCGTCGAGGAAGGCGCTTGAGCAGCTTGCTGGCTCTCGGTCGCAGGCGATTGAGCGGGTTGAGCAGGCTTCTGCTGCGAAGCAGTATGACGGTTCGACTGCGCCGAGATAGTAAAAAAAGGCAAAAGTAAAAAGGTAAAAGGCAAAAGGGATAAGGCTAAAAGCATTTTAATTAAAAATTTGAAAAAGGTTTTCATCCTTACTTTTCCTTTTACCTTTTTACTTTTGCCTTTGCGAAGCTACTGACCAGGCCAATCTAGAACATGCCGACAGGGGTGAAACGGTCAGGGCTGAAACGGTTGAGCAAAGCGGGCGTCTCGTTATTCACGATCTGCTCTGCAATCAATTCCCCGGTAACAGGTGCGAGCAATATTCCGTTGCGGTAGTGTCCGGTCGCGTAAAAAAGTCCCGCGACTTCCGAGCACGCGCCCAGCACGGGCAAATCATCTTCGGCGCGCGGACGGAATCCAGCCCAGTAATCTGTCAGAGCAAGCCCGCCGACCTGCGGCGCAATCTCGGTCGCTGCGGTCGAAATCTTTCGCAACCCTTCGGCGGTCACGCGAGCTTCAAATCCTACGTGCTCCGTAGTCGAACCTGCCAGAACTCTTCCGTCGCGTCGCGGCACAATGTAGCCACGCGGACTGTATATGACGTGGCGCACGGGGCGCGGGCTTGGCAAAGCGAAACAGAGCATCTGCCCGCGCACCGGTTCGATGCGAACGCCCGGAAATCTGCTGCCGGACGAAGTGAGAAAAGAACTCCACGCGCCGCAAGCCATCACAACCACGCTCGTGTGAATCACGCCGACGGAAGTCTCTACGGCGACGACGCGCTCGCGGTCAATTATCAGGCGAATAGCTTCCGCGTTAGTCCGAACCTGAACGCCGTGCCGCTTCACACTTTCGGCCAAAGCGCGTACAAGCCTGCGGTTCTCAACCTGCACATCTAGCGGGAAACGTAGCGCGGCACGAACACGCGGCGAAATCCACGATTCCAATTCTCTTGCTTCATTTGCGTTCAACTTCTCTACGGAAAGATTAGCGCGACGCTGCCACTCGTAGCGATCTGTTATCTCCGCTTCATCCTCTTCGGTGAAAGCAAGATAGAGCGTGCCCGTCCTATCAAGCTCGATGTCAATCCCTGTCTCTTCACGAAGCGCATCAGCGAATGGCGTATAAAGATCGCGCCCCGCGCAGGCCAACTCGAAAAACTCGTCTGCCCTGTCAGCTTCACACTGCGGCGCTAGCATTCCTCCGGCAGCCGAAGACGCTTCCATTCCCGGATTCTCGCCACGCTCCAACAGCAAGACTTTCATCTTCCTCAGCGCGAGCGAGCGGGCAACGCACAATCCAACGACGCCTCCGCCTATGACAACCGCCTCCGCCGCTTTCACTTCTTGATTTCCCATTGAAAAGAGGTTGCTGGTATTATGCACCAAAACAGTTTTCAGTTTTCAGTTTTAAGTGAAAAGCTTTTTCTGAAAACTAAAAACTGAAAACTGAAAACTGTTCTTATGAAGCATACTATCACACTCATACCTGGCGACGGCATCGGGCCTGAAGTCACTTCAGCCGTGGTGCGAATCATAGAGGCTTCGGGCGTAGAGGTTGAATGGGAGACGCATTACGCGGGCGCGCAGGCGCTAGAAAAATTCGGCAACACCTTGCCCGATGACCTTCTTGAATCAATCAAACGAAACCGGGTTGCACTAAAAGGGCCTATAACCACTCCGATCGGCAAAGGCTTCACTTCCGTCAACGTAGGCTTGCGCAAAGCGCTAGACCTTTATGCCAATTTGCGTCCCGTGCGCGCTCTGCCGAACGTGCCGTCGCGCTACCCTGAGCTTGATCTTGTAGTCGTGCGCGAGAATACGGAAGACCTCTACTCAGGCATAGAGCACATCGTCGTGCCGGGCGTCGTAGAAAGTATAAAGATAATCACCGAGAAAGCTTCTACGCGCGTCTCACTCTTCGCTTTCGAGTACGCGCGGCGCGAAGGGCGGAAAAAAGTGACAGCCGTCCACAAGGCCAACATCATGAAGCTGTCGGACGGACTTTTCCTTGATTGCTTCCGCCGCGTCGCCGAGAATTATCCTGAGATTCAAGCTGATGACAAGATAGTTGACAACGCCTGCATGCAACTCGTGATGCGCCCCGAACAGTTCGATATAATGCTTCTGGAAAATCTCTACGGCGACATCGTTTCCGATTTGTGCGCAGGGTTAATAGGCGGTTTAGGACTCGTGCCCGGCGCGAACATTGGCGAGCAAGGCGCAGTCTTCGAGGCCGTGCACGGTTCAGCCCCGGACATAGCAGGCCAAGGAATAGCCAACCCCACAGCGCTCCTTCAATCCGGCATACTCATGCTACGCCACTTGGGCGAGCGCGACGCAGCGCAACGCATTGAAAGCGCCATGCTCAAAGTTTTTGAAGACGGGCGTGTGCGCACGCGCGACATAGGCGGCACAGCCAAAACTATGGAGTTCGCAGAGGCTATCATTGCCGCAATGCAAGAAGAGCAGAGGGCGACAGCGTAAGAGCGAGGGGGAAGAGGGTAAGAGGGGAAAAGGAGAATACTGAACTGCCTTCTCCTTTTTCCCTTTTACCCTCTTCCCCTTTTCCCCCTCGTGCTGCCTTTTTAAGGTGTTGGCGTGTTTGGCGGCGTCGCTTCGTAATCGCCAGCGATTACTATGGTCATTTGATCTGGCCTGAAATATTTCTTTATCGCCGCGTTGGCCTCTTCGAGCGTGACGGAGTTGATGATCTGCGGGTAGCGGTCAATGTAGTCCACGCCCAGATTGTAGAACTCCGCGTTCCAGAGCGCGGCAGCTATGCCGGCGTTCGTAGCAAGCGAGACTTTGAACGAGCCTATGGCCGAAGATTTCTCGGCGGCCAACTCTTCCGGCTTGATTCCGTTCTGCACATAGTCGCGCAACACGCTCATCGTAGATGCTATTGCGCGATCAACGTTCTTAGGATTAACAGAGACGCCTATGTACCAGGGGCCTGCCGCAATGCTGGGCGCGCGGAAGCGCGAGTTTATGCCGTAGGTCAAGCCTTCGCGGTCGCGTACCTGAAGACCCAGACGCGACGAGAGCGTTGATTGTCCCAGCGCGCGGTTCGCTAAGATGGCCGCGTAATAATCGCGCGCGTTGCGGCGCAAAGGGGCAGCAGAGCCAAGCACTATGTCAACGTTCGCCCTCTCGCGCAAGGTCAACACTTCGCGGCGAGCAGCCGTTTGTTGCTGTGGGTCTGTGACGTTGATGTCAATGCTGCGCGGGCCTGCGAACTGGCCGAACGATTGCTCGAATTGACGACGAACATCAGCCGCGTTCACGTCGCCCACAACCGTGAGTATCAAAGAGCGCCCGCCGTAATGCTCGTTGTAAAAGTTGCGCACGTCGTCAACCGTGATTGACTGTATGCTGCGTATCAACTCTTCGCCCGGACGCTGATAAAAAGGGTTCGCGGGATCGAAGACCAACTCGCTGAACCGCTCATAGGCGCGAGAGCTTGTGCGCGCCTGATCCTCGCGTATAGCGCCTATGGTCTGCTGCTTCAATTTCTCCAGTTCATCAGCAGGGAAAGAAGGCTCGCGCAGTTCTTCCGCTAGAGTTCGCATCACCAGAGGCAGGTCGCGCGAGAGCGAACGCGCCACCATGTTCACGGCAAATTGATCCGCCCCGTAATTAATCTCCGCGCCTACGGATTCCAAGTCTGAAGCTAATTGAAGCTTGGTGCGATGCTGTGTGCCGCGCTCAAGCATGTCTGCTGTGATGCGCGCAAGTCCGGGCTTCGTCTGCGGCTCGAAGTAAGAGCCTGCGCGGAACGAGCCGCGAAGCGCTACGGTCGGCGTAGCGTGGTTTTCAAGCACAAGGAGCGTCGAGCCGTTCTGAAGCTGCGAGCGCGTGACACGCGAAGCGAAAGTCGAACCACTTTGCGCGCTCGCGGTAGTCGTACTTGAAGAAGCAGCGTTGCGTCTTTGCTGTGTGCGCTGAGTCTGAGCGTGCGAAGCGGACGAATCGTTCCTACTGCTCTGCTGAGTTGAGTTGTCCGAACTCATGTCATCGCCCGGCGTGCGATAGAACTGAACGCCGCGCTGAAACAGTGAATTGGAGTCAGATTCTTGCAACCCGCTCGGACGCGCGCCGCCGCGTTGATTACCACCCGCTGCCTGCTTTGGAATGAAATAACCGACCGTGCGGTTATCTTCCGTAAAATAGGTCGTGGCAACGCGCTGCACATCGGCGGCAGTTACTTTGGAGATGTTGGCGCTGTAATCCTGGAAAAAATGCCAGTCGGCGATTGCTTCAGTCTCTGCCATCTGCGCGGCGATGTTGAAAGTGCCGTCGCGGTTGAAAGCCTCCTGCGCCAGAATCTGCTGCTTGGCCTTATCAATCTCGGCCTGTGTCACGCCGGAATCCACTACGCGCTTCAACTCTGCGAGAATCACATCCTCCACCTGTCTCGGTTCAACGCCGGGGCGTAGCGTGGCTGCAACCTCGAAAAGACCTGGGTCGCGGTGTTGATCCGCATTCGAGAAGACGTTGATTGTAAGCTGCTTTTCAACGAGCGCTTGATAGAGCCTGCTGGTCACGCCCTGCGACAAGATGGTCGAAAGCACTGCGAGCGGGTAGGTATCGTTCTGCGCGGGCGGGTTCAAAGCTCTCTTCGCCAAATCTTCATTAGAGAGAACATTGCCTTGGCCCAGCGTGCCCGGCGTGTGAAACGCAATCTCAACGAGCGGCACTTCGCCAGCGCGGCGAATGGTAACGCGACGCTCGCCCTGTTGCGGCGGCTCTTCCGTGTAAACCTGCGGGATGGGCTGAGCCGGAGCCTGATAGACGCCAAAATATTTGCTGATGAGCGAGAGCGCGCCTCCACGGTCGAAGTCGCCGACTAAAATCGCCGTGGAGTTGTTCGGCTGGTAGAACGTATCGTAGAAAGTTTTAAGCCTTGTGGTCGGCACGCCTTCAACGTCTGTGCGCCAGCCTATAGTCGGGTGATGATAAGGATGTTCGCGGAACGCAAGCGAGTAAACGGCTTCGTCCAGAACTTCTGAAGGCTCGTTTTGTCCGCGCTCCAACTCGTTGCGAACCACAGTCATCTCTGATTGACGATCAGCATCGGCGATCAAAGAGTTGCGCATGCGGTCTGCTTCGAGCTTTATAGCAAGCTCAATCTGATCCGACGGCACCGTCTCGAAATACATTGTGCGGTCGTACCATGTGTTCGCGTTAAAATTTGCGCCTATCTTCTGCAAAGTCGCGGCTATCTGCGTGTTGTTAGCCTTATTGAAAGTCGGCGTGCCCTTGAACATCATGTGTTCAAGAAGGTGCGTGGAACCCGTGTAGCCAACGGCCTCGTTGCGCGAGCCGACCTTGTAAACAACCAGCATGGTCGCAACGGGCGCAACCCGATTCTCTACCAGCAAGACCTTCATCCCGTTTGCGAGTCTGTACTCGCGCGTTCCCCCTGACTCGGTAACGAACGTCACGCCTGTAGGCAGTTGCTCCTGCAAAGCTGTTCCTCCTTCTGTGTTGGCATGAGTCGTTTCAATCAACGGTAAAGAGAGTAAAGCAGCGAGCGCGGGAAGCGCCCACGCGAGCAGCCGAAAACGTCTACTGTTCATAGCCAGAACTCCTGTGATAATAGAATTTGAGAGGTGAGAGAATAATACAACTCAAACACCGCGTTTGGCGAGAGCGGTTGAAGCAATAAGAGAGTAATGCGGTTCGCATGCCGCTTTGCATGAGACAGCAAGTGCGTCCAGATAAAGCATGCAGCTATCAATCTCTCACTTTGTTGACCTGCCGGTAACGTAGCCGACGAAGCCCGTCACGATTGCTGTGATTAACGTGGTCGCCCACCGTTTATCTTCAGCGGTTGATCCTTCTCTGACGATTGCCCAGACACAGAGACAAAGCGCAACACCGACCACAATGAACGCAGCGATGTGCAGAGCAAAGTCTATGCGTCGCTTGTGAGCGGCATCTGCTTTATCAATTTCGAGGCGCGCCTCCCTCTCAGCGGGTTCCTCGCGCGGCACAATTGAAAGTTGATGGTCTGGTCTATTCGCTAAGTCATTGAGATTAATCTTTCCATCTTTCATCGGAGTAGGCTTTAGTCCGATTAAAGCCCGATAATCTCCGTCGTGAGCTGCTGATCCCTATCAGCGAGACCTAATTTGAGGCCGCGCCGTTTGGCATCAACCGCAACCTCCATCAAGGCTATAGCCTTTCGGAGAACATCGCTCTTCGTCCCCCCCGTTTTAGCGGCGAGTTCTTCAAGAAGCGAATTCATCTCTGGAGAAATGTCGAGGCTTAAACGAACTTTCTCCTTTTCAAGTTTTGGTGACCCTCTAGCTGAGGGTTTTCTGGCTTGATTCACAGTTCATCGTCTCCTTAGAAAGATTGACGACTAGTTAGGTTAGACCTTAGAACATTGGTTCCCCGGCTTGGCAGCCGAACTTGCCCCGCATAGCAAGTTCTAGTTGAAGGAACTTATTCCTAGTCGTGCCAACGCCTGTTCTGTTGGGTACGCTCAAGCCTTTAAGCGCCGGTGCTCCCAGAACAAGCATTAGACTCAAGGAAATAATACGTAAATTTTACGTAAAGTCAAGACTGAGAAATGTAGGCTTCAATTTTTGAGAATGGATCGCAGCACGAGATGAACCTAAATCATGAAGGCAGTCTTACTACTGAGCGCCGAACAATTGAATCAGTTCTGTGATGCTAGCCATGTGATGGTCATCGTGCTCGGCTATGAAGAAGGCGTGGTCAACGACGCGCATGGGCTTGTTCAGTCTAGGATGAATGGCCGTGCGCTGTATGAACTGGTCGTCATAAGCGTCCAAACGACGCACGAACTCGGCGCGCTCTGTGCTAAATGCACTTAAAATGTTTTCGATTGAATTGGCGTTATGATTCGCATCGTAGGTCTTACGATTCTGCATGTCGGCAGCGCGCAAGGTTTCAAGCCCGCGCTCGAAATCATCAAGTCGCCCCAGCCCCAGAGCTTCCAAATCCAGCAGATGACCCGCGTGCTCCTGCATTGACCATCGCTCGCCGTCGCGTCGCGTCAGAATCTGTGCGGGCAATGACATCAATCGGTCTTCCAATCTTGCAGGCGTGCCGCGCAATCGTTCTACTATGTCAGGGAAAATCCCTGCGGGAAAATCGAAATTGAACTTGCGCTCGACCCAGGGCGTTCGATGAACCATCTATTCTCACCTCAATAATGATTTCAGGCTTTAACGTCACTAATTGTATTCAAGCATAGATTTTCTTAGCTCTTCGATCTTTTTCAGCAACGCTATCAATGAAGCAGGGTAGTATGAACTGTTACGCTGGTCGGTCTCGCTGTAGTTGTTCACGACTATCTTCTTCTCGCGCCCGTTATGCGTGAAGACGATAGTAGTCTGAAGCGACGAGTCAGTCCAAATCTGAAATGCAGGATATTCGTTCCTTGCTCCTTGAAAATCCTGCTGCTCGCACAGCCGTATGACCTCTGCCACATCTTCCGCTCTGACTTTAATCTTTTTTTTCAAGAGGACAAAGTTAGCGTCACCCGCCCCTTCTCTATATCCGGGGTTTACTTCGTACTCCACAAGCCCGCTCTGGTGAAGACGGAAATAGAGTCGCGGCTGCGGGGTGGCTGCCATCCCATGTGTGTGATTACAGATGTTCAGAACTACAGGGTCTGAAGCGTCTGCGGCTGGTTGCTGTTCTAAGCAAACGGACTCTCTTGTCTGCGCCGGGCACGTAAGAAAAATATTAAGGACGAAGAGAGCGGCAACGAGAATTTTTATCACGGACGCGCCTCGCTACATTCAGAAGATTCGGACGAGCAACTATGGAACGAGCGCGGCTGACCTTTTTTGCAGTTGCGAAATTGATCTTAAGATTTCGAGGGCATGACGTACAGCGCTACGGCCAGAAAATGGCAGATGCTTCCGCCTAAGACGAACAGGTGCCATATGGCATGATTGTGCGGGATGCGATCACAGGCGAAGAAGATTGTTCCGGCAGTGTAAGCCAGGCCACCGGCGACTATCCACGCGATTGCGCCAAGTGGAACAACGTGCAGTATGGGCTTGATGGCTATGACGCAGAGCCAGCCCAGGAATATGTAGGAGAGAACGGAAGCGACTCTGAATTTTTGGCCTAATAGAACTCGCCCTAAAATCCCTACGAGCGACAGTCCCCAGACCAGTCCGAACAGAGTCCACCCCCATCCGCCACGCAACGTGACGAGGGTAAACGGCGTGTACGTGCCCGCAATCAACAGGTAAATGCAGCAGTGATCTAGAACGCGCAGCAGATTTTTAGCTCGACCCGTGCGTGTACCATGATATAGCGTTGAAGCCAGATAGAGAGTCACAAGCGACGCGCCGTAGATGCTGCCGCTCACGATTTGCCACGTCCCGCCGTACAGACATGCGAGTATGATAAGTGCGACGAGACCCACGACGCTCAATGCGAGTCCTACGCCGTGCGTAACGACGTTGGCTATCTCTTCAACGGAGAGTCGTTCCTTTACAGATTCCACTTTCGCCGCCTTACTTCTTGAAATCAATCGTGCCCGAACCATGCGAAGGATTCTGCATCGCGAAATGGCGAAGCTGTCATGCGTTATGATTCAAACTCAGAACTTCAGTCACCGAATTCTAGAACTAATGCTGCTGTGTAATCAACAACAGAAGCGCGGCTGATGCGGTCGCGCTTCAATCATTTGTTATGCCACGCAGACTTTGCTAATTGCATCAGCCCACTTGCTTACGACGGCCTTGCCATACATTTGCTGCTCTTTCTCTCGACGTATTGCGCAAGCGCGCAGGAACGCGCCGCGCTCGCCGTACTTGGCGATTGAAACTGAAGTACGCCCGCGTTTTTCACGGCCTGCGTTCCACGAGACCTCGTAAACTTCGTTGAGGTAGACGCGACCATCCTTGCCTTTGTACTTCT
>MNJR01000068.1 GCA_001920415.1 Acidobacteria bacterium 13_1_20CM_3_53_8 | reverse complement strand
TTGCCAATTCCATTGCGTTCGCAGATGTTTTTAATGAGAGGAAACCCTGCTTGTTTTTGTGCATCGGTTAGTTGGTCGCTGTTGTCTGTGTTGCTCTTCACAAACTCGATGCTTATAGTGTAGTTGTTGGGGTTTCCTGTCCAATTCGAATTGTTTACCACTCCATTGGCATAGCTACCATGCTTTTCTAGGATTGTTTGGACCACGTGCCCGTCTTTACCTACGATGTAGTGACTTGAGACGGGGTTGTTGGTGCCTTCAGTATTTTTGAAGTACGCCGCTATACCTTCGGCACTAGTGCCACCTGCTGTAGCATGGAGGATAATAAAGCTTTTCTTTCCTGTACCTGGGAAGAAATTTTGATTGGGCATCCATATAGCGCCAGGATAATCGGACATGGTTTCACCTTCCTTTCAATCTATGTCACGAAATGTTAAATGTTACTGCTGGACAGTTCGTGACCCCATTGCTTACAATGCCGTTGGCTGCGACTGCACTCCAGAAAAAGTTGTAGATTGTCCCAACTGCGGCACTGGCGGGGATAGTGAGCAACTTTGTCCCCGATGCTGCCGAGGCATTATCGTAGATGTCCAGTGCGGCGGTGCCAAGCGTCGTCACCGTAGCACTCCAGAGCCGCCCTGGGCTATTCTTGCCAACAACGACTCCAGCGGTGTTCGCAGGCTGTGTGAAGGTTGATGATGGCCCACTGAATGGAACATTGTTGCTATCGACAAGTGCGACAATGCCTGGCCCTGGAAAGCCAGAGCTAGCCATGACTTGCGATGGTGTTTGTGGCATGGTATGTGTTACTCCTTATGTCATGTTGGTTCTATCGACAATACTCCAAAGTCAAAGGTCTGCACTTTGCTGCTTGACGTAACTTTGATCCATTGGCGATACATCCCCAGATTGGCAACGTCACCTGATGATTGCTGGTAGGTAATCTGCGCGGGGTTATCACCTGACGCTGCAATGGGATTGCTAAAGGTGCCAGTGCCTTGTATCTCGACGCCGCTCGACATGTTGCGCATAAAGTAGGCAAAGTTCGATGGTGTGAGTCCTGTGGTGTCGAAGTCTCCGGTGTCCGGCTCCAAAAGAAATGTCCAAGCTTCTCGGGTATCTCCCTGAGACCAAGGTGACTGTGCCATCAATCGCTCCTTCCTATAATGATCCCATCGCGGGTATTGCCTATTCCTTGTCCATCTCGCGTTTCTCCAGATCTCGCGCCGACGCTCGTTGTTCCACTTTGAAAACCGTCGCGGCCATTGCCACTTGGAATGCCGTCGCGTGTCGTGCCTTTGATGATTGCATAAAAGATTGTTGCTTTCCCCGTTGTTTCCGATAAAAGCACCGCATCCGGTGGTGCTTGATAAGATCCTGCGAGTGCGATGAGGTCTGAGATCTGCACAGCATCCGGCGGAAGAACAAGAGTGATAAGAGTACCTGCGGAAAGTTCAACGGTTTCCGAAATCTGGACGCCTTCAGTGATCATTGCTAACCCGAGTTGCACTAAGAGGTCCGATAGGAACACTGTGTCTGGAGCAACAAAGACACCTAAGAGCGTGGCATTTTCTTCAAGCACGGCGATCTCAACGAATTGCGATTGACCAAGAAGAGTAATGGTGTCCTGAGTTAGCACAGAATCGATGGAGAACACCTGACCAAGCAAGGAAAAATCTTCGGTTAGCAGCACGGACTCAGCAGGTATTGCAAGAAAGTGCGCTGCGGAGAGGGCGACGGTTTCACTGACCTGCACTGTGTCAGTGGGAAGCATCTCTAATCCAAGCAACGCCAGGACCTCAGAAAGAGAGGTGCTATCAGTAGAGAGGCCCGAGCCAAGCAACGACGAGGCATCGGCAAGAGACGCGGACTCTGCTACCTGTTGGTTAGCACCTGCAAGAGAGAGGTTCTCTGCTAGCTGTGCTATATCGAAGAATTGGGAATGACCAAGCAACGACGAGGCATCGGCAAGAGACGCGGACTCTGCTACCTGTTGGTTGCTTCCCGATTGCAATGAGGACTCTGAAAGCGAAGTAGCGTCGGTGTATTGTGCAGATCCCGCGAATATCGATGTCTCGGCCAGCGATACTGCATCGATAAACGATGGTTTCCCCGTTTGCACTGCGGTGTCAGAGATAATCACTGCCTCCGATGCAAGTATCTCTGACCCCACTAGGGCCACAACTTCTGTGATTGATACTGTATCTACAGGTTGCACACCACCGGACCGTGAGACGATATCGAATACAGAAGCCGACTCTGATGCAAGTGTCTCCATTCCTGCAAGAGTTGGCACCTCGGTAAGGACCATTGTGTCTGATTGTTGTGTACTTCCTGATTGCGAAGAAGACTCTGAAAGCAATGCAGCATCAGAGAGCGCCTCGAACCCTGATTGAGACAAGGCATCCGAAAGTGCCGCCGACTCTGTAAAGGATGGCTTCCCAAGCAATAAAGCAACATCGGATAGCGATGCGATATCAGTGAAGGACGATGACCCTGCCTGGGTTAGCAACTCGGCTAGCGACACATTGTCGCTAAAGGACGAGGACCCAGATCTGCTTTGTGTGTCTGACGCGGACACACTATCGGACTCAAAGAGCCTGACCCTGCAAGTGTGGCCGACTCTGAAAGTGCAACGGAGTCCGTTGTATTTGTGGTGGTCCCGCCGTATGGAGCAGGGCCGCCAAATGCCCTAGGTGCCCATCTTGCCATTAACTGGATACTCCTCCATAGCCATCACAAATAAAGAGCTTTGTCGCACTGCTTGGCGTAAACGCCGACGTCGTTACTTGTAAATCGTTGGCTACCCCCTGTGTCGCAGAGTTGGATATATAAATCGTGGGGTTATCGCCGCCAGCATTAGCATTAGAATCGTGATACCATAGATCAATATATATACCATCTGATGCAGCAGTAGTCACAGTAGGCATTGTAGTATTCGTAAATGTCCACGTCGTCTTTGCAGCAGTATTCGTTGCAACATTAATAGTTCCAATAGACGCATATGATCCAGTATATTTGAAGAAGCGAATAGTAACATCAGAAGTTGTGGAAGCGATGTGAGCGAATGTAATAATTGCGCCCCAAACTGCATTTGCGAAAGTACCCGCCCCAGGATAAAAAATCCACCCACGTCCGGTGGGGGTCGCTGGTATTGCTGTGACCGTTGCAAGACCAGCATTCCCTTGTGACCATATCTCCCCGTAGACATTTGAGCCAGTCAGGACCGTCTGCTTGCTTGTTTCTACGCCTCCTGTGGTCGTTGCCATGCCCGAAGCAGTGGTGAGTGTGCCGTCAAGCACGGAAGAACCATAGAGTACTGTCAATGCGCACCTCTTTTCCTCTTGCGCAAGAGCGTGCTATACTCTGCGAAATAATTTCTCGGAGGAATTGATGTGCTTATTTGGATCTTGTGCGCATTAGGAAGCGTGTGGATCGTCGGCAGCATCATCTTAATGGTTGCTTTGGTGCACTCTGCACCTCTAAGCGAGCGGTGGGAACTACGTGATTTGCGTGCAATGAGCAAGGCTCGTATGCTATGCGAAGAGTGGCAAGTGCCAGAAGAAAAGAAAGTCATGCGCACACCTCACAGATAATCAATGTCAACAGAAATATCAGTGCCCACGCTGCCTGTGTCCGAGTTTGCAATGCCCGTCGTGAGCCCCCAGCCTATGCCACTAGAAAAGGCCAGTCCGACAGGAAACGCACGTATCACAGTTGAGTTCGGTGGTAACTGAACGGTCATCTTTGGCGTGTCCGTGCCAATTGTCGGGGCGGTGCTCTTGTCATATAGCTTAAAGAACCTTGCTGCCGCATTTGAGTTTGATATACAAAACCCATAGACCTGCCCTGCACTCCCCTTGAGGTTTGTTGCATTTGTTCCTGACGCGGATATCGTGTGGGATGGCGTTGATCCTCCCGATGTTGCAGCGGTGTTGAAGTTTCCGGTGCCAGCATTGACGGTAACCGTGCCGCTAACAGGCTGTGCATTCGAGAGTGATGGCTGGTCAGTTGCGATGACGACTCTTTGGGTGCCAGCGGACTTATTGCCTGAGTTTGTGTCTACCGCAGTTCCCCCGACCTGCTTCAAATTGAAGTGGAAAAGATGGTTCACAGAGTCCCAAATGTCGTTGAGGATCTTTGTAAGTCCTCGTAGCTTTGCGGACAAAGACCCTGTGTTATCGCCCACAACAGCAGCATCACCTGTTGCACCTTCTACTGCTAAGATAGATGCAGAGTTAACTTCGGAGACCGTGCCAGCAATGGGAACAATGACGGTCTTGAACGTTGCCATGCAGATCGCCCAGGCATTGCTTCCTGAAAGCGTCGCTGACCCTGTTGTCGGTGCAAGCGTTGAAAGAAGCTGCGACTCACTGCCAAATGAAACAAGGTTGCCACCGGTGGGCGCGAGTGACCCACTGTCCAGTGCCCACCCTGTACCTGCGGTGATGGTGCCTCCAGCTGCACTTACAGCGACAAACGCTAACTCATTGGGTGCATAGGGTGTGATAACAGACGTCGCGGGAGTTGTTGATCCTGCGTTGTTCCCTGTGGCAGTCTGATCCAAGGCATCCGACGCTACTGCAATGGTGCCCCAGACTTCATAGATTTCCATTGCAATGGCAGTGTTCGTCGAGCTTGCCCCCGCAATCGTCACTGTAACAGTGTTGGCTCCTGCTGCAATGTTAGTTGCGTAGAATATCGCTGCTTCCAATGTCGTGCTCTGGGTAGCAGGGTTGCCTGCCCTTGTGTACGTGTTGCCTGCGGAGTCTGTGACTGCCAATGTAATCGTTGACCCGTTGTCTACGTCGCCAATCCCCAATGCAACGATTATTGAATTTCCTTGGTTGTTGTTATTCGTGAAGGCTTTATTGAGTGTCTTTCCTGCGGACCCTGTAACATTGTTCGTCTTTTGGACAATCTGCGGGTAGAGCATCGCCATCATAGCAGCCGTCGATGGATTATTCGCACTATCCAAGTAACTGCCAGGATGCCCTTGCAACGGCACTGGAATTACATTGCCACCACTGACTTGCCCTGTATTACCGGGAGACATCACTGAACTCAGCGGAATGCCGCCCACATCGGCAGGAGTATTGCCAACTGTCATGCCATACCTCTACTACGCTTTTTCAGTACAGGTCACGGTCTCTGAAAGTCCGGTACCCAGGCTAAACTGTGGGAATATGACATGGCTTGCAGTGCTGTTCGATGCAATAGTCCCCGCATTCGATGTATATGCTTCAGTGTAGTTACCGGCATTGCCCGTGCTGCCCGTATATGTCACAACAATGTCGACTTTTCGATTGCCCGTGCCACTTGTTGCTGTAAAGGTAAAAGCGCCCGCTGATAGTACACCACTGTCAACAGTCCCACTGACAGATGAGGGGTTATCGGTGACCACGGGGTTAGCGACCACATTGGTGCCAATGGGGTAGTTGATGGTCGGAGTAAAGGAGCTGACGGTGATCGATGTAGCACCAAGGCTGTTTGTACCCGTTGTTGTGATCGTCTGGGTTGTAGCGCCGCCATATCCAATGACCAGCGTTGATCCTGTTGGCAATGCAGCCTGAAGTGCTGTCACTGAGATTGATGTGATTGCAGAGGTTCCTGTTGCCGCTGTCAATGAAACAGCAACGCCATTCGGTGAGATCACCATGTGATTCATGATGCCCACGGCAGAGCCAGCGTTGTTCCAAAGGTTCTTGAGTAAGGATATGCCCCCGTTGTCCGTGATTATGTTTTTTGCAACAAACCGCTCGTAAAGCTCTCCTGTGCTCGTGTCCCACGTCTCGAATTGCCACGGACACTCGTATGGTTTTGAGAGTCGTCGTATTTCCTCGTATGTCGTTGGCTTGCGTTGGCGCGGTGTTCCTCGCTGTGTTCGCCAGTAGCCCGGGAGCGAGGCATGTTTGTAGTCAGGCAAGTGTAGTCCTGATTTGAGTCGACGCGTCTTCCATTCGTGAAGCTTTCGTCTTTCATCAGGAACATTGTTGGCAAGGATGATATTGCTCATTTTGCTTGTCCTTGAAGGAACAAGCTGACTGCCGAGTCTCTCGGTATCTCATCAGTTTTGTATACTAAAGGATCACAACGGAAACCATTGCGATAGTATTCACAGAAGGATTGAGGGCGTCTTGCGCAGCATTTAAGTCGCGTCTATCTGGATTGGACCAAAGCCACACAAGAAACGCTGAATCAGTGTGCAGCAGGGTTGCCCCGCTATAGTTATTCATCGTGTCAAGGTCGCTTTGTGTGTTCTTAGTCACATAAACATACATTGTCTGTGTTCCTCCCTATCCTATCTAGTTCATAGCAGATGCCAGGAGCTTAGACCAGCTCCCGACGTTCGGTCCTTCCGAAGCCGTGACATCGTACCAATAGAGTTGTGTCGGATTACCTGTGGCAGCATCGACTACCGTTGTCTGGGACATATCTATGCTTGTGATCAGGAGTGTTGCATCGGTTACACTGCACTCAGGGATGAATGCTGAGAGGTATTGGCCAATGGCAAGCCCTGAGCGCAGCGTCTTGAATTTGAGGGTTCGGCCAATGACACCGTATCTCTGGAGAAGATCATTGGCCATTGCAGTGGCAGCAGTAATGTCGAGGGCCTGTGCTGATACATCTTCGACATCTTCAACAATACCAGTCCCGCCAGAGAGTGCTGCAAACTGAGATTGTGAGACGGTGCCTGTGAAACCTCCGGTGTTATTGATGGTGATCGAGGTAAGGTATTGATACGTGTAGCTCGGGAAGTAAAGCGTGTCCGTTTTCTGCAAAACTGGTCCCGATGAATCCTGGTCAATCACCGCGCTATTTAGAGTACAATAGAAGTTTTTGCCGCTATCGATACCTTTGATCCCCACGGTCTGCAATTGTCCATTAAGATAGATTGTAGGTGCAGCGACTAAAACGCCTCCTAGTGTCCACGACGTGGACGTGCCGTCGCCAATCTTCGTTTCGCTGTCGGTTCCTATGGCAACAACGCCTGTCAATGTCTGTCGATTGCGGTAGAGGTCTCCGCTATTCTCTACTTGCAACCCGTCTACCAGAATATCCTTGTCAGTGAGCACCCAGGGAGCGGGCACAGACTGATAGGTTGCAAAGAGCATATTGAGGCTCTGATCAATATGCCAGTAAGTGTTTGATTTTTTTGCGAGGTCATCCATGTTATTCGATACATATGTAAAGAGGTATGAAGCCGTAGGAATAAGAGCACCCAAGGTGATATTGGGGTGCAGCGCCGCGAGAACAAGATTCGTTAGTTGCGGTGTCACAGTGGGGTCCGTGCTTGTCAGTGTAACTCTTGTGTAAGCATTCTTGCCGGAAAGGTTGTCACCTTGTGGCTGTATTCTGAGATTATAGAATACAGCGGAACCGGATACCTTGATCAATCCCGATTTACCAGGACCTGCAAGAGCACTGTCCGTTGTTGAAAGCACCGAATTGCCGTCAAAGTATACAGTGATCGCGGTGCCTATCATCGTGACACGGACGCGATATGGTGTGTTCCTTGTGAATACAATGGCTGTATTGCTTCCGAGCTGTGTCTTCGTGTTCGCGACAACTTTATAGAGCTTCAATACATTCGTTGCACCAGCATTGGATGCACTGTCAAAGACATCGAGTTCATAAAAGTTCGAGGCATCAGTTTGACGCCAAACAAGGCCCGCACAGTCCGCCAAGTACATATCAACGGTGTCATCAATGTCCTTCACGGATATGCTTGTATACAGCAAAAGTGCGTTCGTCCCCCCTGAAACCGTCAATCTGCTGTTTGTTGTATCCCACACCCACGTTCCCGCTGCGCCTCCAGTGCGATTTGTTGCAGTGTAGTTTGCGCTGGTATTGGCGGCAAAGGTATCTAGTGTTGCCAGTGGTTGTCCGGTGATTCCTGCGATGCTACCGCCATTGGAGACATTGGTCCACGTTGAAGCATCTGGTGATGTGGCCACTACTACGGTTGTGTTGGTCGGAGTGATCGCCGACCAATTGACAACCGTAGCACCAGCCACAAGAGCGGAGGCTAAGGAGAGAATTGGAGAAATACGTGTCCCCGTGCTGGAAAATCCTCCGAGTATCCTCGCTACAAAGTATTCAACTTGTGGCATAGACGTAGCGGTTGCTGTGGTGAGCGTTATTCTGAACCGCACAGAGATACCAGAGAGCGACTGCCCGGGTGTTAAGTTTGGGATAGCACCGCCATTGGTCACTGTCTGGTAAGAGCTCCCGCCGTTGATCGTAGATTCAACAAGGACATCCGTTGAATCTTCATCGAGACTTACTTCCTTCCAGGTTACGACACTACCAAGGTATGTCCCCGCCCCTGTAAGGCTCGTACTCGTGCCTAGCCAGTTGCCAGTTAAACTCTTTACGATCCCAAAGTTATCATACCTACCAATATAGGCATTATTTACATCAAAATTTCTGATTCTAAACCCAAAGTAACCAGCAGCTGTAAATGCTCCGTCCGTAGCGGTTACATATAATATATCATCTACGGATATTTTATGAGAGGAGCCTGTAAATTCTATTTTATAGCGATGCGACATTTGAGAGGTGAACGGAATAGTTGCTGTGGCTATCGATGTAAAAGACCCTGCACTGCCATCGCCCGCATTCGAGCCACGGCCAAAGCGTAACGTTGAGCCTTGCACTTCAATAATATATGCATGTCTATTATCATAGTTACTCCAGTTTGTCGTCCTATACACACAGCCAACACCCATGCTTGTATTGTCCACGTCCACATCAAATTCACACACACCATCTGCAAACTGTCCCGCGAAATCGCAGCGCCCGCGTGCCTCCAGGTTATTAAAAACGGTAAGGCGGTAGCACTTTGCCTCAATCCAGTGTTGGCATGTGTTAGTCAGTCCCGGGCCAGAGGCACTGCCGCCATAGAGTGTAATGCCTGACATTTCATTATTTGACTGATTATCATCAAAATATCGTTGTGAGCCGATAAGCTGCAAAATGTTGTTGGATGCTTGTGTATTAGTATGTGTTGTACTTGAATTCCACTCTGTTGTTGTGGTTGCACTATAAGTTACATCGCTTTTCGTTGCTGAGTACGATGGATTGACCACGAGTTGAAGATAACTCAGAATAGGCTTGCTTTCCGGCGAGGCTCCTTTGGACTGTGTGAACGTCTCTCGAAACTGTATCGACTTCCCCGAAAGGGAGAGCCCCGCCGGCAGCGATGGAAGTGCGGCATTGTTCTGACATTCAATGTAGGAATTTCCACCATTAATAGAGTACTCCACTGTTAAATCGGTTTTTTCTGGAAGTGTCTCTTTCCATGTAATGAAGGAGTCTTTGAGGATGCCTGCCCCGCTAATACTATTTGAGGCGGAGACGCGGTTAGCAGAGGAACAATCATAGGCATCGACAACGGTAACACTTGTGCTTGCAAAGCCTGTCCGCTGCATTTGTTGTGGTGGATTAACGTTCAATGAAGTATTGAAGAAGTATTGATTTAGCGTGAAATCAGCATTCAGGTACATAATAGGACCAAACCACGCGGTATAGGTTCCAGCTTTGTCGCCTTCACACACAAGCATGATGTGCTGGATATTTTTACCAGCAGCCCATCCCAAGCTAAATGTTCGTCCATACCACGCGCCCTCTGTTGCATAGCCTTGCAGGTCTGTTCCTGGATGCGGTGAAAGTCTGTTCTGTGAAAATTCCTTGCCCGTCGCAGTATCGAAATCGTCTCTCAACTTGGTGCCATCGGTAAACAAGATATCGACACCAAATTTTGCTTCTGGCGAGGTTGGGTCAATCCAAATAGTGTAATAGAGGTATCTGGTCGAAACAACTGTAAAAGTACCCGCAGGTTGCCATATCTTCATGTAGGAGTATGAATTACTAATAGCCAGGCCTGTTTGCTTGCACTGCATTTTAAGTGCTTTAAAAGACGTTGGTGCTAGACTATTGCTTGCCGCTGTGACATTGTTGAGGGTGCCTGTTCCAAAGTTCGAGGTCGTTGACTCCGTGACGGTTACTGTACTTCCTGCCGAAGCTAGTTCTAAGTCGCCGCCGAGGTTACTGGTTGCAACGGTCCCATTGAGTGTTCCTTGTCCAAACTTTGTTTGTGTATT
>MNJR01000021.1 GCA_001920415.1 Acidobacteria bacterium 13_1_20CM_3_53_8 | reverse complement strand
ATCATAGTGATGTTGTGTGCCCTTGCGAAATTCTCCAGCGCTTTGCCTATGTCATCGTAGATCGGGCCGACGATTTCGGTCATGCGACGCTGGTAATCGGCCTGCGCGCCCTGAGCCTTGAACTGAAGCTCGCGCTGCATCTGCTCAAGCTGATCCTGCTTTTGCTGAATAGTAGCGGGGCTGGCAATCGTCGCGGTCTTCTTGATCTCGTCCTGAAGGTTCGTGACCTTGGTCTGCAACGCCTGCAACTCCTGGCGGCGCGTCGCAAACTCAGCATCAACTCGCTTCATAGCGTTGACGAGCTTGGTGATGCCGTGCTGGTCATCGGACAGAGCTTCGACATCAACGAGCGCAATGGTCGCCGCTGGGACAGGGCCATTATCCGCAGGCGCGGCCGTGGCGGGTGCTGGCCTTGCGGGAGTCTGTGTCGCCCCTCTCTGCTGTGCGTAAGCAGAGGCGGCGGTCGTAACCGCAAGCAGAAGGCAAGCGGCGATCAAACGGAATGTTTTCATGACTTTCTTGTAATGCTCCTTAACTAAATCAAAGGGTGGCTAGCTTGTCGGACTCTTTAAGATGACAGCGCCGCCCGAATGGTTACCTCGCGCGAGGTTAAAAAGTTCGACCAACGCTGAAGCGAAAGAGGCTTCGGCGCTCGTCAAAGAAGAATGGCGAGCCGTCAATAACGGTGTCGCGCCGCGAGTTCGGATTAAATGCGTAAATTATGCGGAACGGCACGTTGATGACCGGCACCTGAAAACGAAGCTCAGCGCCCAGGCTTGAACGAATATTGCCGCCCAGTCCAGCAAATAGACTCTCGTTCAGTCGTACGAGCGTGTTGGTCTGCACGTCGCCGCGCAGGAATATCTGCTGGAATCCGAAGGGCAGCCCCGTGTTCGGGTCAATCGGGCCAACACGTATGGCGTTATTAAATTCGGCCACTGACACGAATCGGTTGTCGCGTACTACCAGGCCGCCGAGCGGACTAAGAGCCAGTCCAGGATTCGCTTGCACCGCGATCACGCTCAAGCTACTAGCGCCCAGAAACGGCTGGTCTGTCAGAAACTCTGAATTGATGTTCTGTATGGTGCCCTTATGAACATTGAAAGAGCTGCCCACGTCGGCGTAGAGCGCTGCGCTTACGGGGCCGAAGATAGGTATGCGGTACTCGAAGTTGCCCAGAAGCTGCGTGTCGCCGCCTATGGAGGTGAACTGTCTGCTCAGACGAAAAACGTTCGACCCGCTTGCGCCTGTGAAAGTGCCTACGTTGGCAAGCGACGCAGGCAATCCTGTTATGGCTATGGGCGTGCCACTGGAATTCGACGCCAGCACAACGTTGCGCGAAGTGATGTATGTGTCGAGCGGGCTGATGGGGCTTATGGAGCGCACGTTGTAACCGCGTATTGTGAATTCGTCGCCGAGGAAGAAGCGCTCGTAAATCGGCACGCCGTTGACGAAGGCCAATGAGTTGGCGTTTCTAACCTTGGCTGTCGTGGCGAAACTGCTCACGTGCCCGGCTAGAAGGCGGAAGCCGAAAACCTCTGGCTGCTGGTCGCGCCCTTTGTGTCGTACAGGGTAGAACTGTATGAAGGAGGCGAGCGGCGCGTAGGTGCGCACGTCTCCACCGAGTCCTGAGAAAGAGAGCGACGCTGAAACCTGACGGCCCGCCACAGGGTCTTCCGCATTCTTGGCGTAGCTGCGCGTGTCGTAGACGAAGGTCGGCGTGATGCGGCTGGTAATGAT
Source organism: Acidobacteria bacterium 13_1_20CM_3_53_8 (assembly GCA_001920415.1). Lineage (GTDB taxonomy): Bacteria > Acidobacteriota > Blastocatellia > Pyrinomonadales > Pyrinomonadaceae > 3-1-20CM-3-53-8. The sequence goes on along the minus strand of MNJR01000021.1, from coordinate 13,118 downwards.
GTTGGGCTGATTGTAGAGTACGGGAATAAAGGTTGATGGATTGTTCTGCGCATTCACAGCAGGCTGCTTCACGCTCGATTGCGAAATCTGGTAAGAGAGACCAACGCGCGAGAACTGCGTGAACGGGCGCTTGCGGTAGAACTCAGAAAGCGGCGCGCTCAGGAATAGCGATGCCCCGTAAGAGTTTCTAGTGAACAGGTTCTCTTCATTCGTGTTGAAGAAGTTTCCTGAGCCGAGCAGCCCGCCCAAAGCTCCCTGCTGCGCCGCGATGTTCTGCGAAAGGAACGTGCCTTCGCCGAAGAATTTCTGCGAGAAGGCGAAGATGGAGAACCCTGCCGTTATCGGTCGGTTACGCACGTAAGGCTCTGTGAACGAGAACTGAAACGAGCGCTGGCGGTTTCCCGCAGCAAGTTGCAGCGAAAGAATCTCGCCGCGACCGAAGAGATTGTTGGTCGAATATTCCAGTCCGAAGAACGAGCCTCCAACGCCAGATAGACCGCCGTTGAATGAGATCTGCTGACGACCGCGCTCCGTGACTTTTATGTTCACGTCAACGAGTCCCTCTTCTTCATTGGTGCGGCGCTCAAGGTCTGTGCGCTCGTTTATTGGCTCGAAGTAACCTAACTGATTGAGCTTGACTACGGAGTATTCCACAAGGCGCTGGTTGTATATGTCGCCTTCGTTAACCAGAACCTCGCGGCGCAAGACGTTATCGCGCGTGAAAGTATTTCCTAAAAATTCCAGACGACGAAGAGTGAACTGCTTGCCCTCTTCAATCGTGATGACGAAATCCACTATGCCTTCGTTCGGGTTGTTCGGATTGTCGTGGAAAGTTGGCTGCGGGTCTGCCGAATACTGTATGAAGCCTTGCGAGCCGTAAATCTTCTCCAAATCCTCGAACAGCCCTTTGCCTATACGCTGGCCATCGGCCACATCGCCGGGCTTTAGACCTATGACGGCGAGAATCTGCTGTTCGGAGAAGATGGAGTTGCCTTCTATCTTGATAGTGCCTATGCGGTAGAGGCGGCCTTCGTTTACAGGGACGGTGATGCGCAGCGCTTCGTCCGTAGAAGAGAGGAAGGGGAGCGGGATGAAGAAGCCTGTCGTGCGCCGACCGATTCCTTCTATGCGCGGCTCGCCCGTGCGCGCCTGAAGGTAGCCCTTCGAGCGCATGTAGTTCACAACGTTGTGCAGGTCGTAATCCAGCTTTTGACGATCAAGAATGTCCTGGCCTCGGAAACGCGAGATCAATCCGGCTTCTCTTACCAGCTTCATCTGTCTTCTGAGGCTTCCATCGCCGAATACTCGATTGCCCTCGAACTGAATCTCAACGACGCGCACGCGCTCGCCTTGATTGACTTCAAAAGTGATTGCGATGGAAGTGGCCGAAACATCTTCCCTGTTGATTTTGACCGTTGCGTTCGGATAGCCGCGCGCGGCAAGGAGTTCACGAAGCACGCGTATGGCGTTTTGAGCTTTAACAGGATCGTAGATGTTCTCTTTCGCAATGCCTACGCGCTGCTCGCGGAATGCTTTGAGAACATCGGACTCCTGCACGGCCTTCAATCCGGTGAACTGTATATCGCGTATGATGGGAAGTTCTCTGACCTCGAACGTGACGATGACGCCGCCGCGTGGCCCATCTTCTATGGTCACGCGTGAGGCCGTCTTATCGAAGAAGCCCAGACTTAAGAGCGTCTGCATATCGCGCGAGACCTGAGCAGGGTTATACGCATCGCCAGCCCTGGTCTGTATGTAATACATAAGGTCTTCTTGGCGCAGACGACGATTGCCTGTTATCTGAACACTCTCAACCAGACGCTGTTGCTGTGGTTGCTGCTGTTGCTCCTGTGCAAATGCCCGTGTGACGTTCTGACGGGTCGCCAGAAGGGCGAATACTCCTATAACGACGCTCAAATAAATGAGCCATGAGCCACGACCGATACGCATAAAAGCTGTTACCCTCTGAAGGTTCTGACTCGGACTTCGGGAGCGAATAAATTAAGAAATTAAACCGGTAAAAGGCAAAAAAGGATTGCCGACTGCCTTGCAAACACATGCGGACTTAACGACGGCTTGGATTCCAAGCAGCGCACAGCGCGTTGCCAGCCCGCAATAGTCCAGCAAAGTCGGGCATTATACCGAACGAACAAGGCAAAAGTAAAAAGGCAAAAGGCAAACAGAAGAAGGCAAAAGTAAAAAGGCAAAAGGTAGAAGTGCGGACAAAAGCATTTTAATACAGAATGGTTTCCGCCTAACTTTTGCCTTTTGCCTTTTTACTTTTGCCTTTTTCGATTCACTTTCAGTGAATCAAAAGCGCGTCGCCAGGCTCTTCCACACCCGCCGGGCGATAATCCAGCCCGTCTTCGTCCAGAAAAACCTCTATGAGCGATGCCCCGCCCAAGAGTCCCTGAATAAGCGCTTCGGAGAGAGGGTCTTCGACATGCTTTTGAAGCGCGCGGCGCAATGGGCGCGCTCCGTATGAGCGGTCGGCGCAGGTTTTGTTTACCAGCCAGCGCTTTGCCTCGTCCGTCAGACGCACTTCCATGCCGCGCGAGGTCAAAGTCTTGTTCATCATCTCGACCTGAAGTTGAACGACTTCGAGCAGGTCGTGGTCGTATAGCTGGTCGAAGATGATTATCTCATCCAGACGATTGATGAACTCTGGATTGAAAGTCTGGCGAACTGCGGCCATCACCATCTCTTCTAACTTCTCGCGCGACGCGTCGCTCGTAGCCTGAAAGCCTAGCGTGCCCTTCTTCTGAATGAAGCGCGCGCCTATGTTAGAGGTCATGATGATAATAGTGTTCTTGAAATCAACCGTGTTGCCGAGCGCGTCCGTCAAGATTCCATCCTCAAAGACTTGCAAGAGCACATTGAAGATGTCCGGGTGCGCTTTCTCAATCTCGTCGAAGAGTAGAACTGAGTAGGGCGAGCGCTTGATTCGCTCTGTAAGCTGTCCGCCCTCTTCGTGGCCTACGTAGCCGGGGGGCGAGCCTATGAGTTTCGAGACCGAATGTTTTTCCATGAACTCGCTCATGTCAAAACGAATCATAGAGCGTTCCGAGCCGAACAGAAATTCCGCGAGCGAGCGTGCGACCTCAGTCTTGCCCACGCCCGTTGGCCCAAGGAACAGGAACGAGCCGACGGGTCTCTGCGGGTTCTTCAATCCTGCGCGCGAGCGGCGTATGGCGCGCGCCAAAGCGGAGATGGCAGGGCGTTGCGAGACCACGCGATGATGAAGCTCGCTCTCTATCCTTAACAGCTTCTGCGTCTCTTCCTCTTTGAGCGAAGTGATAGGAATGCCAGTCCAGCGCGCTATGACTTCTTCTATATCGTCGCGCGTAACTTCGGCAGAAACGAGCGCGTCTTCGTCCATACCGCGCAAGCCTATGCCGCCCGCCGTGCTCGATCCGTACGAGGGGCGCGGGTAATTGTCGGGCGAATCCCAGTTGTCCAGATTGCCCTGCTCGCGGCGGACGCGAAGTTTGACGCGCGCGCCCGCTTCATCAATCACGTCAATCGCTTTGTCTGGAAGGAAGCGATCTGGTATGTAACGACTCGATTGATAAACGGCTGCTTCGAGCGCGTCTGGCGTGTAGCGCACTTGATGAAAAGTCTCGTAGCGCTCGCGCACGCCGTCCAAAATTTGCACGGCTTCAGATTCAGAAGGCGGCGGAACTTTCACAGCCTGGAAGCGGCGCTCAAGCGAGCGATCCTTTTCGATTGATTTGCGGAACTCTGCGGGCGTGGTCGCGCCTATGCACTGAATCTCGCCGCGCGACAGAGCGGGTTTCAAGATGTTCGCGGCGTCAAGCGAGCCTTCTGCGCTTCCTGCGCCCACCAATGTGTGTAGTTCGTCAATGAAGACTATGTAGTGCGGGTTCTCTATCAGTTCGCGCATGATCTGTTTCAGGCGCTCCTCGAACTGACCGCGATACTTCGTGCCCGCAACGATTAAAGAGAGGTCTAAGGAAAGAATACGTTTGTTCTCAAGGAACGAAGGAACTTCGCCTCTGACAATTCTTTGGGCTAACCCTTCAACGATTGCGGTCTTGCCTACGCCCGGCTCGCCAATCAGAACGGGATTGTTCTTCGTGCGGCGGCAGAGAATCTGTACGACGCGCTCGATTTCACCATCGCGCCCTACGAGCGGATCAAGCTTATCGTTCTGCGCGTCCTCAGTTAAATCACGCGAGAACTCGACCAGGTGAGGTGTGTCCTTTTTCTGCGAGGCGCGAGCGTCCGCGCCCGTCTGCCGCGCAATCTCATCGCGCACAGAATTCAGACGCAGTCCACGCTCATAAAGAATCTCTGCGGCCATAGAACGCTCTTCACGAAGAAGGCCGAGCAGAAGATGTTCTGTTCCTATGTGGCGATGCTGTAGGCGGTCACTCTCTTCATGAGCATAGGCGAGCACGCGCTTTGTCTCAGGCGCGAGCGGCAATTCCACGGACGTAGAAATCTTCTCGCGCAAAAGGGTGCGCCCCTCTATCTCTTTGCGTATGGCTTCGATTGTGACTGAAGCGCGCGGGAAGAAACGGCTCGTCAGAGTCTTGTCTTCGCGCATGAGGCCGAGCAGAAGATGCTCAGGCTCAATGGCGGGCGCGCCGAACTGCGATGCTTCGTAGCGCGCAAAGAAGATTACTCTGCGGGCTTTCTCCGTGTAGCGTTCGAACATAGATTAGACCGGATTCAAGTTTGGAAAATCTTCCATGATTGCCGTGCCGGGCCAATCGCCATCTGGAATCGGCCCGGCACAATTCCCGGAAACATTATAATAGATGTCAGATGACATATGCTAGATGCTAGAAAAATAAGTCTAGGGGATTTTGGATTTTGGATTTTAGATTTTGGATTGGAGCAATGAATTAAGCGCGAGATGTTGAATCTCAAATTGAACGCTTTTCAGCCTTTTAATCCAAAATCCAGAATCTAAAATCCAAAATCCGTCAGGCTTCCTCCTTGTAAAATCAAGTGATGATCACAGTCGCGCGCAAGTTGCTCGTTGTGTGTGGCGACGATGACGATTGCGCTGTGCGAGCGGCAGTAGGATGCTAGCATAGCGCCTACGGGGTCGCCTGTCTCTTTATCAAGATTGCCGGTCGGCTCGTCCGCTAGCACAAGTTGCGGGCGCGTGATGAGCGCGCGCAGGACTGCGACTCTCTGTTGCTCGCCCCCTGAAAGCTGGCTCACGGGATGAGATGCACGATTCGCCAGTCCTATCTCTTTGAGGGAAGCGACGGCCTGTTCGATGCTTCTCTTGCGCGGCTCGCGTCTTATCAAAAGCGGCATGGCAATGTTTTCAGCCGCAGTCAAATCCAGCAGCAGGTGATGAAACTGAAAGACGAAACCGACCCGTTCGTTGTGAAAGCGCGCCAGTTCCGCAGCGCCAGCGCCTGTGACATCAAATTCACCCAACCGAATTTCCCCTGCGTCCGCCCTCTCAATCCCGCCGAGCAAGTGAAGCAGCGTTGACTTGCCCGCGCCCGAAGCGCCAACGACCGCTACAATTTCGCCAGCCTGCGCTTTGAAAGAGAGTTCGCGCAGCACCTCAATCTTCTCGCCGGCAGGACTGTGAAAGCTCTTGTAGAGATTGCGTACGACGAGAGGCTTGCTATTTTGGATTTTGGATTTTGGATTTTGGATTAGGGAAACCCCGCGCTTCGAAATTTCAGATTGCTCTGGTTGATTGTAAGAGGCTGCGAGTCTGAAACTCAACGCAACCCCAAAATCTAAAATCTATTGGTCACGCAACGCCTCCGCAGGGCGCACGCTCGACGCTGCACGCGCGGGGTAAATGGTGGCTATAAGAGTAAGAATCAGAGCGACGAGCGCTGCGAGCGCAACATCTACTGAGCGAGCGTGGAAAGGAATGTTGCTGAGCGAGTAAACGTCTGCGGGCAGACTAACGAGTTTGTAGCGATTGCCTGCGAGACAGGCCGCAAGCCCCAGGATGATTCCAAGTATTGCGCCAGCGCTTCCTATGATCGCGCCCTCCATAATGAAGACTGTCATTATGCTTCGCGCGCGCGCGCCCATAGCAGTGAGGATGGCTATGTCTGCGCGCCGCTCTATAACCAGAAGCACGAGCGTAGTGGTTATGTTGAGCGTGGCTACCAGAATGATGAGCGCGAGCGCTATTGCGCCCATTCGTCTTTCAAGAGCGAGCGCGGCAAACAGTGGCCGGTTCGCTTCCTGCCAGTCTACTGTAGTGAACGCGGGGCCAAGCGATGAGCGAATACGTTGCGAGACGCGCGCGACATCGTAAATGTCTGCGACTTCTATACTGATGACCGAAGCTGCGGGCGTGTTCGAGTTGCCGGAAAAACTTGAAGCGACCGTTAATGAGATGTAAGCCCAAGCTGCATCGTATTCATAAAGCCCTGAGCGAAAAATTCCTGCAACGCGAACGCGACGGTATCGCGGCACGAGTCCCAGAGGCGTCAGCGTAGATTCGCCGGAAACAAGTTGCCCTACGTCACCAACATGCAAGCCCGTGCGAGCGGCAAGCTCAGACCCCAGGATAACAGTTGGCAGATTCAGGTCATTCGATTCTTCGTTTGATGGATTGCCGTAAAAATTTTCTTCGCCAGCGCGGAAGGCGTTTGAAGATGGAGTCGAACCTGTTTGAGCTTCATTCGCATGAAGTGATTGCTGCATGGCTTCACTGCTAGACCTGTCATTCAGCAAAGGTTCAACTGAGCCTTCCACAATCGTGCGGCGAATCTCTTCGATTGCGCGCAATGAATCTCCATCAACGCCGCGCAGCACTGCGTAAGCCGACCCGCTCTCGCCGCTCAACAGCGCGCCATCATACGTGGTCGCCGCTGCGTCTCTCACTCCATCTATATTTTTCAGACGCTCAATGATGTTGCGATAATCCGCCATCTGCCCGCCATCTGCGCGCATGAGCGTGACGTGCGCCGTACCTCGCAAAATCTTTTCCTGCATCTCGTCACGAAATCCATTTGCAAGCGCGAGCGCCACAATGAGCGCAGCGACCCCACACGCCACGCCTACGACGGCAGCAAGCGCCGTCACGCGCGATAGCCTGCGCGCTCTCTTCATTCTGAGGTAACGCAATGCGAGGAAAAGCTCGTAGGGCACAGTGGAATAACCAAAGGTGAAAAGTTACATGTCTTAAACTTACGTAAGGTAGATATAAGCTATGAGTAGAAAGGAGCGAATGAATTATCCACTAAATCACACGAAGCTACACGAAGAGAACTCAATCGGTTTCGTGTAGCTTCGTGTGATTTAGTGGATAATTCTCTCTTTCTCATCTTCCTCTTTCTTATATCGAACTCAGGTTAAGCTTCTTCGGCGCGATTGATTCAATTCCTTACTTTATAGAAGGAATGATTTGTACACAGTTTCGATTCAAATCAGAGCGTTGGGCTGTTGTTGCCCAAAAGCGCGCGACGAATGATTTTGATGGGCGGGAAGCCCTGACGCATGAATGCGTCGTGAAATTCCTGCAAGCTGAATCGGTTGCCGCGCATGCGTTTGTAATCCTCACGCAACTTCATTATCTCAAGCTTTCCGAGCGTATAAACCAGATAGGTCGGGTCTGAAGTGCCCCGCTTTGCCTCGCGTTCGGCGTTGGCGTGCGATTGATAGCCCTCGCGCACAAAGAAATCAATCGCCTGTTCATAGGTCATGCGCCCTCTGTGCATCTCTATGCCTACGATGTAGCGCGCGTTTCGCAGCAGCGCATCCTGCAATTGCCCCAGACGAAGTTTAAGATCGCCATTGCCGTATCCTTCGTCCAGCATCATCTGCTCGCAATAGTGCGCCCAACCTTCTGCGTTCGAGCCACAGCCCAGAAGTTTTCTGACCTTAGACGGCGCGTGCTGAACCCAAAGGAACTGAACGTAATGGCCTGGATAAGCTTCGTGCACTGCTGTGGAGATGATAGTGCCGATGTTGAATCCTTCCATGTGCTCTTCAATCTGCTCGCGCGGCCAAGACTGTTCGGGAAGCGTCACGTTGAAGAAAGCCTCTTTCGCAACCGTCTCGAAAGGCCCCGGCGTGTCCATCGAAGCGAACGTCAGCGCGCGCTCAAACGGCGGCGTCTCTTCGACAATCGGTAGCACTGGCGAAGGTATAGTGATGATGCGATGCGTGATGATGAACTGCTTCAAGCCGCCTAGCACGTTACGAAAACTTTGCAGAAGCTGGTTCGGCTCAGGGTGCTCGTGCGAAATTTGATCGAGTATTTGCTGTGGTGTCTTCGTAGGGTCTAACTTCTTCGCGGTCTCCTGAAACCAACGTTGATTCGCCCTTAAATTTTCATATCCGATTTGAAGAAGGCGGTCGAGCGGAATGTCCACCATCTCTTCGTACAGAAGTTTTTTCCTATAATTTTCAGCGCCTATACGAAAATCTCCGCGAGAGCGCGCGAGCACATCATCGTGCAGAAACTTCTGGTAATCGTTGAGCGCAGCAATCACAGCTTGATTGCTCTTCTGAAATTCCGATTGAAGATTTGCGTCCGTCACACTCTTGAAAGCAAGCGGCACGTCCGACTGGAAAAAGCTTACGATGCCCGGAATCTGTTCGAGAGCGATTTCGGTATAGATGCGCGGCGGGTTTTTCAGATTAGCGCGTGCGTCCTCGAAGACTTTCGGCATCTGGCGCTCGCGCGCAATAACGGAGCGCAGCCGTACGGCTTCGGGCGCGAAGTTGCGGCTCATTATGACGAAGACGCTTGAGGTTACGCCGCTGCTATAGATGTCCGGGTTTCTTTCCCACGAACGAATCTCTTCCAACTCTAACAATCTGGCCTTGATGTTGCTGATGACAAGCTCTCGGTCGTCCTGCTCCATCTCAGATAGGACGCGCGGGTTAATCTGCTCGAAGCGACCCAAAAAATTTTTGAGCGCAGCCGTGCTGTTCGCAACTTCTGTTTTCGAGTAATCTTCCAAAAAGGCGTCGTACTGGTGAAAGCCCGATGCCGTCCCTGCTGTCGGGTTGCGCTTGAAGTAATCATCGAAATACTGATCCACAAGCTGGCTGAACTGCGCGCTCGTGTTTGCGCGCGGCGTAGGAGTTCTCTGCTGTGCCCTCGTTTGATTCACAACCAACAACGATACAACCATCACTCCGAAAATCAGAAGGCGTCTCATCTCGAAAAATCCTTTCTGAACAAAATGGAGAGGGTTTTATGGTTCTTTACGCCAAAACGGGCTTAGCGGTCAACAGCCGAAGAGGAGCGGGGGCAAGCCACCCTTCCAGACCTGTGAGATTAATTGAGTTGAGAGATTAAGCCCAAAGCTCAACTTTATTAACCTCATGGTCAGGAAGGGTGGCTTGCCCCCGCTCTTAATTATTTACGAACCGAGCTTGATAACTTCTCTTCTAAGGCGCTCATGCTTCTGCATCAGACGAATGTAGCGCGCCTCGTCCCGTCCGGCTTTCGCCCGAATAATATTTAGAACAGCCATCTTCTCATCAGTCGTCCAACGCTCTATGTCAGGAATGAGCGCGAGCATGAGCGACCAGTCCGAGAAAGCGCGCCGCTCATCTTCCCTAAAACTTTCGACTCGAAGGCCGAGCGAGTCTGCGACTCTTTCAACGGACGCGCGACGAAATTTAAGGGAATCGCTGTCGAATTTTTGAGCCATGCGACGCTGCGCTGCAAGCCCAAGATTTCTTACATGAAAATTATCCCACTCGCTTCGGGGCGCTGGCGGCAATGTGAATAGAAGATGGCCTTCCGCGATCTTACGCAATGTGCGCGCGCTCGTTCTATAGTTTTCGCGCGAGGCAAGCCGTCGTTCTTCACGTTCAACCAATTTCGCAATCTCAGACTTCACAGGACGGAATCCGAGTTTTCTATAAAACCAGAACGCGCCGGATTCTATGCCTTCTTCGTTCTCATGCCCGATTTGATAAGGGTCAACCGAGACGGCTCTTGCTTTGAGCAACTGGCAGAAAAGATGCAGCGCACGCGCGTAAGTCCAGGCCGATTCGCCATCGCGGAATGTGTAATAGAGATTGAAACCGAACTCCATGCGCTCAAAAAGCGTCAGGCTTTCGGCATAACCTATGGGCACGCGATTCTTGAAGATAAGCGCAGCGTGATAGGCGCGAACGGGAAGCCGTCGCTCTGGCGGCACGCCGAAAAAATAGATGTCCGTGCCGCGCCCTGCGTGAGTGTGGAAAACTTGTTGAAAGTCGCCGTGCGTAAAACCGTAAAGCTCACGATAACGCGCGGCTGAAGTTTCCAGAGCGAAATCAAGAAGCGCGCGGCCATCGCGTGGCGAAACTTTTTTCAACTCGAATGGCGGAGAATTTAATTCCGCTTCGAGCGAAACATCTTTGCGACGCAGCAGCGCCTCTTGATGATAGAAAATCTCGCGCGGGCGCAAAGGCGCGCGATGGCCTGTGCGCGAAGCGCTATACTTGTTCAGATGCCAGCAAATCCATAGCTGAAGCGAATCGTAAAGTTCGGCTCGCTCTTTCGCTGAAACTCGCAATTTTCGGAAAGATTCGAGCAGCCAAGCGACTTCTTGCCTCTCTACGCCCGCAGCCAGTCGCATCCATTCCCGGAAGGGAACATTAGCTTCAACTAAAGCGTCTTCTTCAAGCAGCGGAATGAATCTGGGCAAGGTTTCGCCAAGACGAGCATCTGATTCATAGCCGTCGAAATCGAAAGTAAGATTTTTAGGATGATGAAGCGCTAGCCAGTGCGCTATGTCGTAAGTGAATGTTGAGGAGAAGGCTGTTCCGACTATGCCGGAAACTTCGGGGTCAATGAACGCGGAAAAATCTGCTTCGCGCTCGCGCAAACTCTCTACTCGTCGCTTGAATGAAGAAAGAATCTTTTCGGCTCGACGGCGAACCTCTCTATTGGAAGGATAAGCGCAGATGAAAAGAAGCATCTCGTGAAGGCGAATGAGCGCGTCTGCATCTTTAATTTCACGCCGCGAGAGTTGTCCCAAAATTTTAAGAAGTCGCGGGCGCGCTTTATCATCGAAGCCAATCTTTAACGCTTCCAGGCGATCAAGCAGGCGATTGATGGAATCTTGTGACATATGTCGAAGTCACACTTTAGCTTATTTGAGGCGCTTGCATAAATCTGCCGCGTTAGCGGTAGTTGAATTTAGCCCGGCTTTTCAAAGCCGGGAACAGCATAACCATTGCCGCGTCGCGTCAGCGACGATTGAATCGGCCATAATCTTCTCTCTCTCAATCGTCGCTGACGCGACGCCAGTCAATTTAGTGACCATCTTATTCCCGGCTTTGAAAAGCCGGGCTAAGCTCATAAGCGCCGCTAGCGCGGCGAGATTTGCGCACAGGCTCTAACTTATTTTACCCAATCGCGGACAGCCCGAAGTCTCTTCAGGTCTATTCTCAGGCAGAAGCTTCTGCAACTGGGGCGCATCGTGCGCCGCTTCATCTTCAACAGGTCTTATCTCGTAAATATTTTCAGAGACGCGGCGAAAATGGAAGCGCTGCTCTATTGACGCGAGGTTGTATATTTCCGCTCGTTGCCAGCCGCAAGGAGGCCACCATCTTGGGTCTTCGTCCAGAAATACGCGACGGTTCTCTCTCAAAAATTTTTCGATGACAGATGAAATCGTTGAGCCGGGCCAGCCGCTCCCCGTTCCAATCGTGTCCCACTCTCCTGCTCCAAGCGCGCGCCAGTAGTTGACCGCAACCGTCTGGCTGCCGGAGATCATCACGGCGTCGCGCGGCAATCCCGAAAGTCTTTCAATGTAATTCTTCGTCTCTGCGCGCTCCTGACGGTACTTGCGGCTCACAGGCTTGAAGATGAGACCGAACAGGATGGCGAAGCTCACTATGAGCAACGCTACGCATGCGAAAGCTTGATTGATTGTTCGCGTGCGTGACGCAAATGCTTTCATCAAAAAAGTGGCCGTGATGGGCGCGAGCGCAGGAAGCCCTGTCAGGAAATAGCGCCAGTTGACCGTCGTGCTATAGTTGAAGAGTAGAAGCGCGTCGGCGAAGAGTCCTGTGCAGGCGAGCGCTAGAAGGGGCGAGAATCTATGCTCGCGCCATTCCCGAACGAGCGAGAACGGAAGTGCTAGAAAGAGTAGCGGCGCATCAAGAAAGAAAAAGAGCAGAAACGGAATCAGGTTTCGCACCCTGACAGGGTGCAAAGCCGATTCAGCCTGCGAAGCTTCTAGCCAGCCTAGCCAGGAGGCGCGAAAGCTATGCACGTCCCAGTAAAAGAGTGCTACGAAAATTCCGAGCGCGAAGATGAAGAAGGCTACACAGGATAGCGCGAGGGTAGTTATCTCGCGCCGTCGCATCTTCCACCCGCACGCGATTGGCCCGATGATAAGCCACACTCCATAAAACCCAACGGTCTCGCGCACGTTCACGCCCAATCCCAGAAGCGCCGCACCCAAAATCACCATCCAAGCTTTGCGCTCACGCAGTCCTCGCAGGTGAATGACGAGCGCTAGCGCAAGTAGAAGCAGAGACTGAGTCTCTGTCATCACCTGTCCGCTATAGATGATGAACGGCGGCGAGAGCGCAACCAAGCTGGCTGCGATTGTCGCCGCATACAAACTGCGCGTTACGTCTCGCCCTAAAATCCAGCAAGCCACAACGACCAGCGGACTCTGCGCAACGACCGCGTACTTAAAGAGAAGGTACGCATTCTCTGGTCTTAGATTGAAGAGGTTATGAGCAAGAAGCCAGAGCGCGTGATTGAAGTAGATGAAGACCGAGCGACCCAAGGCCATAGAGGACGGCGAGCCGCGCAAGCTTGCGACCGTATAATCAAGCCCGTCCCAATCGCCAATAAAAGGGTCTGCGAACAGGAGCGCCAGGACGAAAGCAATCGCGGCAGGAATTAACCACCAGCGCCAGCAATCAGCGAAGCTCTGCGAGGTCTCATTTCCTGTTCCGTTACGATCTGTTGTCGTATGCGTTCGACTCAATACGGCTACAACCGCCACTTGATTTCGTAAGGCGAACCAGAATCTTTCATGCTGCGCTTCCTTTGTGTCAACAAAAAAAGCCCCGCGAGTTGAAGTTTTCTCGCGGGGCTTAAGCTATAACTTGATTCTCGTCATCACTGGTCAATGCTACCGCAGATGTGGTCATTACGAGTAACAACAGAACTAAATCGCTGCTGA
>MNJR01000112.1:7745-10786 GCA_001920415.1 Acidobacteria bacterium 13_1_20CM_3_53_8 | reverse complement strand
GAGATCAACCACAAGAGGGTGCATCGTGTGTGGCAAGAGGCAAAGCTCTCGTTGCCACTGCGCCGTCCACGCAAGCGGCGGGTTGGAGTGTCCGCCATTACCTGTTCACAGGCTCTCAGACCGAACCACGTGTGGACGTATGACTTCGTCTTTGACCGGTGCGCTAATGGGCAGCAGATCAAGCTGCTAACAGTGGTGGACGAATACACCAGAGAGAGTCTGGCGATCCATATCGCCACTTCAATCAAGTCGCGCGCCGTCATCGAAGTGCTTTCCCGCTTAGTCGCAGAGCGTGGCGCGCCCCAATGCTTGCGCTCAGACAATGGGTCGGAGTTCGTTGCCGCACGAGTGAAGGAATGGCTCAAACAGAAAGGCGTCGAGACGCTCTATATTGAGCCGGGCAGTCCGTGGCAGAATGCCTTTGGGGAAAGCTTCAACGGGCGCTTGAGAGATGAGTGTCTGAATGTCGAATGGTTCAAGAATCTGCAAGAGGCTATCGTGATCGTTGAAACCTGGCGACGGCATTACAACAAGGAGCGCCCGCACAGCAGTCTCGACTATAGAACCCCGTGCGAGTTCTATGCAGTTTACAAGCAAAGAGCGATGACATTAAATTATGCTCGCATTCTACACCAAAAAGCCCACAAAGGCAATAATTATAATGATTTAGCGTGTATCCGAGGGCGTGTCTTTTCATGTGTAGACTTCGGCCCCCGCGTGTGTTATAAACACACACGTCGAGGGTGACGCCAGAGGCATCCTCTTAAAGTGATGAGGCGGTGGAGGGAATCGAACCCACGTATTGCGCCTTGACGGGACGCTGCCTTACCACTTGGCTACACCGCCATTTGTTCAAGATCGGGGCTGGTAGGTTGCAACTACTGGCCCCGTTCGCTTTTCACCTCCCAACTGAAAACGCCTCGCTCAGAACATGCGCCTGAATGAATCAGGTGTCGCATGTTCTGAGCGAGGCGCATAACCTCTCGCTAGGTTGTGCGGCCCTTATGCCCGCACCGATGCCGAATTTGCATGCGCATCATAGCACCGGCGGCAGAGTCGTAGCAATTACTTATTACGCGGGCGGAATAATGTCATCCAGTGTCGTCTATCACTGATCGAGCAGCTTTTGAGCGGCCAGCAGATGCGCTGCCGCAGCACCCCAAGCCGCCTGCCTCGCATCATCCTCACTGAGCCACACTAGCTCTGTTGACCCTGCCTTAAATGAGTGAGTTTTCAGATTGTACTTCCGCATCAACGTCGCACCCGGCTCAGTGTCAGGTTTAAGAGGGAAGCTACTGACCTTCGTGCTCCATGCTTGACCGGCGTCCGCATAAGCTTCCATCGTAGCGTTAAGTTCCTTTTTCAACTCGCCGTCCGGTAGCGCAGATGAGGCTTCATTCACCTGCGCTTTTGCGTCTATCACAAGCTGCCCGTATTGTTGATAGTTGACGCCGACCTGCGTAGCCGCTTCAATCTTCCTGAGGGCTTTAAGCGCATCACCGGCAGCGGTCTTTTGCTTACTTGATAGCCCGCCGCACGCGATTAGCAGTTGCATGAAGATAACGGCCACAGCCGTCAGGCGTGCCATACTTTTGTAGTTCATCTCGCCGCGCTCCCTGTATAATTCGTGTCAGTGTGTAAAGCTGCTCGCGCGTCAGGAGCGATGCCCTGAGCGCCGGGAGACACCAGTTCAAGCGTCTCCGGCCATTTGAAAATCTCAGCGACATTTTGCCCCTAAAATGGGGCAAAATGGAAGCGCAAGGGCGCACCCCATCAGGAGGGCAACACTGATGGGACGCTCACGCCGCCCGCGTCCGACGCGACTGGCCGCGAAGCTGCGTCAGATACGCACGGCGCTCGGCCTTACACAGCAGCAGATGTTTGAGCGGTTAGGCGATGCCGAAACGTCGCTATACCGCGGTCACGTCGGCGAGTACGAGACGGGCAAGCGTGTGCCGCCGTTGCCGGTGCTGCTACAGTACGCGCGGGTGGCGGGCGTTTACGTTGACGTGCTGATTGATGACGATCTGGACTTACCGGAACGTCTGCCGTTGATGACTGAGCGGGAGTGGGTCATAAGGTGTGAGCGTGTAGGTAGGCAGCGTTAAAGTCGGCAGACTTTTTTTGCAATAAAAACTTCTGTGTTGTATTGTCAGCGCGAAGACATTGGGGCGCTCCTTCCCCTCAAGCATCTGCCCTAAAAAGCAGATGCCCAGCGCGTCACCGCTGGGCGATCTTGAAGAAAGGAGCTAACACTGATGACGCTGTGCATCAATGTCAGTTGTCATTACCGGGTGAAAGTCACTACCCACGCCAATGGAACCGTGACGATCATCCTTGAGCCGATAAGGGCGTAAGCTCTTATCACGCTTCAACGGGGCCACGTTCCTGTAGACGTGGCAACCCTCTAGAGGGGCGGGAGTTAATCTCGTCCCTCTCTTTTTAATTATTTCCGCTGTGCGGAAATAATTATGGCGGGATAATAGCATGTACGCGATTCGCTTACAACGTCACGTTGTATAGAATCTATATTGAAGTTTTAACGCCTTAAACACACCGGAACGTCTACACAGTCACCTAAGAATTTATAGGCAGGTCAAGGATTTTATAGGCAAGCAGTGTTTTATAGGCAAAGCCACCTTAACCGCCGACTCAAGGTGTGAATAAACGACATAATCCAGAAACTTATTCGGCAGACTTATCGTCCCGCCTGTTTCAAATTTGTGTTGTGAAAATACATGCGGTGACGGCCCTTCGGCGAATGATTTCACCGTGTAGGTCAGGAGCGAGTCCGTGAACTCCGCTCCGAAGGTATCTCGCATTTCCCAGAATGCACCCAGCCAGCCATCTGCGCGACCTTTCTTCGCCCCCCAGAAACTCCAATTGAAGTACGTCGCCAGTTCGTGCGCGATAACAGTTCTGGCGTGCACTTCGGCTGTGTCCCACTGCGACGGGTTAAATGGGAGTGTCAAAGATTTCCCGATGACATACTCCGCATAGGACTGTGTTGGCTCAGCCTTGTCATCTATCTCGTCCGCCTG
>MNJR01000112.1:0-7718 GCA_001920415.1 Acidobacteria bacterium 13_1_20CM_3_53_8 | reverse complement strand
CCGCCACAGGCAGCACGCTCGGCGGGAGGTCGAATCCGAGTTCGTCAAGATAAGCCTTGAACTTACTAAGGTCTCTTTTTATTCTTGCCTTCCGTTTTTTGGTGAACAGGGGAGAGTCTTTAAATATCACCCGAATGGTCGCCTCTCGTTTCCGAACCTCATTGGTAAGGTAACGCTCGATGACGAAGAGACCGATACCGACAAGCACCCCGGTTGCTGATTCAACAACCCAGAAGTAGGTCGTGGATTTCTTGGATAGTGCCTCCGACGTGCTCACCGTCCATAAGGCAAGAAACCACATTGCGACGAACATGACGCGGATTACCTTCATGCCGCCGACCCCCAAATGCCCCAACGCATTGAAGAGGAAGGGGAGAAGTAGCAGCAAAACCGCAAACAGAACCGTAATGGGTGTGATGTCCACCATGCCGCAAGCCTACTTAACTTCGCCCGAAGATAGAAGAACTTTTTGTGCAGAAATCCATCCTGCACAAATAGTGCATAGCCCGTATCCGCTTCTTGTGCAACGCCAACGCCCTGGGCTTTGCCTCAGAACCCCTAAAACAAAATGACTATTGAGGCAGGAATAAATCTTTTGAGGCAAGACGCGCGGGCAGAGAAAAGCCCCGCGCATCGGCGGGGCTTCCTCTGCCTTTCGCGCTCTGCGTTACGCCGCGCACTCTTGCCAGAACTTCGGCTTGAGTCCGAGTTCATACATGCTCTGAATAAGTACCACGATGTTGTGGCAGAGCACCTTACACAAGGCTTCGTTTATCCGCGCCCTTTCGGTCTTACTCCTAAGCGCGTCTCCGAACTTCGCCTTAATCATCATGAAGGTGGACTCGACGTTAGAGCGCTTGTGGTAGTTCTTCATAAAGCGCTCTTGGTTGTACGAGTAGAAGTGGAACATCCTCTTGAAGAGGTCGCTGGAAAACTTGCCCGAACTGTTCGCCTTGAACGCGATGTAAGGCATGGCGAAGGCTTCGACGGCGGCCTTGAGGTTGCCGCCCGACGAGTAAGCTTTGTCGGCGCTCACTTCACGCATGGCAAAGTTCTGATGCGTGGCGCGGACGAGCGCCGGGAACTGCGGGCTGTCGCCCGCGTGACAGTCCGTTATCTCGACCGCCGTAATGACGTTGGTCTTAACCCCCGTGCAGACGTGCAGCTTGAGCCATTCCTTGCGGCTGACGCTGCCCGAACGTCCACCAAAGAGTCTCACGGTCGCGCCCCACTTAGTATCGTGCCACTTCTGCCGCGCGCCCGTCGCAAGGCCCGTCGAGTCTATGGCGAAGTCCTGTTCGATGGAACTTCACTCTCGAAGTAACGAAAGATGGTGTTGTAGCTCGGAAGAGACGAGACGTAACCCTTCGCGTGCGCCGCTCTGAGGCCAGTCATAAAACGGCGACCGCTCACCGTCGAATAGACCTTGAAGCACATCGCAAAAATCATGTCCTCAAGCATGAAGCGCGGGCGTCCCTTCTCTTGCGAGGGAGAGCCGACGCCTTCACAGAGTTTGTGCAAGAGGTAAAGGAACTGCGCCTTCTCCTGAGTCTGTGCTTTGTTATAAGCGGGCCACTCTTGCCGATACGTTTTGCGCGTGACCTTGACCGTCTCGGTCGTTGTCGTAGTGGTGTTGCCGCTCGCGTCGGTCGTGGTGGTCGTGGTCTTGGTTCTTTCGATTACTTGCCAGACGGCGTACAGGTGTTTGCAAGGCAGGCGTCTAAAGTCGAAGTCGGGGCAGTTGCATCGTTGCTTTTCGGCGTCAACCTTGTACTTGCCTCTGCCGGACTGAGAGGGGACGATATAGAGGCGGCCTTCGCGGGTGATGTTGAACCGCTCGGCTATCTGGCGGCCTTTCTGTTCGCGTATGCTCATGGTGTGTTTTCCTTCTTTGGAGAACACACAGCGGAAGCGTATAATATCGGTTGCTCAGACCATGCGGCTTCGGCTGTGTGGTTGAATACCGCGAGGGAAGTTCACGCTTCCCTCGCGGCTGCAAGCAGGGGCGGCAGGCGGGGTATGATCCCGTCATTACTCGATTACCAATCGAGTGTTCTGCCAATTGAACTACTGCCGCCACAAGAGCAGGGGGTGTGGATAGCACCCCCTCGCTCACTTCAAAGAACCTTACTTCTTCCTCGGTTTAATACCCAGACTCGTATCAGGCGGGGACGGCTTCTCACCCTTTTGCTTAGCAAGTTTCTCTGCCAACTCTTTAAGAGAATCCTTCTTCTTTCGCGGCTGCAATTTAAATCCCCTCGGAGGGGTTACGAGGTCGCATTCCTTCTTCGGCGGTTCCTTGCTTTCGGATTCACCCGAACCGCTTTCCTTATCTGGGCTGTCAAAAAATCCTGCGGAGATGAATCTTTCAAACCATTGAGGGCGGGGCTTTATCCACTTGTAAGTCGTCGCCTCGTCGCTTTCCACCATCCGAACTTCGTCGCTTCCCGCAAGCCGTTTCAAGGTCGTGTGGATAGAGGCGAGGGCGTTGGAGTATTTCGACAGGTCATAACCCGTTCTAATGAGGGCGTCGCGCACGTCCATAGCAGTCATTTCTTTGTCGGATGCCTTCAAGACTTCGCGGCAGGCGTCGGAGAGGCCGGCAGAGCCGAAGCCATAGTCTTCGGGTGTCCCCATGAATCGCGCAGCCACCGCTTCGTCCGGGGGCGATTCTTGTCCGGTCTTCTCGCCATCAACCAATTGCATGAGGGCGACGATGGTCTGCTTCATCCAGCAGAGAGAGAAGCTCGTCGCGCGCTTTTTCGAGGGTCTTGCGGTAGTCATCTTCACTCATAGGGTATCCCCCTCTCCACAGAAAGGAGTTTACACAAAAAGTTAAGTCCATGTCAAGTCCTAATTTGCACAAAAATGCAAGGCCGCAAAGTCGCTGGGATGAGGCGATTGCGGACGCGGAGCGGAAAATCGCCAAGCTCCAAATGTCCATCCAGACTTTTAAGGAGATGAAGGAGAAAGGAGAGTCATTCCCAGGCGAGAAGCCGAAGCGGAAAGGTAAATGACTTTTGGGGCAGCCCGCAGACTTTTGGGGCAAGAGGGCGTTATGAGGCAAAGCCAACGCCCTGGATACCAGGTTTACACTTGTATACTTCGTATTCATCTGAGCCTTTCTTCGATTTCGCTAGAGAAAATCAGGAAATGCAAGTTCGGTTGCAGAAGTTGGATACCGGGTATCCAAAACGTGGGTTGGAGTGTTTTTTGTGAGGGGGAGGCGGGCAGCGGGTTAAGTTATTTTGAAGACGCAAGTTATGTCCCTTCGTGGACTTGTCGCCCAGGGCGTTTTGTGGTGGCACGTCTATTGAAATAGAGGAGTGCAGATCGTTGACAGGTTTCGTGAGTGATGCGGCCTAAAAAACTCTTAAGCCCGATCAAACTCAAGGTCGGGCGCGGAACCTGTTAACGATCAGCAGTTCTTTTGGTTGTCACGGCGGCTCCAGTTCCCAAGGGCAGACGCGGGCAGGCGTCAGAGGAGCCGTAGAAAGAAGGGACAAAATGTTGCGTCGAATCACAGCCCTCTTAATCCTCCTCGGTCTTACAACCATATACTTCTCCGCAATCCCGGCCAGCGCCGCCGCGGCGTCGAAATCCCAGAAGCTAAACTCGAAGCTCGCCCCCGAATTCGACTCGGCCTCCACGTCGAACGATCTCGTCCGCGTCATCATACAGACCAAGGGCCGCCCGACCGCGGCGCACGAGGACGCGGTCAAGTCGAAGGGCGGCGCGAAGGGCCACACCTTCGACTCGTTCGACGCGTTGACGGCGGTCGTGCCGCAGAACGCAGTCGCCGACCTCGCCGCGCGCGAAGACGTCGCATACGTCTCGCCCGACCGAAAGGTCAGCAGCGAGTTGGCCGTGACGCGCGAGACGACGGGCGCGGCGCTCGCGCAGGCAGGCTTTCAGGGCATGCCCGGCCTGTCGGGCAAGGGCGTCGGCATCGCGATCATTGACAGCGGCATCAGCGCCTCGCACCCAGACTTCCAGAAGAACGGCCAGTCGCGCATCGTCGCCTCCGTTGACTTCACGGGCACGGGCGCGGGCGACCGCGACGGACACGGGACGGGCGTGGCGAGCGTCGCCGCCGGCAACGGCGCGGCCTCCTTCGGCTACGGCGCGAGCTACGTCGGCATCGCCCCCGAAGCCGGCATCGTTGACCTCAAGGTGCTCGACTCGAACGGCGTGGGCACGACCAGCGCGACGATGGACGCAATCAACTGGGCCATCGTCAACCAGAAGCGCTACAACGTCCGCGTCATCAACCTCAGCCTCGGCACGCGCGTGCGCGAGTCCTTCCGCAACGACCCGCTCTGCAAAGCGGTCGAGCGCGCAGTCGTCAACGGCATCGTCGTCGTCGCCGCCGCAGGCAACAACGGCCACACGGACGAGATCATCGGCTACAGGGAGAACGGCGACCCCCTGTACCGCCCCGTCTACGGCGGCATTGACAGCCCCGGCAACAGCCCCTACGCGATCACGGTCGGCGCGTCCGACTCGCGCGGCACCGCCCGTCGCTCCGACGACGCGATGGCGCAGTTCTCCTCGCACGGCCCGACGCTCGTTGACAACATCATTAAGCCCGACCTGGTCGCGCCGGGGCGCGGCGTCGTCGCGGCGATGTCGCAGGAGAACCCGAACTCTGCGGCGCAGCGTCCCGACCGCGTTATTCAGACCTCTGCGAACGGCGCTCTGGCGAGGGCCTACTACAACTACTACGGCACCTCCTTCTCCGCGCCCGTCGTCGCCGGCACGGTCGCGCTGATGCTCGAAGCCAACAGGTCGCTCACCCCCGCGCTCGTCAAGGCCGCGCTGATGCGGACTGCGAACGCGCTGCCCGGCTCCCTCTTCAAGACACGCGCCGAGAACGTGCTCACGCAGGGCGTCGGCGCGGTCAACGCCGCGGCGGCGGTCGAGATGGCGAACGCCTTCGTGCCGAACTCCGACAAGCTGAAGGCCGGGAATCAGGTCTTCCGCCCGAACACAACGCTCAGCTCGCTCAACCACACGCTCCGAATCGGCGGCGAGTCGGTGGCGGCCTCAAGCCGCGTCCTCTACGCCGACGGCGTGCTCTTCAAAGAGAACCCCGTCCTCTCTAACGGCATCTTCATCGGCGACGGCATACTGCTCAGCGACGGCATCATACTCACGGACGGAATCGTGATCGGCGACGGCATCATGCTGAGCGACGGCATCCTTATGAGCGGTGACGGCGTCCTCGTCAGCAACGGCGTGCTCGTCAGCAATGGCGTCCTCGTCAGCAACGGAATCCTGATGAGCGGCGATGGGATTCTCATGAGCGGCGACGGCATCCTCATGAGTGGTGATGGGATTCTCATGGGCGGTGACGGCATCCTCATGAGCGGCGACGGTCGCGTGATGTCGGACATGATCCGCCTCGAAGGTCAGGGCATAGTCCTGACTGACGGCATCCTCATGAGCGGCGACGGCATCCTTATGAGCGGCGACGGAGTCCTGATCAGTAACGGCGTGCTGATTAGCAACGGCGTTCTGGTCAGCAACGGCGTTCTGGTCAGTAACGGCGTGCTTGTCAGTAACGGCGTGCTTGTCAGCAACGGAATCCTGATGAGCGGCGATGGGATTCTCATGAGCGGCGACGCGCTGTAGACGCGTCGCGGTTCCGGTTTGTCCGTCTGATACAACCCGACGCAACATCGGGCGGACAACGCCGAAGCGCTGTCGGTACTCTGCCGAGTTGATGAAGGCCTTGACCATCTCGGCGGCGACGAAGTCGCCGTTGAACTGGTCGAGCTTCGAGAGCCAGAACTGCCAGCCGTTGAAGTCTGAGTCGGGCGGGTCGTCCGGGTTGCGCCGAAGGTATCCGAAGTACTGCATCAGCACGAACGCCTTGTTGAACTCGCGCTGTTGCAGCGTCTGGTTCTCCGCCACACGCCTCAGCACGTCCGCGCGCAGCTGCGCGTCCGCTGGGTTCGGCGCGAGTTCGTTAATCAGCGTCGTCTTCTCGTCGGGCGAGAGCACGAAGCCCGCGTTCGCGTCGAGCGCGTTCACGAAGTCCGAAGCGCTCGTCCCAGCCGGGTAGCGCGCGACGAACGCGGGGCGCTGCACGAACTCCGTGGCGAAGGCCTGCTTGTTCGCTTCGAGCTGCGGCTGCCAGTTCCCTTGCCCGACCACCACGCCGCGCCCTATCTCCTGCGTGTCCGGGAAGAACTGCTGCATTCGCACGGGCACGGGCCTGCCCGGCAGGTTGCCGAACGCGGCCTTGTAGATTCTGTAGACGAGGTAGCCAGTGTTCTGGAACTCGATGGAGAGGAAGAAGGCCGCGCTGACGTTGACGCGCTTCACCTCGCGGCACGCCGCGTTCGCGCCGCAGCCTTCAATCTCGTTCACCCAGAAGTTGAGGCCCGACGTGTCGGGCTCGCGCGAGAGGAAGTCTCGGTAGTGCTGCGCGACGAAGAACTGCGAGTTGTCAATCAGGTTCGTCCCCGCGGGCACGCCTACGGGGAGGTCAACGGTCAGGCCGCCGCAGACGTAAGCCACCTGCCCCGCGGACGACTGCAAGCGTATGTCGTAGTCGCCGGGCGGCGTCAGAATGCTCGGCGTGATGTCGAAGCTGACGATGGGTATGCCGAAGCCCGCGATCTGTTGGACGTTCGACACGGTGATGAAGGGCGAGTTTACCGTCACGCCGTTCGAGGGGATAACCCCGAGGTTGTCGCCGCCGACGAGTACGGTCATGGGCTGGCCCGGAACGACCGGCACGGCGACCTTCGAGAGTTGGCCGCTGCTGCCCGTGCCGATGAAGGTCGGGTTGAATGGGGAGATTCCGCCGGGCACGGACACGTCGAGCGGCAGAGTGCTGTCGGCGGAGACCGTGAACGTCCCCGCCTCCGTCGTCAGGAAGGGGGCGGTGCTGGCGAGCGCGCTCGCCGGGTAGCCCCCGCCGTTCGAGCCTATCTGATCGGCCCTCACGGGCTCGTCCAGTTGCTCGATGACGACGCGGTACTGCCCGGGCGGCAGGGCGTCTATTCGGTACGCGCCGCTCGCGACGGCGACGTTGCCGGCGACGACGCGGCCCGTCGCGGCGTCCTCTGCGAAGACGTGCGCGCCGAAGGCCGCGGCCCCGCCCGAACTGTTGAAGGTTACGCGCCCCGCGATGCTGCCCGTGCCGTTGCGCGGGCCGTAGACGGCGCGGACGCCGGCCACGTCGTCGCCGGCGAGCGTGCGCGTGGTGAAGTTCGGGAGGTTGTAGGTGCCGTTGACGCCCTGGCGCGGCTGCATCGTGGCGGCGACCTCGCCGGAGTGTTCGAGGCCGAGCGTGTGGCCGATCTCGTGCGTGAGGGTTGATTCGAGGTCGTAGCTGTCGAAAGTGCCGTCGGTCGAGAAGAAGCTCGCCACCTCGTTGCCGAACTGGTCGAGCCGCGTCACGTTCGGGTTGAGCGCCACGTCGGCCTCGTTGATGAAGCCCGTCGAGGGGTCGAACACGACGCGCGCGCGCCCCGGTCGAAGGCCCGTGCTGAAGAGCGCGCGGTTGTTGCCGGTGTCGGCGATGGTTATTACGCTGTGACCGTCGGCGACCGCGTCCTGGGCTGTGGTCGTCGTGACGGTGAACTGAATGTTCGAGGCCAGAGACCAGCGCGCGAGCGCGCGCCGCGCCGCCAGCACGACCTGCGCGCCCGTGGCGTGGACGAAGGGCGGAGGGTTGCTGAGCGAGGTCGAGAGCTCGACGGTGA
>MNJR01000142.1:123140-125032 GCA_001920415.1 Acidobacteria bacterium 13_1_20CM_3_53_8 | reverse complement strand
TCGCCTCCAAACTTTCGTGCGGGCCTGTAGCTCAGTTGGACAAGAGCGTTCGCCTTCTAAGCGAAAGGGCGCAGGTTCAAGCCCTGCCAGGCTCATCAGATTTTCAATGCGGAGTAGCTCAAGCTGGATAAGAGCGTCGGTCTCATAAACCGTGCGGTATAATAGCAACATTAGGAGATTTATTATGCCGTATAAAGACCCTGTCGCACGGCGCAAATACAGCCGGGAATATAATCGGCGGCGTTACAACGAGGACGATCAGTATCGTAGCGCACACATGACGAGAGTAGTAAACAGCCGTCGCAAGTCGCGCAAGCTTCTACAAGAAGCGATTATTAAATACTTGCACACGCACCCGTGCGTAGATTGTGGCGAGGCAGATGTGTTAGTGCTCGACTTCGATCACGTGCGGGGCGGTAAGGTCTTTAATATTAGTGAGGCGATGCATAAGTGCTATGGGGTCGCAACCCTGATGGCCGAGATAGCCAAGTGCGAGGTGCGGTGCGCTAATTGTCACAGACGTCGAACAGCAAAAGTGCGTGGGCACTGGAAGATGCTGTTTTAGATGTGGGTTCAAATCCCGCCTCCGCGATTCTTTTGGCTCATCTGGGTTGGTAGCTTAATCCGGCAAAGCGACAGTCCTGCAAACTGTTAAATGTGAGTTCGAGTCTCACCCAATCCATCAAACTCATTCTTGCGGTGTAGCTCAACTGGATCAAAGAGCGCTCGACTTGTAATCGAGACGATGCGAGTTCAACTCTCGCCGCCGCAGCCAATTTTCTAAAAGCCTCATACATTCCCAACCAAAGACAAAGAGACAAGGAAGTGCAGAGTGATGAGTGATGAGTGATGAGAAGGATTGAGGGTTGATTCAATAATATTCACTCAACCGAATTCATCACTCATCACTCTGCACTTCCTTGTCTCTTCCCGCCCGCTCGTCTGCGGTTGGTGAATGCAAAGTAAGAGTTCTTCTGGCAGGTAGCTTAATCGGCAGAGCGTCTGATTGTTAATCAGAAGAGTGTCGGTTCGACTCCGACCCTGCCAGCCAATTTTTGTTGACCCGTAGCTCGATTGGCAGAGCAGCGGCCTTTTAAGCCGTGGGGTGCGAGTTCGAGTCTCGCCGGGTCAACCATAGAGCGCGGTGTAGCTCAATCAGGCTAGAGCATTCGCTTGATAAGCGAACGATGAAAGGTTCAACTCCTTCCACCGCGACCAGAACGGGGCGTAGCTCAATTGGTAGAGCACGAAAAGTTTCATCAACACTTGTCGTCACGCGCTTGATCCGAGCATGAAAAGGCTTTTATGTGTTAGCCTTGCGCTAGAGTCTTAGAGCGCGCCGCAGACGATAGACGCGAGCGTGTTTAAAACAAGAATCAGGTTTCTAAACTGGAGATGAATAGATGACGGAAGAGACTTTCGTTCGAACCTGTGAGAGGTGCGATGCGGAGAGCGCGCACCTTGTCAAGTTTACCAACCCGGACAATACGGAAGAGTATATCTGCTGGTCATGTCTTCAGCGCGAGGAGAAGCGACACAACCTGAAATCTACATGGCATAGAGGTCGGCGCGACTCAGCCCCGCGCGCGAAGTAATTTAACTTTTCTTTCGTCATGTGCGTTTCGGATTGAAACCTGGTTCAAGCGCGGCGCTCTCATCCTGCGTTTCTCTCTTATTATCTGGCTGCGAGCGAGAGCGATAGAAGGATCAAATCATTCTCGGATTCCTGCTCAACCTCTGCCCTTCTTTTAGCTATTGATCGAGCACGAAGTTCAACCCAATCGGATGGAGGGATACGATGGAAAGCATCAACGATTGTGGGATCAAAATGCTGACCACTACAACGATCTAACTCTTCGGCTGCCTCACTGTAAGGTCTTCCACATCTATAC
>MNJR01000142.1:17326-123031 GCA_001920415.1 Acidobacteria bacterium 13_1_20CM_3_53_8 | reverse complement strand
ATGCAGTGGATGCTCTCTCATTCTAGTCCACTCATTATCGGTTAATGCTGCTGGTTTGCGTAGGATTGAATCTGGCACTCCTATCTTCCCTATGTCATGCAATAGTGCTCCGAATTCCAGCGAGCGAAGCTGTTCTTCATTCAGACCGAGTTGGCGGCCAAGTCGCAGGCTGAAACTGACCACGCGCTCGGAATGGCCGTGAGTCTCGTGGTCGCGCGCTTCCAGTGCGGCGGCCAGAGCTTTGAGCGTGCTTCTGTATGCGTCTTCGAGCGAATCAAGGGCGCGATCCAATGCTTTCGTGCGCTGCTCGACCAACTCTTCCAGATAACTTTCGTAGCGCCGCTTGGACAGCAGAAGCGAGCGATGATCGAGTGCGCGAGCGACGGCTAACTCAACGTGCTCAAGATCAAAAGGCTTCATTATGTAATCGAACGCGCCTACACGCAGCGCTTCAATGGCGCTCTCAATTGTCTGCATGCCGCTTATCATGATGAAGACTGTGTCGGGCGCAAGGTTCAGCCCGTAAGGAATCATCTCCAGCCCGCTCATGCCGGTCATGGAGATGTCGCTGATGACCAGATCGAAACTTCTAGTGCTGAGCAGCGCAAGAGCCTCTTCAGCCGAAGAGATCGTTGTGCAGTCGTAGCGTCGGCACAGAAACTCTTCCAGAACAGCTCTGATCTCAGGCTCGTCGTCGGCGATTAAAAGGCTCGGTCTGGTTTGTTCGTTCTCTTCCATGATGTGCGATACATGCTCGGCTTCAGGGGGCGCTGTAGTTTCTAAGTCTAGAAAGTCAAATCAGCGCCGAGCCGCGAGAAAGAACTTTCATTAAAGCTGTTCTTAAATATTTTGTCGGGGGATGTCGCATTCTATTGGCAAACTTTGTGCCAGCCGCCGCGCGGCTCGCGTGCGGCATCTCGTGCTGGTCTAATCGTTGAAGCCCTTTACGCGCGCGATGTAGCAAGCGACTCTGCTCTAGAGCCTCTGAATTTTTATGCTTTTCATCGCACAGGCGAGGAAAACAGTCTTCTATAAAATGGAGCAGAATCGTCTCTTACGATGCAAACTGCTGTAGTTCGAAAGCGTACCATTGAGGCGTAATGCATCGCACCTGCTCGCTCGGAGCAAGCCTGGCCGGATGCGTAAAGGTGAAGATGGAGTCGTCCCTTTGTTTGAACGAAGTGGAAGATGAGAGCGCCATAATCACCCCGGTCGAAAGCCGCGCTTCTTCTTTGCTTTCAGCGAAATGCGAGCTAACCGCTTTCTCTCTTTCGCAACTTCAAACCGCAGTTCTGCACGGTCGAATGACGCCTAAGGACACAAGCCTCAATATTAGAGGTCGAGCGCGCCAGGGATTGGCAGGTATGAATTTTGCCAGAGTCTCATCCATCGCAGATTCCCCCGGTCATTCGAGAAGTTCTTCAACAGTATCAGCCAGCACGTTTTCTTCAGCAGTTGCGCAAGGAGAGAATCCGGTGAAAAAGAGATATTATTTTCGGGCTACTGCCCGGCTCACCCTCTTAGCGCTACTTATATCTTTAAGCCCGCACGCAGTTGTAGTCTTGAACGCACATGCGCAGCCTTCTAAAGCTATTAATAAAATCTCGCCTGACCTGCACGCAAGACTTTACAACCCTATTCCGGGCGAACGAGTGAACGTCATACTCCAGCTAGGTGAATCGAGCAACGCGTTTGACGCTCTGCTCTCTGGCTTGGGCGCAGGCGCGCAGCGCAAACTTCATGTTCTTAACGCGCGCGTTCTAAGTCTGCCCGTTGCGGCTGTAGCGGCTCTGGCCGCGCGCAACGAGGTTCGCTACATCTCTCTGGACAGGCCTACGGTCGCCGCAGGGCACGTGACGACAACGACAGGAACAAGCGCCGTACGTGTGCAAACTGCCATCTCGCTTCTGGGGCTAACGACCACTTACACGCTCGATGGATCGGGCATAGGGCTGGCAATTCTTGATTCGGGCGTTGACCAGAATCACCAGAGTTTCTCAGATTCGTTAGGACTTTCGCGCGTCATAGTCAATCAGGATTTTACGGGCGAAGGACGCACAGACGACCCCTACGGGCACGGCACTCACGTGGCTTCCGCCGCCGCCGGTAGCGGCCAAATTTTCGGCGGCGCTTACGAAGGCATTGCGCCGAATGCAAAGCTCATAAACTTGCGCGTGCTAGATTCGCACGGCGCCGGCACAACATCCGGCCTGCTCGCTGCGCTCGACTGGGTGATGACGAACCGCTCGCTCTACAACATACGAGTTGTAAATATGAGTCTGGGCGCGACCGCCGTTGACTCTTACCAGTATGACCCTGTATGCCAGGCAGTGCGCCGTCTGGTTGACGCAGGCGTTGTGGTCGTAGCGGCTGCGGGCAACAATGGAAGCGACAGCAACGGCAACAAGATTTACGGCCAGATACACAGCCCCGGCGACGAGCCTTCCGCGATAACGGTCGGAGCAAGCAACACTTTTGGCACGAACGCACGCTCGGACGACGGCGTAACAACCTACAGTTCGCGTGGGCCAACGCGCGGTTTCTGGACGGACGATTCAGGCGTTAAGCATTACGACAATTTGATAAAGCCTGACATAGTCGCGCCCGGCAATAAATTGATCTGGGCCGAGTCTGCGAATAATTATCTTGTGGCAACGCATCCAGACTTGGACGCGGGCGTGAGTTTGTCGCCGTCTCGCAAGATGATGTATCTGAGCGGGACTTCTATGTCCACGCCAATCGTTGCGGGCGCAGCCGCATTGCTGCTTCAAGTTAACTCGGCGCTTACGCCGAACATGGTGAAAGTTATCTTGGGCTACACGGCTGAGCCGCTAGCTGCCTTCAATCAGTTCGAGCAGGGCGCGGGCGAGATAAATATTGAAGGCGCTGTACGGCTTGCGAAGCTTGTGCGCAGCAATCCCACGATGCTCGCATCGCTAGGCAGTCCGCTACTGACGGGCGCACAGCCCGCAGCGCAGACGACCCTGTCGGGACAAACTTTCACTTGGTCGCAAGGCGTCATCGTCAACCACACCTTTATCACTGGAAGCGATCTCATAACCAGATTTCAGAATACTTACAACACAGGCATGTTACTGGGCGATGGTATAATCGAAGGACAAACTACACAGGCCATCAACCCCGCGATGATGACTGGAGAAGTAGTGCTCGCCAGCAACGTCACAGTGAGCGACGGCGGCGCGTTCATGAGCGGAATCGCCTTTCTTGATACGAGTACGTTGCTGGGCGACGGCATCATCATAGGGGACGGGATAATCATAGGCGACGGAGTAATCATCGGCGATGGAATCATAGTCGGTGACGGCATAGTCATAGGCGACACGAGTCTAACGGCGCAGTCGGCCATCTTCGGCGACAACACGCCCGCGATGAGATGAGGCGGGCCTAGAGAAAAGAGCCACAAGATGAGCGCGACCAGGCGCGTTGTCGTGTCTTTGAAGAAACAGTTTTAAGTTTTCAGTTTTAAGTTTTCAGTTAAAGGCTTTTTGCTTCCTTCTGAAAACTTAAAACTGAAAACTGCTTTTAGAAGTTACAGGGGCTGCCATTCCCTGTTGAGTGCGGAAAGTGAAGAAGCGCGCCTCGTGCCGGGCTGCCATATTTGCGACCCGGGCGCACTTCAAGTTGCTTCCGTCTCAAAAGGAGGAGTCAGGTGAAATACAAACGTTTTCTCGCAACCCGACGAATCATTCTTGTCCTGTTGCTAATCTCGCTGGGCGTAGGCCAGTTGAGCCTGAACGGACGCGCACGCGCACAGGTTGGTCTAATCCGATTGCCGGACGTGGCGGTCAGCACGGATCAGGCTGGCAACAAAGTCTCTACAGACCTGCTCGATTTAGCGCGCAGTTCGCGTGGTCGCTCTGCACGAGTCAGAGTGATTCTGCAACAGAACGAAAGAGCGCACGCCGCTCTAGATTCACTCCTCCCCTTTTACGGCGCGCAGACCGTGCGCGCGTTCCAGAATTTCAACTCGCGCGTCATAGAGCTTCCGGCTCGCGCCGTTGAAATGCTGGCCGCGCACACCGATGTCAGTTTCATCTCTCTGGATAGGGATAACGTTCCCTTCGGCCACGTCTCTTTGACGAGCGGCGCAGACATGGTGCGCACAGTGAACGGCACGACGACGAGCGGGCTTGACGGCACAGGCATAGGCATAGCCGTGCTCGATTCAGGCATAGACGCTACGCACCGCGCCTTTCTGGACAGGAACAACGGCGTGCGCATCGTTTATAGCCAGGATTTTACGGGCGAAGGGCGCGTGGACGATCCATACGGGCACGGCACACACGTGGCTTCTATAGCGGCGGGCAATGGGCGCATCTCGAACGCTCAGTTCGAGGGCGTAGCCCCGAACGCCAACATCATCAACCTGCGCGTGCTCAACTCGCAGGGCAGCGGCTCGACCTCTGCGGTTTTAGCAGCGCTAGACTGGGTGATGACGAACCGCGCGGCCTACAACATCAAGGTCGTCAACATGAGTCTGGGCACACCGGCGGTTGATTCGTACAAGAACGACCCCGTTTGCAAGGCAGTGCGCCGTCTGGTTGACGCAGGCGTTGTGGTCGTAGCGGCTGCGGGCAACAACGGCAAGAACAATGTGGGACAGAAACTTTACGGCCAGATACACAGCCCCGGCGACGAGCCTTCAGCGATAACGGTCGGAGCAAGCAACACTTTCGGCACGGACGCGCGCTCGGATGACGGTGTAGCAAGCTACAGTTCGCGCGGGCCAACGCGCGGCTACTGGATAGATGTACTCGGCACGAAGCATTACGACAGCTTTATCAAGCCGGACATAGTAGCGCCGGGAAACAAGTTGATCTACGCCGAATCGCTCAACAACGTGCTGGTCGCACAGAACCCATCGCTGGACGCGGGCGTCAGTCCTGTTGACGGTCGCAAGATGATGTACATGAATGGCTCTTCTATGGCGACGCCTGTTGCGGCGGGCGCTGCTGCGCTTGTAGTTCAGGCCAATCCAAGTCTGACGCCGAATCTAGTCAAGGCGATATTGATGTACACGGCGCAACCGCTAGCAGGCTTCAACCAGTTCGAGCAGGGAGCAGGTGAGATAAACGTAGAGGGCGCTATCAGGCTTGCGAAGCTTGTGAGGACAGACCTCTCTCCGATTACTCCGGTCGGCGCTTCGCTGCTCACATCGCTTACGCCGCCCGTGCCGCAGACGACAATCGCCGGGTCAACGTTTAATTGGTCGCAGGGCATAGTGACGGGACGCACCTACGCCACAGGCACCAGCCTGATTACGAAGTACCAGAAGATTTACTCTACGGGCGGATTGCTATCGGACGGCTGCATAGCTTCCAACGGCGTAATCTTCGGCGACACGACAATGCTTTCGAACGGCGTCATATTCGGCGATCGGATTACTACTTCGAGCGGAGTGATATTCGGCGACGGCACACCGTTCCTGAGCGTGAGCACGCTTTTGAACGACGGAGTCATATTCGGCGATGGAGTGATTTTCGGAGACGGAGTGATATTTGGCGACGGAGTAATCTTCGGCGACATCGTCCTGCGCAGCGATGCCGTGACGCAAGCTCAGTCCGCAACTACAAGCGGCGATCAGACTTCAGCCATGCCGCCAGCCGTGGACTCGGGCGTTGACTACATGGGCTATTAACAATAGCAGTTTTCAGTTTTTAGTTTTCAGTTTTAAGTTAAAAGCTTTTTCTGAAAACTGAAAACTAAAAACTGAAAACTGTTCCTTATGAGGAATAGCACGATGGGAGAATCAATCAGATCAAAAGAGACGGTCATTAGCGCCCCCCCGAATTCAGCAGCGGCGCGCGACGAGTCTCTGACACTTCGCCCTCTGACGGACGCGGACGAGCGAGAAGTTCATAAATTTCTCGGCGCGTGTCACACCGTTGACGCCGTTTACATGACGGGCTTGATTAACGATAACGGAATGGAAAGCCCGTTCAATCGCGGAGCGTTCTTCGCGGTGCGTGATGGTCGCGGCAGGCTTGAAGGCATCAGTTTAATCGGCCATGCCACGCTATTCGAGACGCGCACGGAAAGAGCGTTGGCCGCGCTCGCCTCTCTTGCGCAGCACTACACGCACGCGCATGTGGTGATGGGCGAGCAGGAGAAGATGGAGAGCTTCTGGAAACTCTATTCGGCGGGCGGACAGCAACCGCGCCTTATCTGCCGCGAGCTTCTCTTCGAGCAGCGACATCTCTTGGAAGCCAGAATGCCCGTCCGGGATTTGCGCCGCGCAACGCTCGACGACCTTCCGCAACTGCTTCTGGTTCAGTCGCGCCTTGCTTGGGACGAAAGCGGCGTTAACCCCTTGGAAGCCGACCCTGAAGGTTTTCGTCTGCGCATGGCGCGTCGCGTTGAGCAGGGACGCGTCTGGGTGTGGATAGAGCGAGAGCGCCTGATATTCAAAGCGGACGTGATGACCGAGACTGCGGATGTGGTTTATCTGGAAGGCATCTACGTTCACCCGGAAGAGCGCGGCAAAGGTTACGGCCTGCGCTGCATGTCGCAGCTTAGCCGAACTCTTCTCGAGCGAGCGCGCTCGCTCTGTCTTTTAGTCAACGAGCGGAATAAGGACGCGCAAATCTTCTTTTTCAAATCAGGATTCAAGCTGCGCGGCTGCTACGACACATTCTTCTTGCAGCCGAAAGATGAAAGCGAACTCTTTACTGTCTAGCGAAAACAGGAGGAGAAGAATGAGCAGAAAGCCTATGGCAAAGCCGTTCATGTACGCGATCATAGCTGCTGGCGTTGCGGTCTGCGGTTATTCGATCTTTCACTTGCCGGTCGCGCAACTCGACGTGCTCTTTCTGTTGCTGGCCGGGGCGACCGTTGCCGTTACGTCTCGCATAGCCGTGCGCATGCCCGGCGTGAACGGTCGCATAACTCTTTCAGAGACTTTCATCTTTCTGACCATGCTGCTTTACGGCGGCGAAGCGGCAATCCTTCTAGCCGCCGCTGACGGACTCTGCTCGTCGCTCTTGATAAGCCGCAAGCCTGTCACGCTCGCTTACAACGCTGCGCTCCTTGCGTTCTCTACTTTCCTGACAATCACAGTGCTCAGATTCTTCTTCGGCCCTGTGGTCAACATTTCGCACAGCGATCTTTCCGCCAACTTCATTCTAGCCGTCTGCGTCATGGGCTTCGTCCAATACATAAGCAACTCTGTGTTAGCGGCTGTGGCTCAGGCCTGGAAGACGGATCAATCCGTGCTTCAAGTCTATAGAAAATACTGCGCATGGTCTTCTATAACTTATTTCGCAGGCGCGAGTGTAGCCATCATCACGGCCAAGCTCATAGGCCTTGTGGGCTTCTACGCGCTCATAGCAACCGCGCCCGTGATAGCGATAATTTACCTGACCTATCGCACTTATTTGACGAACATAGAAGTGATGGCGGCAGCAGCGAAATCGGAGGCGGAAGCCTCTGCGCGTACTGAAGCGGCGGCGCAACAGGCCGAGCAGGCGCGTCATCATGTGGAAGAACTGAACCACTACATAGCCGAGCAGGAGCGCATACGCGAGCAGTTCACGCAAGTAGAGAAGATGTCTGCTCTGGGCGAACTTGCATCGGGCGTGGCTCACGACTTCAATAACACGCTCGCAGGGATATTGGGGCGCGCGCAATTGCTCTTGAACGAGAGCGACCCGCAGAAGATAGAAAGCGGTCTTCGCATCATCATCAAGACGGCGAAGGACGGCGCGAAGACTATCAGGCGAATACAGGATTTCGCTCGCCAGCGACGCGATCACGATTTTCAACCCGTCTCAGTTGATCAACTCCTTCTGGACGTAAGCGAGATAACGCGCCCGCGCTGGAAGGATCACGCAGAGGCCGCGAACGTTCACATCAGTCTTGAGCTTCAACTGCTTTCGGGCGCGCTTGTTATGGGCGACGAATCCGAACTGCGCGAAGTTCTGGTCAACATGGTCTTCAACGCGGTGGACGCTATGCCGAAAGGCGGCAAACTCACACTTTCGGCGACGAAGGTGAAAGATTCCGTAGAAGTCTGCGTGACGGACACGGGCACGGGCATGAACGACGATGTTCGCTTGCGCGTCTTCGATCCGTTCTTCACGACTAAGGGGAAGACAGGGATGGGACTCGGCCTGGCTGTGAGCTATGGCATCATACGTCGCCACGAAGGGGCTGTCGAAGTCGAATCCGATAAGGGGAGCGGGACGACCTTCCGCATAAAGCTTCCTGTAGCGATTGGCGCAGCAAAGCGACAGAGCACAGGCGAACTTGTCATACCTGTTGTCCAGCCTGCGCAGACCAACCAGACCAGAATACTGGTCGTTGACGACGAAGATTACGTGCGCGAACTTTTGCGCGACATATTGGAAGGCGAAGGCTACGAGGTAGTGCTTGCGGATGCAGGCCACAGCGCTCTCTCGCTTTTCAACCGCCACAGGTTCGACGCAGTGTTCACGGACGTTGGATTGCCGGGCATGAGCGGCTGGGAACTTGCGCGAGCAATACGCGAGCGAAACCGTCAGATGCCGCTCGCAGTCATAACGGGCTGGGGCGAGGCCGTAGGCTCCAGCATGCAGCGCGAGGCAGGCATTGACTGGGTCGTCGCAAAACCTTTCACAGTCGAGCAGATAGTCAACATGGCACGCGAAGTTTCAGTAAAGAGAGAAGGAGCCAAGAATGCGGTCGCGTCGTTTGTGGCAGCGTGAAGAGAAGGGGGAAGGCAAAAGAAGGTAAAAAGTAAAAAGGTAAAAGGCAAAAGTGAGGGGAAGCCAATCTTTTAATTAAAAGTGGTTTCAGCCTTCCTTTTGCCTTTTACCTTTTTACTTTTGCCTTTCTTATTTCATTCCTTCTTTGTTGCCATTCACTTCCAGCTTGTGTCGCTTAATCATTCTTTGCAGTGTCGTGCGGTCTATGCCGAGTATGCGCGCGGCGGCCTGCTTGTTGCCGTTGGTGAAGGCCAGGACGCGCGCGACGTGGCGGCTCTCGATTTCTGAGAGAGGGAGCATGACTTCGCTCGGCTTTCCGTCGGAAGACGAAGAGCCATCGCGCGCGGCCTCTGCGGCTATTGCTTGCGAATCGCGTATTCGTTCGGGCAAATCTTCTGGGCAAACTATCTGGTCGCAGAGCGCTGCGGCGCGAATAATCGAGTTCTCAAGCTCGCGTATATTGCCGGGCCAGTAATAATTTTCCAGAAGGTCAATCGCTTCAGCCGAAAAACTGACGGGACGCTCTCCTTCTTTCGCCCAACGCTTTGCGAAAAACTTTGCCATAGGCATTATGTCTTCGCGTCGCTCTCGCAAAGGCGGAAGATATAGCGTCACTGCGTTAAGGCGATAAAGCAAGTCCTGTCGAAAACGGCCTGCGCGCATCTCTGCTTCCACATCGCGGTTCGTGGCGGCGATGACGCGCACGTCAACGTTAATGGTATGGTTCGAGCCTACGCGACGAATCTCGCCCTCTTGAAGCGCCCGAAGGAGTTTTACCTGAAACGCAAGTGTCGTCTCTGTAATCTCATCAAGAAGAATCGTCCCGCCGTCCGCTTCCTGTAAAAGCCCTGCTCGGTCTCTGTCCGCGCCTGTGAAGGAGCCGCGCACGTGGCCGAAGAGTTCCGATTCAATCAATTCAGACGGAATTGCGCCGCAGTTGACCGCAACGAAAGCTTTATCCGCGCGATTGCTACGCTGATGAATTGCGCGCGCCACAATCTCTTTACCCGTGCCGGACTCGCCCGTAATAAGAACAGGAAGGTTCGTTCCAGCGACGCGGCCTACCAGCTTCATCACTTCTACGAACGCACTGCTTCGCCCGACAAGTTCTATGTCTGAGGTGTGAACGTGAAGTTGCAGGTCGCCTGTGGTTGGGCCTGCGCGTTTCTCTATGCCGCTGCGCACGGCGCGCGAGATTGATTGAACCTCTTCGATTGCGAACGGCTTCATCAGATAGTCGTAAGCGCCAGAAGCTACTGCGTCGAGCGCGCCTACGGCAGAGCCATGCCCCGTCATCAAAATTATCTGAGCTTCCGGCTGCTCTTTCGTAAACTGGCGCAGCACAGTGTAGCCGTCCGGGTCGCTGTCGCTTCCCAGCTTCACGTCGCAGAAGACGAGCGCCCATTCGTCCTCGCGCAGCATCTCTATTGCGCGTGTGGCCGAATCCGCCTCGCTCACACTCCATCCTTCTGTGCGCAGCACTTCCGCGACAACATCACGAATCGGAGCTTCGTCGTCAACAACGAGAGCTTTCATATCTTTTACTTCCGTAGGAAACACTTCAAGCCTTTCGGGTAGCGCGAAAGGTGAAGATTAAGTGCAGGGGATGACTTCACGGCAGACCGAAAAAACGCTGTTGCTATATGTCATCCGTGATTAATGCGGATAAAATTATTCCGAATTTGCGCGAGAGTCAACAGAGAGTTTGCACAGGTGGCTCTTGAAATGGAAACTAGAGAGGGGGATGCTGGTAATTCAAGACCGCAGACCGTAGAGCGCGCAAAGGTAGCGCAGAGAAATTTCAAATCTGAGATTTCAAATTTGAAATTGAGAAATCTTCTCCATCGAAGCGGTTCATCGAATTCATTATGCCCAAGACTCTCGCAGAATATTTCCGGGAATTTGCTAAGAACGAAAACGATTTCGCGTTCGTTCAAAAGCGCGGCCTTCGTCGCTCGCGCCTGCTCTACTCAAAGCTCGCGCAACTATCTTCACAGTTCGCGCGAGAGCTTGAGGTGCGCGGCGTGAGTAAAGGCGACCGCGTTGTTATCTGGGCTGAAAACTCTATCGAATGGGTCGCGGCATTTTACGGCTGCGTCTTGCGCGGCGCTATAGTCGTTCCTCTGGATGAACAGAGTTCTTCACCTGAATTCATCTCGCGCGTCTTCAATCAGGTTCAGCCAAAGCTCGTTCTGCGCGGTCGGGAGCAAATAAACTTTGACGCTACGGTGCCAACAATCCTGTTGGAAAGTTTGAGCGAAACAGTTGCGCGACACGGAACAGAATTGTACGTGTCTGAAAACATAGAGCCGAATGATACTGCCGAAATAATTTTCACCTCCGGCACTACCAACCAACCCAAAGGCGTACTTCTTACGCACGAAAACATTCTGTCTAATCTTCAGCCGATTGCTGACGAAGCTAAGAAATACCTGAAGTGGGAGCGGTTCGTTCATCCCATCAGAATCCTTAGCCTCCCGCCTTTAAGCCACGTTTTTGGGCAATTCATGGGACTCTTCATCCCGCCGCTTTTTCGGGCGGAAGTCCACTTCCTAAACACGCTCAACCCTTCGCACATAATCGAAACAGTCAAGCGAGAGCGCATCTCGGTCGTAGCAACAGTCCCGCGCGTTCTGGAAATTTTGCAGAACAAGATTGAGCGCGATTTCGAGATGAAGGGAGAGCTTGAGAAATTTCAAGAAAAGATTGTCGGGGCGAAAAACTGGAATGCGCTGAAACGATGGTGGAAGTTTCGCAGCATTCACAGAAAATTTGGTCTGAAATTCTGGGCGTTCGTATCGGGCGGCGCAACACTTGATGCCGAGACGGAAAAATTCTGGCGACGGCTTGGTTTCGTAGTGGTGCAGGGCTACGGGATGACTGAAACGGCTGCGCTCGTCAGTCTCAACCATCCTTTCAAATCGGATAAAGGGTCAATCGGAGAAATCTTGCGTGGGCAGGAGGTGAAGCTGGACGAGAGCGGCGAGATTCTTGTGCGCGGGCGGAACATAACGCCGGGCTACTGGGGCGCGACTTCAAGCGGCGAGCGCGCAGACGAATGGTTTCGCACGGGCGACCTAGGCGAGATGGACGAGGAAGGCAGGCTCTATTTCAAAGGCCGCAAAAAGGATGTGATAGTTACCGCCGCTGGCTTGAAAGTTTACCCGGAAGATTTGGAAGCGGCTTTGAATCGTCAACCTGAGATTCTTTCGAGCGCAGTGGTAGGCATTGAAGGCGCGCAGGGGCCTGAGCCTGTAGCCGCGCTCATCCCGCGCTCGCGGGCGGAAATTGATCTCGCCGCTTCGGTCTCGCGCGCCAATGAAACTTTAGCGCCGCACCAGAGAATACGCCGCTGGGTCGTCTGGCCTGAACAGGATTTCCCGCGCACTTCTACGCAGAAAGTTCGCAAGCAGCCCATAGTGGAATTCGTGCTAAGCAATATGCGCGGCGAAGTTTCACGCGCTGAAACCGCTTCGCCGCTCGCAGAGATGATAGCGCGCGTCGGCGGCGAATCTTCGGTGAACTTTAATAACGAGATGCGTCTGAGCGAAGACCTGAAACTTGATTCGCTCGCTCGCGTCGAATTGATGAGCGAGATTGAAGAGCGATACCGTGTTGACATAGACGAAGCCATGTTCACTTCGGCCACCACGCTAGGCGACATAGAGCGTATTATCCGTCAAGAGGCAATCGAAAAAGAGCAGCCACGCATCACCTATCCGCGCTGGGCGCAAAAATTCCCCACAACGTGGTTTAGAATCATCTTCTTCTACCTTGTGCTCTGGCCTATCACTCTTCTGATGAGTAGAAGAAAGGTGCGCGGGCGCGAGCAGATTGAAAATTTGAAAGCGCCTCTGCTCTTCATCTCGAATCACGTTGCGGCTGCGGATCACGCAGTTATAATGTCGGCGCTTCCCGCTCGTTTTCAAAGAAGCCTTGCGATTGCTATGGACGGCGAACTGCTGGAAAGCTGGCTTCATCCGCCGAAAGAAACTCCGCTTCTCGCGCGCCTTCGACACTTTGCCATGTACGTTCTGGCCGTCTCTGTCTTCAACGTCTTCCCGCTTCCCCAAAAGAGCGGTTTCCGGCAGAGCTTCGCATACGCTGGCGAAGCGGTTGATCGCGGCTACAGCCTGCTGGTTTTCCCCGAAGGGTTGCGCACGCCCGATGGCCTCATGCACAAATTTCAGTCCGGCATAGGCATCCTTGCTACGAAGTTGAATGTGGCCGTAGTGCCTGTAAAAATCACAGGGCTTTATGAACTGAAAGCCGAGCAACGATATTTCGCGCGCAGCGGCGAGGTCACTGTGATGTTTGGTGAGCCGGTTAAATTTGAACGGGATAAAAACGCCGCCGAGATAGCCGCTGAGTTGGAGCGACGTGTAAGCGAGTTGGAGCCAACCACTTTGCGTTCTTAGCGTCTTTGCGTGAGATAAATGTTCACGCAAAGGCGCAAAGACCGCAAAGAAAATCTTAAGTTCGTGAATCGGTTCTTGTAAT
Organism: Acidobacteria bacterium 13_1_20CM_3_53_8; assembly: GCA_001920415.1. Classification (GTDB taxonomy): domain Bacteria; phylum Acidobacteriota; class Blastocatellia; order Pyrinomonadales; family Pyrinomonadaceae; genus 3-1-20CM-3-53-8. The sequence continues at coordinate 109,829 of MNJR01000142.1, read as the reverse complement.
TGTTGTCTAGCAGGCTTTGAATAGGAGTAGAATAGCCGCGCCCGGCAATCAAGAGTTTGATGTCCACGCTCTCGAAAAGCATGCGGTTCTCAAAATTCATAGTCATTCTACTTCTTCTCGGCATTTGGGCAAATGCTGCGGCGCAAGGAAGCTATGCTCATTTGAGAAGCTGGGAAGGAAAGTATCCGACCTATAATCGTGAGCACCGAAATTTTTTCAATCTTCCAGAGATTCAACGTCCCCTAAGAAGATTATTAAGTCAACATGATTATTACATGCTCACCAGAGGACATACGAAGGAAGGCCCAATCGAGATTGTTGATAATTACCTGCGAGTGTTCATGTGTGGGTCTCCCAGATCATATGCTTGCGACCATATCACTCTCTTCATCATTGATCTGAATGACGGCTCGATGTATGCAGCGTTCGATATTATCAGTGATGCTCCGAGATATTACAGCACTAAGGGGAAATTCACCGACCTCCCTGAAAGGGTCAGAGGCTGGCGATATACAGAACGTGATTGAAGGCTTATAGGAGGAGCGCCATGTACTTCAAACAATTTTATCTCGGCTGCCTAGCTCACGCTTCCTACCTTATAGGCTCTGATGGTGAAGCGGCGGTCGTTGACCCGCAGCGCGACGTTGAGCAGTACGTCGCTGAAGCGGAGGCGCAGGGGTTGAAAATAAGGTACGTGATTGAGACTCATCTTCATGCTGATTTCGTGAGCGGTCATCGTGAGTTGGCTGCGCGCACGGGCGCTGAGGTTGTTTTCGGGGAAAAAGCTGACGCGACTTTCCAGCATCGCGCGGTCAGAAACGGCGATGAGCTTCGCGTTGGCAAAGTTATTTTGTGCGTGATGGAAACGCCTGGGCACACGCCTGAAAGCATTTCGATTCTTGTCGTTGACCGGGAAGTTTCCGACGAACCGCAGAAAGTCTTGACGGGTGACACGCTCTTCATAGGCGACGTTGGCCGCCCTGATCTAGTAGGCTCGAAAGGCTTCACGTCTGAGCAGATGGCCGCGATGCTTTACGATAGCCTTCATGAAAAACTCCTGAAACTTGATGACGCGGTCGAGGTTTATCCTGCGCACGGCGCTGGCAGCATGTGCGGACGAAATATCTCGAAAGAGACTTCTTCAACAATAGGCCAGCAGCGAAAGTTCAACTACGCGCTTCAACCTATGCCGAAAGACGAGTTCGTTCGCATGATGACCACTGCGCTGCCGGAAGCGCCCGCCTACTTTCCTGTTGATGCTGAAATAAATCGAGGCGGCGCAGTCGCCCTGGAAGAATTGCCAGAGCCTGACGCGCTTTCTCCCGAAGAAGTAAACCGCCTTGCAAAGCTGCGTCACACAATTCTGGACGTGCGCGCGGCTGCCGCTTTCGGCGCGGGACATGTGCCCGGCGCGATCAACATTGGACTCGGCGGGCAGTTTGCTTCGTGGGCGGGAACGCTCGTTCCAATGAACGCTCCTATAATCGTCGTTGCTGACGACGAGAAGAAGATTGAAGAGGCTGTGATACGTCTGGCGCGCGTAGGCCACGAGAGCGTGCGTGGATTTTTGAAGGGCGGCATGAGCGCATGGCATGAGGCTGGATTGGAAGTCACTTGCGTGCCGCAGGTGAGCGTTCACGAATTGCGCAGCATGATTGAAGAGCGCGAGCGGTTGCAGGTAATTGACGTGCGCCGCCCCACAGAGTACGTGAGCGGCCACGTGCCCGGCGCTATCAACGCGCAACTCGCGCAGCTAAAAAAGTTTTTGGAGAACTTCGATCCTGCGCGTGAGACCGCCATCATCTGCGCGGGCGGTTATCGTTCGAGCGCCGCGACGAGCATCTTTGAACAGCATGGCTTTCAAAAACTCTTCAACGTAACGGGCGGCACAAGCGCGTGGATTGAGGCGGGCTTTCCGGTTGAAGAGGAAAAGGCTGCGGTCGTTTAGATGTTCACGCAGGGAAGAGATAACGCGTGGCGCGAGGGAATTTTTAATTTTGAATTCAATATTTTATTTGAAATTTAAAATTAAAAATTCCTTTGCAATTGATCGCCCGCTGAATACTTTCCTAAAGAATTTTGAGAAGCCCGCGCGCAGCATGCAGAACGCCCGCGCGCGAGTAAGCGTTAAGACCGCTGCCTAAAGAGTTCTGATTCAGACCTGCGGCCAATTGTTCCTGCTGAAGCGCGCGTCGTTCTTCCTCTATCTTTGTCAATTCTCTTGTGCGTGAAGCTTCCAATCCTCCTGCGCGTATGAACTCTACAATCTGGCGAAGCTCGTCTCGGTCGAACCATGTGCCGTGACCTTTGCAAACGTCAACGACCACGCCCGAACAGCGCGCGAAGTTGATGCGATTCATCAACTGCCCGCACTCAGGGCAAGGGACATAATGCACGCGCGATTCGTCCGTTTTCAATTCGCTGGAAGGTGCGGGCGACGCTGCGCCGAGAACAGCCGACTGTTGCTCACGGTCTGCGCAGATGTTATTGAAAGATTCCACGTCAACCCACAGCCCTTCGCACTGCGGGCATTCGCGCAGGCTGGACGAGCCTACGGCGATTAATTTCATCTCTGTGCGACAGCGCGGGCATCGCCGCTCTTTCTCTTCCGTCTCTTCGGCGCGTGCGGCGCGCGCACCGCAATGCGGACAAAACTTCGTGCCCTTGAAAATCATGCCGAAGCACGAAGGGCACGCGACGGTTGCGAGCCGCGCTCCGCAGTAACGACACTGCGTACTTTCGGTCTCTGTGGCAGCGCCACACATCGGACAGTTAAGAGTTTGAGCCTGCATCTTTAAGTTTCAATCGGCAGCGTGATGAAGCGCACAGTGTCTTAAGAATAATCACGAGAGCGGCAAGGCTTGCCGCTCCTTTCAATCCCAACGTCGAGCTTACCATCTGGCGCAATAAGATTGCTATAAAAATTCAATAAGGGTCAGGCACGCCTATGCTAGACGAGGCGGCGGGACGTATGCGATGCTGAAAATAATTGGGGCAAAAGGAGAGACTCAAAATCGGATGCGTAGAATTTTAATAGTCTGCATGGTAGCGCTGTTTGCTTTCGCGGACACGAGCTTTTGCATGGCTTTAGCTCGCACGGCGCAAGAGCAGAATCAGAACGGGCAGGTGCTTACTACGCCGCAGGGTCACAGGCGATTGCGGCACGAAGCAAGGCGTCACAGTCATCGAGGCATTGGCGGCGCTTTCGGCGAAGCCGGGCGATCCGCAGGGCGCGGAGGCCGCCGCTTCGGCAGAGAGATGGCAAGAGGCCGCCCCGTTCGCGCAGGAGCAGCATTGGGGCGCGGCATGGGCGGCTTCGGTAAGCACTCGGGCAGAGGCTTTGGCAGAACAGGCCGTCGCATAGGTCACGTTACCCGCCGCGCCGTAACACCGTAGAAGGGATGAGGGATGAAAATGTGAACGACACGGAGACACGGAGACGCGGGGACGCGGCGAAAGAAAAAGAGATGCTGCGCATGAACTCATCTTTTCTCGCCGCGTCCCCGCGTCTCCCACTCCCCGCGTCCTCTCTTTCATCCCTCATCCTTTCTCTCGATGTTGGCACGTCTAGCGTGCGCGCGGCTTTTTATGATGAGCGCGGTGATGAGGTGGCGGGGACTGAGGTGCGAGAGGAGCGCCGCTTTAGCACTACGGAAGATGGTGGCGCGGAGTTGGACGCAGAGAGCGCGGTCGAGCAGGTTTTTGGGGTGATTGACGAAACGCTTGCGCGATCCGCTGGCCTTAATTTCTTTGTCGAATCGGTTGCCGTCTCATGCTTCTGGCATAGTCTGGTCGGCGTTGACACTAATGGGCGCGCGTTGACTCCGGTTTACGGTTGGGCAGACACGCGCGCAGCCCGCGCGGCGGAAACTTTGCGCACGCAGATTGATGAAACGCGCACGCACGCGCGCACGGGCTGTCGCTTTCACGCGAGCTACTGGCCTGCGAAAATTCTCTGGCTCAGAGAGCAACACCGTGATCTCTTTCAAAGAGTTGCGCAGTGGCTTTCATTCTCCGATCTTCTCGCCATGCGCTTTTTTGGTGAAGCGAAAACGAGCGTGTCAATGGCGTCGGGCACTGGGCTGCTTGATATTCACGAATGCGCCTGGGACGAAGAGATTTTGTCTCGGCTTGGAATCGGGCATAAAAATCTTCCGCCGATTGCTGGAGATAAAGAGTTCTTCGGTCTCGCGGACGAATACGCCAAGCGTTGGCCGCGTCTTGCTTCTGCGCGCTGGTTTCAAGCTATAGGCGACGGCGCTGCAAACAACATAGGCGCGGGATGCAGTACGCGCGAGCGCGTAGCGCTCATGATAGGTACTAGCGGAGCCATGCGAGTCGTGTTTGAAGGTGGCGTTTCTGGAAATTTGCCGCCAGAGCTTTGGTGTTATCGCGTTGATAGAAGACGAATCGTAATCGGCGGCGCATTGTCGGACGGCGGCGGCCTTTACGAATGGATGAAAGAGTCTTTGAATCTATCGTGGGGCGACGCGGAATTGGAACGCGAACTCGCGCAGCTTGAACCTGACTCGCACGGACTCACAGTCTTGCCGTTCTGGTCTGGCGAGCGTAGCACTGGATGGAACGCGCGTGCGCGCGGTGCAATCATGGGGATGACCGCGCACACGCGCCCCGTTGAAATTCTTCGTGCAGCGATGGAAGCGGTCGCTTACCGATTCGCGCTCGTTGCGCGCGCCGTTGAAGGGTTTGCGCCCGGTGCAGAAATCATTGCGTCGGGCGGCGCGCTGAATGCTTCGCCCATCTGGGCGCAGATAATCGCGGACGTGCTGGGACGCGCCATAAATCTTTCGGCTGTACGCGAAGCATCATCGCGCGGCGCAACTTTGCTTGCGTTGGAGGCTGCGGGCAAGTTAAAAAGCATAGGAGAAACTGGAGCGCCCATTCTGCAAACTTTCGAGCCGGACTCTGTGCGCCACGAGCGTTACAAGCAAGCGCTTGAACGTCATCAGAAAATTTACGAGCTTACGGTCGCCGATCAAGAGGTAGCAAAATTCTTAAGCGAAACATAAGCATAGTTAGAATGAACGTCTTTGCTGACATTCAATCCTTTGCGAGCTTAAGTTTTTAACTTTGCGCCTTTGCGAGAAACTGCAATTCTCTTAAAGCTCAAGAATCATGTAAATTGATGGTTCTCGCAAAGGCGCAAAGAAAAGAGCAAAGACCGCAAAGATTGATTTCTTGACATCATTTGATTTTAAGTGAGGGTAAATAAGAGATGAGCGCGTCAACGCCGCAGGAAGTGAAGCCGACCGAAGATTTGGATCAACTTTGCATCAACACTATTCGCACGCTCTCGATTGATGCTGTGCAGAAAGCGGAGTCAGGGCATCCTGGACTTCCGCTTGGGGCTGCGCCTATGGCATACGTGCTCTGGACGCGCTTTCTTCGCTTCAACCCCAAGAATCCTAAGTGGGCCAACCGCGACCGATTCCTGCTCTCCGCAGGTCACGGCTCAATGCTGCTCTACTCGCTGCTTTATCTGACGGGCTACGATCTACCGCTCGAAGAGCTAAAAAATTTCCGCCAGTGGGGATCGAAGACACCTGGGCATCCTGAGTACGGATTGACGCCGGGCGTTGAGATAACTACGGGGCCGCTCGGACAAGGGTTTGCTAATGGCGTGGGCATGGCTATTGGCGCTGCGCATCTGGCCGCAAAGTTCAACAAGGCGGAGTTCCCTTTAATTGATCACTACGTTTACGCGATTGTCTCTGACGGCGATTTGATGGAAGGCGTTGCGAGCGAGGCCGCGTCGCTAGCAGGACATCTGAAACTGGGGAAGCTCATATATCTATACGACGACAATCAAGTCACCATCGAAGGCTTTACGAATTTAGCTTTCTCCGAAAATGTGCCGAAGCGATTTGAAGCTTACGGCTGGCACACTCTGACGGTTGAAGATGGAAACGACACGGAAGCGATTGACCGCGCGATTCGTGAAGCTCAATCAATCAGCACGAAGCCGTCGTTGATTTCTGTGAAGACTACTATAGGTTATGGAATGCCTACGGCTGGCACGCGCAAGGCGCATTCAGACGCGCCGGGCGAAGATGCCGTGCGCGAAACCAAAAGACATCTGGGCTGGCCTGAAGACAAAACTTTCTACGTGCCCGAAGAAGCGCTTTCGCATTTCCGTGAAGCGATAGAACGCGGCGCGCGTCAAGAAGAAGAATGGAACGCGCTCATTAAAAAGTATGAAGAGAAGAGTCCTGATGCAAGCCAAAAGTGGCGCTTGACTATGAGCGGTGATTTGCCCGACGGATGGGAATCGCACTTGCCTTCTTTCGAGAATGCGAAGCCAATGGCTACGCGGCAGGCTTCCGGCGAAGTCATCAACGCTCTTGCTCCGCACATGCCCATGCTCTTTGGCGGCTCAGCAGACCTTGGCCCATCAACCAACACGGACATCAAGGACGGCGGAAGTTTTGAAGCGGGCGAGTTTGAAGGGCGCATCATTCATTTCGGCGTGCGCGAGCATGCTATGGGTTCTACTATGACAGGCATTAGCCTGAACGGTGGGCTGATTCCTTACGGCGGAACTTTCCTGACTTTTTCAGATTACATGCGCCCGGCGATTCGTCTGGCATGTCTTTCGGAAGTTCAGGTCATATACGTCTTCACGCACGACTCGATAGGATTGGGCGAAGACGGGCCAACGCACCAGCCTATTGAACAGATAGCGGCGCTGCGCGCCATCCCGCATCTTTTCGTCATACGCCCGGCAGACCCGCACGAAGTCAGAGAAGCGTGGCGCACTGCAATCCTGCGTCGCAATCTTCCAACAGCCCTAGCGCTCACGCGCCAGAAACTTCCCGTTATTGACCGCACGCGATTCGCTTCTGCCGAAGGTGCGCGACGCGGCGCTTACATTCTGGCCGAAGCCGAAGGAGCAAACGTAGAGAAAGCTACGCCGCAATTAATCCTGCTCGCCACAGGCTCGGAAGTCTCGCTAGTGTTAGAAGCGCGCGAGCAGTTGCAGAAAGACGGCGTGCCTACGCGCGTAATCTCTATGCCGTGCCTTGAGCTATTTGAAGAGCAACCAGCTGAATATAGAGAAGAAGTTCTCCCAACTTCAATCACGGCGCGCCTTGCTGTCGAAGCCGGAGTTCATCAGAGTTGGGATCGTTACGTTGGCCCACAGGGCGATGTCATCTGCTTGAATCGCTTCGGCGGCTCCGCGCCCGGCGATGTTGCTATGCGGGAGCTTGGTTTCACGGTCGAGAATGTTTTGAATCACGCACGCGCGCTCCTTCAAAGATAGAGAGTATGCGAATCGCAGTTGGCGCAGATCATGGAGGATACCCGCTCAACGAGCGAGTGATTGATGAATTGCGCGCGAGCGGGCATGAGATAACGGACTTCGGAACGCATGATGGAAGCGTGCCGGACGATTACCCGGATTACTCGCTCGCTGTGGGGCGCGCTGTCGAGAGCGGGCAGGCAGAGATTGGACTCATCATCTGCGGAAGCGGCGTGGGCGCAAGCGTCGCTGCGAATAAATTAAGAGGCGTGCGCGCAGCCCTGTGCGGTGATACTTATTCGGCTCATCAATCGCGCGAACATGACGACTGTAACGTGCTATGTCTGGGCGCGCGCGTAGTGGGCGTTGAGCTTGCTCTTGAAATCGTGCGCGCGTTTGTAGCAGCGCGCTTCACCGGAGAAGAGCGACACCGCAGGCGATTGGCAAAAGTCGCTGAGATTGAAAGATTGGAAAACAGTAAGCAATAGGCATGAGCGGTTAATATTAGCAATACTCAATTGAGTATATGGAAAGTAGGATTCACCACAGAGGCACAGAATACACTGAGATTACACAGAGGATTTCTAATCTCAAATCTGAAATCTCAAATTTGAAATTTCAAATCTCAAATACTTTATTCTTCTCTGTGCTTGCTCTGCGCTCTCTGTGCCTCTGTGGTGAATCTAATTCTCTATACTCTCAATTGAAATTCCCTCTAGCGCTCCTCATACTAATCTACTCTCTTCAACGCATAAGGAGATTTCCCCTTGAGAAATTTGACGACTTCTCTAACGCTTCTTTTCTGTCTACTCTTCGCCCAATTCGTCAGGGCGCAGCAGCCTGCGGCCACCACGCCGCAGCAACCAGCGGCGCGTCCCGGCCAGACTCAGCAGCCGCAAGCGCCGCAGAGACCGAACCCACGCGCGACACCCGAAGCCAGTCCACAGGAAGAGAATCTTCAACAGGAGAACAGGCGCGTAGAGGGGCCGCCGCGCGGTTTCGGAGAACAACCGCAGGGGCCTGTACAGGCAATGACGTTGCAGGAGGCGCTTCAGCTTGCGCTCAAGCAAACGTCCGCGTTTCAGCAGGCGCAGTTTGATGAAAGAATCGTTCGTGAAGATGTGCGGCAGGCGCGCGCTGCATTCTTGCCAAAATTAACTGTGCCGCTAACTTATTTTGGAACGACGCCATCGCGTGTGCGCGAGCCGGGCGAGCCTCCTACGTTTAGCTACGCTTCATCTGTCGCCATTAACGAAACGGTTGCGCTATTGAACGCGGGCGGCGAGATTGATCTTTCAGGACGCTTGCGTGCAGCGCTTCGCCGCAGCAACGAACTGCTCGCAGCCGCTCGTGCCGGAACTCTCGTTGCGCGTCGCGCGCTCGTGATCAATACAGTTGATGCTTACTACGGGATGGTGCTGGCGCGACAGAAGCGGCGTCTTGCTGAAGAGACTCTTTCGCTAGCTGAAGGTTTTGTGAAGGTGGCCGAAGGGATTGCCGTGCGCGGTGAAGACGAAAGCGGCGGGGCTGATGTTTTACGCGCGCGTGCGCAGGTAGTGCAGCGTCGAGACGAGTTGCAGCAAGCTCGCGCGGGTGAATCCGCCGCGATGGACATTCTAAGAGTTTTGACGGGCGTGGAATTCAACACGCAGATAAATGTCACTAGCATCAACGAAAATATTCCAACCGTGAGCGATTTCGAGAGCTACACGGAAGAGCAGATAAGAACCAGGCCAGAACTTCAACAGATTGAGGCGCAACGTCGCGCTGCGTTGGCCGATGCGCGAGCGGCACGCGCAGATCGTCTGCCGCAGATGACTTACAACGTGAACGGCGGTTTCGACGCAGGCGACATTCACCAGTTGAACAGGTTTTCGGGCGGCTCTGCAATCGTCACGCTCACAGTTCCCGTCTTCGATTTCGGCACAAGTCGCAGCCGCGAGACACAGGCAAGGCTTCGAGCCGAGCAGTTGGATTCACAGCGCGAGCTTGCCATGCGTCAACTCAGACAAGAATTTTACACTGCGCGCGCCGCAGCGTTGGCCGCCCTCGCGCGTGTACGTGATGCGCAATCCGGTGTCACAGCAGCGCAGCAGAATTTGACGCTCATCTTCGCACGCTACCGTGTGAAGAAAGCCTCTATCACGGACGTAGTTGACGCGCAGGCTGCATACGCAGAAGCGCGCATGGCCTACGCGCAGGCCATAGTTGATTACCACACAGCACGTGTGCGTTTAGAAGCAAATCCGGGACAGTAAGAGAAGGCAAAAGTAAAAAGGTAAAAGGGAAAAGTAAGGACAAAGGCATTTTAATTAAAAGTGGTCTCCGCCTTCCTTTTGCCTTTTACCTTTTTACTTTTGCCTTTCTCCTTTGCCTTCAGCCTGTTCTGGAAGAACAAGCTGAATTGCTTTCGGCATGATGCGGAATTCTGCGGGCGTGTGGCCGCGCACGTTGCCGTCGGCTTCTAAGGGGAGCGGGTCGTTCGGGGTCAGGTGCTCTACGATGACGCGCATGGCTTTCATGGAGCGCACGTTCGGGTTCTTCAGGTGATCGCCTGTGCGTATCCGTTTTAACTCGCGCAGGATGCTCGCGCGCGTTAAGTTAGACGAGAGCAGAACGTCCATCAAACCATCGTCAAGTTTCGCTTCGGGCGCGAACATCATCCCGCCGCCAGCGCAAATGTTATTCGCTACGGCCAGCAGGTTCGTAGACATCTCCGTGACTTCTCCGTCAATGGTTACGCGAACGGGGCGCTCGCGCCACGCTAGCAATGCGCCGAAAGCTCCGGCCACGAAACGCGCCTCGCCTGAAAATTTTCGTATGAAATTTTTCTGCGCAGCGACGCGCGCCGCAACCTCAGCGCCTATGCCGAACGTTGCGGCATTTATGCAGATGAATTTGCGCTCGCCTCCATCCGAAGTTCCGTAAAGCGCATCAATCACACGAAAGTGCCTGCCTTCACCGCGACAGTGCGCTACAAGCGCTGCGAGCCAATTATCCATTGGCTCTCGCCCGCCAGCTAACCCGCGAGCAAGATCGTTGCCCGTCCCCGCTGGGATTATTGCTAGTGAGGCTTGCGGATTCAAAGCTACAGGCATCTCATCGCTATCTATTCGATTTGGAAACTCGAAAAATCCTGACGCGGCCTCGCTCAGCGTTCCGTCGCCGCCTACAACTGCAATAGTTCCAAAACCTTCCTTCAAGCCTGCGCGCGTGCGCGTCGTTGCATCGCCAGCGTGAGTTGTCTGGTGCGCCTCGAAATTTATTCCGCTTGCGGTGAGCGCGCGTTCTATGTGCGACCACACTTCGCGCACGCGCGCAGCGGCGTTGTTGAAAATAATTAGCGCGCGGCGGTTCGTGTTCATGCCGTAGGCCACTCTAACACATTGAGCCTTCTTCGTGATTTTGTGTAAGCTTGGAAAGTAGACGAGAAGACAATTCCTTTGCGAGCTTAAGCATTTCCCTTTGCGCCTTTGCGTGAACATGCAATTCTCTTGATGCTCAAGAATCATGCTAGTTGCATGTTCACGCAAAGGCGCAAAGAGAAGAGATAAGCTCGCAAAGAAGTTGAGCAGTTACTACTGATTTTTAGTGATTTCTTAATCTTTTTAAGGCAGAGTGAATGATGCGCGCAGTTACTATTGTTGCTCACGGCGGGGTGGATGCTTTGGAGGTGCGAGACGTAGAAGACGCGCCGGAAGCGAAAGCGGATCGCGTTCGGGTTCGTGTGCGCGCCGCCGCGTTGAATCGAGCGGACATACTTCAGCGAAAGGGGCATTATCCTGCGCCGCCGGGTTTCCCCCAAAATATTCCGGGCTTAGAGTTCGCTGGCGAAGTCGAACAGGTCGGTGAAGAGGCGCGCGCTTTCAAAGTAGGCCAGAGAGTTTTCGGCATCACTGGCGGCGGCGCTCAGGCCGAGTACGTTACTGGGCCGGAGAGCACGCTTGCCGCAATCCCTGCAAACCTGGACTGGGCTGAAGCCGCTTCGGTGCCGGAAGCTTTCATCACCGCGCACGACGCTCTATTCCCTCAGGCCGCGTTGCAGATGGGCGAGCGCGTAGCCATTCACGCAGCAGGCTCTGGCGTGGGCACAGCAGCCATACAGTTAGCACACGCGGCTGGTGCGACCACTTACGGCACGTCTCGAACAGAAGAGAAACTTGAGCGCGTGCGGCAGTACGGGATGGATGAAGGAATCGCTATAGGGAATGATCCCGCTCGTTTCGCGGAGAAAGTTAAAGAGTTGACGCGCGGCGCGGGCGTGCAGGTCATACTCGATCTGGTGGGCGCGTCTTATCTTTCGGCCAACCTTGACGCGCTCGGTTATAGTGGTCGTCTGATGCTTGTCGGAACGATGGCCGGTTCGAGTGCGCCTCTGGATTTCAGCATAGTGATGAGAAAGCGTTTGAGAATCACAGGCACAGTCCTTCGCGCACGTTCGCTGGAAGAGAAAGCGCGCGCCACACGCTTGTTCTCAGCCTACGTCGTGCCATTGCTCGAACGCGGCGTTGTGCGGCCCGTGATTGACAGGGTTTACAAGATTGACGAAGTTCGCGCAGCACACGAGCGGCTGGAATCAAACGAGAGTTTCGGTAAAATTGTTCTGATGATTGGAGGAGAATCATGAATTGGCGCAATGCCCTGAAGTTTTGGAAAAGTTTGAGGGATGAGGCCAAGTGGTGGACTCTAGTCACTAGCTTGATCTTCGTCGTGACCGATATATTGATAGAAGGAGTTTACATCTCATATCCGGGATATATCAGAGATAATACTCCACCGATAGTGAGATATATCTGGGCGCTCTCAGGCTTACTTGCGCTCCTTTTAGCTATACTATCTTTTCCGCGCTGGTATTCTTTCGTTGCAATCGCGTCGTGGTTGTTTGTTCTCTTAATAATTATGGGAAGATGAAAAACTTAATCTTAACATTGCTGATAATCTTCGCGTGTGGGACGGCAAACTCTGTGATGAATCAAACTTCTGACCCTCAATCGGGTGTGCCGCGTGATTTGGCGCGTTGGCGCGCGGCGCATTACAGCGATGTGCGCTACGCGCTGAGCGTGCGTGTTGACGCGGGCGCGCCTGTGATGAGAGGGACGGAAGAGATTCGCGTCACGCTGGATAATACTGCGGACAGAATCATACTGGACTGGCGTGTGTCGTCGGCTGCGCAGGACGCGTCGCAGGCGAGCGTGCAGGATGTTGAAGTGAACGGGCACAAGACGGAAACCTTCAGCACCGCCGCAGATCATCTCATCTTTACCGACGGCGTAGTGAAAGGCGAGAACGTCATACGCCTTCATTTTACTTCGCCTGTCGCTACGTCTGGCAGCGCCGTCACGCGCTATCTGGATCACGAAGATAACTCGGAATATCTCTATACGCTCTTTGTTCCTTCGGACGCGAGCACGGCTTTTCCATGTTTCGACCAGCCGGATTTGAAGGCGCGATTCCGGCTTCAGATTACTACGCCGGAAGAATGGAAGGTTGTAACTAACACTAGCATTCAGGACGAATTCCATTCCGCTTCGCGCGGCGCTAACAACTCTCAGAGCGCGACTGTGCAGAGAAGCTTTCACGAAACGCAACCAATCAGCACTTATCTCTTCGCTTTCGCCGCAGGCCCGTTTGAGGAGTTTCATGACAACACGCCTTCAGCAGTTCCGCTCCGATTATTCGTGAGAAAATCTAAGACGGAGAAAGCCAGGAAGGAGCTTGATGAGCTTTTCAAGATGACGCGCGCAGACCTTGCGTTCCTTGCGAAATATTTCGATTTCAAATTTCCGTTCACGAAGTACGATCAGGTTCTCATTCCAGAATTCGCGTACGGCGGGATGGAGCACGCGGGCGCGACCTTCCTGCGCGAAGACCGCATACTCTTTCCGACAGACCCGACGGCGAACGATTTTATCAATCGCGCAGAAGTTATGTTCCACGAGGCCGCGCATCAATGGTTCGGCGATCTTGTGACGATGCGATGGTTCGACGACCTGTGGTTGAAGGAGGGCTTTGCGACCTTCATGGCTTACAAGGCTATGGAGCAGTTGATGCCGCAGTACAACGCTTGGAAAGTTTTTTACCAGCGAACGAAGCCCGGCGCTTATGAGACGGACGTAACAAAGGGCACGACGTCTATTTTTCAGGAGATTGGAAATCTGAGCGCGGCCAAATCAGCTTACGGAAACATAGTCTATCGCAAAGCTCCTTCCGTGCTCAGGCAAGCGGAATTCTTTCTTGGGCCAATCGAGTTCCAGCGCGCCGTTCAGATGTTTTTGAGAGAGCACGCTTACGCGAACGCCGAGTGGGCTGATCTGGTTCATGATTTTGAAAAAGTTTCTGGCCGGAAGCTTGACGAGTGGGCCAATGCCTGGGTCAAGAGGCGCGGAATGCCTGATGTGCGCGCCGAATGGACAGCAAACGGCGCTGGACGAATCAACCGTTTCGTCTTGAAGCAAAGGGACGTGTTGCAGGAGGGCGGCGGTTGGCCCATGCGCGTGAAAATTCTTCTGGGGCACGAAGCGGGCGCGCCCGAAGTGCTCACAGTGACTATGAACGGTGCGGGTGAAACAAACGTTGCTCAAGCTATTGGAAAGAGAAGACCGGATTTCGTCTTCGCCAATTATGAGGATTACGGCTACGGGCGTTTTCTTCTGGATGAGAAGAGCCGCGATTACGTAATAAATCATCTGGGCGCTGTGCGAGACGATTTTCTGCGTGCGCTGTTGTGGGGTTCTCTGTGGGATAGCGTGCGCGAGGCGGAGCTTGCGCCCTCTGCTTACGTGGAGCTTGCCATCAAGCAGGTCGCATCAGAGCACGACGACGTGACGGCGCAGAGCATTCTAGGCCGCGTGCGTGTTGCGTTCAACTTCTATCTCAGCGATTCCGAGCGACAAGTAGTTGCGCCGCAGCTTGAACGCTTAATCTTTGATCGCATGATGAATGCGGAAACTCCAGGGCTTCGCATCACTTACTTCCGCGCCTTTCAATCAATCGCAACGACGGATGAAGCGCGCGCGAATTTAAAGAAAATCCTGCGTGAAGAGATAAAAGTTCCGGGCATGACGCTGCGTTCGCGCGACCGTTTCGACATCATCACGTCTCTGCTTGCGCGCAATGACGCAGACGCGCCTGCGCTTCTTGAACAGCAGAGCGCGTCGGACAGGACTGATGACGCCAGACGTTACGCTTATGCTGCGGGCGCTGCGCGAAGAGACGCGGATACGAAGAGAAAATATTTCGACGCTTACATGCACGACCAGCAGTTGGCGGAAAGCTGGATAGAGGCGAGCGCTCCGCCCTTTAACACGATTCTTCAATCCGACCTGACGCTTCCATATCTAGCTCCGGCTCTGGAAGCGCTGCCCACGCTCAAGCGCACGCGAAAAATCTTCTTCATCAACAATTGGCTCGGCGCGTTTTTAGGCGGACAATGCAGCAGCGAAGCGCTCACGACCGTTCAGAATTTCCTACAGCGCACGCCCGCGCTAGACCGCGACCTTCGCTTGAAAGTCCTCGAAAACCTTGACCCACTCGAACGCTGTGTGAAGATTAGAACCAAGTACGCGGGATAGTTTTCAGTTTTTAGTTTTCAGTTTTCAGCAAGGGGCGAACCGGCTTTTAACTGAAAACTAAAAACTAAAAACTGAAAACTGCTTTATCTGGCTTCGACAGGCGTGCGCTCTTTCATGCGGCGAGCGGCGGTGTCTGTGACGATGCAGAGGCCGTGAACATTCTCGCGCTTCAAACGTCGCTCAAGCTTTATGGCCTCTTCGTAGTTGAGACCTGCGGCCTCGCAGCCGCGCTCGCTGATCACTGCCCACTTAGGCTCTGTGAGTTCTCTCATCGAAAAGTCTCTAGGGAAAGGGTTCGGCTGAACAAAAGTTTAAGGGATATTTGGGCCAAATGCCAAATGAAGGCAAATGAAAGGCAAAAGTAAAAAGGTAAAAGGAAAAAGGGATAAGGCGAAAAGCTTTTCAAATAAACGGCGGCGTCACTAACGCGCCGCCCGCCGACTTCGCGAGCGGGGTATTAACCCCGCTCTTGACCAGAGGGAACAGTGTTCCCTCTGGACTCCCTTAATTTCTAATCGGCGACCCCGCAGCAAGCTGACGGGGAATTTAAGATTAAAATTTAAAAATGGTTTCAGCCTTCCTTTTGCCTTTTACCTTTTTACTTTTGCCTTCACAAATTCCCACGCGCGCTTGTCGAGTGGGCGCTAAGGGCGTTAAGCTTCTCTCTGAAAGTTCAAAATAATTAGAGAGGTTAGAATTCGTATGGCTACGCTTTCGCGCGAGTTATGTCCTCATTATGCCGCGACTCCCGTGACCGTCACAGTGCAGGATTCACGTTGCGCAGAGTGCGGGCTGGAAGCGCCCACGCGCGTTTGCATGTCGTGCGGCCACGTGGGCTGTTGCGAATCAACGAACGGTCACGCGACCGCTCATGCGCGCGAGAGCAGTCACCCGATAATACGTTCGCTGCCCCTTGCGCCGTCTTCGTTCATCTGGTGCTACGGGTGCAACGCATATCTGAAGTGATAGACATCGCGCGCCGGGATGAACATTATCATCTGAATATAAACTCGAAGTTAACATGAGCAAAAAAAATCTACGCCTTAAAAGCTACAGGAAACTTCTCCTCTTCATCTTCGCGCTCTCTCTTGCCGCTTCTTCAAGCCCGTTGTCGCTCATCGCGCAACGACGAGCACAGCAGGCGACGCAAACAGAGCCGAGCCAGTTCAGCCCGCAGCTACTGCGCGAGTTGAAGCAGATTCAGCAGGCAGCTTTGGAGAGCGATTACGCGCTGAAGCAGTTGGCACACCTGACCAATAACATTGGCCCGCGTCTGAGCGGGTCGCCCCAAGCTCAACAGGCTGTTGAATACATTGCTGGCGAAATGCGCCGTCTGGGTCTTGAAGTGAAGCTTGAGAAGGTTATGGTTCCGCATTGGGTTCGTGGTGAAGAATCGGCCTCGCTTCTGGAATTTCCGGGGCAAGCGCCGAACACAACGCAGAAGGTAGTGCTGACGGCGCTCGGCGGGAGCGTTGCGACGCCAGCCGAAGGAATAACGGCTGAGGTTGTCGTAGTAAATAATTTTGACGAGTTGACGGCGCTTGGTCGTAAAAAAGTTGAAGGCAAGATAGTCCTATTCAACCATAAATTCGACGAACAGATTGCAGCGCAAGGCTACGGCGGCGCAGCTTACGGCGAATCGGTCGTCTATCGCGGCGCGGGGCCAAGCGCAGCCGCTCGACTCGGTGCTGTCGCGGCGCTGGTTCGCTCGGTTGGCGGTCTAAGCTATCGTCTTCCGCACACGGGCGCAACGCGCTACGCTGCCGACGCGCCTCGCATCCCTGCGGCTGCTGTCGCTGCCGAAGACGCGGAGATGATGGCGTATCTCACCACGCAGGGCAGCGTGCGAATGCATCTGGTCCTGACGCCGCAGCAGTTACCGGACGCTGAAAGCTACAACGTCACAGCGGACTTGAGAGGAAGCGAGCATCCAGAGCAGATCATAATAGTCTCAGGCCATCTCGATTCGTGGGATTTAGGAACGGGCGCGATTGATGACGGGGCTGGCGTGGTCATGGCTATGCAGACCGTACAGATTCTCAAACAGCTTCACCTTCGCCCCAAGAGGACTATTCGCTTCATCGCGTGGATGAATGAAGAGAACGGTCTGATGGGAGGGCGCACTTATGCGCGAGAGCATGCGGGCGACGTTAGTAATCACGTCGCCGCAATCGAGAGCGACCGTGGCGCAGGCCATCCCATAGGATTTCAGGCGACAGGGAAACCCGACATCATCAAGATACTTCAGCCGCTCGCGGGCATATTGGAAAGCTCCGGCGCGCCCCTTATGCGAATGACCGACGACACCGAAGCAGATGTCTCGCCGCTCTCGCAAGCAGGCGTGCCAGCGTTTGCGCTCTGGCAGGACGAGCGCACCTACTTCGATTATCACCACACGGCTGCCGACACCTTCGATAAAGTCAATCCAAGAGAGTTGGCCGAGAACGCAGCCGTCATGTCCGTACTCGCCTACGCTATAGCTTCAATTCCGCAACCATTACCACGATGAAAATGTAGGATTAGGTCATGTGATAATCAGCCCGTGAAACGGGCGACAGCATAAAGCCCAGTGCGTGAGCGCTGGGTTAGAGTAAGAGAACGAAGAGAGAGCTATCGAAGATAGCGACAGCCCTTTGATTAATAGCGCTCTGTCGCCCATTTCATGGGCTTGATAATCTTTATTGCCATGATTCACCCAGCCCTGACGGGCTGGGCTTTATGCTGTCGCCGTCTTCGACGGCTTAATACTTTTGACTGCGTAACATGAGTTGCTCAACTTCAATAGCTCGTCTTTCATCCCTCATCCTTGCTTTTCCTTCCTGACTTCAGTTTGACATCAAACTTCTCTATCAGATACTTTGCTTTACTCGATGTCACGTCGGTGAAAGGTTAGAGCGTGATCGAATCCAACAAGAATAAGTCAAGACGTTTCTGCCTGGTGCTCATCAAGCCGTCGCACTATGACGACGACGGCTACGTCATACAGTGGTTTCGATCTGCGATTCCGTCGAATAGTTTGGCTGTGCTGTACGGGCTTGCCCTTGAATGCGCGGAACAGAAGGTGCTGGGCGAGGATGTTGAGATTGACATACACGCTTTCGATGAAACTAACACGCGCATACGCCCGGAGCGCATAGCATCGCTCGTTGAGAATGCTGATGCAGGGATGGTGATGCTGGTCGGCGTTCAGTCTAATCAGTTTCCGCGCGCGTTGGACATCGCTGCGCCTTTGCGCGAGCGTGGGATAGCGGTTGCCATAGGCGGCTTTCACGTCTCAGGCACGATTGCGATGCTCAAAGAGCGCGACCCAGAAGTGCGGCGAGCCGAAGCGTTGGGCATATCGCTCTTCGCAGGCGAGGCCGAAGGCCGTCTGGGTCAGGTGCTCAAAGATGCATGGGATAAAAAACTTCCATCGCTCTACAATTTCATGAACGACCTGCCGAACATGGAAGGCGCGGCGATGCCTCTGCTTCCGGCGGAAAGAGTCATGCGCACGGCGGGCGCGAATACGAGTTTGGACGCAGGGCGCGGCTGTCCTTATCAATGCTCGTTCTGCACTATCATCAACGTGCAGGGACGCAAATCGCGCCACCGCTCGCCGGATGACATTGAGCGCATCATACGTGCCAACGTCGCGCAGGGCATTCATCGCTTCTTCATCACAGACGACAACTTCGCGCGCAACAAGAACTGGGAACCAATCCTTGACCGTCTCATACGCTTGCGCGAAGTCGAAGGTCTTCAAATCAATTTCATAATTCAGGTGGACACGCTCTGTCACCGTCTACAGAATTTTATAGAGAAGGCCGCGCGTGCAGGAGTCAAGCGCGTGTTCATAGGGCTTGAGAACATCAATCCAGAAAATCTTCTGGGCGCAAAAAAACAGCAGAACAAGATCACCGAATATCGCAAGATGCTCCTGGCTTGGAAGCAGGCGCACGTGTTGACCTACTGCGGCTACATTCTCGGCTTTCCCAACGACACGCCCGAAACCATCCTGCACGACATACGCGTCATACAGAAAGAGTTGCCCGTTGATCTTCTGGAATTCTTTTATCTTACTCCGCTGCCCGGCTCTGAAGATCATCGCAAGCTGCACGAGGCAGGCTCATGGATGGATAAGGACTTGAACAAGTACGATCTTAATCACGCAGTCGCAGGTCATCCTCGCATGACGCGCGATGAGTGGGAGCAGGTCTATCAAGAGGCTTGGGAGACCTATTACACGGATGAGCACATCGAAACGGTTCTACGCCGCGCTATGGCAACCGGCGTCAGCCCCGGCAAAGCCCTCTTCCTAATAGTCTGGTTCAAAGGCTGCATAGGAATAGAGAAAATCCACCCGCTCGAAGGTGGCTTCCTTCGCCTGAAGGTGCGCCGCACGCGCAGGTCTGGTCAGCCCCTGGAATCGCCCCTAAAATTCTATCCGAAATATTTTATTGAAACCGCTTGGAAGCAGATACGCTGGATAACTCTGTATCTTCGCCTTCGCCTCATCTATCGCAAGATAAAACACGATCCCTTGCGCCACGAGTACATGGACTTAGCGCTTGAGCCTGTGGCCGATGACGAGATGGAGACAAGAGAGATGTTTCAGTCCGAAGTCGCGCAGGCTTACGTTGGTCGAGTCCGCAGGCTTGAGAAAATCCGTCGTGGCGAAGCGGCTTGATCTCTTGGCTCATGTAAAGGATAGGTGCTGGTGAAGGAGCAAGATAATGATGAAAGAAAGAGCCATCCACGAAACAACACGAAATCACACGAAAGATGAATCTGTTTTTATTCGTGTTGTTTCGTGTGTATTCGTGGATAGTTCTTCGTTTGCACCGATTCTTGACATGATCCGATGTCTTTAGATGGATACTGCTTGGAAAACAATCCTCTGGCGACAGTTCGGGGCTTCCATTGACATGCTCGAAAACGCCATCGCAGCGTGTCCCGAAGAGCTATGGAATGATCGCTCGCGGCAACCGGAATTCTGGTACGTAGTCTATCACACGCTCTTCTGGCTAGATTTTTATCTATCAGACTCGGTTGAAGAGTTCGCTCCGCCTGCTCCTTTCACACTTGATGAAATGAACCCGGCGGGATTGATGCCAGAGCGTGTGTACACGAAAGAGGAGCTTCAAAACTATCTCACGCATGGCCGCAATAAGTGTAGAGAAGTGATTGCCTCTCTCAAGGATGAGAAGGCTCCTCAACGCTGTAGGCCGGAATGGCCTGACATGACTATTGCCGAGTTAATGCTGGATAACATGCGACATGTTCAGCATCATACTGCGCAGCTAAACCTAATCTTACGACAGACAACTGATTCAGCCCCGCGCTGGATAACTTCAACGAAGAGCAAACTGTAGCGACGAATGAATGCGCTGGCTGAGTCGAACGCCGCATAACAAATTATACCGAATTGCACAATAGAATAAGGAAGGAAGAGCGGGGGCAAGCCCGCTTTCCCAACCTATGAGGTTATGGAAGTTGAGCGCTTTAAATTCCAAAGCTCAAGATTATTAATCTCACTGGTATGGAAGGCGGGCTTGCCCCCGCTCTTCTGCAAAGTTAAAACCGAAGCTCGCTAAGAAATCTGGCAATCAAGCATCCGAAGCGCAGCGTATCCCTGCGAATGCGATTCTGAATTGGCGGCGGAAGAAGTTTCGGAAGGTCGTGCGCAGCAAGGGCGCGCGCGTAGCCCAGGAGCCTCCACGCAGAACACGGTGATCGCCGTCGAACCAGACTTCGGAATATTCTGGATAGGGAAAAGCTTTGAATCCTTTATAGCCAGCGAACGGCGTGCTCGTCCACTCCCAGACGTTTCCGGTCATATCAAGACAGCCCGCAGCGCTCGCGCCCGCCGGGAAACTTCCGACCGGGGTTGTGCCCCAGAAGTTAAAGTTGAAATTGCAGAGCAACGAGTTAGGCTCAGTATCGCCCCAAGCGAAACGATGCTTGGTCTCGCTCCTAAAATCCCACGACGCTGCCCTTTCCCATTCCTCTTCCGTAGGCAATCTCTTATTCATAAAATGCGCGTAGGCTTCCGATTCGTGGAAGCTTACGCCCGTGACTGGATGCTGAGAATCAAGCTCACCTTCATCGAACATCGTTTGAGCGCGCCAACTTTTTCCATAGCGCTTCCAGTAGAGCGGGCAAGTCCAATTCTCTTTGACGCGCCACTGCCAGCCCTCATCGCTCCAGAACTCGCGCCGCTCGTATCCGCCTTCATCAACAAATCGCGCGTACTCTTCGTTCGTCGTCAGCAGGCGATCAATCTTGAACGCGGGCAACTCAACCGCGTGTCGCGGCTGCTCGTTATCGTAAACGAAAGAATCCTCTCTTGCGCCCATCTCGAATTGTCCGGCGGGCACAATCACCATGTCGCGCGCGAGCGTTGAAAGAATATTGAGAGGAGACCTGGCCTGCGGTCTGATCTTCTTCTCAGGCGAGAGCATGTGCAGCAGATAAGCTAGCGTCTCCTGATGCTGGTACTCGTGCTCAAGCACCATGCGGAAGATGAAGCCATCGCGCATGAGCGGGTTTTCCCCGCCAAAATCAGATTCATCCAGATAGCGAAAGATTTTCTCGCGCACACGCGTGAGATAATTTTCCATCTCGCGGCGTGACGGGAGATTTTTGGAATCCTCGCGCGGCGTATTGATTGGATCGAAGATGCGGTCGTAGCGCTCGTCCAGTGGGTTTTCGCCAAAAAGCTTTTGCAGAATCCAGTAGCCCTCGAAAACTCCTATGTGCGCCAGATGCCAGATGACTGGACGGAAACCGAAGCCGGGGCTTTCGCGCAAATCAATCTCGCGCACCAGATCGAAGAGCCGCAAAGTCTCCGCGCGCGCGTCTTTCATCAAACTCTTAATCTCTTCTGCCCGAATGTCTGCCACTTAGGAGCCTTTCAAAAGTATATCGTCGCAATGAACCTTAGCGAGCTTAAGTTTTTAACTTTGCGCCTTTGCGTGAAAATGCAATTCTCTTGACTCTTAAGATTAATAAGGGTTGCAGGTTCACGCAAAGGCGCAAAGATAAAAGATAAGCTCGCAAAGATTTGAGCTTTTGCTTGTGCTCAAGGCTTCGGCGCGAGTTGATAATCAACAGCGATAAGTTATCATAGCAGCGGCTGAGTTAAGCAAGTGCAGCGCATCTGGATTAAAGGGTCGCTATCTTGGCATCTGAAATTTCCGGGCGGCGAATCCGCCACGAAGGCTTCGGACGTATATTTCCAAAACACTCCTCAGAAGGGAAAAACTTGTGCCGCAACCACAACCCGACGCGGTCGCAGCCGACAGGCTCACTATACATAATCTCTTGCGCCGCGACCTCAGCGCGAGTTTCAAGGAGGACGTGCGCGCTGGACTGACGGCGCGGCCTAAAAAACTTTTTCCGAAATATTTTTACGACGAGTTGGGATCGCAACTCTTCGAGGCCATCTGCCTGTTGCCCGAATACTATCTGACGCGCGCAGAGAATGAGATATTGGCGCGCTACGCGGACGAGATAGTGAGCGCGGTTGAAGGGCAAAATGTCACGTTGCTTGAAATGGGTTCCGGCAGCGCATCGAAGACGCGGCGCATTATCGAAGCATTGATAAGGCGACAGAATGATCTGCTCTACACGCCCATAGATATTTCCGCTTCGGCGCTTGAGACAAGCTCGCGCGTGCTGCTGCAATCTTACCCTGAGCTTCGCATAGAAGCTTATGCGAGCGATTACGTCGCTGGTCTCAATGCTCTGAAAACGCAAGACCGCCCATGTCGAACGCTCGCGCTATTCTTAGGCTCGAACATAGGCAACTTCGACGCGGCGGAGGCCGTAGAGTTTTTGAGAGCGGTGCGCGGAGTTCTTCGCGCGGGCGATGCGCTTCTCTTAGGCGCAGACTTGAAGAAGAACCCGCAGGCGCTCGAAGAGGCTTACGACGACGCGCTCGGCGTAACGGCAGCATTCAATCTGAACCAGCTTGCGCGCATCAATCGTGAACTCGATGCTGATTTCAATCCGCGCGCGTTCCGCCATCACGCAAGCTATAACGAAGAGACTGGCCGCGTTGAAGTTTATATAATCAGTTTGCGCAATCAGATGGTGCGCGTGCCTGCGCTGGAATTGGAACTACGCTTCGATGAGGGCGAGCGCATTCACACTGAGAACTCTTACAAGTATGATCTTGAGGGTTTAACTAATCTGGCCGAAGAGACAGGATTCGAGCGAGCGCGCACGTGGATGGACGCGCGCAAGCAGTTCAGCAGCAATCTTTTTCTGGCGACAGGCGAAAGATGAGCGATCAACTGATTCAAACGGGAAAGAATTTCGACACGAAGCTTTGCGCGACCGCCGAAAGCTTTGCGCTCGAAACCGAAGGCGCTCATCAGTCAAATGGCTGTGCGCCCGAAGACTTAAGGGTGAATGCTGATTCCACGCCGCTCTTCGTGTCGCACCTGATGAAGGGTGCGAAGCCTGAAGCGGATTGGAAGTGTGGGCTTGAGTATGAAATGTTCGGCTACGATGCGCGCAATTTCGCGCGACTCGACGCCGGACAGGTTCAAGCAATGCTGGCGGGATTATCGCGGTCAACTGAAGATTTTCAATTTGAAGACGACGTGATAGTTGAGACGCGCGCAGGCGCGGGCGAGCGCGTTACGGTCGAGCCGGGCGGGCAGATAGAATTTTCAGGCGAGCCGCACGCGCATCTTTTCGAGATTGAGCGTAACACGCGCACGCATCTTGCCAGCCTTCGTGAGATTGCTATCGAAAATAGTTTCGTCTTTATCGCCGCAGGATTTGATCCCATCAGGACTATAGAAGAGCAGAACTGGTATCCGAAAAGTCGCTACACTTTGATGCGCCCATATCTTGCGGCGCGTGGGATGCGCGCGTGGGATATGATGTGCCGCACCTGCGCCGTTCAGGTCAATCTGGACTACGGCTCGGAAGAAGACTTTTCACGAAAATTCATCCTGGGCAATCGTCTGGCTCCAATCGTCACAGCAATCTTCGCATCGTCACCTTTCGAGAACGGCACGCCTTCAGGTTATAAATCAACTCGCGCGGCGGCGTGGCTCGAAACCGACCCGGACCGTTCAAATGTCTCGCCCGCAGCGTTCACGGAAAAATTCTCGTACGCAAGTTTCGTAGAATACGCGCTCGATGTGCCTATGATTTTCACTAGACGGAACGGGAATTACCTTCCGGTCGAAGGAGGCTTAACCTTTCGGAATTTCTTAGAAGGAGCGGGAGCCGTTGAGCCTGTTTTTCATGACTGGACGGATCACCTGACGACCATCTTCACGGAAGCGCGCGTCAAGCAGCATCTTGAGTTGCGAAGCATGGACGGCGGTTCTCTCGAAATGGCGCTCGCCGCGCAGGCGCTCTGGAAAGGTTTGATGTACGACGCGGTTTCGTTGGACGAAGCGCTGCGTATCGCGCCGCAGTTGAATTTAGGCGAAATGCTCAGGCTGCAAGAGCATGTCGCGCGCGAAGCACTGAAAGCCGCGCACGCGGGCGTTCATGTGTTAAGCTCAGCTAAAGAGATAATCGCGCTCGCCGCCGAAGGACTAGCGCGCATCGCACCTGAAGAAGTTAAATACCTGGACATCTTGCGCGAGCGTGTTATTGAAGATGAAGTTTCTACCGCCGATATTCTTTTACAGAACTATCAAGGCTCATGGCACGGCTCAATCGAACGAGTCATCGAATATTTGCGGATTGCATAGCGCAAACGAATTAAGAGATTATTCCAAAACCAATGGTAGTCTAACCATCTTTGCGAGCTTAAGCATTTCCCTTTGCTTCTACAGCGTGAACCTACAATTCTATTAACATTCAAGACTCATGTAAGTTGCATGTTCTCGCAAAGGCGCAAAGATAAAACCAAAGCTCGCTAAGGGGTTTTGAATCGAGCTATGAGTCTCTAGTTTCATTATGTCCACTCCTATTAATGATTCTGCGCTCGTCGAATTCCGCAGTGTCGGCTACGATGTTGCGGGCGCGAGTCAGCCTATAATTTCCGATCTGAACTTAAGTGTGACGCGCGGCGAGACTCTAATCTTGCTGGGCGAGTCGGGCTGCGGAAAGACCACAACGCTCAAGCTTGTGAATCGTCTGCTGCTGCCTACAAGCGGAGAGGTGCTGGTCGAGGGGAAACAGACGCGCGAGTGGGACGCCATTGCTTTGCGCAGGCGAACTGGCTACGTGATTCAGGAGGCGGGTCTGTTTCCGCATTTTACCGTCGAGCGAAACGTCGCGCTCGTGCCGAGTCTTGAAAATTGGGATGAAGAGAAGTGTCTTGGGCGTGTGCGAGAGATGCTTGAACTGGTCGGGCTTGACGCGGAAAAATTTTCCGGGCGTTACCCGCGCGAGCTTTCCGGCGGGCAGCGTCAGCGCGTTGGCGTCGCTCGTGCGCTCGCAGCAGACCCGCCGCTTCTTTTAATGGATGAGCCTTTCGGCGCTCTTGACCCTCTGACACGCGCCGCTCTGCAAAAAGAGTTTGCAGAGTTGAGCCGTAGTCTCAACAAGACTGTCATCTTCGTCACACATGATGTGCGCGAGGCTCTTCTGTTGGGCACGCGCGTCTGCCTTATGAGCAAAGGGCGAATCGCTCTTTTGGAAACTCCCGAAAATTTCCTCAGTTCGGAAGAGCCTCACGCGCGCGCTTATGTAGAGACGTTGAAGCTGGACGAAGGCGTATTCTCCAAAGCAGGGAGGAGCGAATGAGCGCGTGGGAATTTTTCCTAAATAATCGCAACGAGTTTTTCACGCTCGTCTGGCAACACCTGGCGCTCGTGGCGATTTCAACTTCTATAGCTCTGCTCATAGGCATTCCCGTCGGCATCATGCTCACGCGCAGACCAAGACTTCGCGCGCCCGTGCTGGGCTTCGCCAACGTTATGCAGACCGTGCCGAGCCTCGCGCTCTTCGGCTTTCTAATCCCGCTGCCTTTCATCGGAGGCATAGGCGCGCGCACGGCAATCGTCGCGCTGGTTCTCTATTCACTCTTGCCAATCATACGCAACACTGTGACGGGAATCCTGGGCGTGGACGCGAGCGTGCGCGAGGCAGCCGTTGCTATGGGGATGACAGACCGCCAGATTCTTTTTCAAGTCGAACTGCCATTGGCAGCGAGCGTGATACTGACGGGCGTGCGCGTAGCCGTCGTCATTGCTGTAGGCGTCGCTACGATTGCGGCGGCTGTCGGCGCGGGCGGACTTGGCACGTATATCTTTCGTGGCTTGCGAACGAACGACGATAGATTGATCTTGATGGGCGCAGTCCCTGCGGCGTTGATGGCGCTCGCTGCGGATTTCGGTCTTGGACTTCTGGAGAAGCGATTTGATTTCAGAGCGAAGAGGGCGAGCGTAAAAAGTAATAGAGTATTGCGCCGGTTGGTTTGGGCTACGCTCGCGTTGATTGTCGCGCTTGGAATTTTCGCAGCGTGGTGGAGCGCAAGACGCCCCAGTACGCTCGCCTTTCATGCTCATGTTTCAATTGGCACGAAAGATTTTACGGAGTCTGTTCTATTGGGCGAGATGGTCGCGCAGATGCTTGAGGCGCGCGGCGTGGAGGTCGAGCGGCAGTACGAGCTTGGCGGCCAACTCTGTCACGACGCGCTCTTAGCCGGGCGCATTGATCTTTATCCAGAATACACCGGAACGTCCTACACGGACATTCTTCATCATAAACCAATCACAGACCCGCGCGCCGTTTACGATGAGTTGAAGCAGGAGTACGCGCAGAAATTTAATGTTGAGGTGAGCGCGCCGCTAGGCTTTGAGAATACTTTTGCAATTCTGGTTCGAGGTGAAGATGCCCGAAAGTTTAATTTGAAGACTATCTCGGATGTCGTGCCGCTCACGCCGCGATGGCACGCAGGCTTCGGACAGGATTTCAAGTCGCGCGCAGATGGCTATCCCGGCCTTGCGCGCGCTTACAACCTAAAATTCGCAGAGCCGCCGCGCGAGATGGATTTGTCGCTCACCTACCGCGCACTTGCGTCGAAGCAAGTGGATTTCATTGCGGGCAATTCGACCGACGGGCTAATCTCCTCGTTAGACCTTGTGCAACTGGAAGACGACCGCCACTACTTCCCGCCTTACGAAGCCGTTTTTCTGGTGCGCCGCGACGCTCTTCAGCGCGTGCCTGAGTTGAATGAAGTTTTAGCTAAACTTGGCGGCGCGCTCTCGACTGAGGAGATGCGGCGTTTGAATTACGAGATTGACGGCAACAAGCGCGACAGGAGAGAGGTCGTGCGTGAATGGCTGAAGAGCAAAGGATGGGGATGAAAAGCAGGGATGAGGGCGGAGGGATGAAAGCGTTGTGGTCAACGTCGCTTTATTTATTCAAAGCTGATTTAGGGTTTATAAAGAAAGAGCTTGCCGCCGTTTGACAGCAAGCTCTTCATTAAACTTTAGTGTTGATGTCTGCTGTTACTTTCTGGTTAGCGTGATGTGAACCGGGTCGCCTAGCGAGCCTGGATTAACGGTCAGTTCCTGCGTCTTGTATCCTTTGGCTTTCACTTTGAGCTTAAGAGTGCCCATGTGAATCGGGGGCAGCGCTATGACACCATGCTCGTTCGTCCAGCCGTAGGACTCGCAGAGATTGTCTTCGCCCCAGAGCGACTGTAGCTTTAGGTAAGCGCCCTTGATGGGATTGCCCTGTTCGTCGAAGACCTGAATGACGGCGCGGCCTATGCCGTCTGGCTGGCTCGGCGCATGTCCAAGACGAAGCTCGTCGCCCATGTCTGGCGTTTGGTTGCTGCCGCCTTGCGCGAATGCAAAAGCGAAAAGTGAGAGGACTATGAGGGCTGAAACTAAAATCTTGCGCATAATTTTCAAAACTCCTATTGCTAAAATTTTTTTAAGGGAAGAACAGGTGAAGGGCCGAGCAGCCCGAAAACTCTTTTTGATGAAAGCAGCGCTCGCCAGCTTTCGTTCGTTCGGCTGGCCGCAATTACGAAGCGCGCCCGACCGCTAACTAAATTATTACTACAATCGAGAAAAATTATAAAGAGGCAAGGATGAAAGAAGAAGGGGGAAAAGGAGAAATGGGTAAGAGGGTAAAAGGAGAAGGCTGTTATTCATTATCCTTTTTCCCATTTTCCCATTTCCCCATTTCCCCTCTTTCCCTCTTCCCCTTTCTTCTTTCATCCCTGCTCTCAAATTCGGAGATTTGTCATGGAGAAGATGCTTCTTAGCCTGTTCCTCATTGGCTCGCTATTACAGATTTCACTCGTCGCACAGCAGAATGCGGCGCGCGTGTCTAGTGTGCTCATAAAGGCCGGGCGGCTGGTTGATGTGCGCGCTGGCCGTGTGCTTCAGAACCAGGGGATTTTAATTGAGAACGACCGAATTCTTCGGGTCGGCCCACTGGCAGAAATTGAGCGCCAGGCTTCCCCTGCGACGCGCGTCGTTGATCTTTCACACGCTACCGTCATGCCCGGCCTCGTTGACTGCCACGTTCACATACTCTTGCAGGGCGATGTAACCAGCGCGGATTACGACGAGCAACTGCTGCGCGAGTCAATTCCATATAGAGCCATTCGCGCGACCGTCTCTGTGCGAAACGCGCTTATGAACGGGTTTACGGCGATGCGAGATTTGGGGACAGAAGGTGCTATGTACGCGGACGTTGATGTGAAAAATGCTATTGCGCGCGGTGTGATTCCGGGGCCGCGAATGTTCGTCTCTACGCGCGCGTTTTCTGGAACCGGAATGTATCCGCTTCTGGGTTACTCCTGGGAATTGACTATGCCGGAAGGCGTGCAGATTGTGGACGGAGTGGAGAACATTCGCCGTGCTGTGCGCGAGGAAGTGAAGTACGGCGCGGATTGGATAAAGTTTTATGCTGATCGCCGCTACTACATGAAAGCGGGCGTGCTGCACAGTTGGGTCAATTTTACGGACGAAGAGATGAAAGCTTTCGTCGAAGAGGCTCATCGTCTGGGTCATCGCGTAGCGTCGCACGCAATGGGACGCGAAGGAATTGACGCAGCGCTTAGAGCCGGGGTTGATTCGATTGAGCATGGCTATGGGCTTGACGAAGAGTTGATTGATCGCATGGTGCGGCAGGGGACTTACTGGTGCCCTACTATCTACACGGGCGTTTACGTCGCCGAAGGGCGAGCGCGCGAAGGCAGACCAATCTATATGACCATGCGCGACATGGAAGCAAAAATATTCGGCGTCGCTGTGCGAAAGGGCGTGAAGGTGGCTTTCGGCACGGACGCGGGCGCATTTCCCTGGACTGAGAACGCTGCGAAAGAGTTCGCGTTCATGGTTCGCTACGGGATGACGCCTATGCAGGCGATTCAATCCGCAACCATCACGGCTTCCGAACTTCTTGACGCAACTGATGACATGGGCGCTATCGAAGCGGGAAAATTCGCGGACATAGTTGCCGTAGCAAACGATCCGACGCAAGACATCACAGAGCTTGAGCGCGTGCGATTCGTGATGAAAGGCGGACAAGTCTTTCGTGATGAATTGAGCCACTGAGTCCAATTGCGGATTTCGGAATGCGGATTTAATAGGAGGATTAAATTCTTTGATTTTAAATTTCAAATTTGAGATTTCAGATTTGAAATTTAAAATCAGAGCTTTCAATCCGCATTCCGAAATCCGCATTCCGAAATCCACTTGATTGATATT
Organism: Acidobacteria bacterium 13_1_20CM_3_53_8; assembly: GCA_001920415.1. Taxonomy (GTDB): domain Bacteria; phylum Acidobacteriota; class Blastocatellia; order Pyrinomonadales; family Pyrinomonadaceae; genus 3-1-20CM-3-53-8. The sequence continues at coordinate 80,364 of MNJR01000142.1, read as the reverse complement.
GATTTTGGCGCGACACTTGTAGGCAGAAATTAAAGGGGAAAATCTTTATGACTCTGATTGATCTGCTTCTACTTCTTCTGGTGGCTGGCGTGTGCGGTTCGTTGGGTCAAGCCATTAGCGGCTATTCGCGCGGCGGTTGTCTAGTAGCAATCGCGCTCGGTTTCATAGGCGCGCTCATAGGCATGTGGCTGGCACGTGTTCTTGGCCTACCGGAGCTTTTCGTTTTTCCCATAGGCGGCACGCGCTTTCCGATCATCTGGTCAATCATAGGCTCAGCCCTCTTCGTCGCCGTCATCAGTCTGATTTCACGAAGCAGGCTGTGAAGAAAGAAAAGGCAAAAGTAAAAAGGTAAAAGGAAAAAGGAAGGCTCAAACCATTTTTAAATTTTAATTAAAAAGCTTTTCGCCCTACCCCTTTTTCCTTTTACCTTTTTACTTTTGCCTTCAACATGTCTGTGCCATCGCGCTCTGTGCAATATGAGAAAGGTCTTGGTGATTGGCTCAGGCGGGGCTGGTAAATCCACCTTTGCGAAAAGGCTTGGACAAATCCTTGGCATCGAAGTCATACATCTTGACTCACTCTACTGGAATCCGGGATGGGTAGAGACGCCCAAGGATGAGTGGCGGAAGACGATTGAGACTTTGTTGAAGCGCGACTCCTGGATTATTGACGGGAATTATTTGAGCACACTTGAACGTAGGCTTGAGGCGTGTGACACAGTGATATTTCTGGACATAGCGCGCACAACCTGTCTGTGGCGCATTCTAAAAAGAGCAGTGTTATATCGAAACAGGCATAGGCCGGACATGGCCGAAGGCTGTGCGGAGAAATTCAACTGGGAGTTCATGCGCTGGGTGTGGGATTATCCGAACAGGACGAAGCCAAAAGTGATGGCGCTGCTTGAGAAGCATTCTCAAGACAGGCAGATCATTCGGTTGAAGTCCAGCGCAGAGGCGGAAGAGTTTCTTAGGCGGCTGAATGATACAGCATAAAAGCTGTGACGAGTGACGAGCAAGAGAGAATTTTTAATTTTTAATTCATGGATTTTAATAAAAGCATTTGGCTTCTTTCTTAATACGGAAAACTAAGAGCTGATAACTAAAGATTAAAAAATATTCTTGTTACTCTTCTCTTTAGCTAAAATTAACAAGATTCCGTAGTTTATTTGCGAAGGAAATAGTTTAAGCTCTCCCCCTTTTAATGGAGAGCTTTTCTGCTTTATGACCACAATTATTAAGGACAAAAACGGAGCGCCGGATTTGAGCGAGTTTCGCAGGCGGTATCCTCTGACCGTCGCGCAGTTCGGTTCTCTGGGGAATCGTGAGAAATGGCTGCGCGGCATCTGGCAGGAAGAGGTGCGCTGGCATGAAGAGATGGGACGCGATGGCGCGCGGGAAGTGATTGTAAAGGGAGCGCCGCCTGCGCGCCTGCCAATAGAAGCTGAGTTTGATGTCATCTATGCTGGCGGCTCGTTGGGGCTTCTTCATGCGGCTGTGATGGCGGCGTGTTACAAGCGTCGCGTGATGGTTTTCGATGAAGGAGAAGCTGGCAGGACTGGGCGTGGGTGGAATATCTCGGATGAAGATTTGAGGGAGTTAGAGCGCGCAGGGCTTTTTACTAAAGAGGAGATAGAAGCGGCGGTCAACAATCGTTATCGTTCCGGCTTTGTCAAATTTCATGATGTGGCCTCGCGTGTGAAAAGCCCGCGGCTCTGGATGGACGGCGTGCTGGATGTGTCCGTTGATGCGGATGTGCTGCTCGGCAAAGCGAAGAGGAAAATTGAAGATGGCGATACTGGCTCGCTCGCGCTCGATCTCTACAGGTTCGTGCGATGCTACGTTCAGCCCGCGCGTGTCACGGTCGAACTCGAAGACGTGCGCACCGGTGAGCATAAATTTTTCGCGGCGCGGCTTTTCGTTGATGCGAGCGGCGCTGGCTCCCGTGTGCTTCGCCAGCTAAACGGCGTGCGCGCCGTGACGCACGTGAGTCCTATGGTGGGAACTGTGGCGCGCGGCTTCGTGCGCGGCGTCGAGGCGGATGCTGCGGATTTCAATGTCGGCGAGATTCTGGTTAGCAACGAGGATGCTAGCGCGCATCGCCAGCTAATCTGGGAGGCATTGGCGCAAAAACTTGCACGCGACGAGTACGCGACTTATCTATTCTTTTACGACGCGGTTGATTCTTTGGCAGACAAATCTCTGCTAGCGCTATTTGAGCGCTACTTCGAGAAGCTTCCCGCTTACAAACGCACGGGCGCGCAGTGGCGCGTTCTGCGCCCCGTTTTCGGTTACGTCGAAGGCTTTCAGCCGTCGCGTGGTTGGAATCAGCGCGGGCGCGGCACAGAGATGCGCGTGATGGCTGTTGGCGATGCGGGAAACGCGAACAGTCCTCTGGCTTTCAATAATTTTGGTGCGCACGTGCGCGGGCTAAATCGTCAGACTCATTTGACCGATCTGGCTCTGGAAGCAGACATGCTTGATGCTGCGTCGCTCGCAGAGGTTTGTGCGTACGCGCCACGCGTTGCGCAAGGAGCGCGGCTGGCCGAGTTCCTGCGACCCACGCCAAAGAGCGCGCCTTCGGCTGTGAACGAGACTTTGAACGCTGTGATGATGGCGCTGCATGCGCTGGACGAACGTGTGCGACGCGAGCTTTTCCTTGATCGTTTGAGCTTGAGCGCGTTCAAAAAACTTTTGGGCCATACGGCCAAGCTCTACCCGCGCATCTTCAGCCGCGTGCGCGAGCATCTTGGAACGCGCGGCACATTCTGGTGGTTGGCCGAAATCGCAGACGCTGCTTTCCGCGAGCGCGCCGCACGCGCATTCAACGGCGGCCAGATCGAAGCAGATGAATCACCCGCGCAGAAATTCGCGCGCAATGCTCGCGCTCTACAAAAAACAGAACAGTGATGAAGAGTAAAGATAACGTGAGTTCGATATAAGACGAAGTATGAGCAAGTGAATTATCCACTAAACCACACTAAACTACACGAAGAGGACGATTCATTTAGTGTGGTTTCGTGTGATGCGCGTGGATAGTTCTCTCCTTTTCTCTCTTACATCGAACTTACGTTAAAGATAGGAACTACAGCGATAAAGGATGAAAGCGGGAGGGGAAGAACTGTAAGGATGAAGGTAGAGTGGTGAAAGCGTAAAGAGCGCTTACTCATGCCGAGCAGTTACTTTTTCGTCCTTCACCCTTCTGCCTTCATCTCTGCTTTTCTACGATGGGAGCTATTAAATTTCCATAGCTCCCACCTCATCTACGAGTTCAGTAATTCTTCTCAGTTATTACAGCAACTCGCCTAGCCTGTGCCGCCTCCATCCGGCTGGTCACCGCCGCCTGGTGGTGGGTCGCCGCCACCCGGTGGTGGATCGCCGCCCGTGGGAGCATCGCCGCCACCTGGTGGCGGGTCACCTTGAAATTTAAGTTCAATCATATTGGTTTCTCCTTTTGGAGTGATGAGGTTAATGGTTTTCAGCGTTTACTGCTACGCCGAGTTGCTTGTGCGAAAATTGTATGTCTGGCCGCGACAAGTACGGATTGAAATAGTCGTCGCCCCATTTCTGCCTGAGCGCCGAGAACGCTTCTTGCGCGCGAGCCAATTCCTCTTGCGCTCCTGTCTCATCATGTTTACGTCGGCTGGCGAGCGACGCTATGAGCCATGCGCGCCATTCTGACTCCTGCTGCCCGCCGCCGGCAAATCTTTTTTGAGCTTCGAGCGCTGTACTCAGGGCGTTCTGTGCATCGCCGCTTGCTTCCAGCGCTTCTGCGAGCGCGAGCATTGCGCGCGAAAGCAGTGCTGCGTCTCCTTCTGCCCTGGCCATCGCTACGGCCTGCGCGCAAGTCTTCACTCCTTCGCGCGTATCACCTGAAAGAGCTTGAGAAAGACCCAAAGTGTACGTGGCAGGCACAGCCACATCTTTGTACTGCTCGCCCGAAAGCGCAATCGCATGTTGGCTGCGAGCAATGGCTTCTGGAAAGTGACGCTGGCTCAAAGCAATCTGGCCGTGAATCATCTCCACTTCGGCGAGCACCTGCGGGTAGCTTCCTGCTTCCTGATTGCCCGCAAGCTCTGCCGCCTCGTTCAGAGATGAGATGCCTTCAGCATATCGCCCAAGACGCCACAGTACGTTGCCCCGATTCATAGCATTATACGCTATACGAAGACGATCTCTAATGAATTTATTGGTGTTGAGAGCCTGTTCGTACTGGCTGAGCGCTTCGGGCAATCGCTCCTGATCGAACAAAACGGTCGCAAGGTCGCCGTAAGCAAAGGCTATGTCGCGCTGGTCGTTCGCCTTCTGCGCAAGCTGAAGCTTCTGCTGTATCACCTCAAGCGCCTTGTCGTACTCGCCCCTTCGTCTGTGCGCGCGAGAGATGGTCGTCAGGGTCACTGAAATGTCGGACTGATAATTATTGTCGCGGAAGAAGGCCAGCGCTTGTTCGGCTTCGCCTAATGCTTCGTCCGTGCGCAGTTGGGTTATATATAGCCCTGCGCGGTTTCTGCGGCTGAGCGCTACTAGGTACGGCGAGTTGATGCGCTCGGCTATCTCAAGCGCCTTGCTGAAGACCTTCTCCGCGTCATCATACTTGCCGTTGGCGTAAAGCGCGTGACCCATCTCGTTCAGCCCGCGCACGACCAGCGTGTTCAGTCCTCGCGTCTCCGCGAACTCGATTGCCTGCTGCGCATGCTCTTGCGCCTGCGCGGTCTCACCCTGAGTATAATAGACGCGGCTGATACGCATGAGTATGTTTATCTGCTGCGATTCGTTGCCATTGGCGCTCGCCACGTTTAGCGCCTGCTGCAAAGTATCTAGTGCCTGCTGCGGTCTGTTCTCGCCACTGAGAAGTGCTGCGCGGTTGTAGAGAACTTCCGTATGACCTTCTATATTTCCGAAAGTCTGAAAGAGCGAGTCTGCGCGGTCGAATGCCGCTGCGGCGCTGGCGTGATCCAGATTGCGCTCGTGTAGTATGCCTGCGCGCAAGTAGGCAGTAGCGTACTGCCCGTCAATATCTGTGGCCTTCACATAATTTTCCAGCGCATGGTCAACCTCGTCGTGCCTTTCGTAAGCGCGCCCCAGATCAAGATAGACCTGCGCCTTGTCCGGCATCTTTCGCGCTATCTCGCTGTAGGCCTGTATGGCTCGCGCGTAATCGTGCGAAACGGTCGCGCTAATTGCATCCATGTAGAGCGCGTCGAGCGTTGAGAGCGACGAGCGATCCGTGACAAGACTCGTCGCGCGCAGCATCTCTTCCTTAGACCTATCTGCGTAATCAAGCTCCATCCAGGCTTCGGCCAGCCCCGCGTGTGCCAGAGCGAATTTGTCATCAATCTGCAACGCGCCCTCGAATGCTTTTCTGGCCTGATTGTACGCGCCGTCGCGCAGGTAGTTCGTCCCCGTGTCGTACAGGCGTTGCGCGTTGGGCGGAGGCTTGTGCGGCCCCTGCCGAAATAATTTGTACGCGCCCCACGCGAGTGCGATGATGGCAACGAGCGCGATTATGAAAGCGAAGATGGAGAGGCGCGGCGTGCGCAAACTGTGCGAGATGATCATGAAGGCGCTGCTGCGCCCGTTTCCATGCTCGCCCGTAATGCGCTTCGTGGGGTGCGCGTCCTCGGTCAGATGTATGCGTGCCAGCCGCAAATCCGACAGCATCTCTTCGGCAGACTGGTAACGCTCTTCCGGTTTCTTCGCCAGCGCCTTCATGGTGATGCGGTCAAGCTCGGCTGGAACGCGCGGGTTCACCTCGGAAGGCGCAGGCGGGTTCACGTGAAGCACCTGCCCGCCAATCTCTATCAAGCTCGATCCTGAGAAGGCAGGCCGACCTGCTATGCACTCGTAAAGCAGAGCGCCGAGCGAGAAAAGATCGCTGCGCGCATCAACGGGCGCGCCCATAGCCTGCTCAGGCGAGAGATAAAGCGGAGTGCCTACGACAACATCGCTGCGCGTGCGTGTTCCTATAAGAGTTTTCGCCTCGGGGTCTGTTCCCTCGCCGTGGGATTCCGCGTCTCCTAACTGTTTCGCAAGGCCGAAGTCCAGTACCTTGATCTGCCCGCGCTCGTTGATGATGACGTTCGACGGTTTTATGTCGCGGTGTATGATGCCCTGCCTGTGAGCTTCTTCCAGCGCGCCTGTGACCTGCTCTATTATCTCTACGGCGCGCGGAATGGTAAGCGCGCTCTCGTCCAGCAGATCGTCTAGAGTCTGCCCCTTGATTAGCTCCATGACGATGAAGGGCTGGCCTTCTTCCGTCTCGCCGTAATCAAAGATGGGCGCTATGTTCGGGTGCGAGAGCATAGAGACGGCTCGCGCCTCACGCAAAAAACGGGCGCGAAATTGATGAACGTCGGGGGCAGTGGTTGGAATCAGAAACTTGATAGCAACGCGGCGACCCAGCCGCATGTCTTCTGCACTGTAGACCAAGCCCATCCCGCCCTCGCCGAGTTTCTCCAGTATTCGATAATGCGAGATGGTCTGGCCTATCATTGCTTCCGGGCTTCCTTCCTATTTACCCATTCGAAAGAGATTGCAAGACGAAAGTCACTAGCGCCTCGGCCCCACGGCGTGCGCATCAAGGATGAACTATCAGGTGGCAAGCATTCTGCGCCAAATCAGAGAGTTTTCCAAGCGAAAATAGTTACTCTTGGTGAGCCGAAGTTCAAGAGAAACCTTGAAGTTAAAGACCCGGCGCGTGAAGTGTCGAAGCCAACTTGTCTGGTCACCGCAGGCTCGGCAGATGAGAAGATTAATCGAAATCGTGAATTAGATAGTAAGAGAGAAAGGAAGAGAGCGCGAGGACGATCCACGCGCATCACACGAAGCTACACGAAGAAAGCCCAATTAGTTTCGTGTTCTTTCGTGTGGTTTAGTGGATAATATTTCCCCTCCATGCTTTTCTAAATGCTTATATCGAACTCGCATTAATTTATGCGCAGGCCGCTCGTCAGAGATTCGCGTGCCGCGCGCACAAGTTCCAGCGCTTCTGCGGTCGTCGCCGCACGCGCAGTGAGGTGTCCCATCTTCCTGCGTTCGCCCGCCTGCCACAAATCGCCAAGAAGGTTCGCCATAGCAGAAGGTGTAAACTGTTCTGTTGAGCCTAGCGGCAGACCGCAGACGGCGCGTAGCTGTTGCTCGAACTGGCTGGTCACGCAGGCGTCAATCGTGAGGTGGCCTGAGTTGTGCGGGCGCGGCGCTAATTCATTGACGAAGAGCTTGCCGTCCGATTTTAGGAAAAATTCTACACAGAGCACGCCCGTGACATCAAGCTCAACAAGAATGCTCTCTGCAATCTCCGTTGCCTCGCGTAGAACGCTGGGCGACACATGGGCGGGCGCGAGCGAGAAATCAAGTATGTGCCGGTGATGAGTGTTTTCTATGACGCCGTAGTTTGCAACCGCACCATCAAGCCCGCGCGCGGCTATGACGGAAACCTCGCGCTCGAAATCAACGAACGTTTCGAGTATGGCTTCCTGTTGCCCCATAGCAGCGAAAGCTTTCTCCGCATCTTCTATGCGTTCAATCATGCTCTGGCCTTTGCCGTCGTAGCCGAACCCTGCGGTCTTTAAAATCGCAGGCACTCCGAGTTCACGAAGACTTTCCCGAAAGTCTTCTATTGATTTGACGTGACGAAAAGGCGTGACTGGAAAGCCGTGACTTGCAAGAAAAGTTTTCTCGCGTACACGGTGCTGCGTTGTGTGAAGCACATGCCCGCTCGGCCTCACAGAAACAACTTCCGCAACGGCTTCAACGGTTGAAGACGGCACGTTCTCGAATTCAAACGTGACGACATCAACTCCGCGCGCGAACTCTTGCACCCGTTCGCGGTCGTCGTAAGAGGCCGTAAATTCTCTGTCGGAGATTTGACCTGTGGGCGTGTCTGTTTCGGATGAGAAGGTGTGAACGAGATAGCCCATGCGGCGCGCGGCCATAGCGAACATGCGCCCGAGTTGGCCGCTGCCGAGTACGCCTATGGTCGAGCCGGGCAGTATTGGCTTCAAGTTCACTTCAACTCGGCCTCGCGCGCCTCGCGTTCTTGATCCTCTCGAAATTGGCGCAGCCGTTCGCGCAATTCGGGGCGCGTGTTGGCGAGTATGGCAATGGCTAGAAGCGCAGCGTTCTTTGCTCCTGCCTCGCCTATTGCGAGCGTGCCTACGGGTACGCCGCCGGGCATCTGCACTATGGAGAGAAGGCTGTCCAGACCTTTCAGAGACTTGCTCTTCACAGGCACGCCCAGCACAGGCACAAGCGTCTGCGCCGCGACCATGCCGGGCAGGTGAGCAGCGCCGCCCGCGCCAGCTATTATCACTTCAAGCCCGCGCTTCTCAGCCGCCACAGCAAATTCCGTCATGAAGCGCGGCGTGCGATGCGCGGAGACCACGCGACACTCGTGCGCCACATCGAACTCCGTCAAAATACGGGAAGCCGCGCTCATAGTCTCCCAATCGGACTTGCTCCCCATGATGACGGCTACCAACGGCTTTTCTGAAGAAGATTCAGAACTCATCACTTAAATCAAGTTTCAGGTTTCAAGTTTCAAGTTTCAAGTTAAGAAAGCTTTTAACTCATGTTACGCAGTCAGAAGCTGTTAAGCCGTCGAAGACGGCGGCAGAGTAAAGCCCAGTGCGTAAGCGCTGGGTAAATCACGGCAATGAAGATTATCAAGCCCATGAAATGGGCGAGCGTCGTGTTGATAACAAAGGGCTATCGCTATCTTCGATAGCTCTAACTATTTTCTTTCAACTCTATTCCCAGCGCTCACGCACTCTCGCTTTATGCTGTCGCCCGCTTGCGCGGGCTGAAATCCAACCTTCGCGTAAGATGAGCTTTCTTAACTTGAAACCTGAAACTTGAAACTTGAAACTCCTATTCAGTATTCGGTTTCTCTTCCTTCTTTATCTCTGTGCTTTCGGGATTCTGCGCGCCGGGTATGGGCGAGCCGGGTGGCTGCTTGCCTTCAAGCTTCTCCGTTGGGCTTTCGCTTGGATCAATCTCTTCGTCGTCTCGTGCGCTCACCTGTCCTTCATTTGAACTCATGAAAAGTTTCTCCCATTTTGAAAATTTTTTGTCTAACCCTGATCTAGCGAGTAGCCGGGTCGCCCGTCGAAGTTGCACAGGTTTTCAATTTTTATGAAATCAAACCCTGCTTCGCTCACGCGCTGAAGGAGTGTGACTATCTGCTGATGAGTCACAGTGCCGCCGTCCGCGCTCGATAGAAAGCGGCAGCGCCAGTGATCCGTGTTGAAAGTTTCTGGAAATCCTTCAGGCCACACTTTTGTTCCGCGATTGCTTATCATAGCAAGTTTTAGCCCGTCTACGACGAGCGAGCTTATTCCTTCGCCAAGATCGCCGGGCGTTCCCTTTGACCAATCAAGAAACACATCAACGCCAACAAGCTCTTTCTTCGCTCCGCTCTCTTCCGTGATGAAAACTGTATCTGTGAGACTTTCATCCGCATTCTTCGCAGCCTTGTAGCTGACGACTTTTAGCTGCTGCGGCTTCTGACCAATTCGCCCTACAACTGCCTGCGCGAACTCGCGCGTGCCAACTTTCTTCTTGCTCACGCGCTCGTCGTAAACGTCGTAGGTGTGAATGCCGTCTTCAATCGTGCGAAGCCATGCGTTGTGAACGCGCTCGGCAACGTCAGCTTGTCCAATATGAACCAGCATCATCACAGCGCCTAGGAGAAGGCCGGAAGGATTCGCCAGATTCTGTCCGGCGCGACGAGGGGCTGAGCCGTGAATGGCTTCAAACATAGCGGCGTGCGTTCCTATGTTCGCAGAGCCTGCAAGACCTACGGAGCCTGCTATCTGCGCGGCAACGTCCGAGAGAATGTCGCCGTAAAGATTCGGCATCACGATGACATCGAACGTTGTGGGCGTGTCCGCAAGTTTCGCAGCGCCTATGTCTACAATCCAGTGCTCGTTCTCTATCTCAGTATACTCAGCCGCTATCTCGTCAAAAACTTTATGGAATAGCCCGTCGGTCATCTTCATTATGTTGTCTTTCGTGAAGCAAGTGACCTTCTTGCGGTTGTTCAATCGTGCATACTCGAACGCATAGCGCACAATCTTTTCGCAACCCGGGCGCGAGATTAGCTTCAGACATTGAAAGACCTGATCGGTCTGACGATGTTCTATTCCGGCATAGAGGTCTTCTTCGTTCTCGCGCACTATGACAACGTCCATGCTCGGATGTTTCGTTTCGACGAAAGGATGATAAGAGACACAGGGTCGCACGTTAGCGTAAAGCCCCAGCGCCTTGCGCACAGTCACGTTCATGCTCTTGAAGCCTCCACCCTGCGGCGTCGTTATGGGAGCTTTCAGGAAAACTTTCGTGCGGCGCAAGGATTCCCACGCGCTAGGCTCAATGCCTGCGGTGTTGCCGGCGAGATAAGCCTTTTCGCCTATGACAATGGTTTCTATGTCGAGCGAAGCGCCCGCGCCTTTCAGTATGGTGAGCGTCGCGTCCATGATTTCCGGGCCGATGCCGTCGCCGTGCGCGACTGTGATAGGAACGCTTTTTGGCATGATGACAATGCTGCCTTTCGATGAATTATTTTTGATGAACTAAGAGGGATGAACTATATGCCAAAACGAGAGGAGAAGAAAAGTCAAAAGTAAAAAGGTAAAAGGCAAAAGGGATAAGGATGAAGAGAGTGCTATTACTTCTTACTAAATCTGTAAAAGCGGCTTCCGCCACACTTTTGCCTTTTTACTTTTACCTTTTGCCTTATTTTGAATAATGCTCTGCGCCTAGAAAATGGAGCGACACGTAAGGCTCGTCGCCTACGACCCAGCTATCGTGAGCGACGGGCGGTATGTAAAAGAGGTCGCCGGGCGCAAGCTCTATAACTCTGCCGTCCGACATCGCTGCGACCGCGCGCCCTGAAACGACCAAGCCTACGTGCTCGACTTCACAGAGCGGAGCGCCAACCGTGGGACTGACATGCTCAGACCACTTCCAGCCCGGTTCGTAAGTTGCTCGCCCTATGGTGAGACCGCCGACTCTGACAATATCGAATCTGCCTTTCTCGAAGACTCGCGTCTCTTCAGGGTCGTCGAAGCGTTTCAACTCTACATCAATCATATGGCTTCGTTCCTATAGCTAATCAACCAGATCAAAATCCATCCACTGCGTCGCAAGGCTAGCGTCGCTTGTGGCGAGTTTGTCAATGACTATGACTTGCAGGACATACTCGCCGGGCTTCAGGTCTGTGCCCAGACGCAGTATGCCGCCCGCCTCTATCTGTCGCATATCTGTTTGGCCTGCTGCGTCGAACTCGTTAATCTTTCCGGTATAAACAAGCTGGCCGTCGCGGTAGAGTCGCAACTGTGTTTGGAGTTGCGGGCGACGCGCGGAATTTAGACGCGCGTTGTAGATGTAATAGCCGTAGGTGAGCGCCTGGCCGTGCTGGAATCTGCGTATGGCTTGACTCACGAGCGGATGGGCTTCCTGAACCTGTCCTTGTGTAGCGCTGATTTCGGGTGTGCCTGCCGCAGATGCGCCAGCGCCTGATGCAGGGTTGGCCGCGCCGTTCGATGCGGAATTTGAAACGGTCGAGTTAGTCGTAGGCTGCGGCGCGCTTCTGCTCAGTATGATGCCTGAGAGCGTCAGACGTTTCTTCTTTATGTCCGGCACTTCTATGAACTGGTTGGCAGAGCCTACGTGCCCGCTCGTGGAATCGCGTATAGCCATGCGCAGTTGGTACGCGCCGGGTTTCTTGATGGGAAGCGTCACGACGTAGATTAATCCTGAGTTGCGCGTATGCTCAAGGTTGGCCTCCTCTACGACGATCGAATAGGCGCGCGCGTCCTGATCAACGACCCTGCCGTTGTCGCCAAAGGTGACGGACAGTATTTGAAACGAAGCCTTGTGCGTGCCGTCGGGCTGCTTCGTGAATGTCAGGTCCTGCCCGTTTATGTGCAGGATTGATTCTGTGAAAGAGCCGCCGCGCTCCGGGTCGAAGCCGAAGACACTGGACATGCGAACGTTAATGTCGCCCGATGTGAAAGGCGAAGCCAGAGCGGCGTAGAGTTGTTGAGGCACGCTTTGATACACTGGGCGCAAAGCCTCTTCGTCCGTGAAATGATAGAAGCCCGAGCGTGTTCTGACGGACAATCCCGGTCGCTTAACTTTCACAGTGATGTGATGAAAGCCTGCGCGTCTTCCTTGTTCGTTGACAGTTGATTCGTCTGGACGATAGCCCAGAAGATAATAACCCTTCTGATCGTTGAGTACGCGGCGCAATGCGCCTACGATGTCGTTATTGTTCCTGATGAAAAGCCCTCCGGTCTGTTTCGCCAGATAGCTCAATCCCTGCTGCGTGGCAAAAAAATCGTTGCGTCTTGTCTGAAGATCGCTATCAATGCCCTGCACCCACTGCTCCTGCAAAGGGTCTCCGTTGTCTGACGCAAAATTAGTATTGCCGTGCGAGAACGGGCCTGCAAAATTGTCCGCCGCCGTCACTCCAAGAACCTGAACCCCGCGCGGGTCAATCGTGTAGATGACGACCGACGCGCGATTCGCAAGATCAACAAGGCGATTCATAGAATCCAGTATGCGCTGTGAACCTTGATCCTGGTCGTACATACGGAAGCCATCGGAGAAGAGGACTATTGATTTCCGACCGGGAAGAGTGCGAAGCCCACGGATTATGTAATTGAGCGCGCCGAGCGTGCCTACGGAAAAGATGTCGTCACGATATTGGTTGGCCTGTATGCCCGGCGTCGAGAGTCTCAACAGCGAATTGATTAGCTCGTTGCCGGGATTGTACTGGCTATCGTGAGTATCATCTGAATTTCTGAAAGTGCTGATACTCTCATCCCTGCCATTCATGCCGATAACGCTCGAACCTACAGTTCGTATGTCATTGCCTACGGGAGCGAACGCGCTGAAGTTACGGCTGTTCAAGTTGTAGCGCACACGATCAATCGCAGCGTAGAGCAAGCTTCGGTCGGCAGTGAACTGTTGAAGCGCGCCTATGCCTGCGCCCGTGCGTATGACGGCGACCAGATCGCCCGGCTGCATCTGCTCGTCAACAAATTTCTTGAGAGCCTCGCGCACGTAGTGCGAGCTTTCAAAAGAAAGTCCCAGGTCGTCAACTACCAGCGCGACGGTGCGGCGTACCTGTTCGGGTCGCAGATGAACTGGCGGAGGCGGAGGTACGGGCGCGACTCCTCTGGCTGGCCTGACTGCGGGCGCAGGCGCGGCTGGCGGCGGCGGCTCGGCGCTAGCTGGCTTGATGAAACTCAGATTACTTATCTTCTGCGGTCGCCCGTCCTCTGTCACCTCGAAATCGTCCGCAGTCAAATCCGTCACGGGCTGACCGTTATGATCCGTGACGGACACGTCCACCTGCACAAGATTCGTGGTGATGCGCACGACATCCTCTCTGGTTTGCGCAGGAGGCGAAGGAGCGCTCTGCTGCGTCTGAGCTTGAGTCTGTGTAGTCGGTTGTTGGCCCAAACCCGTTATGACGAAAGAGAGCAAAAGTAATAGAGCAATTATCGTACGCTTATTCATGACGCATCTCCGTGAGTTGAAAGTCTACGCGCGAGAGTCGAAGCCCTGTAAAAACAGGGGCGGAAGGGGAGAGTCAAATTCGCCGTCCTAAAATACTCGCTCTGCCATGCTCTACGCAATGATTTTCATTACTCGTGTTTTCGGGGCTTACAGCATACAGACACAGCCAGAAGCATCTCAGTTTGAAGATAAGAATCAGAGACCACTTCAAAATCCATAATAACTACTCAACACTTAGCGAGCTTAAGTATTTCTCTTTGCGCCTTTGCGTGAACCTTCAATTCACATCAATCTTAAGTGTTAAGAGAGTTACTGTTTCTCGCAAAGGCGCAAAGAAAAGAGCAAAGCTCGCAAAGGGGTTTTGAATTGCGCTCTAATCTTCGTCATCATGAAGTTTTCAATACAGCATGCAATCCAGCATCTTGCGCTTTATGCAAAATAGCTGCATACTTAATTCTGTCAGATGCTTGCTCTTGCGTGACCGCCAGGAGGTTCACGCATGCCCGCCGTCAGTCAGGCGACGAAGGACGCGGAAAGAAGAGAGTTAGGCTAGGTTTGTAAACTTGTTAGAAGCTGCTCGATTAGAGCACACGGGCCCCAGTCGCGCTATCGTCAGAGAAGGTCTACATCGTCTCCCTTATCCTTCCATTCTAGGCGATTCTCCAGAAAAGCCCGCGCTTCCTTAACCTCGAAAAGGGAAGAATAGAAATATGGCTACGAGACTTTATGTAGGTAATCTGTCGTTTCGCACGACTAGCGAAGACCTTCGTGAACTGTTCGCGCAGGCGGGAACGGTCGAATCTGCCAACATCATCGAAGATAGAGAGACGGGTCGCTCGCGCGGCTTCGGCTTCGTAGAGATGGCTGCGCAGGAAGAGGCCAATGCTGCCATAGAGCAGTTTAATGGCAAAGAGTTCGGCGGTCGCAACCTGACCGTCAACGAGGCCAAGCCACGAGTTGATCGCGGCGGCGGTGGACGCAGCTACGGCGGCGACAACCGAGGCGGCGAGCGCGACTATGATCGCGGCAGCCGCGACGAACGCGAGCCGCGTTGGTAAGGCAAAAGTAAAAAGGTAAAAGGCAAAAGTGAAGGCAGGAGCTTTTATTGGAAAGCCCCTCCTTACTTTTGCCTTTTTACTTTTACCTTTTGCCTTCTATTTCACCTTCTCGCGGCAGGAATTATCTTCAGCTTGAGGTGTTCGCTGCCGCGCACTACCTCTATTTCATACTCCTGTCCGGCCTTCATCTCTCCTAGCGCGTAGGTGTAATCGTAAACGTTGTGAACCTCGCGCCCCGCTAGCCGTATGATCCTGTCTCCGGCCTTCAATCCGGCTTTCGCCGCAGGCGAATCATCCCGAATACCGTCAAGCAACACTCCGTCGTTTGAATCCGAGTAGTTAGGAATCGTCCCAAGATAAACTCGAAAACCCATTGTGCGCCCCGCTGATTCGCTTCGCGCAACTGTGTAAGTGGGCCGCTGCTGGTTCGCATCAATTGAGCGAATAATATTTCCGATGAAAGAGACTATGCGCGAAGAGCACAGAAATCTTCTTCGCGTAGAACGAAGAATGATCGCTGGGCCCGTAGCCGTCTTCGTTGAGCGTTAACGTAAATTTGGGTGTGCCAATAATCGAGCCATTTACGCTTGCACCCGCAGGTAGTTCACTGATTGGATGACGCGGGCCGTTAGGCTGATCTGGCGTGGTGAAAACGAGTCCACCAGGCGCGGCCTTGAAATTAGCCATACCAATCCAATCGCGCCACTCCGTTGCGGTTCCGACGCCGCCAACGATCAACTTGTTATCTCGCATGCGGCCAATCATATCCATATTTATCATGGCAACTGTCTGTTCGAGCGGCACGACCGGATGGTTCACATAAAAGCTTGACCCCAGAAGTCCTTCTTCTTCGCCGCTGAATGCTATGAAGACGAGCGTGCGACTTATTCTCGCTCTTTTGGCGGAAAAAATTCGAGCGAGTTCAAGAAGACCTGCGACGCCCGAAGCGTTGTCGTCAGCGCCGTGATGTATGTCGCCCTCGCGCGGCGCAAGGCTTCCGCTTCCACCACGACCTAGATGATCGTAATGCGCGCCGATTACTATCGCCTCCGTTTTCAACTGCGGGTCTGAGCCTTCTAGAATTCCTATGACATTCATCGCAGGGACTTCGCGCCGCTTGATGTCAACAGCAATCGTCAACGAAACGTTCTGAAGCGGCAGGGCCAGAGGCTTATGCGCTTGATTAGCGCCTACAGCCACAGCCGCGCTCGAACTCGTTGATGAAATTCTTTCACGCGCCGCTCTCTCTAAATCTGCTAGAGGAGCGAGTCCGCCTGTGGTCAGAATTCTCTGCGCGGACTGGCGCGAAACGATAACGACGGGCAGGCCAGCGTCGCCAGCGCTGTTGTCATAAGACAATTTAGCAAGCCTCTCATCCCTGAAATTCTCTTCGCTTGCTACGACCATGAGCGCACGCGCGCCATGCTCTCGCGCAGCAATCGCCTTCCAGCGCACGTCCGCGTAGCGCGCGAACTGCCCGTGTGGATTATCACCGTCAGGCGTGTCTGCGAGCGCAATCGCAACTCTTCCATTCACATCTGCACTCGCGTAATCATCATGATTCAACTCCGACGCAGTGATGCCGTATCCCACGAACGTCGCAGACAGATTCTCCGCACGCCCGTTCATCGAAAAACCAAGCGGCATCCAATCTTCCTGCAAACGAAGATCAAGCGAAGTCGCGCGAGTTTGCGCCGTCGCGCCGGATGTCGCAGCAGACGGCGTGAACAGCATTGCGTTGGTTCGGCCAAGCTCCACGCCCGCGACGAATGGAAATTTCTGGAAGCTAGCGCCGGTGTGAGCTTCGGATAGAGAGCCGCCAGCAGGTATCAGCCCGTACTGCGCGAACTCTCGCGCGATATATTCCGCAGCCTTATTCGCTCCCTCTGTCCCTGTTCTTCTACCTTCCAGCGCATCCGACGCCAGATAAGTGATGTGCGAGCGCAGACGTTCTACATTCGGCGCGCTCTGCTCGATTCTGGTCTGTTGCGCCGGAACACTAAGAGCAAAGATGAGGATGAGAGAAAGGCTCAGAAGCCTTCGCTGCTTGATTTCAAATCTCATATAAAAGAATAGTCTGGAGTCAGATTAATTTTAGATTTTAGATTTTAGATTTTCGATTTAAAAGCTTTCCGCTTCTTCCAATCGAAAATCTAAAATCTAAAATCTAAAATTAATCTGACTTTATTCCACCCAATCTGCAATAAAAACATTCGTTTCGCCCCTCACTCTAGCATTGCGGTTTGAGGCAAAGACCAACTTCTTGCCATCCGGCGAGAACATTGGAAAGCCGTCGAAAGTGTCGTTGTAAGTGATACGCTCCAACCCTGTGCCGTCCGCGTTGACCACGTAGAGATCGAAGTTGCGCCCGCCCGGATCGTTCAGGTTCGAGGCGAAGATAATGCGTCGAGCGTCCGGGAAAAAGTAGGGCGCGAAGCTAGCCACACCCAGATTCGTTACCTGCCTTTTGTTTGACCCGTCCGCATTCATCACCCAGATTTCAAACACAGTCGGCTCAATCAGATTCTCCGCAAGCTTCTGCTTGTACCTTGAAATCTCCGCAGGCGTCTTCGGATGATAGGCGCGATAGACTATCTTTCTGCCGTCCGCCGAAAAGAACGCCCCGCCGTCGTAGCCCAACTCGGTCGTCAATCTCTTCACATGCTTCCCATTCGCATCCATCATGTAAACATCAAGATCGCCGTCGCGCATAGAAGTGAAAACTATGTTGCGTCCGTCGGTTGAAATGGTCGCTTCCGCGTCGTAACCCGGCGTTGTCGTCAGCCGCTTCAAATCCGAACCATCAGGCCGCGCAGTGAAGATGTCGTAAGAAGAATAGATAGGCCAGACGTAACCGTGCGAGTAATCTGGGCGCGGCGGGCAGGCGGTCGAACCCATGTGCGTTGATGAATAGAGAATACGTTTCTTGTGCGGGAAGAAGTAGGAACAGGTCGTTCGCCCCATTCCAGTAGAAACCATCTTCACGTTCGACCCGTCCGCGTTCATCGTGTAAATCTGATCGCACTCGCGCCCGTCGCGCTGCGATTGAAAGATTAGCTGCCGACCATCGCCGCTGAAATACGCTTCGGCATTCTGTCCGCCAAAACTTAATTGCTTGATGTTTCGCAGATGCCTTTCACTGGGAAGCGCGAGCGATTGAGAGGAAGGCGCGCTCGTTTGAGATCGAGAGGAAACTAACGCCGCCGTCATCAGCAAGAAAAGAAAAAGCGAGATTGATTTTTTCATTTAGTGTAAAAGTAATTTGCGATTTTGGATTAAGGATAGGTCAGTACCGCCTGCGGTAGCTTCGCAAAGGCAAAAGTAAAAAGGTAAAAGGCAAAGGCAAAAGATAGGACAAACCATTTTTAATTTTTAATTGAAATGCTTTTAGCCTTATCCCTTTTACCTTTTTACTTTTGCCTTTTGCCTTCTTCACCCGCCCGCTACCGCAGGCGGTACTGACACGGGCGCTTGCCACAGCGAGCCTTTCATCATCAACCAAATCGAAAATCCAAAATCGCAAATCGCAAATCGCAAATCTCTTTCATCCATTTTTCTTCTCAAACTCCTTCATAAACGCGACCAGCGCTTCAACGCCTTCTACAGGAAAAGCGTTGTAAATGGAGGCGCGTATGCCGCCAACAGCGCGGTGGCCTTTCAATCCGTCCAACCCCAGTGCCGTAGCTTCCTGCGTAAATTTTTTCTCAAGCTCTTCCGACGCAAGCCTGAACGTGACGTTCATAATAGAGCGCGAGTCAGGGTCTGCGTGGCCTCTGTAAAATTGGGTCGCATCAATCGCGTCATAAATCATCTGCGCCTTTGTTTCGTTACGGCTCTTCATGGCCTCAACGCCGCCCTGCTCCTTCACCCACTTGCAAACCAGATTGAGTATGTAGATGCCCCAGGTGTTCGGCGTGTTATAAAGCGAGTTGTTCTGAACATGCGTTCGGTAATCCAGCATCGTGTGAAGACCTTCAGGGATTTTTGCTAGAAGATCATCACGCAGGATGACCAGCGTTACACCGCTCGGCCCAAGATTCTTCTGCGCGCCAGCGTAAATGAGAGCATACTTTTCTATAGCCACAGGGTGCGACATGATGTCCGACGATGAGTCTGCAAAGAGCGGCACATCACCGACTTCCGGTTCACGTTTCCACTCTACGCCTTCAATCGTCTCGTTCGTAGTGATATGAACGTAAGCGGCGCGTTCGTCCAACTTCAACTCTTCCTGCGAGGGCGTGCGCGTGTATCCGCCGTCGGCCATGTCCGCAGGCTTGTTCGCGTTGCCCTGCTTCTTCGCCTCTTTGATCGCCTTCTTGCCCCAGCTTCCAGTGATAACGTAATCCGCGCTCCCGCCTTCGGGCAGAAAATTCATAGGTATCATAGAAAACTGCAAGCTCGCGCCGCCCTGAAGAAATAGCACGCGATAATTTTCCGGCACGCCCAGAAGCTCGCGCACGCCCGTCTCCGCGCCATGAATGATTTCATCAAACGTCTTCGAGCGATGGCTTATCTCCATCACGCTCATCCCAACATTCGGCAAACTCAACATCTCATCCCGCGCCTGCTCCAACACCGGCACAGGCAGCACAGCAGGCCCCGCGCTGAAATTAAAGATTCTCTCAGTCATTCGTTTTCACTCCATGAAAAAGTGATAAGTGATGAGTGATAAGTGAGTCTGGAGTCAAAAGTTAATAGCTGATAGCTGATAGCTATAAGCTAACAGCTATCAGCTTCTTCTCTCACTTATCACTTATCACTCATCACTTATCACCGTTCTTGTTTTTCCTCATCATTGCTCCGGCGGCGCGCGCAACGATTGAGCGCGGCACCAGGCGTTCGGCTTCGACCATTAAAAAGTTGGGCCAACCCGATACGACGTGGCTGCGACCGCGCTTTAATGCAGAGAGCGCGGTTTCGACCACCGCTTCCGGCGTCTGCACAGCGCGACTGGGCGGGCGGTCAATCTGCGCGGCCTCAAAAAAGTTGGTATCGGTCACGCCGGGGCAGAGCGCCATTACATGAACATTGTGCTGGCGATTCTCTTCCCAGAGCGCTATGGAAAAGTTAAGGACGAAAGCTTTCGTCGCGGCGTAAGTCGCCATGAAAGGCACTGGCTGAAAGCCTGCGGTCGAAGCCACGTTGATTATCGCGCCGGACTTTCTCTCACGCATCGGCGCGAGAAAGCGATAAGTGAGATCAACCAGGGCGCGCACGTTTAAATCAATCATGTTCAACTCGCGCTCTAAATCCTGTTCCAGAAAATCGCCCATCGAACCAAAGCCAGCGTTATTCACAAGCATCTCAACATCAAGCTTGCGCCGCACTGTCTCATCAAACACACGTGCGCCCGCATTACGCTCGCTCAAATCCGCCGCGATGTACTGCGCGTCAACGTTATGCCGCTCGCTCAACTCTTCGCACAACCGTTTAAGTTTATCTTCGGAACGCGCCACCAACAGAACATTTTCATTCTGCGCCGCGATCTTTCGCGCAAACACTTCGCCAATTCCGCTTGATGCGCCCGTGATGAGATTAGTTTTCATGGTTTCAAAAAATATCTGAAATCCTATTCGATTATGCGCAAGGGAAGCTGCGGAGGCTGTGTCTTCATACCCCGCCCCAAAAGTCTGCCTCCACCATATTTCTTGCTCGGCACTTCAACAATATCATATGGCTGAAGAACCACATCTTCTGCACGGTGTTTCTTTATTGCTTTCAAGTCAACAATAATTCTCGTAACAGTATTGCTTCCAACTCCCAGTTGACTAATGCGCACTCTATCGGTTCGCGCGTCCGCCAATACACCGCCAGTCATTGCAACAGCTTGCGTCACAGTCAACGGCCCTCTCAAATAAATCCCTTGCGGTTTTACCACCTGCCCAACGACATACACTGCGTCGAGCGATGACACCTCTATCGCATCACCCGGTCGCAGGTAAGGATTAGCTCTTTCATCGCCGCGCGATACGTCTGCGAGATTGTAGGTCTCTGTTGTCTCTGATGAACCGTTCGGAACAAGATTGCCACAAGCGGAGGCCGGGATGGAATGAGTTATCTTAACAGTTTGCCCAGCATTTTCGGTCACGCCGCCAACGAGCGCGAGCACTTCGATGAGACGCACACGCCGTCGCATCTCGAAGCGGCTAGGGGCACGCACCGCGCCCTTAACAATGACGGGTTCTTTACAACTCTCATCAGGCAACTGAGTGCGTGAGCTTTCATTAGACGACTGCTGCGCTCGCGTGATCTGAGCGGTCGTTAATAAGAGACCGGCGAGCAGGAATACCAAGAGAGAAGCGATTCTGTTTTTCATAACAGACACCTTGCGAGGGTTAGCTTTTGAGTTCGAGCAAGTTCAATTCGATAATGTCAGAATTCTCAGCGCGTAATCTTTCAAGCATCTCTGCGGGCGGCGCGTTGTCAAGATTGATTCGCGCAACCGCCGCTTCTGCGCCTTCGAAGATGATGTTCTCCATCTCCTGCACATTGATGTCTGCCGATTTGATGGCGTCGAGCACTGTGGCAAGGACGCCGGGACGGTCGCGATGACGAACGACTAAGCGATGCGTGGCCGGAGTCTGGCGAGCGAGGTTCACTACATTCGGGACTTTGCCTGTCTCTTTAAAATTCTGGACGATGCGAACGGTTTCGGCGGCGATTGCCTCCTGCGCCTGATCTGTGGAAGCGCCTATGTGGTGCGTGCCGTAAAGGTTCTGTTCGCGCGCTATCTCGTCCGTGAATTCGCCCGTGCCCGATGTTGGCTCTGAAGCGTAAACGTCAAGGCCAGCGCGTATGCCGCGCGTCTTCATAGCGTGCAGGAGCGCTGTTTGGTCAACGACTTCGCCGCGTGAAGTGTTTATAAAATAAGCGCCCTCGCGCATGGAGTTGAGAACGTCTGCGCCAACCAGGTTTCGGGTTTCGGGTTTCAAAGCAAGATGAACGCTCAAGATGTCTGAAACTCGCGCGACACCTTGCGGCGTCTCTTTTCGTTCGATGCCAAGCGCTTCCGCTCTCTCAGTCGTCAAACTTCTGCTCCACGCGACTACGGGCATTCCGAAAGCGCGAGCACGCGGAATCATTTCTTGGCCGATTTGGCCTACGCCAATAAGCCCAAGCGTGCGACCGAAAAGCCCGCGCGCTTTGGAGAACTCTTTCTTATTCCACTCGCCGCGACGCAAGGCTATAACATTGTCAGCGATGCGGCGGTCAAGAGCTAGAATCAGAGCGAAGGCAAGCTCGGCGACGGCTATGGAATTTTTGCCGGGGCAGTTCGAGACGTAAATACCACGACGAGAAGCAGCAGCAACGTCAATCGTGTTGTAGCCAGCGCCCGCGCGCACTACAAGCTTCAACGCGCCAGCGTCCAGCATCGCTTCATTAACTTTCGTAGAGCGCACGACCAGAACGTCCGGCTGCTCCTGTCCAATAGCCTCCACCAGCGCCTCGTCTTTCAAATCCGGCTGGAACGAAACCTCGCAACCAATCGCCTGCAATCCGTCTCGCCCGGACTGCTCGAACTTGTCAGCAATCAGAACTTTCATAATTCAAGTCTGGAGTCTGGAGCCAGAAGAATTTTCGATTTTGGATTTTCGATTTAAAAGCTTTCCGCTTCTTCCAATCGAAAATCGCAAATCTAAAATCGAAAATCAATCTGACTCCAGACTTTTCAAATAGTGTGTATCAGAAGCCCGTCTCTCAATTTCGGCTCGAACCATGTTGATTTAGGGGGCATGATGCCGCCAGCGTCGGAGACTCGGATTAAATCTTCTACAGTTGTTGGATAGAGAGAAAAAGCGACTGCCGCCTTGCCTTCGTTCACCAATTTTTCCAACCCCTCAGTGCCGCGAATGCCGCCGACGAAATCTATGCGCTTGTCTGTGCGAATATCCTTGATGCCCAGGATTGGGTCTAAAAGATAATCTTGAAGAATGCTCACGTCTAGCGAAGTAATCGAGTCGTCTGCGGTCGGCTGCGGCGACGCTGCGTTCAAAGCCAGACCGTACCAGCGCCCGTCCAGATACATACTGAAATGGCCGCGCGCATTCGGCACGGGACTACCGGCGTCGTTGATATGAAATCTCGCGCCGACTCTTTCAAGAAATTCCTCCGCAGTCATTCCATTCAAATCACGAACTACGCGGTTGTAGGGAAGTATCTGCAACTGGTCTGCGGGGAAGATTACCGCCAGAAAAAAGTTGTACTCTTCGTCGCCCGTGTGCGAAAAGCTTCGGTCGCGCGATTCCATGCGTGCGCGGCTGGCGCTGGCTGCGCGGTGATGACCGTCAGCTATGTATAGAAAGGGCACGTCGCGGAATGCGTTGACGAAACGAACAGGGTCGGGCACGCGCCAGACTGTGTGCTGCACTCCGTCCGATGCGGTGAAATCGTAGAGCGCTTCCATCAAGGTCACTTCCATGACCATAGTGTCAATCGTCTGGTTGCCGCGATAGGTTAAGAAGACTGGGCCGGTCTGCGCTCGCAGGGCGAGTATGTGACGCGTTCGGTCATCCTCTTTGTCGCGGCGCGTACGCTCATGCTTGCGTATTATATCCTTATCATATTCGTCAACGGAGCAACACGCTGCGATTCCTATCTGCTCATGATCATTCATGATTAAGCGATAAAGATAGAGGCTCGGCTGCTCTTCCTCTTCGAGCGGGGCTTCTCTTTTCAGATTCTCGAAATTGTCAACGGCCTTGCTATAAACCCTGTCGCTGTAGATGTCCGTGCCGTCGGGTAGATCAATTTCGGGGCGCGAGACGTGAAGGAAATTGAAGGGATTGCCTGCGGCTAACTGGCGAGCCTCTTCCGTGTTGACCACATCGTAAGGCGGCGCGGAAACTTCTGCCGCGCGCGTCGCAGGCGGACGTAAAGCTTTGAAAGGATGAATGACTGCCACGAGTGTTCTCCTTCAAAAATTTTCGGATGAATGATGCTCTTTAGGAAGTAAAGACTACTCGCTTGCGAGCCGTTTTGCCAAGTGGTAAGAGCAGTTTACAGTTTACAGTTTTCAGTTTTCAGAAAGAAGCGAACCGGCTTTTAACTGAAACCTGAAAACTGAAAACTGTAAACTGCTCTTATCGGATTGAAGAGTGAATTCCAGGTGTGACATAGTTCCACTGAAAATTTTTATCAGAACTTGAAGAGGAGTTTCGGGCGATGGCAGATTTGGCTAGCCGCGAGTGCGTGCCTTGTCGAGGGGGAGTTCCGCCTATGAATGGCGCAGAGATTCTTGGGCTTCTACAGGAGTTGAGCGGATGGGAGGCAGTCGAAGAGCATCATTTGAAGAAGAGCTATACGTTCAAAAATTTCCGTGAATCGCTTGAGTTCGTCAATCGCGTGAGTCAAATAGCAGAAGAGCAGGGACATCACCCGAACATCTGCTTCGGCTGGGGACGCGCAGAGATCACAATTTACACGCACAAGATTGACGGCCTCACGGAAAGCGACTTCATCCTGGCGGCGAAAATAGACGCTATGTCAGTACCGCCTGCGGTAGCGGGCGGGTAATGCTTTAGATAGCGAACAAGTAACGCAGCCACTATTACCCGCCCGCTACCGCAGGCGGTACTGACCTTGCTTTCACAGCATGAACGATCAAGGTGTTGCCGCCTAGCAGAACTTCATCTGATTGTAACTCTAGAGTCCAGCGCTCGCGCCGCCTGCGTTCAGGCGTCAATCGCCCCAGCAGTCGAATCAAGAGAACGATGGGCCAGTAAGCCCAGATATGCTTTTTGGGTTTGTCTCGATAAAAGCGCAGAATCTCGAAGCCATATTTTTCCAGCGTATAACGGAGTTCGGAATAAGAGATGGGGTTGACGTGCAGCGCGACTTCTTCCATTTCGCCCATGTCTTTGCGCAAGTTTTCCAGATGCTCCTGCGAGATTGGCTTAAAATGCGAGGTGTAGCCGTAGAGCAGCCACTTGACACGCTCCTCTACGTTGAGAATGTTCGGCGTAGAGACGATTAGATGTCCACCCGGACGCAGAAGACGATGAAACTCACGCACGGCCTGTTGAGGATTTTCTATGTGCTCGATTCCTTCAACGCAGGTGACGTAATCAAATTCGCCTTCCTCATACGGCAACACACCACTCAGATCGCCGCGCTTGATTTCAACTCCGCGTAAACGAAATATTTCCGTGTAAAGATCGCAGCAGCGAACATCGAAGCCAAGACCTAGCAAGCGCAGGGAGAGCGCTCCTTCGCCAGCCGGGACATCAAGCAGAGCGCCGCGTGGAAGTTTACCTAAAATCTGCTCCACCACGTCGTGAATGGCTTCGTGCGCGAGCGCAATGGGTTGACGCTCGATGATTGTCTCGGCCATGAGTGACTGGCTCTCTAATCTTGCTTTGTCCATTCAATTTAAAATATCACTTCGTGTCTAACGCTTCACGATAAATCTGCTCTGTGGCCGTGACCATGCGTGCTAGATTGAATCGCTCACGCGCTGCGCTGCGCGCATTTTCGCCCAATCGTTTGCGTTCCAGCGCGTCTTCGAGCAATTCGCGCGCAGCTTTCGCCAGAGCTTCCACATCAGCGACTGGCACGAGCCTTCCTGTCTCGCCGTCTTCAATAATCTCTTGAGCGCCGCCCGTCTTGGTCGCAACAACCGCAAGACCACATGCGAGCGCTTCAACCATCACGAGACCGAACGGCTCAATGCGCGAAGAGGAGATAAAGAGATCGAGCGCGTGAAGAAGTTCCGGCACATCTTCGCGCCAGCCTAAGAAATGAACGCGCCGTTGAAGACCAAGTTCTTTGATTAGATGCATGAGATGCGCGCCGTATCGTTTGTCTGGCGAAGGGTCTTCACCAACGATGAGAAAATCAACCGAATCAATCTCTAGCGCGATCTGCGCAGCCGCGCGAAGAAAATCTTCTTGGCCTTTATGCTCTCTGAGTTCTCCTACGATTCCGACCAAAAGGCGTGCGCTCGTCGGCAGGCTGCGACGATACGCTTCACGATCAAAGTCATGCCCGGCGCGCTCAAACTTTTCCACGTCAATTCCGTTGGGCACGTGACGAATCTTGTACGGCGGAAAAATTTCTTGGGCACGAAGGGCGCGCTCGACCGATTTCGAGACTGCTATGACGCGCGCGACCCGTTTCAGGGCAAATGCGTGAAGATTGTTCAGAGGACGTTCAAGATGTCTTGTTAAAACGAGCCGCGCATCAACATTTTTTCTGACAGCGAATGCGGCCAGAGGATAATCGCGCGCCAGATGCGAATGAACTATCTCTATCTCATGCTCTTTTATAAATCGCGCAAGTTTTTGGGCAGACGAAATATCCAAGGCGTTTCGCATTCGCACGCTGAAAATATTCCGCTCCAAAAGCGCAGAGAGTTCAACGCGAATTGGCGAAGACGGCGCGAGCGCAACGTAAACGTCGTGGCCTCTTTGAGAGAGCGCGGTTACAAGATCGGCCAGATGCCTTTCGCCTCCGCCAATCGAACGAGCTGAGTTGATCTGTAGAATTCTCATCCGCGCTAAAAGCAAAGAGAGACGCGGAGACGCGGGGACGCGGGGACGCGGCGAAGGAAAAGGATGAGCGGAAGAATTGATGTAGAGTGAGCATGACTGCTCTTGCTTTCTCCCCGCGTCTCCGCGTCTCCGCGTCCCCGCGTCTCTCCTTCCGTCTCTTCACGCTGGCAGTAGAAATCTAAAATGCTGGCCGTGCGTGAGCCTTCCAGGAATTTACGGTACAGGCGCTCTATGAATGAACTCTGTCCGCTCTTCTTTAGAACGGGAGTCTCCCAGTGGAGCACTCGAAGACCTGCGTGCTCAACCAGACGTTGCAGTGTGTCCGTCGAGAAGAACCATAGGTGATGCAGCGCTGCGTAATGGCGCCAGCGTTTGCGCTTCAGATGAAAACGGCTCTGCGCGCTCTTCAAGCGCGGACTGAGTCCGGCGATATTGGGCACACTGACGAAGACTATACCGCCCGCATTGAGCAACTCGCGGCTGCGCGCTAATTCAAGCAGAGGGTTCTGCGTATGTTCGAGCACTTGATTGAAGCGAACAACGTCAAAGCGGCGGCCTCCGAAATCAATCTCTTGCAACTGGCCTTCCCATAGAGGGCAACTCATTGCGCGCGCGCCCGCAGCCAACCGTATGTCTGTGCCAGCCACCCGCCAACCTTCACTTTGCGCGTAACGAAGGAACGAGCCATCGCCGCAGCCAACGTCCAATATGGTTCCGCGACCGGCCAGAAACTTTTCAAAGTTTCCAAGTTGCCGACCGAATTGATAGCGGTCGGCGGCTGCAAGTTCATTTGCAGATTCAGATTCCGAAAAATATGTTTCGTTGTAGACGTTCTCGGTCAACTGCTCTACGGTCGGACGCGGACTTAAAAACTGTAAGTCGCATGTAGGACAACGACAAAGTTGAAAGCCCTGATAATCAACCGCAAAGCGCACGGGAGTCACGCAGCAGAGCGGGCACGCGACCTCCTCGAATTGATTGAGCGCGGAACGCACGGCTTCGTTAGAACTTCCAAACAGTTTTCGCGGCGCATCTGCCACAAGCGTTTCGTTATCCGTTAAAAAGTCTGAAGCCAAATGGATTTTCGATTTTGGATTTTGGATTTTGGATTGGAAGAAGCGGAAAGCTTTTAAATCGCAAATCTAAAATCTAAAATCCAAAATCAGTCTGACTCCAGACTTATAGTTGTGCGAGGGGCGATTCATTATAGCGCGCGAGCAAATCTGCCGGATCGTCGAAGATGGCTGTGCAGCCAGCCGCGCTCAACTCGTCTTCTGGAAAGCCGCCGCAGAGCAAGCCTATGGTTCGTATGCCCGTTTTGCCAGCCGCCTCTGCATCGTAAGGCGTATCGCCGACTGCGATTGCTTCTCTAGGCTTAATGTCGTCTAGACGTTCGAGCGCGGCCTTGAAAATATCCGGGTGCGGTTTCGATTTGTCTGCGTCGTCTGCGCTCGTCTCTTCTTCAACAAGGTCTTCTATCTGAGCGATCTTTTTATAAACCTTCAGCTCATCCTCTTTCGCCGATGAAGCTAGCGCGATTCTTTTGCCGTCCTGCTTTATCTTCTGAAAAAGCTCGCGCACTTTAGGAAAGGCTCGCACGCGCGGTAGAGAATCGCGTTTGAAAATCTTGCTGCGGTATTCTTCCAACTCATCGCCGAACTCTTCCAACTCTTCTCTAGTTAAGAAGACGGGCATCAGTTGGTCGCCGCCTTTGCCAATTTGATGACGCACCTGCTCGTAAGGAACATCTTTTCCAAAATGCTTGAAAGCCTCTTTCCAAGCCTGCGCATGAAGGTCAACGGAATCAACGAGCGTCCCGTCAATGTCGAAGATGACTGCTTTAATCACAAAAAAATCTCCTGAAAAATTTCTGACCGCGATTACCTTACAACACATAGCACGGGGCTGTCTTCTTTCGACAAAACTATCTAACGTGAATTTCGAAGAAACAAGCAGGGCAAAAGGAGGATGATCCACTAAATCACACGAAACAACACTAAGATAAAAAGCGTTGATTTCGTGTTGTTTCGTATGATTTAGTGGACAGTATGATTGGATTCCCTTTTGCTATTCTATTTTCGAACACGCGTTATTCAGGAAAACTGTTCTAATCAGCATCAGCCGGAAAGACTGAAATTGGCTTGCTTTGGTACGCAGCACCCGGCTAGTCTTCCTATCCCATTCGCGCTCGGTTGGCGGGCTATGCTTCGCTGGCTCAACATTAAACTCGAAAATCCCCAAATTAATCGAAGCCTAGCACTCTGTCGGCACGCATCTTGCCACTTCAAAGGGGATGCTATGTGCGGGCTATTTCGTCTTTAGAAAATTGGACGGTGAAGGAGAGATGAGTTATGGCTAAAGCTAGATTGGTGACGGGACTTTTCAAATCGCGCGTTGCGGCTGAGGCAGCCGTTGACACGCTCATCAAACGTGGATTTACGCGCGACGACATCAGCGTGCTGATGTCCGATGCGACGCGCCACAAAGAGTTCGCTGTTCAGACAAGGTCGCACGCTGCGGACGGCGCAGGCATAGGCGGCGCCGTAGGAGGCACGGTCGGCGCTGTGCTGGCAGCGATTGTGGCGGCAACGGCGACGATAACTTTCCCGCCGCTCGGCGGTCTTGTTATAGCAGGGCCATTGGCAGCGGCTCTTGCGGGCGCAGGTGCAGGCGCTGCTACGGGCGGCGTGATAGGCGCGCTCGTTGGCGCAGGCATCCCAGAGCATCGCGCCAAAGTTTACGATGCGGGCTTGCAAAGCGGCGGCATACTGCTCGGCGTTGAAGCGAGAAGCGAGGAAGAGGCAGACAAACTCGAAAAGCTTCTTGACGATCTGGGCGGCGAGCACATCAAGCAGGAGTAAAAAACAGTGATAAGTGACAAGTGATGAGTGATAAGAGGAAAGCTTTTTCTTATCACTCATCACTCATCACTTATCACCGGTTTTTTGTTGCTGGCCTCTTCAATGACCAATGTCTTCGCCCATGTCTTCGACGGCTTCGCCGACTTTGCGTCGCGCAGTGCCGAAGCCTTCACGCAAGTTGCCTCCGGCGCGATCCGCAGCACCTTCTGATTCCATCTCTCTGTCGCCAGCGGCTCGTCCAACGTTCTCTTTCACAGTCCCCTTAGCTTGATCCCATTTGCCTTCCATCTCATCTTTATTCGGCAGTCCCATTTTCAAAACCTCCTTCAATGTACGGTGCGAGTCAAAAGTAGAGCCAGGGTTTTGGAGAAGAAAAACCTTTGCTCTATTTTCAACAGAAGAGACGGCAAGCTACATGCCAGCCCGTCTCCGGCTTCATCTTTATGATTCGGGACTTGAGAGAACTATTTTGAAAAGAGAGAGATGCGAGCGTGTTTGGTGTCGGCGGGAAAATTTTTACGATGATAATCGCGGCGCAGTTTCCATACATTGTACTGCACTAATGCTTTATCTTCGGACAATAAAGAAAGGCAAAAGTAAAAAGGTAAAAGGCAAAAGTGAAGTCAAAAGGTAAAAGTAAAAAGTCAAAAGTGCGGATGAAGACACTTTTTCAGATTAGGAAAGAGTAATAGAATTTCTTTCATCCTTATCCCTTTTGCCTTTTACCTTTTTACTTTTGACTTCTTCATCCAAACACGTAGCCCAGCAGAAAGCGCAAAAGTCCGGCACCGAAGATGACCCAGACGGCGTTGACGCGAAAGCGTATGAGAATGTAAATGGCTGCAAGAGCCATCGCAAGTCCTACCCATGTATGAATGCCTGCGCGCCCTATGCTCACGGCTGCGGCGACCAGTAGGCCAACGACCGCCGGAGTTACGCCGCGCAGGAAAGCCTGCACCTGCCGGTTCGCGCGAAATTTTCTGAGCGACGACCCGGCAGCAATCGTCATCAAGAAGGCCGGTAGAAAGACGCTCAAGGTTGCAACGAGAGCGCCCAGTGTTCCGGCGACGCGATAGCCTATGAAGGTCGCGGTGATGAGTACGGGGCCGGGCGTTATCTGTCCCAGCGCAGTTGCGTCAACGAACTCCTGGTGCGTGAGCCAGTGATTAGAATCCACCACTTCGGCTTCGATCAGGGGAATCATAACGAAGCCGCCACCGAAAGTTATCGCACCGATTCGCAGAAAGATAACGGATAGCGTGACGAGCAGACCCAGCTTCGCCAGTATAGGCATGCCTGCCGCGATGAAAGGGACGAAAGAGAATCGCCCGTCAGATTTATCCGTTGAAGCGACTTCATCGAATGAAACTTCTTCCTCGTCTGAAAAAGCATCATCCTGCACGATGCTTTCCGTCTTCATCAAAGCGTCCGACAAATCTTGCGCCCCTATAGCTTCCATGTCGCCCTCGCCAATGGCCTGTCTTGCACGCGTACTCTGGGCTTTCGCCTTGCGCCTCTTGGCCTTGATGCGATCAAGACGTTCTTCTGCAACGGCGCGCGTGATGTATCCGCCGACGAAATTCTTCCTTCTGAGTTCGACACGGCGAGCGCGACGGCGCGCAGCTACGCGCGCGATTCTGCGCCAACGCTGCCATCGCGGCTCGGCGATAGAGTCAATGTAGATACCTATCAAGCCAGCCGACAGTACAACTTCGATGAGCGTAGCGTTGAAGATTGTGACTATAAGGCATGAGAGGACGGCCATGTACCATTGCCAGGGTTTGGTAAGAGTGTTGCGCCCCATGCGCCACGCGGTCACCAGGATGAGCGCGACGACCGCAGCGTTCAAGCCACGAAAAAGACGATCCGTGTCGGGCAGGTAACGCAGATGACGATACAGAATTGCGAGCGCAATCATCATCATCATGGAAGGCAGTATGAAGCCTACCATTGCGACGCACGCGCCCTTGACACCGCGAAGACGCAGACCAATGTACGTGACAGTGTTGCCAGAGTTCGTGCCCGGCAAACTCTGCGCGAGCGCGAAACCTTCTGCGAACTCGCGGTCTGTCAACCAATCGCGCGTGAAAACTGTAAGAGTTCTTATCTGGGCTATGACGGCAAGGCCGCCGCCGAATCCCGTCAACCCGACTTTAAGGAAGGATAGGAAGAGGCCGCCAAGCGTGGCCGTGCGCGAGACGCGCTTCAAACGTCTACGCTCGTAGCGCATGCGCGTCCTAACCCTCTGCGCCCTTTTCCTTGTGCCTGCTTTCACCTCTTTCTGTTTACTCTAACACAATCAGCGAAAGCTAAAAAATGGTAGGCCGATTTGAAAATATAAAGCTGATAAGAGTCGCTTTTTTGAAAGTATGTGATTGAATGCAGCCGCTTCTACGCAATTAATTTCCCGGTGGATAGCGATTCGCGGTCATCAATTCCTGGCGCTCGTATAAGCGTTCTTCATCGTTGAGATGTAACAACTCCGCCGTCGCGCGTCCCCCGTTGGCGTGAGGCCTATGATGCGAGCAGCGTCAAGTCGAAAATGGTCGTGCCAGTTTTGTGTGCGTGGATTAAAAAGCGGCACGATTGAACGGTCAAACGGATCAATCGAAGCAAGGTCTGCACCCTTGTAGTTATTACAAACAGCGCAAGCGAGAGCTAGGTTATCGTTAACAGTTTCGCCTCCATGCTTGAGTGCGAGAATATGATCTATTTGATGCGATTCAGGACGGTCGTCTTGATGCACAAGACAGTATTCGCAAAGCCCGCGCGCACGCTCTATGACCAGACGGCGCAGCGCGTTGGGGATATGAGGGCGGGGCATGAAATATGTTAGCTAATAAATGGCTGACCGTTGCGCGCGCGCGCTTTGAGTCGTGTGATGAGTTGGCTCAGATGTAGGTAGGTTTCTAATTCCGTACGCTCGTTCTGTGTCAGAACTTCTTCGCGGTTCTTGTATAGTAGATCGTTAAGGCGCTCCTGTGCTTCCGCCGAAATCTTGAACGCTATGATCTGTTCGGTTGAAGGGCTGGATGTCAAAAAGTCAACCAACTCTTGATAAACGGGAATCTCTGTCTTCGAGGCTGTAGCGTCCGGTGTATGCTTCGCAGTTCTGGCGGTGATAGCTTCGCGGATCAAAGCTGAAAGCTGTTGGGGATCAATCTTGAGTTGTTCCGCCACTTCGTCAGGTAAATCGAGTGTGATAGTTGTCATGCGTCCTCGGTTAATCCATCAACCTTTGACAACGAATTGTAGCACACACGATAGTCGAAACGATTGCCGCCGTGTGTGAATGAATAAGACAGGATTTCAACTTCAGGATGCTGCTGCCTCTTCGGGCGTGATGATTCTCAAGTTGGGTGAGTCTTGAAGAACGCGCGTGCCGGGTGGGACTGAATGCGTGAGCCAGACGTTGCCGCCTATGACGGAGCCGCGCCCTATCACTGTGTCGCCGCCGAGTATGGTTGCCCCTGCGTAAACCACTACGTCGTCTTCGAGCGTAGGATGGCGTTTGGTGTTGCGAACCAATTCACCGTCCGAGTCTTTGTCGAACGAAAACGCGCCTATGGTCACGCCCTGATAGAGCTTGACGTTGTTGCCAAGAATAGCTGTGCCGCCTATGACTACGCCCGTGCCGTGATCTATGAAGAAGGACGAGCCAATCTCCGTGCCCGGATGAATGTCTATCCCTGTGCGGTGATGCGCGTGCTCGGTCATGATGCGCGGCAAAAGAGGCACTCTCATCTTGTGAAGCTCGTGCGCAAGACGATAGACCATCACGGCGTAGATGCTCGGATAGCTGAAGATTATTTCGTCCACGCAATTGGCCGCAGGGTCGCCATCGTAGGCCGCCTGCACGTCGGTCGCAAGAATTTCGCGTATGCGCGGGAGTTCCGCTAGAAAGCTGGCAGCGCAGTCGCCCGCCTCGCGGTCTGTGACGCGGCAAGCCTCGCCAATCTTCGTGCCGTGATCAATCGCGCGGCTTATCTGCTCTGTCATCACCTCGTAGAGCCAACTCACGCGCGACTCTACGCGCTCGCGCAAGGTTTTTCCCGTCAACCCTTGCGCCCCTATGTAGCCGGGGAACAGCAACTCGTGCATGGTGACGAGCACGCGTATGATCTCTGCGTGCGAAGGCAGAGGACGACGATCAAGGTGATGAATCTTAACGCCTTCGCCACCGTAAGACTCGAAAAGAGCCTGCGCCGCCTGCTCGATCTTTTTATTCATAGCGTGATAAGTGATAAGTGATGAGTGATAAGTGATAAGAAAGTCTGGATTCTGAAGTCAAAAGCTATTAGCTGATAGCTGTCAGCTATCAGCTTCTTCTCTCTCTTATCACTTATCACTCATCACTTATCACTGCTTTTATTCGATCTCCAGCCCTCGTTCTTTCGCAATGCCGCGCGCTTTCATTATCACGTCATCGTCAACGGGTTCAGCGCCGCCAGTCCAACCCTGGACTTCTTCCAGAGGGCGTCCCAATGCGACGGCTAATTGTTCGTCGCTGCCGTCGAAGCCTGTGTCGCGCAGCCGCTTGAGAATGGCGCGGCCTTCGGTTTCGTTCGTGCCGCGATCATCAATAGCTTGATTCGTAATCTTCGCTTCGTCGTTCACCTAGTGCTCCCTTCATGCTCCTCTTGCTTCACCTTGCGGTTCGTCCCCGATTGTTGCGTTGTAGCCCAAATCCTGAATCTTCTTAATCAGCGTGCTCTGCTGCACAACCGATTCGTCGAAATCAACGTTCGCAGTCTTGCCATTGAACGTAACGTCCGCCTTGCGC
Organism: Acidobacteria bacterium 13_1_20CM_3_53_8; assembly: GCA_001920415.1. Classification (GTDB taxonomy): domain Bacteria; phylum Acidobacteriota; class Blastocatellia; order Pyrinomonadales; family Pyrinomonadaceae; genus 3-1-20CM-3-53-8. The sequence goes on along the minus strand of MNJR01000142.1, from coordinate 46,650 downwards.
ACGCCCGCAGTCCCTTCCAGCGTCTCTCTGATGTCCACAGCGCACGATTCGCAATGCATCCCCTTGATGTGAAACTCCGCTTTCATCTCGAAACCTCCTTGCCGAAATGCCCCCTCGCTTGCGGCGCTCGCGCTTCAAGCAGCCGAAAGCACTCAATCGAAACTTTTTCGCGTTAATATCAGTGAAGCGTATTATAGAGAAGGCAAAAGGCAAAGGCAAAAAGCGGGTAAATGGTAAATGGTCAATGGTAAATAGAGAAAAGCTCTTTAACCATTCACCATTTACCATTCACCATTTACCCCTTAACTATGAGTCTTTCAATAGCACAGGCTATTCAAGAAGCGGCGCAGGCTTTGCGCGAGGCTGGTGTGTCGGAAGCGCGGCGCGATGCTTCGTCGTTGCTTGCGCACGTCACGCGGCGCGACCAGACTTTTTTGATTGCGCACGACGATGAAGAGTTGAAGGCCGATGAGATTGAACAATATCGTCAGGCCATCGAGCGTCGCGCGTCGGGCGAGCCGCTTCAGTACATCACGGGTCATCAGGAATTTTTTCGTCTCGATTTTGAAGTTACGCCGGACGTGCTCATCCCAAGACCTGAAACCGAATTGATGGTAGAAGCGGCGCTAAAGATTTTAGATGAAGTGAATGCTCCTTCGCCTCTCATCTGCGACGTGGGCACAGGCTCCGGCTGCGTCCTGATTTCAATTCTGCATGAAGAAAAAGGTGCGCGCGGCCTTGGTCTTGATGTTTCGACTCGCGCGCTTCGTGTGGCGGCGCGCAACGCCGAGCGCCTTGGTGTGAGCGAGCGCATTGAGTTGATAGAATCCGACTGCTTCGACGCGCTCGCGCCCGATGCAAAGTTTGAGATGATAGTCTCTAACCCGCCTTACGTCGCCGAGAAAGATTTGCGCGGGTTGCAGCGAGAGGTGCGCGAACACGAGCCGCGCGTTGCTCTCAGCCCGGGCGCGGACGGTCTCAGCATCATACGAAAAATTCTGAGAGATGCGCCGCGCTTTCTCAAGCCCGGCGGCCACCTGCTTATCGAGATTGGCTTCGATCAGCACGAGCGTGTCTCTGCATGGATTAATCCGAAAATCTGGACGCTGCTGGACATTCACAAAGATTTGCAGGGCATCCCGCGCACAGTAGCGCTACGAAAAAGAGCTTACTGAAAAAAAATTTTAGCCCGCCGAAAATTTTTCTGCCACAAAGCCCAGACACGCGGTGTTTACACAATTGAGAGTAGGGAAAACCCAGGGACGCGGGCATCACGGCCTGCTTCTCAAGTTGAAAGAGAGGGCAACGCGAGGCGGCAGACCGCGATACCCGTGCCCCCGGGCTTACTCCGTCAAACATCCAAAATTTTTTTACAGGAAAACCGAAGATGATGAAGAAGATTCTAAACCACATTGCGCTCGTGCTCTTCGTTCTTGCCCTGGCCTGCACATCCGCATTGGCCCAAAGGAGCGAACGTGAGAGAGGCTCGCTCTCGTGCAACGACGACAGTATTTATAGTGACAGCCAGACACACTGCGAGATTAAAGAACAGACTCTTGCGGCGACGGGCGGCACCGTCAACGTGGATGGACGTGAAAACGGCGGCGTGGCAGTGAAAGGTTGGGAGCGCAACGAGATTCTGGTTCGCTATAGAATTCAATCGCACGCGCCCACGCAGGAAGAGGCAGACCAGCTTGCCTCTCAAATTCGCGTGGAGACCGCAGGCGCGCAGATTCATGCAGAGGGGCCTGAGCGCCACAACCACTACAACTGGGAGGTTACTTACGAAGTCTTCGTGCCCTTCCAATCCAACCTCTCGCTCGAAGCGCACAACGGCGGCATAGTTGTCTCGGACGTGCGCGGTCGCATTGACGTGCACACCACAAACGGCGGCGTTGTTCTAAAGCGCGTTGGCGGGTCGGTTCACGGCGGCACAACGAACGGCGGCCTTGTGGTTGATTTGAACGGCAGCCGGTGGGATGGTGAAGGCTTGGATGTGAAGACAACGAACGGCGGAGTCGTTTTGAGCTTGCCGGACAATTACTCCGCGTTTCTTGAAACGGGTACGGTCAACGGCAACCTCGTGGTCAGCCCTTCCATAGCGCAGGTTGATCGCCGCCAGAGAGAGCTTTCGACCAACGTAGGTTCGGGCGGAGCGCCGGTTCGCATATACACGACGAACGGCGGAGTAGTCATCAAGCAGAAATCTTCTCAGTAGAAAAGTTTCCGGTTAGATTGAACAAGCCTAGGTTACTGTCAGACAAGCGTGATCTTTTAAATTTCATCGCGGGCGGTACGTGCGGTAAGTGTAATGCAGAGTCGAGCAAGGGCGACTCTCGCGTTCAATTCGGATGGTAGGCTCCTGATTCTTTTCGGCGCACCGCTCGCGATGAATTTTTTCTGCATTTGACAGGACGTATACCAGTTGAGTGCGACTTAGAGTTTATCTTCATCGCAGGGAACACAGAGAAAATTTTTAATTTGAAATTTAAAATTAAAAATTTGAGGAACTGAAACTCTCAAATCTCAGATTTGAAATTTCAAATCTCAAATACTTTATTCTTATCTGCATAATCTTCTTACCCTCTGCGGTTAATTCACCACACTCAACTGAAAATTGCTCCAAATCCACAAAGCCTGCGGTTTTCCCCTTCCACCTTTCGCCTTTTTCTATTAATCTTTCTCGTAAATGGACAAGTTCCGTATAACGGGCGGCAACCCCCTGCGCGGTCGTGTCTCGATTAGCGGCGCGAAGAACTCTGCGCTGCCGTGCATGGCTGCCGCTCTGCTGACTTCAGAGACCGTTACGCTGCACAACATTCCTTACGTGCGCGACATCATCACACAGCGACGGCTTCTGGAAGACATAGGCGCGACCGTGCTCACGCCAGAGCTTCGCACGCACAAGATTATGGCGGATCACGTGGAGCTTTTCGAAGCGCCTTACGAATTGGTCAAAACTATGAGAGCGAGCGTGCTAGCTCTAGGGCCACTGCTCGCGCGATTCGGGCGTGCGCGCGTCTCTCTTCCCGGAGGTTGCGCAATTGGCACGCGACCGATTGATCTTCATCTGGCCGCTTTCCAGCACTTGGGCGCGGAAGTCGGGCTGGAATCCGGCGACGTTGTTGCGCGCGCGCCTAGTGGGGGACGCCTTCGCGGCTCGGAAGTTCATTTCGACAAAGTGACTGTGACGGGCACGGAAAATTTGATGATGGCGGCAGCGCTGGCCGAAGGTAAGACAGTGATTCACAACGCCGCGCGCGAGCCTGAGATTGCAGATTTGGGCGAGCTTCTGAACAAGATGGGAGCGCGCGTGCGCGGTTGCGGCACGCCGACCATAACGATTGACGGAGTTGAATCGCTTGGCGGCGCGGAGCATACAATCATCCCTGATCGAATAGAGACGGGAACTTTCATGGTGGCGGCTGCGATAACAAAAGGCGAGCTTGAGATAAAGGGTTGCCGCCCCGAACATTCCGCAATTGTGATTGCGAAGCTGCGCGAGGTCGGCGTAGAGATTGAAGAAGTGAACCAGAGTACGTTGCATGTTCGCTGCTGCGCGCAGGGGCTTCGGGCGCAGGATGTTGTGACGGAGCCACACCCGCGCTTTCCAACAGATATGCAGGCGCAGTACATGGCGCTGATGACGCAATCGGAAGGTGTGGCGCGTATCACCGAAAACATCTTCGAGAATCGCTTCATGCACGCTTCCGAGATGCAGCGCATGGGCGCGGCGCTAGCCATAGAGGGGAACACGGCCATTGTAGAAGGGCCTACGCAATTAACGGGTGCGCGCGTTCAAGCTTCAGACTTGCGCGCTTCCGCCTCGCTCGTACTCGCAGGACTTGCTGCGCAAGGCGAGACGATCATTGACCGCGTCTATCACATAGACCGAGGTTACGAGCGCATAGAGAGAAAGCTGCGCGCCATAGGCGCAGATATAGAGCGCCAGAAAGCTTCGGTCACAGGCAGCCTACGCGGCGCTGCGCCGCAAGCCGAAGAAGTTGCTACGGGAATAAATTGAAAGCAAAGAACAGTTTTCAGTTTTTAGTTTTCAGTTTTCAGAAAGAAGCGAAAAGCTTTTAACTTAAAACTTAAAACTAAAAACTGAAAACTGCTCTTAATCACTTATGGAAAACAATTGTCTCTTTTGCCGAATAGTGGCGGGCGAGATTGCCGCCGAGATTATTTACAGCGACGAACGCTCTGTTGCCTTCCGCGACATCAACCCGCAAGCGCCCACGCATGTGCTGGTCGTCCCGCGCGAGCACATCGAATCGCTTGACGATGCGACGCAGAAAGATGAAGCGCTGCTCGGCCATCTGTTGAGAGTCGCAGCGCGCGTCGCCAACGAGATGGGACACTCGGAGAGCGGCTATCGCGCGGTCATCAACACGGGCGCAGGCGCAGGCCAATCAGTGTTTCACCTTCACGTACATATGCTAGGTGGGCGCGCCCTCGAGTGGCCTCCCGGTTAACGTCTGCTGCTTTCATCTTCCGCTCATACTCAGTTGGCTAAGGTTGGGAGTTTTGGGCATATTCCTTAAATTAGATTCTTGACTTTGGGCTGGCGTAAACGTAGTATGAGCGCACTTTAACTTAGGATTGAGTTGGCTGATGCAGAAACCATTCACTGACCGTGACCCTCTTTTCATCATCGCTGCGATGTCTATAGCTTTTTGGCTGGATTCCAATTGAGCATTCCTGGATTTGAAGGCTATCGAGTTTTCTATGCCGACCTTGCACTTCGTTCCTTAAGCACTTTCGCCACCAACTGCTTGTGAAGCACGCGGAGCGGCGATTCCGATCTGAGTTCTACGAGATCGCTACCACGACCGAGCTTTCGCTGCCTCGCATGTGCAGCCAAAAACAAGGAGTAAAATTCATGTTCCTACAAACGCCCCTAAATACTTCCGCGCGAGCCAGGCGCAATCGTTTAAGCCTCTGGCGCGGTCTTTTTGTGTTCGCTGCTTTCAGCCTCTTCTTCGCTCTGCCGCACAGTGCTCAAGCACAGGCGCTGGTTCAGACGACTGGTACGTTCACCAGCACGCCTCAATTAACTCTTACTGCGAATTTCGGCGCGACGCCAACAACAGGTCACCTGATCGTCGCCGTTGTCGGAACAGGGGATAGCGAGACGACGGTCTCAGTTGCTTCGCCAGGTGCAACTAATCCGACGTTCACAGCAGCCACCAGCAATGATTTCTCTTCCGGGCCGGGAGAAGGCATCTTTTACCGTATAACCGGAGCGGTAGAAACGACGAACGTCACGGTTACGGTTGCGCCGACACCAACGCTGATTACTCTGCAAATTTATGAGTTTAGCGGGATAGATACGACGACTCCGTTTAGTGCCTCTAACTTAAACAGCGGAACGACAACGACGATGACGACAGGTAACGTCACCCCGACAAAATTTCCCTCGCTTTCCGTAGCAGGCTTCACTGTTAACACAACGTCAAGTTCGGGAACATACGGTGGATTTACAAATACGGGGACGAATAGCGATGCTTGGATCAAGCAGGCAGACCTCAATGCCGGAACTCCTAACCGCACGACCTCAGCCGCCGGGCATCTGATTACAACAACTTTCGGCTCAGTCGGAGCACAAACCATATGGACTGCGACTAATGTCACGGCATGGAAAGGCGAGATTGCCCTTTTCAATTCTGCCACTCCGACGGCGAGCGATGTGAGCATCACGGGGCGCGTCACTGACGCAGACGGGAATCCGGTTGCAGGAGTTGCGCTGCATCTTGACGGGGCGCAGTCGTCTCGCGCCATTACGGACAGCAATGGCAATTACCGTTTCGACAATCTGCCATCGGACAACTTCTACACAGTCACGCCCGTGCGCGCAAACTACTCGTTCGGTCCACAGACGCGCTCCTTCTCGTTGCTGGGCAACAAGACGGACGCGACATTCACGGCTCAGGCGGATGCTAGGGAGACGACCAATCCGCTGGACACGCCTGAATATTTCGTGCGCCAGCAGTATCTGGATTTCATGGGGCGCGAACCAGACAGCGGAGGACTGAACTATTGGAGCAACAGCCTCTATGAATGCAACGGCGATTCGGGTTGCCTGTCTAGCCGCCGCGACTCAATTGCAGCGGCCTTCTACATCGAGAACGAATTCCAAGCTACTGGCTCATTCGTCTATCGTCTGTACAAAGCCTCTTATGGCGCGGCTCCGACCTACGAGCAGTTCACGCCTGATAGGAGTCAGGTGATAGCCGGTAGCCAACTCGCAGCGTCGAAGGCTGCGTTCCTCAATCAGTGGATTAGCAGAGATGCCTTCCGCGCAGAGTACCCTGACTCTATGACGGCCACGAATTTCGTCAACCACCTGATGAATAAGGCAGGGTTGACGGACGCAAATCTGGCCGCGCAACTTGCGGGCGACATGCAATCGGGCGCTAAGACGCGCGCGGACGTGCTGGGCCAAGTCATAGACACGCAGCAGTTCCAGGCCAGAGAGTACAACGGCGCGTTCGTACGTATGCAATACTTCGGCTACCTGCGCCGAAATCCAGACGCGGGCGGCGAAACCTTCTGGCTGGATGTATTGAACAACCGAGTGGCAGGAAACTATCTTGCTATGGTTTGCGCCTTCACCACATCTACGGAATACCAGAAGAGGTTCTCTTCCGTAACCACTCATTCCAACGCAGAGTGCGGTCGTTAACGCTCGCAACATCTGTTATAAGATAAAGGCCGGAGACGTTCATGCGACTCCGGCCTTTTCATCTCCCTTCAAACTTTTCACTAAACGAAAGTGCTCGCCTCTCAACAGATGCTCTTCGGCGGTTGCTCGCGCGCCAACTTTTCACTAAACTTCAAAGAAGCAGCTACTGAAAACTTTGTGCCCTCGTAGCTCAATGGTTAGAGCAGCAGACTCAGTTCTTTGAAAGGTCTAAGTGGATGAGCCATGTTCATCCATAAGACTTTCAAAAATGGGTTGCAAGCGCATTACACTCAAGTCCGAGATTTTTCGGAATTTGTTTCAGGCGCGCTTGTAGAACTCGTCAAATTCGGGGAAGCCTAAGCCAGCGAAAGCGGTATGGTAATCCCGAACCAAGCCTCAAGCTTTTTGAGGAAGGTCGAGAGACTAGACGGCGAGCGCGTAAAGCGAAGGTATAGTCCAGACCACAAACCTGAAGGGATTTTCGATTTGTAATTTTAGATTTTCGATTGGATAAGGATGAAGAGCAGTTATTCTTAAATCTTCAATCCTCTTCCAATCTAAAATCGCAAATCCAAAATCGAAAATTCTAAGGGGGCGGCGAAAGCCGTAGTGGCATGCATAATCTGTTGGTTCCCCGTTCGAGTCGGGGCGAGGGCACATCATATCTCTTCGATGCTTATCAGTTTATACTACTTTCTTTGTGCTTAGAATCGCTTTCATCAAAGCGTGCTCGTTTCTGCTCCTCATCACACTGCCTCTCTCCTCATTCGCTCAAAAAAGAAATAATCCTTCATCGAAACGGTCGTCATGGGCGGAAGATTTTTGTCAAAGACAGATTTACAGGAGATGCTAGCGAGCGTCGAAGAAGAGGCTGCGAGACATAGATGATAAAGAAGGGATGAGGGCGAAGGAATGGGGGATGAAAAAGATGTAGTTCGTATAGGAATCATCGGCGCAGGCTTTGCGCGCTCGACACAGATTCCGGGATTTCGTGCGTGCGAGGGCGCGCTGGTTTCTTGCATAGCGAGCGCGCACCGTGAGCATGCCGAAAGCGTGGCGCGCGAGTTTGGTATCCCGAACGTGGCCGACGACTGGCGCGAGCTTGTAAGCCGAGACGACGTTGATCTGGTGAGCGTGGTCACGCCGCCCGTCACTCACATGGAGATGACGCTGGCCGCGCTCGATAATGGCAAAGCGGTCTTGTGCGAGAAGCCTATGGCTATGAACGCTAGTGAAGCTCGAAGGATGCGCGAACGCGCGCAAAAGACGGGCGCGCTCAATTTGATTGACCATGAGCTGCGCTTCCTGGCCAGTAGACGAAAGATGAGAGACATGCTGCTGGACGACGAGATTGGAGAGGTTCGACATGCGAAGTTTCTCTTCCGCTCCGATTCGCGCGCAGATGCTTCGCGCCCCTGGAACTGGTGGTCTGACGAAACTAAAGGTGGCGGAGTTTTAGGAGCGATTGGCTCGCACGCCGTTGACTCTTTCCGTTGGCTGCTCGGCGCTGAAGTTTCCGAAGTGTTCGGCTCGCTCGCAACGCACGTGGCGGAGAGGCCGATTGCGAGGGCAAATGATATGCGCCCTGTCACGAGCGATGATGAAGCGTTGCTTATACTTCGTTTCCGCGACAACGATTTGACGCGAGGCGCGACCGCGACAATCTCCATGTCAATGGTAGAGCAGGGGCGCGCGGAGCATCGCGTGGAAATCTTCGGCACGCGCGGCGCATTCGCCATAGAAGACAGCGGGCAGATTTGGCATGCGGAGATCGGCGCGGGCGAATGGAAGCGAATTGAAACAGAGCGCGGACGGTTGGCCGAAGGGATGCGCGATAGCAGTTGGTCGCGCGGCTTTACTGCTTTCGCGCCGCGCATAGTAGAAGCTCTGCGCGAAGGACGAAGCACAGTAGAAGGCGCGGCCATTTTTGAAGATGGCTATCGCACGCAGTTGGTTCTGGACGCCGCTCGCCGCTCGAACAAGACAGGCTGCTTGTCTGAAGTAAAAGAGAGCGGTACAGAGTGAAGAATGGAAAGGGCAGTTAAAATTATCTGGATGATTGCGATGGGAATCTTGAGCTTCACCATTGTTCCTTTAGGATTTGGACTTCGGCTGCATGTCGCATCGTTCATTGTAATCGGTGCTTATGCTTTAGGAATTTCGTTGGCCTTGATGTTACTCGCAACTCTCCTTTGGGCTATTTCATGGATTAAGAAGAACGTCAGGGTACGATGACCAAGCCGCTTCTGACGTAGGTATGTTATTACCGGCTTAAAACCATAGATGCCTGAATTCAGAAGAAAAAAGATGCGTCGCGTTCGCGTAGGCGTTGATACGGGCGGCACGTTCACCGATTTCGTTTTCCAATCGGGCGAGCGCTTGCGCGTGTTCAAGCTGCCTTCCACTCCTGCAGACCCTTCGCTGGCAATCATGGAAGGTTTGCGGCGCGTCGCAGATGAAACGGGCGCGCGGCTCAGCGAGATTGAAGTCGTTCACGGCACAACCGTAGGCACGAATGCGCTATTGCAGCGGCGCGGCGCTCGCACGGCGCTCGTCACCACCAAAGGCTTCGAGGACGTGCTTGAGATTGGAAGACAGGCGCGCCCCGCGCTCTATGATCTGAATGCGCAAAAGAGCGCGCCGCTCGTTCCCGGTGAACTGCGGTTCGGCGTGCGCGAGCGCGTCACAGCCGACGGCAACGTACTGGAAGAACTGAGCGAAGACGACCTTTCATCGCTCGTAAAAAAATTAAAGCGGGCGCGCGTCGAATCAATTGCCGTCTCGCTAATCTTCTCCTTCGTTCATCCTGAACATGAACGACGCATCGCACGCGCGCTTGCTGAGTTGAACGTGCCGCTTTCAATCTCGCACAAACTCCTTCCCGAATATCGAGAGTACGAGCGCACATCAACCATTACGATTAACGCTTACCTTCAACCATTGATGGGCGCTTACCTCAACCGTCTGCGCAAACACGCGCCAAGCCTTCGCGTGATGCAATCGTCGGGCGGGAGCATTTCGGCCAGAAACGCTGCCCTTGAACCTGTGCGCACAATCCTTTCGGGGCCGTCGGGCGGAGTGGTTGGCGCGTTGCGCGCGAGCCGCGCAATCAATCTTCATAGGATAATCACGTTCGACATGGGAGGCACATCAACCGACGTTGCGCTCTGCGACGAGCGCGGGATGCGCATGACGAGCGAGGCTACGGTCTCAGGTCTCCCCGTAGCAGTGCCCGTCATGGATATTCACACAGTCGGCGCAGGCGGAGGATCAATTGCGCGCGTTGACGAAGGCGGAAGCTTGCGCGTCGGCCCGGAATCCGCAGGCGCTAGTCCAGGCCCCGCGTGCTACGGCCATTCGCTATTGCCTACGGTAACGGACGCGCACGCGGTTCTGAATCACTTCGGCGGCGCTGGACTTCTGGGTGGCGAGTTCAAGTTGGATGAAGAGCGAGCACGCCTTGCTTTATCGAATCTGGCGGAAGAGATGAGTCGCGCGGCTGAGAGGCGAGTGAACGTGATTGAAGCAGCGCTAGGCGTTCTGAAAGTTGTAAGCGTAAACATGGAGCGTGCGCTTCGCGCAATCTCCGTCGAACGCGGTTACGACCCGCGCGAGTTCGCACTGATTCCTTTCGGCGGCGCTGGCGGCCTTCACGCAGTAGAGCTTGCGCGCGCGCTCAGAATACCGCGCGTGATTCTGCCAGCAGAACCCGGCGCGCTCTCGGCAACGGGCTGTCTTGCCGCCGACGTGGTGAAAGATCGCAGCCGCACGGTGATGATGGAAGCGCGCGGCGATTTTTCTGAACGGCTGCAAAAAGCTTTTCGTGAGATGGAACGCGACGCGCGTCAATCGCTTCGGCGCGAAGGTTTTCCAGAAAACCGTCAACGGCACGAGCGAAAGCTGGCCGCGCGTTACAAGGGGCAGTCCTTCGAGCTTGAGATTAACTGGTCGCGCGAAGGCAGTGTTTCGGAAAAATTTCATCGTGCGCATCTGGCAAGATACGGCTACGCACAGAGTTCGAACATGGTCGAGATTGTGAGCGCGCGTCTGCGCTCGTCAGGGCTGGTCGAGCAGTTGAAGATGAAGCGAAGCCGCAAACTCCAAAAATCTTTCGCGCGTACACACGATCACGCATCAGTCCACTTTTCATCGAAGCCAACACGCGCCGCTCTATATTGCCGCGAAGATTTAGCGCCGGGCGCGCGTCTTCGCTCGCCTTCAATATTGATAGAATATTCCGCCACGACGCTCATACCCGAAGGCGCAAGCGCGCGAGCGGATGAATTCGGTAACATAATCATAGAGCCATGAAAGATTCCCGCAAGAGGCAGAGCAAAAAGAGAAGCGAAGAGGTCGGCAAGTTTGACCCTACAACGCTTGAGATTTATCGCGCGCTGTATACTTCCGTTGCCGAAGAGATGGGCATAGCGCTCCGCCGCACAGCGTTTTCGCCAAACATCAAGGAGCGGCGCGATTACTCATGCGCCGTCTTCGACTCTCATGGCCGCGTCATAGCGCAGGGCGACCACATGCCTGTGCATCTTGGCTCTATGCCTATGGCCGTCGCTTCAGCTTTGCGCGAAATCAAGATAGAGCCGGGCGATGTCGTTGCGCTCAACGATCCTTTCGCTGGCGGCACACACTTGCCGGACGTTACGCTGGTTGCGGGAGTCTTTCGGGAAGAAGGGGGAAGTAAAAAAGGGGGAAAAGGGAAAAAGGTTAAAAGGGGAAAGGGAAAAGCGGGATATAGCGATTCAAGGCATCACCTTTTACCCTCTTCCCCATTTCCCCATTTCCCCCCAATCTTTTTCGTAGCCAACCGAGCGCATCACGCTGACATTGGCGGGGCTACGCCGGGTTCTATGGGGCTTGCGACGGATGTTTACGGCGAGGGGTTGCGCATTCCGCCTGTGCGCATTGTGCGCGGCGGCCACGTTGATGTCGACATGATGAAGTTGTTGCTTGCGAACGTGCGCGGGGCTACGGAGCGTCGCGCGGATTTCGAGGCGCAGATTGGGTCTTTGAAAACAGGTGCGATGCGACTTCTTGAAATCGTCGAAAGGCGCGGCGCTGAGGACGCGCTTCACTATGCGCAGCATTTAATCGCCTACTCTTCGCGCATGATGCGTAGCGCTATACGCCAAATTCCTGACGGCGTGTACGAGGCTGAAGATGCGCTTGATGATGACGGGTTGACGGACGAAGAGGTGAAGATTCGCGTGCGCGTTGAGATTAAAAACGACCGCGCGCGAGTTGATTTTACGGGAAGCTCTACGCAGGTTTCTGGGGCAATCAACGCTGTCGAAGCCATCACCGTCTCCGCCGTCTCTTACGTCTTCCGCTGTCTGGTTGGTGCAGATGTTCCGGCGAGCGCAGGATTGATAGAGCCGATTGAAGTGGTCGCGCCGTCGGGCACGGTCGTCAATGCAGCGCATCCTGCGTCTGTCGCAGGAGGTAACGTCGAAACGTCGCAGAGAATCGTTGACACTCTCTTGAAAGCTTTGGCTAAGGCGCTGCCCGAAAAAATTCCTGCGGCGAGCCAGGGCACTATGAACAACCTGACTATAGGCGGCATTGATACTAGAACCGATAGCGAGTTCTCTTACTACGAAACGGTCGCGGGCGGCATGGGCGCGCGTCCCCAACATGACGGCATGAGCGCCGTTCACACGCACATGACGAACAGTCTAAACACTCCGGCTGAAGCTTTGGAATACGCTTACCCGTTGCGCGTGCGCCGCTACGAAATCAGAAAGAATTCCGGCGGCGTGGGGAAGCAGCGCGGAGGCGATGGCGTAGTGCGCGAGATTGAAACTCTGGTGCCCGCGCGCATGTCGCTTCTTGCGGATAGACGTAAACGCGCGCCTTATGGGTTACATGGCGGCGAAGACGGCGAAGCGGGGCGCGATTTTCTAATCAAAGGCGAAGACAAGCGCCGCATCAGCGCAAAAGGTAGCTGGCAACTCGAAGCCGGAATGCGTGTAAGAATTGAGACTCCGGGCGGCGGCGGCTACGGCGTGAAAGAATAAAACTTTTCGCGTCTCTCTTTGCGTCTGAGCGTCTTGGCGTGAGATTATTTCTTAACAGAAATAAGTTGCATCTAAACAGAAATAAGTGTAGCCCAAAATCCAAAATTGTATGCGCGTCACAATCGGACAGATAAACACTACGAACGGCGACTACGAGGGAAACACTGCGAGCATTCTTCGCGCGATTGAGAGGGCAAAGAAGGATCGCGCTGATCTGGTCGTGTTGCCCGAAATCGCAGTGCAGGGCTACATGTCTTTCGATTGGTTTCTAGACCGCGACGTTTCGCGGGACGTTCTTAAACCGCTCGAACAGATAATCCCTGCGACGGAAGGATTGACGGCTGTCGTCGGCACGGCGCGCCCGACTGACCAGCCTACAGGGCGAAGACTCTACAACTCTGCGGCGATAATTCAGAATGGAAAGTTGATAGGCTACGAAGACAAAACCCTGTTGCCAGAATACGATGTCTTTGACGATCCGCGCTATTTCGAGCCTGCGCACGGGCATCAACTGTTCCCGATAAAAAGCGGCATGCTCGGCGTGGGCATCTGCGAGGACATGTGGAACGACAAGACGTTCTGGCGCGAGCGTCTTTACGCTAACGATCCCGTTGACGAATTGATTGAACTGGGCGCGAGCGTGCTGGTATCAATCAACGCATCGCCATTCAATAAAGGCAAGATGGGACAGCGTTGCAAGATGGTCTCGCACCGCGCGAAAGCCGCAGGGCTGCCGATTGTCTTCGTCAATCTGGTTGGAGCAAACGACGGCATCATCTTCGATGGCGCAAGCATTGTAGCGGATTGTAAGGGCGAGATTATTTTGCAAGCTCCGCCGTTTGAAGAGTTCTTCGGGACGGTTGATCTGGATTGCGGAGTTGCAGACGACTATTGCCTGCCCGGTGAAGATATTGAAACTATCAAACGCGCGCTAGTGCTTGGCATACATGATTACGCCCGAAAAAATCGGTTCACTACGGCAGTGCTGGGGCTTTCGGGCGGGATTGATTCTGCGGTCGTTGCGGCGCTCGCGTGCGAAGCAATCGGGTCTGAGAATGTTTTAGGCGTGATGATGCCTTCGCCTTATTCGTCGCGCGGGAGCATAGAGGATTCGCTCGCATTGGGGCGCACGCTCGGAATGAAAATCATAGAGCATCCTATCTCGGATGCTTTCGAGGTGCTGGTTAAAGAGCTTAATCTCCAAAAACCCACGCGAGGCGGCGATGTGCTCGCAGCAGAAAATCTTCAGTCGCGTCTAAGGGGCAACATACTGATGAGCATCTCGAACGCCGAAGGCCGTCTGCTTCTTTCCACAGGCAACAAATCGGAACTCGCGCTGGGCTACTGCACGCTCTACGGTGACACGAACGGCGGTCTGGCGGTCATCGGTGATCTGTTGAAGACTGAAGTTTACAGCTTAGCGCGCCATTACAACCGGCAGAGCGAGATAATTCCAAACGCCATAATAGAGAAGAAACCAAGTGCGGAGCTTGCGCCCGGACAGTTCGATGAACAAACGTTGCCGCCTTACGAAAAGATTGATCCCATACTGAAGATGTATTTTGAACAGAAGGCTACGCCCGAAGAGATCGTAGCCGCAGGCCGCGACGCCGAACTTGTTTACGACCTACTGAATCGCGTCGAATCGCCCGCCAACGAATTCAAGCGCCGTCAACTGCCTCCGACGCTCATCATCTCGCGCAACGCCATAGGAATTGGCCGACGCCGCCCCATTACGCACCGCTACCGCCGCCGCGCGGGCGCACAAACTGAGAGCGTTGGAACGAGCAGCTAATAAAAGAGGGAGTGAAATTAGCAGTGGCTCGGTTTGACGCATGTAAAAGATTAGTGCTGATGAAAGAACAAGACAATGATAAGAGAAAGGAGAATCCACGAAGCCACACTAAATCACACGAATGAAGAAAAAGTTTCTCTTCGTGTAGTTTCGTGTGAAGCGCGTGGATAGTTTTCATCTGCACCGATTCTTGACATGAGCCGAAAGTTTCTATGGTATTCATCGCAGTGATAATCTGAAATTGACATGCTACTGTGAAATCAAAGCAATTGACTTTTGTAGTCGCGTCCTTATACTTGCCCGGAGGCTCTCTCGAAACCTTTAACAACAGTCCTGATCTTGCAGGATGATTTAGGAGGAAGATAGAAATGAAAATTTGGCGAGCTATCAAAGTAATCAGCCTTGCTGCCGTATTGATGACAGGCTTATCTGTTTCGGCTAATGCGCAGTGCAACGGCATGGGCAACATGCGCGGGCACGGGCATATGAAGCACCACAGAGGGCGCAGAGTCCATCGCGGGCGTAACCGTCATCCGGGCACGCCGCGCCGCTCCGTCAACAACGCGAATACTCGTTGACAATCCGCGCCTCGGTCTCTCTCTACAGTCTTCGGCGGCTCATTGTACTGCTTCGGCCAAGTCCGGGCAGAACAATGAGCCTTTTCTTCGTGCTCAGAACATACAGACTCAACACAAATTTGAGATTTAATCCGTTGATTCTTCATCAGTAGCTTCTATATTCGCTCAAGCACTCTCCCTAATACCCCCGCGAACTATGTGAAGATGATCGAGCCTGTAAATGCTCAAAAGGAGGGATTAGGTATGTTTGCGAAAATTTCAGGCGGCAAATTGGCCGCGACAGCACTTCTTTTATTGTCTCTATTAGTCTGCGCACCAATCGCATTCGGACAGGGTCACGGCGGCGGTCACGGGCGCGGTGGTGGTCACGGCGGAGGCAGACCCAGCATTGTGGGATTGCCCAATGCTACGCCGGGCATCCCGGAGAGTCCGCGCGGGCGCGGGCGCTATTCAGACCCGGGCATTCCGCGCGGGCGTATCTATCGCAGCCGCATCTTTCGACATACGCACCATGACAATCGTAACCCGTTTCCGGGCATCCCGCGCCGCCGCAGGGTGCGCCGTCACCACCACAATCATTGATCTGGTGGGGAGGAAATGACGCGGAGACGCGGGGACACGGAGACGCGGCGAAAAAACGGAGAGGTTGGATATTACTCAGGTAACATTAGTTTGTTTTTTCTCTCCGCGTCTCCGCGTCTCTTCTTCATCTTTGCTTTCCCACTGTGCTTGTAAAGGGCGCTGTCAAGTTGTAGACTAAACACAGCCACCCATAAAAAATTCCCTTATTCTCCTTAAACTTTTTCCCTGTGTGCCCTAACTCTTATTCTCTGCCTTCATGGCAGGGATTCACAAGGAGGAGCTTTGCATGAAGTCTAGACTAATTGATGCAGCGAAAGGCGTAGCCTTATTCTTAGTCCTTTTCGCCATCTCAGTCATAGCGCTGCCGACAGGGCAGGGGACGCAGAACAACAATGCAACGCCGGGCGTGCCCACGAGTAATCGCGGGCGTGGTCGTAACCCAGAACCCGGCACACCGCGTGGGCCGATCAACCGTAACGAGAACACGAACGGTAACATGAACGGCAACGAAAACGGGAACACGAATGCCAACGGGAATATGAACGGCAACATGAACTCGAACTCAAACACGAACACGAATACGAACATCAACACGAACACCAACACTAACTCGAACTTCAACTCGAACGGGAACACGAATGGCAACATGAACAGCAATACAAACATGAATGCCAACGTGAACAGCAACGGGAATACTAACGGCAATACACACACGAACAGAGGCAACCCGACTCCGGGGACGCCTCGCAGGATAGAGCGCGGTCCCAATCCAACTCCGGGCACACCGCGTGGGCCAATCAACAGCAATACGAGCGGGAACACTAATAGCAATCGCCCGCCGCGCTAAAGAAATTTCTGTTCTGGTTTTTTCTCTTTCAACCCTTGCCTTGAGATTCTCTCAGGGCGAGGGTTTTTGTAGTAAAGTGGCATGAAACTATCTGACAAAGTGAAGGAAGCTTCTTAAAATAATTATGTCAGAGCGAGATGAAATTCCGTTGATAAAGACCAGACGATTAATGCTAACTCTGCCGCCCGTTTCTGCGGCGCAGCGCATGGTCAGTTATGTCACAGAAAACCGCGAGCACCACGCGCAGTGGTCGCCACTCGTGCCCAAAGAATATTTTACGGAAAAATACTGGCGCGAGCGGCTTCGCACGGCGCGCGAGGAATTCAAGCGCCGTGAATCTCTACGCCTTGTCTTCTTCCGCCGAAACCAAAAGGACGGGCGCGTTCTGGGTACATGCAACTTCACTAATTTCATACGCGGCCCGTTTCAGGCTTGCTATCTGGGTTACATGCTGGATAAAGAGGCTGTGGGTCGTGGGCTGATGCACGAAGCCCTGACCGCAGCCATTCGTTACGTCTTCGATGAACTGCGCCTGCATCGCATCATGGCTAACTACATGCCGCGCAACGAGCGGAGCGGGCGCGTACTACGCCGTTTGGGATTCAGCGTAGAAGGTTACGCGCGCGATTACCTTTTGATAGCAGGGCGCTGGGAAGATCATATACTGACTGCGCTCACGAACACTAAATTGAAGCCCGACGAAGTTCGCTCATGAAGATTTTGGAGAGTTAGATGGAAAAAGAATTTCTAGTCGGCCAGATTCTCATCAGAACCTTTCGCGCAGAAGATGTTGAAGCGGTCTATAAGGCCGCGCGCGAATCAATCAAAGAGATTTCGCCCTGGATGCCTTGGTGTCATGAAAATTTTTCGATTGCAGAGAGCGCGAATTACGTTCTGTCTCGTGAAGATGCCTGGAAGAAAGAGGAGGAATACAGCTTTGCAATCTGCAATGCCGAGACGGGGCGATTTCTGGGCAGCACTGGGCTGAACCAGTTCAATCGTTGTTATCAGTTTTGCAGTCTGGGCTATTGGGTCAGAACTAGCGCGGCTGGTCGCGGCGTAGCTTCACAGGCTGCGCGACGCGTCGCTCAGTTCGGGTTGGAAGAACTCCATCTGCAACGCATACAGATTGTGATGGACGTTGAGAACTCGGCCAGCCGACGCGCTGCGGAAAAGGCCGGAGCGCGACAGGAAGGCATACTGCGCAAGCGATTGCTGCATCACGGCAACCCACGCGACGCTTTCATGTATTCATTAGTCGCAGAGGATTTCAAGCACTAGAATGTGGAACAAACCCGTTCAAGAGGCGTCTAATCACTGTATTGAGTTACTCATGTTACGTAGTTGAAATGTTTGAAATAAAGCGACAACAGAAGTCTGCGATAGCAGACGAAAGATTGTAGCCCCTGACGAAGCGAAAGCTGAGTCTGGGGTATAAGTTGAGAAGACTGTTAGAGTCTGCTTAAGCAGACGGCAGAGGCGCGAGATGAAAGATATTTTTAGAGAATAAATATCTGTCGTGCGGCTAACGCAGACTCTGTTCGCTGTGTAATGAATAACCCCAGACTCCGCTCTCGCTTCGTCAGGGGCTACAATCTTCCGCCTGCTAGCGCAGGCTCATTCGGGCGACTTCGACAAAGCTACTGATGCGTAACATCAGTTAAAGGAAATTCCGGGTAACATATCTCGAACAGAACTTGTGCGCGCAAGATTTTTGATTGCGCCGCGTTCAATCAACGTTTTTGCCAGATCAATTCTTTCTGTGGGGTGATTAGAGATGCGTAGATACACAGACCCGCTCAGCCGCGTCCGAGTAGCTGCTCCGTGCTCTATGGACTGGGATCAAATGATTGGCGACGAACGCGCGCGCTTTTGCGCGAAATGCCAACTGAACGTTTACAATCTTTCTGGAATGAGCAGGCGCGAAGCCGAAGCTCTAATCTCTCGCACGGAAGGACGATTGTGCGTGAGATTTTACAGGCGCGGGGACGGAACAATTTTAACTGAGAATTGTCCAGTGGGTTTACGGGCTATCAAGAACAGACTTTCGAAAATATCAAGGGCAATCGCTTCGACTGTTCTAAGCTTTCTTGCTGGCTTGGGATTCTATACGGCTCTGAATAAATTAGAGTCCGTCGTAATGACTGAGAGCCAGATCGAATCAAATAGAGTGATGGGAACTTTAGCTAATGAAGAGCCTTCCCATATAGTGAATGCTTCAGATGATGGATTGATGATGGGAGCAATTACGCGACCGGCGGTCATGGGTCGGATAATTGAGATGCCGCAACATCACAAATCACGTGGACGTAAATAGCGCGTCGAACTCGTTGAGCATTTCCAACAACTTTTCCGTCTCGAAATCTCCGTAAGCAGGCCATGCTACGAACTCTCTGAACGCCTGCGCTCCGACCTCGCTTTTGGCCGGAAACTCTCCGCCGCTATTTATGATCTGTTGGACGCGCGGAATGAAGATGAACTGCAACCACTGTGTAAACGCCATCGTGTCCATACCAAAAGCCTGACGAAAATCGTACTGCTCTTCGCGCAGTGGCTCAGTCTGCCACAACCCAACGCGCCGCATTTCACGCTCAATCTCTGCGATCTTTTCAGCCACAACCTGACGATCCGGTTCTGTTTTCATCTCTATTTTATTCTGAATGTTATCAATGTCCTTTCCCTTTAATATGCGGGATTAGCGTATTAAAGGAGGAAAGGTTGAGTTGCCTTTCCGCTATGCGGCGTAGCGGGCGTAGACGGTTTTGACTTTTTCGAGGAAGTCGCGGCGGTCAACTATGTAGTGGAGCTTTACGGCTTCGTCCCCGCCCGTGAGGTGTTCGACCAGCTTCTCTAAAATCTCGAACTGGTCGCGCTCTGTTATGCCCTGTGATTCCAGATAGCCGCCGTAGCGCATGCGGCGCACGAGTTCTATCAGCGTAAGGCGGCCTTCAAAGGTGCGACCGCCGTGCTGGTGCGAGCGGCTGACAAGGTATTGGACTAACAGCACATCGTTGTAAAGCGCGGGGGCCAGGAAGAGACGGTCGCGGTCGCGCTCCCATCCCTCTTCGATTCTTTGCGAGCGGCGCACTGCGCGCACGCCATCGAAGGTTTGCGCCCAGTCGGTCTTCGGTTCGCGCCTTTCCATAAAGGCGCGCGCGGCTTCTATCAACCACGCATCATCGTCGAAATTAAGAGAGCGCCCCAATGTGTCCAGCCATTCAAAGAAGACTGCGCGGCGCGTTGATTTCTTCTCGGCTGTGATGAATTGGTCGTCCGACTTCGGAAGAGATTTTATGAGCGCGCGGCGCTGCGCGTCCGTCAGTTTGCCGCCTTCTATTCGATAGGTGTCAAAGCGCGCGTGCCAGCGCTTTGCAGCGTTGCAGTAGGGGCAATGAGGGTTCTTCTCATCGCTGTCGAAGTAGGGGCGTTGCGCTGCGGCTTCGGTCATCTCTTCTATGGTCGGCGCGTGACGTTTGATCTCGGAATAGGCCGTGCGCGGCGCGAGTCCCAACTGTTTTGTGAATATGTCAAAGATGCAGGCGAGGCAAACGTGAGTTGTGTACTCGGATATGGTGCCGGGCGGAAAGCCGCTCAGATCAAGTTCGCGGTTTTTTGCGGCAGGAGACATGATTGAAAGAATTAGGTCTCACGCAAAGACGCTAAGACGCAAAGAAAGGCGCGAAGAAGGTTAAGCATCTCTCAACGCTGAAGCGGGCATAAAGCTTGAAAGGCTATTAGCACCTTTGCGTTTCTTAGCGTCTTTGCGCCAGAGAGCGTGAACCATAGACTTTACAACTCTTCAACTCAATCTGAATTCATTTTACGCAATTGAAACCAGCGACGGGCCTGTATCAACGTCCGTGTGTCCTACAGCCAGATCAAGCTCGGCCTCTATGTCGCCCCTGCCAGCCGTGAGTCGCTTAAAGTCGAAGAGATTCGGGTCAAGCAGATGCGAGGGCGCAACGTTTGTAAGCGCCGTCATCATGGAGTTGCGTATGTACGGAATCTCTTTTTCGAGTTCGGCAATCAGTCGCTTGACGCGCACTCGCTTCAAAGTAGTCTGCGAGCCGCACAGGTCGCAAGGGATAATCGGAAAATTCTTCTCTGCGGCAAACTTTACAATCTCTTTCTCTCGACAGTAGGAGAGCGGGCGTATCACAGTGTTGCGCCCATCGTCAGAGCGCAAGACGGGCGGCATAGCCTTGAGCGTGCCGACGTAGAAGAGGTTCAATAGGAAAGTCGCTATGATGTCGTCAGCGTGGTGGCCTAGCGCAATCTTCGTGCAGCCTTCTTCGACAGCGGTGTTGTATAGAATGCCGCGTCGCAGGCGCGAGCAGACAGAGCAGTAGGTCTTGCCTTCGGGCACTAATCTTTTTACAGCCGAGTAGGTGTCGCTCTCTACTATGCGGAAGGGCACGCCTCTTTCGGTCAAATATTCCGGCAGAACATGTTCGGGGAAGTTCGGCTGCTTCTGGTCTAAATTGACAGCCAGAATCTCAAATCGCACGGGCGCGCGCTTTTGCACGTCAAGCAGCAGGTCTAGCATGGTGTAACTGTCCTTGCCGCCCGACAAACAGACCATCACGCGGTCGCCATCTTCTATCATCCCGAAATCCTTGATAGCCTCGCCCATCTGCCTGAGCAGCTTTGTCTTGATTTTGCTCTCCACGAACATTTTTGGAAATTTACTCCTCGAATCGCCTTGATTTGCTTATTCAGGATGCCACGCCGGACACGAAAAAGGCAAAAGTAAAAAGGTAAAAGGCAAAAGGAATAAGGATGAAGAGAGTTCTATTACTCTCTCTAAATCTGAAAAAGTGAGGCCGCAAGCCACTTTTTCCTTTTTCCTTTTTACTTTTACCTTGAAAAGGCTGGACACGTCTGGGGCTTTTAATTATTATGAGTCGCGCTTCGTCGGAAAGCGTTCTGCCTTAAAAGATGGGCGACAAGCACGAATCGCCCTGCTGGTTTACGCAATCCAGTTGACAAAATCAGCCCACAACTCTCGCGCGTTGGTCAGGTTAACTCATACGGTGATTACTCGCCACTTGAGAATCCCCCTGCTCGCGGTAATGAAAGCGAAAGCGGAGGTTTCATCATGTTTAGAATGGGAAAGAATACCAGTACGGATCAGACAGATACCGAACACAAGAACGACAATCAGACTACACAATACGATTCGTCACGCGGCTACGGCTCGTCTTACCAGCCACAGCCGCCCCCGGCGCAAGTCTCGGTCAGCAACTCGGGTACACGCGCCGTCACCGAGAGTGAATCGCTAGCGCGCGACATCAAGGAGGGAAACCTGAGTGGCTACGTGGGCAACGGCACGACGCTCACGGGCGAGGCGAACTTCAAGATGATGTTGAGGGTGGACGGCCACCTTTCTGGCCGCGTCAGCTCTGACGATGGCACGCTCATAGTAGGCACGAACGGACAGGTTGACGCCAACATTGACGTGGCCGTCGCAGTCATTCACGGCGCTGTGAACGGCGACATCGTGGCAAGCCAGCGGCTCGAACTGGGGCGCGCTGCGAAAGTCAACGGCAACATACAGACCCCGTCGCTCGTCATAGAGCAGGGCGCACTCTTCGAGGGAAGCTGCCGCATGATGCAGCAGAAGGCCGACTTTGAAGAGAAGGCGCAGAGCGCCGCGGCGGGCGCGAGCGGGAGCGCGAGCACAAGCGAGTCATATGACAGCGAAGCGCTTGACACTTCCGGTATGGAAGCTGTCAGCGACACCAGTTCGACAGACGATTCCACAGACCTCTCCAGCTATTCGGACGTGGCTAGCTAGAGCAGGTAGAGAGACAGAGAAAGATGAAGAAGGCGCTCAGGCTAATGTAGCTTGAGCGCCTTCTTCATCTTTTACCGTTTACAGATCCTCAAGGCACGAAATGGTAGAGGATAGTGCCTGCAACTAATACCGGATTGCACAATAAAATAAGGTCAACAGATTATCAACTAAGTAGTCGGACAAATTTAGGTTGAGCTAACGGAAGCAGGTCAGTACCGCCTGCGGTAGCGGGCGGGTTCTATCGCGGCTACTACCCGCCCGCTACCGCAGGCGGTACTGACCTGCCGCTTCTACCATCACTTAATTTTGTCCAAGTACATAAATCACACGAAACGTCACTAAACATAGCGCCTGACTTCGTGTTGTGCGCGTGTGATGCGCGTGGACAGCTTTTGCTGAACCTTATTTTGTTCTGCAATCCGGTATAAGATACTTCTTTCCACTTGACATGAATGCCGTCTCTACCTGATACATAGAATGAAGAACTTCCCCCGTGCCTTAAGAGAAGCGCTGCGAATTTCGCGCTCGATCATCAGCAACTAAATGTCAAAAATCCAATGACGAATTGTTCGGCTAAAAAGCTCACGCACGTCGCTTCGCTAAAGTGGCGCGCTGGCCTCTGCGCGGCTTTAGCCTGCGCGTTCTGCCTCTTCTTCTCAAACATCATAGCGGGACAGGGGCGCGCACGTTCCAATCAACAGCCGCAGCCGCGAGCATCAGCGCCAGCGCCGACACCGTCGCCAATCTCTGAAGAGATTATGCTGCGCATCGTGAGCGCGGAGGACGAGCGGCGTTGGGACGAACGGTTGGCCGCACTGCTCTCTGACAGAGACGCGCGCGTTCGTCGTCGTGCTGCGCTCGCTGCCGGGCGCATAGGAAATGTAGAATCGGTTGAAGCGCTTGTGAATCTGTTGCGCGCGGATGCTGACATGAGCGTTCGCGCGATGGCCGCGTTTGCGCTCGGCGAAATTGAAGCTCCTGCGGGAACGGACGATGCCATATCGGCTCTGATTGATAGCGAAAAAGGCGAGAGGTCGCACGATGTAAGCGAACTGCGCGTGCGCGCAATAGAGGCTATGGGCAAGATAGCCGCCGCACTGCCGAAAGCGCAGGCCGTGGACGCGCACATCCTGGGCGAAGCAATTCTTGACGCACTTCGTTTCGAGTCGAGCCTGAATCGCAGGCAGCCCGTTAGAGAGGTGAGCCTAGCGGGGCTGACGGCTGCGCTGCGCGCCAAGCCTGATGACGCGAGCGTTGTGATAGTGAATTTCCTGGGACACCCGGACGCGCGAGTTCGCGCAGACGCTGCAAACGCGCTCGCGCGACTGAAAGCGAAGAATGCTAATTCGCAGTTGCGCACTCTGTTGACGAGAGACACGGACGCCGTCGTGCGCGCAAACGCCGCACGCGCCCTAGGCGCTGCCGAGGATCAATCTTCCGCAGACTTGCTGTTGCAGCGCGCTATTAATGACACCGATTCGCGCGTTCGCGTTAGCGCCATTCGCGCGCTCGGAGCATTGAAAGTTGCGAGCGCAGCCGCGCCTCTGCTCGAACGGGCTAAGACGCTCTTCTCTCACTTCAGCAGAGCCGCTTACAGGCCGCCCGTTTACCAGCCTGCCGAAGTCATAGAGCTTCTGGAAATAGCGACCACGCTCGGTCGCATTTTAGCAAGCACGAACAATCAGGATGCCATTGCTTGGCTGCGAGAATTTCGCGCGGCTGAAGCATTGACAGCGCCGGAAATTGAAATAGTTTTCGCGCGAATCGCGCCCGCAGCTTATCTGCACGAATCGCCGCTCAGCCAGCTTTCATCTCAAGCAACGCGCGAACGGCTGCAAGCCGACTGGCACGTTGCGTCGAGCTTTGCGCAGGGACTAAACGAAATCGCAGGGATGACTGCGGCTGCTGCCGGCAACGGCATAGTCTTTCTGCAAGCTGATGCGTCAATCATGTTGCGCTTGCTCTTAAACGATCCGCCTCTGCCTGCGCTCGCTCGTCCAGATATCTTGCGCGCTCTTGCGGCTTTCAAGCCCGCAGACCTCGCAGAAATTTTGCGGAAAGAGTTAAAGAACCCGGACGTGATAGTTCGCGCAAACGCAGCGGATATGCTTGGCGATCTGCCGCCGGACGATACGAACGCTCGCGCGCTTGTGGAAGCTCTGCCCGCAGCGATGCGTGATGAGATGAACGATGCTGCTCTCTCCATTCTCGATTCGCTCGCAAAACAGAAGACTACAAAAGCGAACGATGCTATCAAGAGCGCGCTTGATTCTCAGGATCATTTGATTCGTCGTCGCGCGGTCGAGCGCTTGAGGGAAAATAATGCAGGCGATTTCTCCGCGCGCATAGGAACGGTGAAGACGCGCAACACCGCAGCGGATTATCGCCGCGCGCTCGCTCGGAGCGGCAAACTCGTGCGCGCCGTAGTCAACACTACGAAAGGCTCATTCACGATTGAGCTTTTGCCGGACGATGCGCCGCTCACCGTTGACAACTTCGTGCAGTTGGCGCGCACAGGTTTCTTCAATAACTTAACTTTTCATCGCGTCGTCCCAAACTTCGTGATTCAAGGCGGCGACCCGCGCGGCGACGGGAACGGCGGCCCCGGCCACCAGATTCGCTGCGAGATAAACGAAGTCGCTTACGAGCGCGGCGCGGTCGGCATGGCTCTATCGGGCAAAGACACTGGCGGCTCGCAGTGGTTCGTCACGCACTCTGCGCAACCGCACCTGGACGGCGGCTACACAGTCTTCGGTCGAGTCACAGACGGCATGAACGTAGTTGACCAGATAGCGCGCGGCGACAGAATTTTGAACGTGACGATAACGGAAGGGGCGCGCCCTGCATCTAACTCTACGCGCCCGGCGGCGGGCGGCAATCGTGCGACCGTGCGAGAGGCCAGCACGGGCGGCGCGGCTAACAGGCAGCAGGGTAATTCCACGAAGAAGAAAAGGGCGACGCCCCATTGAAGAAGAAACGTAACTGAAAGTTGAAAAGAGCATTCAGAAAACTCTATTACGTTGCGGCGCGTGTGTTTCTCAGCCTTGCGCTTTGTTCTGCGACCGCGTTGCCTTCCATCACGGCGCATCAAAATCCCGGCAGGACGCAGGCTAGCGATGCTGCGCGCACTTTTTATCAGATAAAGATGGCGCTAGACTTTGACGCGCGCACTTTTCAAGGCACTGAGCGCGTGCGCTGGACTAACCAGAGCGAGCATGCCACGAGCGTTATCTTCTTCCACCTTTACGCAAACATGCGCGTGCCGAAGCCACTCGCAACGCCCTCGCCAACTCCAGCGCAAACAGCAAACCCTTCATCAACCATTGCTGCGCCCGTTGCTTCCGCTCAAGACGAGCCGCGCGTTGACGTCAGCGAAGTTCGCTCTGCGACTACAGGCGAGCAGCTTACCTTCGCTCTGGACGATCAAGAGATTACGCTACGTGTGAATTTAAACGAGCCTCTGCCCGCAGGCGCTTCAACCGAGATAGAATTGAAGTACAAGGGAAGCGTGCCCGAGATTGACCCTGAAGAGACAAGCCTGTTCGTGCACGTGTTGCAGCAGGTCGGCGCAGCGCTCAGAAGCGAGCGCGAGATGCGGCGCGCGCGTGACGTAAACTTCCGCTGCCGCGAGATGATGCTTCTGGGCACATCCTACCCTGTGCTTGCTACGCGCGATGGCGACGACTGGCAACGAAAGGTCGAGCCGACAATAGGCGACATGGTCTTCACTGAAGCCGCAGACTATAGGGTTACGGTTGACGCGCCCGCAGACCTCGCCGTTTACAGTTCGGGCGAAGAGCATGAGACAACTGTGAACGGTGCGCGCCGCGTGACGGAATTTTCGGGCGAGAATTTAAGGGACTTTGCGCTCTTCGCAGGGCGCTCGCTTCATGCTGAAGAGCGCGTCGTTGATGGCGTCAGGGTGCGCTCTGTCTTTCCTGCGGAGCACGAACAGATTGGACGCCGCGTGCTCGCGCAATCTGCGGACGCCGTTCAGACTTTCGCCGCGCACTTTGGCCCAATGCCGTACAAGACCATCAACATAGTTGATGTGCCTCTCGTAGCTGGATTAGGCAGTGTGGAATTCGCTGGCCTCTGCGCGATTGCGAGCGCCTACTACGTTGATTTCAACTCGCCTCTCATGCGCAACCTGCCCGAAATGATACGCGAGCAGCGTTCTTCTGTAGAAGAGAGTCTTGAATGGACTACGGCTCACGTGATTGCGCACCAGTGGTGGGGCGCTATCGTTGGCAGCGATCCCGAACGCGACCCTGTGATGGATGAAGCGCTTGCTAATTGGTCT
Organism: Acidobacteria bacterium 13_1_20CM_3_53_8; assembly: GCA_001920415.1. Taxonomy (GTDB): domain Bacteria; phylum Acidobacteriota; class Blastocatellia; order Pyrinomonadales; family Pyrinomonadaceae; genus 3-1-20CM-3-53-8. The sequence goes on along the minus strand of MNJR01000142.1, from coordinate 20,031 downwards.
GCGCTTCTTTACTACCGCGAAATTCATGGCGAAGAGCGCGCCAACGCAGTGCTTGAAGATCAACTGCGCGGCGTCTATAAAATCTATCGCACGTTCGGCGGCGAGGACATGACAGCGGATCACGACGCGCGCGACTATCGCAACTTCTTCCAGTACGCAGCAATCGTCTCAAGCAAGGGAGCGTTGATGTTTGCGGAGCTTCATCGGCTGCTGGGACACGAAAAATTCTTCCGCGCTCTCAGAAACTATTACAAGACGAACACTTTCGAGATAGCCGAGATGGACGACCTGCGCGGCGCGTTCGTGGCCGAAGCTGCGCTGCCGCAGCGTCGCGCCGTCACTCGAACATTCAATCGCTGGCTTTCAGGCAAGCATGGCGACGAAGACATCTCTCCCCCTGACCCGCAGCTTGCGGCTGCGCTAGGGCTTAACCCGAATTTTTCCAAGAACAACGACCGCAACGCATTCGCTCGTCTGGGAAAATTCTTCTGGCAGCAGATGACTAGAATAAGGTAGAGGGAGAAGAGAGATGGAAAGAGCTTTGGATTTGAAGAGTCGTGCAACGCCAACGTCGGCGCGCAGCCTTCAGCAGGTCGAGATTGAGGAGAGTCTGGATCAGATTAGCCGCTGGATGGATGGGCTGTTCCGCATACCCGGCGTGGGCTGGCGCTTCGGCCTGGACGCTATAGTTGGTTTGATTCCGGGCATAGGCGATACAGCGACCACGCTCGTCTCCTTCTACATATTGGCCGCTGCCGTGCGCTATCGCGTGCCGAAGATAACGTTGCTGCGCATGGGATTGAACATAGGAATTGATTACTTGTTCGGTTCAGTCCCCATCATCGGAGACATTTTCGACGCTTTCTGGAAATCGAATCAGATGAATGTAGAGTTGCTACGAAGGCGCGCAACCGTCACGGCGAAAGAAGCACGTTCGGGACGGACGAGCGACTGGCTGTTCCTGGGCTTCATCATACTTCTACTTCTAGCGCTCCTGTTTAGCTCTATCGCGCTCACCATCATGATCGTGCGATTCGTTGCAGGACACATATAACTATAGCGGTTCTCACTTGGGTGCGACCACTCTGATCAAGGCATGCAGGTCAGTACCGCCTGCGGTAGCGGGCGGGTATCGGTGCGGCTACGACCCGCCCGCTACCGCAGGCGGTACTGACATGAGTCGCATTCAAGTGAGAACCGCTATAAAGGGGTAAAAGGGGAAGAGGGTAAGAGGGAAAAGGAAAGGCTAACTGCTTTCTCCTTTTTCCCTTTTACCCCTTTCCCCTTTTACCCCTTCTTATTTCATCCTGCTGTTTGCTGGTTCGCTGTGGTTAGCATGCGGTCGAGCGCGGAGGCTAGTAGATCAAGTCCGCGCTCGCCTGCCGCGAAACTCCTCAACTTGCCTTCCGCATCGAAGAGATAATAAGCGGGCACGTACCCCTGCTCGTTCTTGAAAGCGTCGCGCAAAGTGTGCTGGTTATCAATCGCGCAAGGCTCTGTGATGTTGAACTTGGCTACAGCATCGCGCACCGCTTCGGCGTCCGTGTCCGCCTCGTAGCGCGGCATATGTATAGCAACCACGTTCAGCCCTTCGTCGCGCCTACGGTCACGCCACTCGGCCACGCGCGGCAGATTCTCTTTGCACGTGCCGCAGCTAACAGACCAGAAATGCACTAGCGTCGGGCGTCCTTTGCTTTCAGCTTCCGCGTGCGCGGCAGTCCCATTGAGCCACTCGGTCGCGCCCTCAAGCCGCGGCATCTCCGTCCCAATTCTCATAGGCATAAACAGTTTTCAGTTTTTAGTTTTCAGTTTCCAGAAAAAGCTTTTGGCTTAAAACTGAAAACTGAAAACTTAAAACTGCCTTTCACGCTTTAATTGTTTCCTGTCCCGGACGCCATTCTGCCTGGCAGAGGCCGCCGGTCTGGAGCGCCTGTATGACGCGCAAGGTCTCTTCGGCAGAGCGACCTATGTTTAGATCGTGAATCACCTTGTAGCGCAAGGTGCCTTCAGGGTCTATCACGAAAAGTCCGCGAAGCGCTATGCCTCTGTCCTCTATGAGCACGCCGTAATCGCGCGCCACCTGTTTGGTCGAATCAGCCGCGAGCGGATACTTCAATCCTTCTACGCCGCCTTTGTCGCGCGGCGTTTGCAGCCATGCGCGGTGCGAGTAAACGGAATCGGTCGAAACGCCTATTATGTCCGCGCCTATTCCCTCGAAATCATCGTAGCGGTCGCTGAATGTGGTCAACTCCGTAGGGCAGACGAACGTGAAGTCCAAAGGATAGAAGAGAAGCACTAGCCACTTACCTTTGTAATCCGCTAGCTTGACGTTCTCGTTCAGCTTCTCAAGATTCCTGGTCGAGGCCATATTGAAATCCGGTGCGGGTTGTCCCACCATTGCTCGTTCGGTTGCTGTCGCTGTCGCTTGCATTATTCCTCCATAAAATGAGTGATGAATGCAGAGTGCAGAGTGATGAATTGAATCATTGGTTCATTGAATCAATGAATTAATGATTCAATCTATCAATTCTTATTCATCACTCATCACTCTGCATTCATCATTGTTTTCCTAGCGCCACGCCTTTCAGAGCTTATGCCGTGCGCGCCTTTCTTAAACTCGCCCTCAAACTTTATGGCTCGCCCGCCGAGCGGCATTCGGGACACAGTCCTTTGAGCGTCAGGTGAACAGACTCGGGCTTGAAGCG
>MNJR01000142.1:0-17247 GCA_001920415.1 Acidobacteria bacterium 13_1_20CM_3_53_8 | reverse complement strand
GCGTTGCCAAAGCTTATCTCGCGCACAAGTTCCTCGTCCTTCAGATACCGGAGCGAGTTATAAACGGTCGCGAACGAGATGGTGGGCAAGCGACGACGCGCCGCCTCGAAAATCTCGTTAGCGGTCATGTGGTCGTCCGACTCGCGTATAACGCGAAGCACAGCCTCGCGCTGCCGCGTCAATGAGCGCTCGCCCGCGCCGCCCTGTTCCCCTTTACTTGCCATGATCGTTTGAAGTGGAATTAGAATAATTCTAAATCGAGAGAATGTCAAGCGGGAAGAAGAGACGCGGAGACGCGGGGACACGGCGACCGAGGCGAAGGAAAACGAACTAATGATATGGAAGTAATATCGAATCGCAGAATAAAGTAAGAAACAGAAATGTCCACGAAATCACACGAAGCTGCACGAAGGAATCGTTTCTTTCGTGCAGCTTCGTGTGATTTCGTGGAGAACGTTCTCTTCCTCTTCTTTTGTTGCACTCCGATATAAACTTCTCTCCTCGTCTCTTCTTTTCGCCTCGGTCGCCGTGTCCCCGCGTCTCCGCGTCTCTTCTTCCGCCCTTGCGCTTATAGATTTGGATGAGTCTCGACGAATTTCACGAGGTTCCGGGCGTAGTCTGGAAAGTGCGGACAGCGTACGTTGTGCGGCTCTAGAAGCTCGCGCGCTCGCGTCGTGTCGTAAGTCTGTTCCAGAAAGAAGTAGGGAACCCCGTGATGCGGTAGACCGGTTATGAGGGGCGAGGGCGGGAGCATCAATGAGAGGCGCACGAGCGCGCCCGGTATCGTAATCATGTATTTTCGCCCGGACATTGTTTCCGCTATTACTTCAAAAAGCTCCTGAGTGGTGAGCGGGCTTGGGTCTGCTAGCTGAACGGTCGCGCCTATCGCACGCTCGTCATGCGCTAATGTCGCCATCGCTTCAACCACGAAGTCAATAGGCACCAGGTTCAAGGTTACGTCGCGGTTGCCTATGTTGAAGAGCGAGAGCAAGCGCGGGGCCTTCAACAGATATAGAATCAGGTAGTAGACACCATCGTACTTCGCCGTCTCGCCCGTTCGGGAATCGCCGCAGACAACCGAAGGGCGATGAATCGTCACGGGCAGTTCCCGTTTCAACTCGTCCACTTCAACTTCGGCCAGATACTTAGTCTCTTCGTAGTAGTTGCGAAACCCCGCGTCGTGCTTCAACTCGTTTTCCAGAATCAGCCCTGTGCGATGGCCTGCGACGTAGCAGGTCGAGACGTAGTGATAGCGGCGCAGATTCTTCAATTTTCGGGCAAATCGGTTGACGTTGCGAGTGCCTTCGACATTGACGCGCATCGCCGTGTCGCGCGCAACGGCCAGATCGTAAATGGCCGCGAGATGAAACAGGCTCGTTGTCTGCGCACACGCCGCTTCAAACTTCTCTGTAGACATACCTAGATTTTCTCGCGTGATGTCGCCTTCGACGATGAGAAAATTGCTGGCGGGCGTGTCTGTCGCTTCCGCAATACGGTGAATCTCTTCACGCGCCCGCTCGACGAACGTAGGTTGGACTAGAAGGAAAAACCCTGCGCCTTCCCTCGCTAACCTTTCAACTAAACGTCCTGCGATGAAACCGGGAAAGCCCGTGAGAAATATTGTTTCGTCAATTGTTTCGTCAAAAGCCATGCTTGAGAGATACAGCAGCAGGTCTCACATCGCAAGCCTTCATCACGGCGTAACCCCTACGCGCCGCATTAAATCTTGAAAGCGCGGGTCGGCGCGTAGCTTGTCGTAGATCGGATTGATCTGGACTATAAACACGAACCCGTTGCGTTCCTGAACAGCTTTATTTAGCCGCGCGAAGGCTTGCTCTCTGTCGCCCAGGCGTGTGTAGGCGGTCACGTAGTCCCCCGCCGGAACATACTCGCCGTGCTTCACACGGTCGTTCAATTTTACAAGCTGCGCCTCGACCAGAGCGCGTACGGCTGCCTCGAACCCCGAAGCGGCATAGGTACGTTCAAGGATTGATGCCTCATCGCCCGCTCCCCTCAAAGTGAGGGCTTTGCTCCACTCAGCGACGGCTTCCCTTTGCAATCCCTTTTGCTCGTAAGCGTCACCGAGGTCTTCATGCGCCGGTACATAATTCGGGTCTAGCTCCAACGTTTTACGCAACTGGTCTATCGCGCGGTCGTACTGTCGTATGTTGAAGAGGATTTGCCCCCAGAAATAACTGAAGCGGGGCGACAGAGGATCAAGCTCTACGGCTGAGTGGAATATCTCTTTTATCTGTTGCCAGCGTTCGGGAGTCATAAGAAGAGTGATGAGTGATAAGTGATGAGTGATGAGATAAGAAAAGGGGTGAATGGTAAATAGTAAATGGTAAATAGAAAGAGCAGTTCTTCCATTTACCATTCACCATTTACTATTTACCTTCTTATCACTTATCACTTATCACTTGTAAGTGCTTTATAGAGCCATGCGCGCGCCATCTTCCACTCGCGCTCTATTGTTGCGTGCGAAACATTCATCACTTCGGCGGTCTCCTCTATGGAGAGGCCGCCGAAGTAGCGTAATTCAACTATACGGGCTTGCTGTGGGTCAATAGCGGCTAACTCTTTCAGTGCTTCGTGGAGCGCCAGAAGTTCAATGTCAGGTTCGTTCGCAGCGTGTTGGGCATGGCTGAGCGAGACGGTGTATTGCGAGCCGCCTCGCTTTCGGGCAGAGCGCGCTCGTGCGTGGTCAACCAGTATGCGGCGCATCAGTTGCGCGGAGACTGCGAAGAAATGGGCGCGGTTCTGCCAGTGCGCGCGCTGCTGGTCAATAAGTTTCAGATAAGCTTCGTTTACAAGCGCCGTAGGTTGCAGCGTATGATTGGCGCGCTCCCGGCGAAGATAGTTGTTAGCCAACCGCCTCAATTCCTGATAAACAAGCGGCATCAATTCGTCCAGCGCCTCGCGGTCTCCCTTGCTCCATCTTTCAAGAAGCTGGGTCACGCCTTCCTGTGGCTGTTTACGCATGGCTTCACCAAAAGCAGTGCAGAGTGCAGAGTGCAGAATGATAAGAGAAAAGCTTTTTGCTTTAATTCATCACTCATCACTCTGCATTCATCACTTCTTTTCCTCTCCATCTTAACATTTTCCAGAAAAAGGTTGAGGGAGATTCCCTGAAATTCTCGCGTAAACAGATGAAGCAGGAAAACAGAGCGGTCAGCGCGGCCATGTCAAACTTTTTGACTTCGCGTAGACGCCGACCGAAATAAATGAAAGCGGAAGGCGCTAGTGCTTCAAGCCACCGCGTTTTTTGAGAAGGAGAATCACCATGAAAAAGCAGATCGTAAGTCTCTTGGCAACTTTTGTAGTCCTGGCCGCGTCGGTGGTTGCAACCCGCGCGCAATCCGCTAACAGGCCGACGTTCGTAGTGAACATCCCGTTCGAGTTCAGCATTGGCCGCCAGAAGACTCTGCCCGCGGGCGAGTACATAGTCGAGCGCATGCAAACGCAGGTGCGCTTAATCAGCAAACGGGACGGGCGCGCGTACCTGACCACGCTCACCATCCCCGTCCAAACGCAGGCGACGCAAGATAGATCGCATCTGGTCTTTAACCGCTACGGCGACCAATACTTTCTAGCGCAGGTCTGGAACTCCGCTACGAACGTCGGAATGGAGTTGCATAAATCTCACCAGGAGCGCGCAAGCGAGCTTGCAACGAACAGAACAGAGCGCGAGATGGTGACGCTGCTTGCGCGTAGATAATCGAACAGGTCAAGCGTACGGCGCGCGCGCTGGCGGAAAAAGTTTAGCGGTTGAACTGTAGACGACCGCTTGACGCGCGAAGGCGGCTTTCACGAGGCTCTGGTAGGCTCCAACGTGAAAGCCGCCTTCCAGCGTACGGCGCGCGCGAGCGTAAGTTCGTTCAAAAGAGAGTAGCAGGTCAATTTCACATATGAAGAAAATATCTATGAGCAAACACTCAACTCTTTGCGCTCTTTCTTTGCGTCTTTGCGTGAGGAAAAGTTTCACGCCAAGACGCTATAGCGGTTCTCACATGAGTGCGACCTGTTTAGAGTTCAAGCTTTAGCTTGTTCTGGCAGGCAAGGCTTATGCTTGAACTGGCGTTGCCCGAAAAGTCCACTTCTCGGATACTTTTCGGGTAGATTATGAGTCCACCCGAAAAGTCTCATTCGATTCCTGCCAGAATACCGGCTCAATCCCTAGCTCAAAGATTGACTGAACGATCACGCACAGGTTATGACAAACCACTTTCAATAGCAGTTCGTTGGCTTGAGCCGTGCGCGTCTTGCTTCTCAACTTCTCACCGAACTTTGATTTTATCATACTGAACGCTGTCTCATTATTACTTCTCTTGTGATAGTGCTCATAGAACTCTTCTTCATGGTACTTGAAGAAATGAAACAGGCGCGTCCACAGCCCCGTCTTATCTTTCCAGTGTTTCTCGTTGGCGCAACGCTTGAACGGGATAAAGGGCTGTGCGCCGTTATCAACCACAAGGCGCAGATTAGAGATGCCACAATAAGCTTTGTCCGCGCTCATTTCGCGCATCTTGAAGTTCTGCGCGGTCTGTTTCACTAGCGGCTCAAAGTATGCGTAGTCGTGCTCATCGCGGTCTGAGATTTCCACGCTCGTTACTATGTGCGTTCGCACGCCAACCATAACATGAAGCTTGAGCCAGTCGTGCCAGTCCTCAGCATTACCGTATTTGACATCAAACCATCGCTTGTAATGGCAGGTTGAAAAGCCGCTACTATCAACCGCGAAATCTGATTCCATTCCTTTGAGTGGCAAGCTGGACACTTCGACAAGCTGTTTCAAGTATGGTGTCAATGCTTCATAGCCGAAGTAATCAAGCACGCTGTTATAGCTTGGCAACTTTGACAGGTAGCCTTTGGCATGTGCCTCTTGCAAGTCAGTACAGAAGCGGCGCGTGCTCACAGTCGAATAGACCTTGAAGGCGGCTGCGTAGATCACATCAGCTAGCGGTGTGCGAGGTCGCCCGTAGTCTTGTATCGGGTCATCTATGCCTTTGCAGAGTTCAGCGAGCAGAAGTTGAAACTTGGCTTTCTCATGCACCTGTGCGCGATTGTATCGCGGCCAATCTTGCGTGTACTTTTTCTTCTCTATCTTCGGCGCTTCGGGAATCTCTGCGCCGTTCTCACGCTCACGCGCAAACTGCGCGGCGAAGATATGCTTACACACGCGGTCGTTTTTCTTATAGACTGGACAGGTACAAGTCGGCGGTTCAGTACCTAAATCAACGGCATATTTCTTAGCTGTTGATTGCGACGGGACTATCCATAGATTTTCTAGGCGAGTGATTTCTGTAGTGTGGGCAATCTGTAGCCCTCTAGCTTGTCGTATTTGCATCATGCACCTCTTTACAGTTGGTGCGTGACGAGTACACAATAGTCTTGCGACTTCAGAGTGTTCGCGCACGCTGTGGTCGAAAAGGCCTAGCTGGTTGTTGACGCAATCAGCTAGGCCATTATTTTTGACTTTCAAAGATGCGTGCGTGATACATCATTTCATAGATGAAATCAATGCTTATTCCATTGAAAATAAAGATATTTAGCGGTTTTTCTTGTGTGTGCCTCCTCACTATGATATAAAGACACTTAGAGCGTCCCGCTATAAACGGGATTCTCCAAAACGGTGGAGGTGGAGGGAGTCGAACCCTCGCTAGGACGGATGGGAAACCCTCTAGCGCGCCAAGCCACCCCCATGTTGATAGCTAGTAATGACGGGCTACGTGGCAGCAACCACGTAGCCCGTTTTCTATTTCGCTTCCTGCTTTTTTAGAAAGCGAATCAAAGTCCATACCGCCTCTTGCTCTGCCTCTTCCATATCAGGACTGAGAATGCGAATCAGCACGTCATAAGATGACTCACTACGAAGCACAGGCTGAGACTGAATAGCCTGTGGTTGAGTATTTATCTGCGGCAGCAACTGAGGCAACTCCTCTTGCGGTTTCGTTGGTGCTGGTTCCTCTGTTTCTGGCTCTGGTTTCTTTGGACTCTCACGAACCTGTAACTTACCGTTTCTTTCCTCTAGTAAGCCAGCAATGCCAGCGGATGATTTGAATTTTTCCATCCACTCAGATGCTAACTCCTTGGGCACCCATACAGCAAAGGCATTAACGAGATATTCGTCTTGGGGCAAGATTCTGCCTTTATAACGCTCGTAAGCTCTCGCAAAAATCTCGTTCTCTACAAAAGCCTCTTTTAGAGCCTCAACACGATCCGCTGGATCATGTGGCGCTGCCACATGAAAGCCTAAAGGTGTAAGAGTGACGAATCTATTTTCGTCCATAATTAGGCCGTAATTTCTAAGCGCAGCCATCTTCTTTGTGAAGACACTACTAGCACTTGAATTGCCCATTATGGACGATAGGGGGTCGTAGGATGCTTCGCCGCCCGCTTCCTCGTAGAATCTAGTAATAATCTCTGCAGCTTCATCCAGAGAGAGCGCAGGCGGGGCAGCACCTTTAGGGACTCGTTTTCTTTTGCTGGTTGCTTTGCTTTCCTCTTTTTCGGGTTCTGGGATTGATTCATTGGTCACGTCAGGACTTGCCGATTCACTCTGGCTGGCTTCTGGCGTTTGCATAAACGGGCTGGTCTCTTCTTCAGACTGCATTTGCACACCTCCTAGAGTGGGACTGTTTAATCACCCTCTGACGACGGCGATTATTGCACGGGGAAGCGCACCGCGTCAACGTCTTATCCAGACAGTCGCCTAACCGTATGGTAAGTTTAATTGGCTCTTTAGCTTAGCATAAGCACTAATCTGAATAAGAGCTTAACGACGGAGAGCAGGCGCAGAAAGCCACTGTTTTCGACTCCACAATTTTGTGCGAAAGATGTCGTTTCGAGGTTCTAAGCAACTAGGGGCGTGAAAATTTTTTACCAGAGCTGCTTATTTGTGTAGCCAATGGAAGGGAATTGTGTTAGGGTTACTTACAAAGGCGAAGGCCGCCCCTTCCTGATTTGCGTTTGGCGATGCTGGATCAGGAAAGGGGCAGCCCCCATGTAGCTATTAAACTAGGACATTTAATATACCACGCGGAACGCCCCACGTCCATTCAAATCATGCATTGCCAGAAAGATAAGATTAGTATGTTTACGAACCAGCAGGTGTATGACCTGAGCAACACAGTGTGGAATGAAGTTCCTGCCGCCTATGGGATTTTCAACCGTCAGATGCAGATCATCTACATCGGACAGACCGACAATCTCAAAAGGCGCATGGCTGAACATCAGTGCAACTTGCTCCACTGTATGCATCGCTACGGCCCAACCTATGTCCTTGCCGAAGTGATTTATAATGAAGCAACCAGATGCGCTAGAGAGCGAGAACTTATTCTTGCGTACAGGCCGCCTTGCAATCAGAGATAGGCTCGGCGTCCTCTAATGACATCGCCCCGAATCCATCATACTTACCTGTCTCACGAACAAAGAAAAACTCTTTGCCGCCGACAGTAAGTATGGTGTATCGGGGCGATGTCTGAATACTAACTACTTGACCCGTCGCGCCGTCGTAGTAACGAAACGGGCGCACGAATCCCGGCACTCTGAGCAATTGCAGGAGCCTGCCGATCAGATACATGATTCTCTCCCTATTGGCGCTCGTCTATTGTGGCAGGCGCTATTTTTATTCAATAAACCTTTTGAAGCAAGGAAAATCCGCAACTTTTCCACCTGTGGAAATCAAATAGACTTTTCGGGTAGAATGCACTTTTCGGGGACATTGCGGGCAACGTCGCCTGAACTCTAAACTCTAGTCGCACTCGAATGAGAATCGCTATAAGAAACGCAAAGAGGTTTTCTATTGCTCTCTTGATGAATATGACCCTCTACCCAAAAGAGGTTTTCGTTGACGAACAATCTTCGCCGCGAGAGAAATTCTTTCTACTCTAATTTCATGCGACGCAGAAGCTCTGTGAATCGCGGGTCTGAGCGAAGCGTATCGAAAAGGGGTTCGACTTTGAGACCTATAATCCAGCCTGCGCGCTCCTCATATGCCTTGTTCAGTTCTTCTAACGCCTGCTCTCTATCGCCCAGCCCCGTGTAAAGTATCGCAAGATCGTACGGGGAAACGTACTTCTGCCCGGACATACCTTTCATCTCATAGAGTATTTTCAGAGCCTCGCTTCTTTTGCCGGATGCAGCGTAAGCGTGACCTAACTGCCCTAAAAAATTCGATGTTCGCTCCGTCAGGCTGATAGCCTTTTGATAAGCTGCGATGGCCTCTTCGTATCTTCCCTTCTGCTCATAACACATCCCAAGACCGAAATAGCTTCCGGCGTGATTCGGATTCATTTCAAGCGATTTCTGGAGTTGCTTGATCGCATCGTCATACCGGCGCGCAGTGTAGTAAGCCGATGCCAGATCATTACTCTGCGGGACTGAGAGCGGGTCAATTTCCGAACCGCGCCGCGCTATCTCGATTGCTTCGTCTAGGCGTCCGGTGCTAGATAAGCAATAAGAGTAGACCTCATAAACAGTCGCGTAGTTTGGATCGAGTTCAAGCGCGCGCCTGTACTCTCGTTCAGCCGTCGCCCAGTCGAAGTTATAAAACATTGTGATCGCACCGAACGTGGTGTGCGCTTCGGCCAGCGTGTCGTCAATCGAAAGCGCCTTCTTCGCCGCCGCTATCGCTTTCGGATAGCCCTCACGCGGGGGTATCCAGCTATTAACTGCCGACGCCCCGTAAGCATCCCCCAGCCCTGCGTAAGCCAGCGCGAAAGTCGGGTCTCTATCAATCGCTTGATTGAAATACTCTATAGCCCTTTGATGATCCGCCGAAGTGAATTTGTTAAAGAAGTAACGACCCTTCAGATAAAGCTGGTAGGCTTCCGCGTTATCCGTGTAACGCTTCGTCACACGCCGCTCATCTTCGCCCGACAACTTAGCGCGCAATTTTTCTGAAACCTCGCGTGCAATCTCTTCCTGCACAGAGAGAAGATTCGAGAGCTTGCGGTTGTACTGCTCGCCCCAGATGTGGCTGTTATCCAGCGCATCCACAAGCTCTACGCTTACGGAGAGATTGTCGCCCTGCTGAACGAGTTTGCCTGTGAGCACTGCGCGAACCTGAAGCGCACGCGCAGCTTCGAGCGCGTCCGTCTCGCGCCCTTTGTAACGAAAGACAGAATTGCGCGACATGACTTTCAGATTGGGCAGTTTTGAAAGACTGTTGATGAGACTGTCCGTGATTCCGTCGGAAAGATATTCGGTGTTCGGATCGTTTCCGATATTAGTGAAAGGCAGGACTGCCAGCGAATCAATCGCTCTGCTTTTACTTGAACTGCCGCGAAAGAAATAGACTAGACCGACCGCCGAGAGAATTAAGACCAGGAGGACGGCGAAGACGCCAAACTTGTGACGCTTGGCCTCGCTGACCAGATATTCTGCGCTGGTGGCTGGATGTGTTGTTGCCGCTTTGATGATTGTGGTCGCGACATCATCGTCGCTGCTCTTCGCTGTTCTTTCGACTTTGATCGCCCCTTCATCCGCGAGCGGCTGGGCTGAGCGTTCCATCTCCGCGTCAAACTCCAATCGCTGCTTGAGCCGCCGCAAGTCAATCAACATGTCCTTGATAGTCTGGTAACGATCCTCTCTATCTTTCGCCAGCGCCTTCGTCACGATTCGTTCAAGCTCTACGGGCGCTTCTCGCCTGTTAGAAGAGAGCAGCGGCGGCTCTCTTTCAAGAAGCGCTGCGATTACATCGCTTTTAGTAGCGCCAGCGAACGGCGCGCGGCTAGCGACCATCTCGTAAATTACTACGCCAAGACTGAAGATGTCTGTGCGCGCGTCAACCGAAAGCCCGCGCGCCTGTTCCGGCGACATGTACTGCATAGTGCCCATCACAAGCCCCGGCTCTGTATTGATTAGGGCAAGCGTTGGCGCTTCCGTGCCACTCGTCGCTTTTCTCTGTTCCGTGAGCTTAGCCAGACCGAAATCCAGGACTTTAATTATCGCATCGCGGCGCACCATTATGTTCTCAGGCTTGATGTCGCGGTGAATTATCCCAGCCTCGTGCGCAGCCGAGAGAGCGTAGGCAACTTGCGCGGCTATGTCTATAGCTTCTGCGACCCTGATACGACCGGCTTTCATATGCTGGCGCAAGCTAAGGCCGTCAACGAGTTCAGTGGCTATGAAATAGACGGAATTCTCCTGTCCCATTTCGTAGATGGTCACTATGTTCGGATGATTCAAACTGGAAGCCGTGCGCGCCTCTTGCTCGAAACGGCGGCGGCGGTCTTCGCTCTCTGTGAAATCCGAGGGCAAAACTTTGAGCGCGACACGACGTCCGAGTTGTTTGTCTTCAGCCAGATAGACTTCACCCATTCCGCCCGCGCCCAGAGGCGAGAGAATCTCGTAACGACCGAAACGTGTTCCGGCGACGATGGTCATAAGAGGGTGTTAGATCGGATTGATACCAAGCTGCTGAAGCTTACGCCGAAAACCTTCCGGCGTGTTAAGGGTATGAAGAAAAGAGCCGTCCGCCCTTTTGTAAGAGATAAGCCCGCCTTTGTCCAGAGCGGCAACCAAGACCAAATCTTTTGCCGCGACGACTCTGTGTTCGATTACTTTAACGTCGCTGCCTAAAAGTTTTTGGGGCGAAAGGTCATCTTTCACGCCACGCAAGATGAATCTGCCGGGACAATTCCGAATCGGACTCCAATTCCAGTTCTCCCAGAGTTCATCAAACATAAAAAGCAGATGTCAGGAGGATTTTCGATTTTGGATTTTAGATTTGAAAAGCTTTACGCTTCTTCCAATCGAAAATCGCAAATCTAAAATCCAAAATCAACCAGACTTTCTCTCAACTTAAGAATTGCTCTATCTTAACCAAAGGCTAATTCAACCAGTGTGCGAACGCCCACGCCCGTAGAGCCTTTCGGCGCGTGCGGTTGCGCTTCGTCGTACCAGGACGTTCCGGCTATGTCCAGATGAACCCAGGGAGTTTTTTGGGCGAATTTGCTCAAGAGCAACGCGGCTGCCGTTGCATCTGGACGCCCGCCGTAATTTTTGAAATCCGCTATGTCGCTCTCAATACGCTTCTTGTAATCATCGCTCACAGGCATTCGCCATGTGGGTTCGCCCGCTCGCTCGCTTGCCTCGATTACCTGATTGGCCCAATCGTCGTCGTTGCTGAAAAGTCCTGTGCGATGTTCACCCAGCGCAACTATGATTGAGCCTGTCAATGTTGCCAGGTCAACAATACGCGACGCGCCTAAGCTTTTGGCATAAGCTATGCCGTCAACCAGAACCATGCGGCCTTCTGCGTCCGTGTCAACGACTTCAATGGTGTAGCCCCCGAAAGTCTTCACAACATCGCCCGGCTTTATAGAATGTCCCGAAGGCATGTTCTCAGCCGAAGGAACAATTGCCACGATGCGCTTGTTCGGTTTCAACTGTGCTATGGCTCGCAAAGCGCCAAGCGCAGCAGCGCCTCCGGCCATGTCGGTCTTCATCTCGTACATGTCAAGCCCATGTTTTAGAGAGATGCCGCCAGTGTCGAACGTTATCCCTTTGCCGACGAAAGCCCACAACTCGTCATTGTCTCGCGCGCCTTCAGGCTCATAACGAACGACTATCAACGCAGGTTTTTCTTCTGACCCCTGGCCTACGCCCCACAGCCCGCCCATGCCGCGAGCGCGAATCTCGTCAACATCGAGCGATTCAACCTTTAGGCCAAATTCCTGGGCCATCTCCGCAGCGCGCCGCGCAAACTCTCTGGGCGGAAGACTCGCGCCCGGCTCGTCCGCAAGGTGGCGCGTCCAGTTTACGGATTCTGCTACGATACGTGCGCGCTCTATCTCATCACGCAACTCGCTTCTGTTTTCAGAGACTATGATCGTGAGCTTTTCAACCCAAAAATTCTCCTCGTCCTGACTTTGATAAAAGTTATTCTCATAAAGCCCCAGGAGCGCGCCTTCAGCGACCACACGAACAGCCAGTCTTTCATCATCAACAACAGGCAGCAGCATGACCAGATGTTTGACGCGAGCCTCACGCGCTTCGCGCGCGGCCATGCCCGACGCGCGACGCAGTTCGTCTGAACTGAAATCCGCATGAGCGCCCATGCCTATTAACAGCAGCGCTCGTTCGGAACGGGAAGCATGAAGAAGTAGCTGTGTGCCCGCTTCACCTTTGAACTCTCCGTTCAGGGCAGACTGCTCAACGGTGCGTTGCAACTCATCCTGATTAAGCAAAGAAACGCGCGGCTCGTCCGAAAAGACTGGGACTGCGATTGCCTGTCTTGCCGATGGTTGCGGGATAGCCGTTGCCGTTTCGATGTTGAGAGAAATTTGTTTGCTCATGTGAGTTGTTGGTGTTTGAAAATTTGAAAATTTAAAATTTTAACTCATGATACGCAGTTGAAATGTTTGAAAGAAAGCGCTCAACGAGTCTGCGCGAGCAGACGATCAGAGTAAAGCCCCTGACGAAGCCGCAGGCGGAGTCTGGGGTTGCGATGAGAATATTAAATGAGTCTGCGTGAGCAGACGACAGAGGCGCGAGATGAAAGATAGCCGCCTACAACATAAACATCTGCCGTCTGCTAAAGCAGACTCTAACTGCTTTCTCATTCTTTACCCCAGACTACGCCTTCGGCTTCGTCAGGGGCTACAATCTGGCCGCCTGCTCGCGCAGGCTCATTCGGGCGACTTCGACATAGTTACTGATGCGTAACATCAGATTTTAAATTATTTCCTTTTCCTCAATCTTTCGATTGTCACGTCCTGTGAGTATAATGCAAGCCTTCAGTTCGGACATAATCGCCTCGGAAAATATCTCTCGTGTTAGCAGCCGTTAAGGAGGAAACATCTCTTCAATGCTCTTAATTCATTCAAACGCGCGCCGCGCAACGCTCGCACTTTTATTAACCCTAGTCACGTTCATCTCAACATCTTCGCAGACGGCGCGCGAGTGTACGGTGCGCGTGACGCTGCTTCAGGTGAACGACGTATATCAGATTTCGCCCGTTGACAGAGGCACGCGCGGCGGCATTGGGCGCGTCGCAACCTTGAGGAAGAGAATCGCCGAAAATTCGCCGCACACACTTTTTCTGCTAGCGGGCGACACCATCTCGCCGTCAATCGAGTCGAACACTTTTCATGGGCAGCAGATGATTGACGCATGGAATCTAAGCGGGCTGGATTACGCTACGTTCGGCAATCACGAGTTCGATTTTGGCGACGACGTGCTGGTTCAAAGGATACGTGAATCGAAATTCAAATGGATCGCAGCGAACGTGGTTGACCGCAGGACGGGCAGACCTTTCGGCGGCGCTGAATCTTTCGTGATACGCGAGTTTGAGGGCGTGAAAGTAGGAATAATCGGTCTTGTCTTGCCTGAGACGAAACAAACATCAAGACCAAGTGCTGATGTTGATTTCCGCGACCCTTGCGAGACGGCGCGAGAAGTTGTTCCGCAGATGAAGGCTAAGGGAGCGAAGGTGATAGTGGGCTTAACGCATCTTGCTATGAGTGAGGACAAGCGGGTCGCGCAGTGCGCCGACTTCGATCTCATCGTAGGCGGGCACGAGCACAATTTGCTGCAATCTCTTTCAGGTCGCACGCCCATTTTCAAGATGACTTCGGACGCGCGCGAGATGGCCGAGATTGATTTGAACATAGGGAAGACGAGCGGCGCTTTGCAGAGCATGGACTGGAAAGTTATCACCGTCACTGATCAGATTCCAGAAGACCCAGCTTATGTTGCGGGAATGAAAAAATATCAGCAGATGTTCGCGGATTTGGATCAGGTGGTCGGGCGAACGAGCGTTGAGCTTGACGCATTGCAGCGCACCAGTCGTTCGCGCGAAACCAACATGGGCGACTTTATAGCGGACGCTTATCGCAGCGCAACAAATGCGGACGTTGCGCTTTTCAACGGTGGAGCGATTCGCGCAGACATGACTTATGCGCCCGGCGCTCTTACAAAACGTGACGTGCTCTCAGTCCTGCCTTATCAAAATCAGGTCGTGAAGATAGAGATCACGGGCGCGACTTTGCGCGAAGCTCTGGAACATGGTGTGAGCCGCAGCGCCGAAGATATTGCGCCGGGACAGTTCCCGCAGGTCTCAGGTGTTCGCTTCACTTTCGACGCGCGACGGCCTGCTGGCTCGCGTGTGACGAGCGTGACTGTTCAGGGACGCCCGCTCGATGATAGAAAAACCTACACGCTTGCGACGAACATTTATATTATAGAGGGCGGCGACGGCTACACCATGTTCAAGAATCCGCATTACATCATCGCGCCGCAAGCCGCTCAGACCGAAACGGACATTCTCTTAAAATTGATTCGTGATGCTCAGACGATTGCGCCGCAGGTGGACGGTCGCATCAAGCGCGTGGACGAACAGCAACAGAGGACGAACAACCCTTGCGCGTTCGTGCCTTCAATCCATTTCGGACAAAATTATGTTTGGGGATGACGTTTCAACTAAAGGATTGAAGCGCGAGGCTATGCAGCTTTTCCGGCGAGCATACGAAGCGCAGCAATCACAGGATTACGACCTTGCGATTGAGTTTTACAAGCGCTCAATCGAAACCTACCCGACCGCAGAGGCTCACACGTTCCTTGGCTGGGTCTACAGCTTTCAAGAGCGCTACGACGAAGCGATAGACGAATGCCTCAAAGCGATTGACGTTGACGACACGCTGGGCAACCCTTACAACGACATCGGCAGCTACCTGATAGCGCAGGGCGACCTGTACACTTGCGTGCGCTGGTTCAAGCGAGCGCTTCTTGCGCCGCGTTATGAATCCTACGCCTTCCCGCATTTCAATCTTGGGCGAGTTTATGAACAGCGCGGACGATTCTTAGAAGCGGCCAAGCATTACGGTTTAGCGCTTCAAGAACAGCCGTCGTTTGCGCAAGCCGCGATTGCGTTGCGCAGGATGCAGATGAAATTGAATTGAGAGAGCGTTTCAAAACCTCTTAGCGAGCTTCCGATTTCCCTTTGCGCCTTTGCGTGAACATGCAATTTCTATCAAGCTCGACTATTAATAGAATTGCATGTTCACGCAAAGGCGCAAAGATAAAAACCTAAGCTCGCCGGAAAGAGCTACTCGTCCTGTACGGCATCTTTCTTAATCCTCATCTTCTTCCTGTTCTCATCCACTGCAACGTAAACGACTTCGGCTTCGGTGACGCGTACACGCTCACTAGCGTGCGAGGGGCGTTCGGTTTCGACAATGACGCGGACGGTGATGGAGGTCGTGCCGACTCGCACGATTTCGGCGTAGAAGCTTACAAGGTCGCCAACGAAGACGGGCTGATGAAAGATGACTTCGCGCATGGCTACTGTGACGAAGCGTTCAAGACCTGTGTGGCGGTGCGCTTCGATTGCGCCAGCCATGTCAATGTAGCTCAGGATTATTCCCCCAAAAATTGTTCCCTGCGAGTTTGTGTCTCGCGGCAGCAGCGCAATGCGTATGGCCGGGTCTGTGTAGGAATTCATAAGAGTAGTGATAAGTGATAAGTGATGAGAGAAAAGGTTTCAAGTTTCAGGTTTCAAGTTTCAGGTTTCAAGTTTCAAGTTAAAGCGCTCGTCCAACTTGAAACCTTTTCTCTCATCACTCTGAATTCTGCACTTTCTCCATCCTTTCCTTAATCCAGTCGGTAATAACTCGCTTCATTTCTTCTAGCCTACCTTCAAAGAAGTGGTCGGCGTTGGAGATTATCTCCACTTGAGCATGTGCTTCAATCGGCAATCGTGCGGCTAAGGCGCGCACGTGCGCAGCCTGTCCAAATTCGTCGCGGTCGCCGTGAACGAATAATATGGGCTTGCGACAGTCTTCTAAAAAAGAGAAGTCGTATTTGTCAACGGGCGTGCCTATGCTTATCAGGTGGCGCACGCGATCATCCCTGACACCTACCTGCATGCCAACGTAAGAGCCGAAGGAGAAGCCTGCGAGCGTAATCCCTTCGGTGCGATATTTTTCGGCTAAAAAATCTAGACAGACCTGAACGTCCTCTAGTTCGCCGCGCCCTTCGTCATGCTCGGCAGTGCTCTGGCCTACGCCGCGAAAGTTTACGCGAAGGGTGACAAGCCCCGCATCATTTAAGGCCGCAGCCGCACGAAAGACCACCTTGTTGTGCATTGTGCCTCCGCCCAGAGGGTGCGGGTGCAGCACAATCGCCACGCCGCGCACCTCTACCTCACGCGGCTCTTTCAAAATAGCTTCCAGATGCCCGTGCGGGGCCGGTATGAAATAGTTTCCTACAGGATACATATCAAGTAGAGGACAAAAAAGAAGTCTGGAGTCTAGTTATTTTCGATTTTCGATTTTGGATTTTCGATTGGAAGAAGCGAAAAGCTTTTAAATCGAAAATCGCAAATCCAAAATCGAAAATCTATCTGACTCCAGACTTTTTACCAAATATTTGTTGAAATAGCACCTGCTTTGGCGTAGCATGACGCGCATAATTGGAAGCAGGCTTCTCTGTGGAAAGCCCAGCCCACGTGATGTCAATCGCCATTGGCCCACGCTGTTCACGTTGATTCTTCCTTGAATCTTTCGGAGCCGAAGGAACTCCATTCGCAATGATCGGGCAAACCATCTCACACTATCGCGTTGTCGAAAAGCTAGGCGAGGGCGGTATGGGCAGCGTCTATGTCGCAGAGGACACGCACCTGGGTCGCCGCGTGGCAATCAAATTTCCTACCGAAACGGGCGACGAGCACCACTTTCGCGCGCGATTCCTCAGAGAGGCGCGCGCTGTCTCGAATCTTTCGCACCCGAACATCGCAACCGTTTTCGATTATGGTGAAGGCGAGGACGGCCACCCATTCATAGTGATGGAGTTGGTCAAAGGCGATTCTCTGAACGAGCTTCTGCATGGCGGAAAGCTCACGCTCTCGCGTGCCGTGGAGATAATAGCGGACGTGGGCGAGGCGCTTGCGGAAGCCCATGCGCACGGCATCATACACCGCGACATAAAACCGTCGAACGTCATCATCAACGAGCGCGGGCAAGTCAAAGTTCTCGATTTCGGTCTGGCGAAGCAGATTGTTGAAGACCACCATGTTTCGGCTGACCCGGACGCGCGAACGCTGCTGGCAACACGCACGCAGAGCGGTGTTGTCGTAGGCACTCCGCTCTATCTCTCGCCTGAGCAGGCCACGAGCGCGCCCGTTGATGCGCGCAGCGACGTGTTTGCGCTCGGCGCACTGCTTTACGAATGCATCTCTGGCCGCCCTGCGTTCTCCGGCAAAGGCATAATAGAGATAGCAGCGCAGGTCATACACGTTGACCC
>MNJR01000065.1:13924-21068 GCA_001920415.1 Acidobacteria bacterium 13_1_20CM_3_53_8 | reverse complement strand
TCACAAAACATTTTACGAGGCGAAAGGCGAAACAGTTTACAGTTTTTAGTTTTCAGTTTTCAGAAGAAGAGCGAAAAGCTTTTGCTGAAAACTGAAAACTAAAAACTGTAAACTGTTTCTTCAGTGTGAACTCTGTGTGGTGGAGGGGAGCTTTGTCTCGGCCTGTATTATTGATTGAGCGTTTTCGAGCGCCTGTTCGAGCATCTCGCGCTCCTGACCTTGAAGCTGATCTCTCAGAGGCTCAAGCGCTGTGATGAATCGTTTGGATGCTTCGGCGAGCTTGTGCATAGCTTTGGGCAGCAGCTTTGCTTTCACAGCATTGCCAGTATGGCCTGCTGCGTCGTCAATGTTTGTGATGGCTTCGTCAAGAATCCCTGCGACGTCGCTTAATAGATCGAGCCGCGTGCCGGTCAATTCGCCTAACGTTTCAGTCTCCTGCTGCTGTTGCTTCGGCGTGAGCGTGTTCGGTTTTGTCAATCGAAGCACGCGGCGGTCAGCCGCCTTGATGAAGACATCCATACGAAGGTCAAGCGCTTGCGCGTCGCGCACTAGGTCTGCTTCTTGATCTGTAAGATGATCGCGTCCGTGTTGAAGATTGCGCGCGCGGGCGGGCGCTACGCAGAACAATATCATGACGAGCAAGAGGGTTATGCTCGCCGCTGAAAGCTTTTGATAGAAATTCATGGCTGGTTTTGTGGCTCCTGAGGCGAAGCGGCTTTAGCGGGCGGTGCGTTTGAACTGCTTCCGCCCCTACCATCTTCAGCATTCTCGCGCAAGACTGTGTTTCCGTAGAAAGCGTTGAGCGCTTCAGTCCGAGCGTCGCGCGTGAAATCCATAATCGCCTTGATGTTCACAGCGTACTCTACGGGAGTTGCGCGCCGCATTGCCTCAAGCCTTGGCGCGTGCGCACGCAACGAAAGCTCAACCCTCTTGTAGAGGTCGCGCAGCTTGCTAGGGTTGCCCGTGTCTGCAAGAAAGTGAAGCGCGTCTTCCATCAACCCCTGATAACAGCCTAGGTCTGAGGCTGCGTCATCATAACGCTGCGCGCTGGTCATCTCTTCGGCGTGCTGCAAACGTGTTTCGGCCAACTCAAGGTTGGCGCGTATGCGCGATTTGGTGTCGTGCGTGGCAGAGAGTTGCGAGCGCTCGTTCGACGAGATGAACTTCATTGGCGGCGGCGCTGGCATCAGGTGATTTTCCTGCGCGTGCGCTTGATCCGCAAGGCAGAGTGTAACCAGTGGAAGGAAGCAGAGTGCCAGCAGTTTTGGATAGGAGGGAAGGTACTTCTTCATGGTCTTGCGTCCTCCTCTTAGGAGAGTGCCTGTCGCTTTAGTCCCGATTTACAGGTGCATCCTAGAACTTTTCAGGCCAATTAGTAAATAGTTTTCTGACGAAAACCAGTCATTTATTTAAATCGTAACAGTCACGAAACCCTAGAGCGCTACTCAAAACCCGCTTAGCGAGCTTAAGCATTTCCCTTTGCTTCTACATCGTGAACCTGCAATTCTCTTGATGCTCAAGAATTATGTGAACTGCATGTTCACGCAAAGGCGCAAAGAAAAGAGCAAAGACCGCAAAGGAGTTGAGCTGTCTCTATCAGATTTTGAAATAGCTTCTTATTTGTATCGCGCACGCGCGAGAGCTTCAATTCGTTCGCTTCTTCTTAACGCCCTGCCCGTTGCGAATCTGCTGTCGCAAACTCGGCAGACGCAGATTCACCTTCTCAATCTCAAGACTGTTGCTTTGCGCATCCGCTTGCGCCAGAAACGTTTGATACTCTGTCAAAGCATCTTGAAACTGTCCCATGTGATCCAGCGCCGTCGCTATAAAGAAATGAGCAACGGCGAGGTTCGGTTTCGATTTAAGAAGCCATCGGTACTCTTCTATTGATTCAGGGAAACGTTTCAACTCGTAGAGCGAGATTGCCAGATTCGCGTGCGCCGCATAATTTTCGGGTTCGACATTTAGTATGCGACGCAGGATGGCTACGGCTTCATCAAACCTGCGCGCCTGAACCAGAGCGGCTGCGTAGCCCGTGGCGTAACCGGCATTGCGCGGCTCTATGGCGGAAGCGCGACGATAATATTCAAGCGAGCGATTCGCGTCTAGCGTTCTGTAGTAACTTCCAAGCTGCGCCAGAATTTTCGGGTTGTTCGGCTCGCGCATGGATTGTTGTTCGAGCGCGGCCACCTCTTCTGCGCTCGGCTCAGCGCTATGATTGTCGTCTCTTCTTAGTTCTAAACGAAGCGCTTCAATTTCGTTGGCGAGCTTGGCGGGCATGCCCGTCGTCGCAAGCGTATCAATCGAAGCGAAGACGCGTCGCGCTTCGTCCCTGTTATCCGACAGCAAATAAACGCGCGCAAGCCGCAACGTCAGATAAGAATCCGCAGGATTCAAACGCAGAGCCTCTTTCAAATCTTCAATCGCGTGCGCATAGTCTCCTCTATCAGCGCGAAGTTGCGCGCGACCCATCAGGGCGTTTACATCGTGCGGGTCTAGTTCGAGTGCGCGGTCGAAACTCGTTGCTGCCGCCTGTTTGTTGCCATTCGCGTATTCTGCAAGACCGCGCACAGCCCATGCAGACGCTGGCGCGCTTCGTTCGGCTGTGGCGCGTTGAGCCAACTCGACCGCTTCGGCGTTTGCGCCCGCGTTCAGGCGTAAATATGCAAGCGCAACGAGCGCCACATTGTTCTTCGCATCGAGTTCGAGCGCGCGACGCAAGAGCGGTTCGGCTTCGCTCGCTCGCCCCGCTCGCACCAGAAGCGCGCCGAGCGCTGCAAAGGGTAACGCCCAGTCTTCACGAAGCTCAATTGCGCGACGAAAAGCTTTTTCGGCTTCAGGCAATCGAACGAGCGCTACGAGCGCGCGACCACGTTGATACTCCGCTTCCGGGAATTCGGGTTGAAGTTTTATAGCCTCTTCGTAAAGCTTAATCGCGCCTGCGAGATCGCCGCGCGCGTGAGCATCCTGCCCACGCTCGAAAAGTTTTACAGCATCGTCGCCGTCAGATGAATCACCAGTCTGCGCGTGCGCCAATGAGCCGCACACCGAAACCAGCGCGAAAAAGAGCGCAAGCACGATGACCGCTTTTACACGGAGACCAAAAAGCATATGCGAACTGAATTAGAAGCTAGAGCCAGCGCGTCTGCCAGCGATGATAAATTCCGGGGAGGCTTCAATCTTAGCACGCGAAGCACGGAAAGAAGAAGAGACGCGGGCGAAGAAGACGCGGAGACGCGGGGACACGGAGACGCGGAGATAAAAGACCGAGAATCGCTCCAAAGATTTCTTTCGCCGCGTCACCGTGTCCCCGCGTCTCTTCCTTCTCGCGTCTCTTCTTGCCGTTCGATGATTGTCTGCGGTAACATGCGCCGCAAGAAAAAGATTTCTTTTCAAACGAAAACGAAGAAGTGAATAATTCGGAGCGGCTGCTGCATCGTACGCGCTCTATGGAAGAGGAAAAGATTGTGAGCAGTTGTGTGGTCGAAGGTGTGATGGCGAAGCAAAGGGAAGCGTTGACGGTCTCTGCGGAAGCCGAAGCTAAAGAAGAGAGGCTTCGCGCTGCCTTGCGCAAGATGCAGTCTGTAATCGTAGCTTTCTCAGGCGGCGTGGATAGCACCTATGTCGCTTACGTGGCGACGAGCGAGTTGGGAAGCGCTGCGCTCTGCGTAACGGGCGAGTCCGCAAGTCTTTCTGAGTATCAGAGAACTGAGATCGCGCGCATCGTCGAAGAGTTCGGCTTTCATCACGAGATGGTTCGCACGGAAGAGACAGAAGATACGCGCTATCAAGCGAACGCGCCGAACCGCTGCTACTTCTGCAAGACAGAGTTGTACGGAAAGCTTGAGCCTCTGGCCAGTGAGCGAGGATTCCGTTTTGTAGTTGACGGCTCGACCACAGACGACCTGGGCGATTACAGGCCGGGACGCGCTGCGGCAGCCGAACATAATGTTCGCTCGCCGCTCGTAGAAGCCGGGATGAGCAAAAGCGAGGTGCGCGCGCTTAGCCGTCGCGCTGGTCTCCCGACATGGGACAGGCCAGCAAGTCCTTGTCTCTCGTCGCGCATAGCCTACGGCACACCTGTCACGCTCGAACGCTTGCGCACGGTTGATAGTGGCGAAGAAATCCTGCGCTCGCTAGGCTTCCGCGAGTTCCGCGTGCGCCACCACGACCAACTCGTTCGCCTTGAGATAGCGCCTGACGAACTAGACCGCGCGCTCCGTCGTGAGGTGGTTAACGAGTTAGCCCAAAGATTTCGTGACCTTGGCTTCCGCTACGTGACCTTAGACCTGCACGGCTACCGCACGGGCGCTATGAATGAGATCTTAAAGAAGTGATGAGTGCAGAGTGATGAGTGATGAATAAGAAGGATTTAATTCATCACTCATCACTCTGCACTCATCACTTCATCGGAGATGAGTTATGACTACTGCGATGGTTGACGACATCAAGAATATTAAAGAGGCGAATCCGTTCGAGTCCATGATGGCGCGCTTTGACCGAGCGGCTCAACTGCTAGACCTCGATCCTGACCTTTATACAGTGATGCGCGTTCCGAACCGCGAGTTGAAGGTTTACATTCCTACGCGCATGGACTCTGGACGCATACAGGTGTTCGAAGGCTTCCGTGTGCAGCACAATTTTGCGCGCGGCCCTGCGAAGGGCGGCATACGCTACGCGCCCGACGTGAACCTTGACGAAATTCGCGCGCTCGCGGCATGGATGACGTGGAAGTGCGCTGTCGTCAACGTGCCTTTCGGGGGAGCGAAAGGCGGAATCATCTGCGACCCAACGCAAATGTCTCTGGGCGAGCTTGAGCGCATGACGCGACGGTATGCGGCAGAACTCCTGGACTTCATAGGGCCGGAAAAGGATGTGCCCGCGCCCGACATGAATACCAACGAGCAGACTATGGCTTGGATAATGGATACCTACTCTATGCACGCGCGCCACACTGTGACGGCAGTAGTTACGGGCAAGCCGATTGACCTTGGTGGCTCATCGGGACGGCGCGAGGCTACGGGACGCGGGATTCTCTTCGTCGTCAACGAGGCAATCAAGAGATTTAAGATGACGCCGCCCGAGACGCGCGTGGTCGTTCAAGGCTCAGGCAACGTCGGCGGCATAGGCGCCCGCCTGCTGCACGAATCAGGTTATAAGATCGTAGCCATCTCGGACGTTCACGGCGGCATTTATAATCCGAACGGTATAGACATCCCTGAAGCGCTCAAATTTCTGCAACAGACTCGCTCGTTCGAGGAATTTCCGGGCGTCGAGCAGGTAAGCAACAGCGACCTGCTTGAGCTTGATTGCGATGTTCTCATTCCGGCGGCGACAGAGAACCAGATAACATCTAAGAACGCGGACAGGATTAAATGCAAGGTGCTTGCGGAAGGCGCTAACGGGCCTACTACTGCGGCAGCGGACAAAATTCTGCATGAGAAGGGAATCTTCGTAATCCCGGACATACTGGCTAATGCGGGCGGCGTAACGGTTTCGTACTTCGAGTGGGTGCAAGACCGCATGGGCTACTTCTGGCGCGAAGATGTTGTGAACGAGCGATTGCAGGATAAGATGGTTGCAAGCTTCAACGATCTGTGTCGTTACGCAGACCAGCATTCTGTGGACACACGAACGGCTGCCTACATGCTGGCGATTGACCGCGTGGCGTACGATACACGTATGCGAGGGTTCTACGCATAAAAGACGTGACGGAAAAACAACATTTAATTTTAACGCTAAGTTGTGAAAAACTCTTGATTTCCGCCCCAAGGTGGAGTATGGTCTGGCGGAACACTTTCTGCGACATACAGTCGAATAGTTCATTACGAGCCGACGGTAGCGCAGAATGAGTCATTGACAGTTGCTCCATAGTTTGCGTATAAAGCAATGGCGCAAACAGGCAAAGTGAAATTGAACAGTTGGAGGAGTGTCTTTGTATAGCGAAAAGTATCTCGCTCGACGAAGCCTCGCAAGCTCGTCCCGCTGCTCCGCTCCATCTACAAGACGTAACGTGACAGAGGGCGGTAGCAGTTCTACTTTAACCATCTTTTTTTGAGTACGTTTGTAGTTGGAGCGTCCGCGCCCCGCAATTAGCTTGACGGGAGAAGCGCGCGATGTCTGTGATGAACAGTCAGATGCAAAACGACATCCGCCCAACCCGGGGCCAGTTGCCACGCATGGCCGCCCATTCCGCAAAATTTCTATACTCATTTCGCAGGAGGAATGCGATGAGACTCGCGAAAGGAGCGCTCTTTGTAGCGCTCGCCACGTTGATGTTGTGTGCCGCCGCATCAGCACAAACGTTAAGGTCGGAGTTAGACCCACGAAATCTTTCTCCGTCTGTCGGCACTGGCGGCCCTCCGGGAGGGCCAACCGGACTGTTCACTATCTACGATGGTCAAACCATACGTCGTGGTGAATACACATTTTCAATTGCCTACTCGAATTTCGACCGCGACCCTGGCAACGCGGATTTTTCCGAGGTTCCGCTCTCGTTCAACGTAGGCTTGAACGATTACATAGAGCTGTTCTTCAACACGACGGCCTACCGCGGCGTTCATGTGAACAGCCCTACTAATCTGTCAGGCTTTTACCTGCCGGACGTTCGCCTTCTGGGCAATAGCGGGCTAAGCGCCCCGGCCATAGTCTATGGGCCGACAGGGACGAACGTTGGCACGCTGGCTGGCGTGGCATTGTTTAGACCCACGGGCAATCAGCCCTTTGTGCCATTCCCGTATGTCGGAGGCTCTGCCGGGACGTTCAGTCAGGGCGCCGGCGTTGGGGGCGGGCTATTCGGCTTCCCCGGATTCAACGCCGTCTTAGGGCCGCCGATAGCTTCGGGTAACAGCGGGCGCTTCGGGGCTGCGGACGCTTTCCCCGGCATAGGCTCGCCCGTAGGCGGCATATTGCCGGGCATTGTGCTACAGACAGTTTTGCTGCCTGCCACGGCTCTGACGAATCCGCTTATTGTTCCGACAACCTTTACAATAGCGCCGAGCTACCTGCCTGATGCGCCGTTCCTTAGTCGTGAATATGGCGAGTCCAGTTTTTCGACCTTTGTGGCGGGCGCGAAGATTCGTTTGACCAGTCCGAAGAATCCGCTGGGCGCAGGTGTGATTCCGTTCTATCGCTGGTATGCAGA
>MNJR01000065.1:8856-13864 GCA_001920415.1 Acidobacteria bacterium 13_1_20CM_3_53_8 | reverse complement strand
CGTTAACCTTTCGGTCAACGGCATGTACATCCTGAACAGCAACCCGCGTAGCGACCTTGGCACGAACACCAAATTCACGCTTCTCGATAGGCCGGATGAGTTTATGACGGGCATCGGCGTAGACTTCCCGATCAACCGTCACTTCCAAGTCATAGGCGAGATGCGCAACACCCGGTATGTTGGTGGGCGAACTCCCAATGCCTTCGAGAATAGCCCGGTTGAGATCGTCGCAGGCGTGAAGATATACCCGCGTCGGTGGTGGGGATTCGGTGGCGCATGGCGTCGTCACCTGAATCAGCAGGATCAGGCTCATTTCAATGCCGCCGACTTTAACACTCAAATCAATCAGGTCAGCGGCGTGACTGTTCCCGTCAGAGGTGTGGTGGTAGTTCCGGGCACGACCAGACCGGCCACGTCGGGCGGTTTCCCGAACGGGTTCCGTTTCTCGGATGACCCGAACGGATTCATAGCTCAACTCTGGGTTGGCAAGCGCAATCCGCGCGCGCCTGAGTTCTTACCGAACCAGCCGCCGACGGTGACGCTCTCGACTTCAGCCGGGACGCTTACGCTGCCTTGCCCGCCGGGCACGACCGCTTGCTCCGCGCCATCGGCGTCGTTGTCTGTGAATTTAACTGCGAACGCGACCGATCCTGATAACGACACGCTGCTCTACACCTACAACACTACGGGTGGACGCATAACGGGCGAAGGGCCGAACGTCAGTTGGGACCTTTCTGGATTGCAGCCCGGCACTTACACGGCGACCGTAGAAGTTGACGACGGATGCGGTTGCGTCTCGTTCTCTTCTACTACAGTAACTGTGGCCGAGCCGCCGCCAGGCTGCTGCGTGCCGCCATGCCCGACCATCACGATTGATTGCCCGACGCAGGTCATCAATGAGGGTGACACTGCGACGGTAACAGTCAACGTATCGGGTGGCGCTCCAAACCAGACTCCGACCTACACATGGTCAGTTTCGGGTGGAACAATCAGCGGTGGTCAGGGTTCGCCCTCAATCACGGTTAACACCACTGGTCAGGGTGGCAACACCATCACGGCGACCGTTGACATAGGCGGACTGCCGCCCGAGTGTGAGCACACACGCTCTTGCTCGTTCACGGTTGGACGACTCGCAGCATGTCGCCTGTTCGATCAGTACAACAATCTATCGTTCAACGATGAGAAGGCTCGCCTCGATAACTTCGCGGCAGCGTTGCAGCAAGAACCTGGTTCGCAGGGCTACTACATCATCTATGGCTCGTGTGAAGGCGAAGCCCAAGCACGCGGTCAGAGAGCGATTGATTACTTGGTCAACACACGCGGCATTGATCGAGGCCGCATCACGCTCATAGACGGCGGCTGCCGTGCCGAGTTGAGTGTTCAGTTGTACATCTGCCCGACGGGCGCACCTGCCCCGACGGCTGATACAACGAACAACATCAGCCCGTGCCCGGCTTGCAAGGTTAAGCCGCGCCATCGCGTGACTCGCCGTCATCGCGGTCGTCACGACGACGAGGAATAAACTAATAACGCTCGCATCTCGGCAAGCAATGCGAGGCGCGACCATTTCCGAACGCGGGCGATGTTTCCTTTGAAAGAAGGGAAGCATCGCCCGCTTCGCTTTATCAGTGCCGGGCTGCCCGGCCTCTTCTCCTTACAACCGCTCTCCTTGCGCGCTACACCCTTACGAAGCGTGTGCGGTATAATTAAATTCGACAAGGGATTTGAATAAGCAAACGGGTCACGCTAGCCGCGTCCCGATAACCATGAGATACGAGATGATGAATATGATTACCCGACAACTGAAGCGCTCTCTCCTTTTACTACTACTTATCTCTTTCGCAACGCCCGTCCTTACACAACAGGGAAGCGCTGCGCAGGTCGAAACTCCAGCAACAACTTCCGAGGCATCTGAAGCTACGGCGCCTGCTGATCCTGCTGCGGCGCAGTATGCAATGGACTGGCGAATAACGGGGCCAACGGGGGGCGACGTTCGCGCTCTGGTCTTCGACCCGAACGACACACAGCGTCTATACTTCGGCACGCTCGACGGACAAATTTACAGTTCGCAAGACGGCGGGCATAATTGGAGTCTGCTAGTCAACTTCAACCGACCGAAGTTATTCATTGACCACATCATCGTTGACCCGCGCAACTCTCAAACAATCTACGTCGCCGCGCACAGGCACAAGGAGCCTGGCGGTTTTTTCAAAACTACGGACGGCGGCAGAACGTGGCGCGAGTCCCGTGAGTTGAGAGAAGAGGCGCTTCATTCAATGGCTCAATCGCCATCGAACATGGACGTTATCTACGTGGGGACGAACGACGGCGTCTATCGCTCGAACGATGCGGGCGAAACGTGGCAGCACCTTCCAATAGTTGGGATGACCAACACCAACATAGAATCAATCGCCATTGACCCGCGCAACGCAGAGGTGGTTTACGCAGGCTCGTGGCATCTGCCTTTCAAGTCAACCGATGGCGGGCAGACGTGGATTGGATTGAAGAATGGAATCATTGACGATTCGGACGTGTTCGCCATTGATATTGATGAAAGGAATCCTGATCACATCATCGCTTCGGCGTGCAGCGGCATCTACGATACGCGAAGCGGCGGTGCGCAGTGGCGTAAGATTCAGGGCATACCTTCGCAATCGCGTCGCACGCGCGCCATCACTATGCACCCGACAATGGACATGATCTTCGCAGGCACTACGGAAGGCTTCTGGCGCTCAACGCGCGGCGGCGCTGATAGTTCATGGATGCTGACGACGACGAGGATGCTTGAGATAAACTCAATCGCAATTCATCCCTCGCGCCCGCACGATATTTTCATAGGCACGAACAACTACGGCGTGATGGTCTCGCACGATGACGGCAGAACTTTTGTGCCTTCAAACGGCGGCTACAGCGGGCGATTCGCCAATGACATATTGCCCGATAGAGAATTGCCAAATCGCATCTACGCTTCGACCATAAATACGGCGACGGGCGGCGGCTTCTTCTTCATCAGCAACGATGGCGGGCAGACGTGGCAGCCTTCCATGCGCAACATGCCGCCGCAACTCATCACTTATTCAATTCTTCAAGACGAGCACGACGCGAACATCATCTACCTTGGAACAAACTTGGGCGTCTATCGCTCTATGGATCGCGGCGCGTCATGGACATCTTTGGGAGCGCCACAGCCTGCGCTCGTTGCTCATGCGCCCAGAGGTCGGCGCGGTCGCGCTTCCGCTACGCGCTCAGGCGTTCCGGGCGCTGCTTCGGAAGCAGCAGCAGGCCAGACCGTTGAGATGATTAGGCGAGCGCAGGCTGCGCTCAACGCGGCGGGCTACAACGTCGGTACTCCTGATGGTCGCGCAGGTACTCAGACCATCGCCGCGCTCAGAAGATTCCAGGCTGATAAAGGCGTACCTGTCTCAGGTAGATTCGACAACGCTACGCTAACTGCGCTCGGGCTTGCTGGCGGCGTGCAGACTTCAACCGCATTCGGTGAACTGCCTACGCCTCCGATCTTTCTAGCCGACGCAGTTAACGCGCTCGCGCTCACATGGGACGAGCAAGGGCGAGCGGGAATCTTAGCGGCCACGAATCTCGGACTCTATCGCAGCTTCGATCCGACGCAAGGGTGGCAGAAGCTTACTTATGGTTCCGGCCTTGACCCGCGAACGACGGCCATCTCAACGATTCATCAGAACCCGAAGACCATCTGGGTGGGCACAGCAAACTCTGGCCTTCTGGTCTCGCGCGACGGCGGGGCCACGTGGCAGCAGGTCAATTCAAACCCTACGACGGGCGTGCCTACTACCGCTCCAGTCAGCGCCATAGCGCAAGACCCTAATCGCTCGGCCTACATTTACGTCGGAACGAAACAGTCGCTCTATATTTCACACGATGGCGGCGAGCGCTGGTTTCGTCGCGGCGGCAATCTGCCTTACGGCGACTACGCCAGCATACTTATCAACCCGCGCAATGGTGATGAGATTTTCGTAGGCAACGCTTATCAGAATGGCGATAACACGGGCGGCGTCTTCCGCTCATCAGATGCAGGGATGACTTGGGGAAGGATTGATCCATCGCAACCCAAACAACTCCCTAGCCAGCGCATCTGGGCGTTAGCATTCGACACGCGCACGCCGGATCGTCTGTTCGTAGGCTCTCACTCTGCCGGCATCTATGTGGCAGAGCGAGGCGGCAATGCTTCCTTGAACGTTACAAGATAAGAGCGCAACGCGGAAACCGAGACGCGGGGACACGGAGACCGAGGAGACCGAGGCGAAAAGAGTAAGAACAGTTCTCTTTTTCGCCGCGTCTCCGCGTCTCCCACTCTCCGCGTCGCTTCCTTATCGCCTTGACATGCAATCATTTTGGCGTGTACATTGCCGACCTAACCCGGTGAATTGGGCTGGCGTTGGTCGGATCAAGCGGGGACTACGGGCACGGCGGAAACTTTAACGATTGATTAACTTTTTTCTTCCCACTTTCAACTGCTCGCATCCTCATCATTGGTTTCATTCATCCGACCAATAGTCATATTGCTTCAACGGTAAGAGCTTTCCACAAGTTTTACGCTCTGTCACTCTTATCGTCTTTGAGACTGTGCGCCGAAGAGGCCGGGTTATCAGCGCTGTTGCGATGCGCTGTAATTTTGAAGAGGAGTTCCATAATTAACCGCATGTCCACCGAAGACCCCAAGCCGAACGTCGGCGAGGCTAACAACCAATCATCAACCCAAACTTCAAGCGAAGAACAGCCAACCGAGCAGCCGCGCTCAGGTGAGCAGCAGAGCAATGCTGCCGCACAGCAGGGCAACGCCGCTTCGACCGCTACTGCACCGGCAGCCGCGAACCCTGATGCCGCACAAACGGTCGCGGACGATGACGAAGAGACGCGCGCGCCCGGCGACGTTGATTTCGGTCAACTGCTTGATCAGTTCGAGCAAGAGCAAGCATCAACGCTTCAAGAGGGCGAAGTCGTGCGAGGCACGGTCGTAGGCGTCACAGAG
>MNJR01000065.1:0-8836 GCA_001920415.1 Acidobacteria bacterium 13_1_20CM_3_53_8 | reverse complement strand
GTTGACGGTCAAGCGCGGCGACGAGGTTGACGTGCTTGTGAAGAGCATGGAGACCAGCGAAGGTTTCCCAGTCCTTTCGCGCGCCGACGCCGTTCGCATGAAGGCGTGGGATGATCTTGAAAAGGCTTACAACGAAAACATACCCATCAAAGGGCGCGTGACCGAGCGAATAAAGGGAGGACTTCGCGTTGACATTGACGGCATAGCGGCTTTCCTTCCAGGCTCGCAGGTTGACATACGCCCCGTTCGCAATCTCGACTCTTTGCGCAATCAGATTATCGAAGCGAAAGTCATCAAGCTCAATCGCAAACGCTCGAACGTTGTTCTCTCCCGAAAAGCTGTGCTCGAAGAGCAGAACGCGGACAAGAAGGGCGCGACCCTTGACCAGATTGAAGAGGACATAATCGTCGAAGGCCAGATAAAAAACCTGACCGATTACGGCGCGTTCGTTGACCTTGGTGGCATTGACGGTCTTCTGCATGTGACGGACATGAGTTGGGGACGACTGCAAAACCCCGGAGAGATTTTCAAAGTCGGCGACACTGTTCAGGTCAAAGTCTTAAAGTTCGACCGAGACCGCGAGCGTGTTTCTCTTGGCTACAAGCAACTTCTGCCAGACCCTTGGGCTAGCGTCGAAGAGCGTTTCCCTGTTGGCCGAAGGCTCAAGGGAAAAGTTGCTAGCGTTGCCGACTACGGCGCGTTCATAGAGCTTGAGCCGGGCGTGGAAGGATTAGTTCACGTATCGGAGATGAGTTGGTCTAAGCGCATCAAGCATCCTAGCAAAGTGGTGAGAGAAGGCGACGAGGTGGATGTAGAAGTCCTCAGCATTGATCCGAAATCGCGCCGCATTAGTCTGGGCATGAAGCAGGTGCAGGCCAACCCTTGGGAGAACTTGCGCGGTCGCTTCGAGGTCGGCTCTCGCGTGCACGGGCGCGTGCGAAACCTCACGGACTTCGGCGCGTTCATAGAGATCGAAGATGGCGTTGACGGACTCGTACACGTCTCTGACATCTCTTGGTCTAAGCGCATCAAGCATCCTAGCGAGGTATTGAAGAAGGGGCAGGAGATAGAAGCGGTCATCACCAGTCTTGACATAGAAAACCGGCGGCTTTCGCTCTCCATCAAAGACCTTGAGCCTAACGCATGGGAGAAATTTGTCTCAGAGCACAAACCCGGAGACGTTGTGCGCGGCAAGATAGCGCGCTTCGCAAACTTTGGCGCATTCGTAGAATTGGCAGACAATCTGGAAGGTCTCTGTCATATCTCAGAATTGTCTGACGAGCGAGTAGAGAAGCCCGAAGACGTTGTGCAGATGGGACAGGAGATGGACTTCAAAATTCTACGCATTGATCCTGAGACCAAGAAGATAGGTCTATCAGCACGCGCCGTAGGACGTGATGAACCCGTCGTTGACGTAAAGAGCTACTCGACAGAAGCCAAGAGCGGCATGGCGTCTCTAGCAGAGCTTGCAGATTTCTACGGGTCAAAAAGCGGCTCAAGCGAAGACGAAGAAACATAAAAAGTCTGGAGCCAGATTGATTTTCGATTTTGGATTTGCGATTTTCGATTGAAGGCAAGCGATTAGAAACAGCGTTCCTCTCGTTATCAACTAAATCGAAAATCTAAAATCGAAAATCAATCTGACTTTTTACTAGCCTCTGCTCTTTCATCCCTTATCCTTCTGCCTTCATACTTACTTTTCATCCGGCGTAAAATGTTGGATGCAAGAGGGTTTTGTCTTGCGGGGGAGCAAGGTTTTCTGCTACTGTACGCAAAATTAATCCAGAATTTGCAGACCTCCCACCGAGAAGATTTGTTAACCGAGTTTCCGAAGTTGGCCGAGCGTTTTCTCAGTGCGACAGAGAGTAGCAGCGAGGTGATTGCATGACGAAGGCAGAGCTGGTTGAAGACGTAGCTCGCGCGGCTGAGCTGACAAAGAAGGACGCCGAGCGTCTAGTCGAGATAGTTTTCGAGAGCATCATAGAGACGCTCAATCATGGCGAGAAGATAGAGTTGCGCGGCTTCGGCAGCTTTCGCGTCAGAGAGCGCGGCGCGCGTCGCGGTCGCAACCCGAAGACGGGCGATCCCGTGAACATCCCCGCCAAGCGCGTGCCTTATTTTAAGCCCGGCAAGGAACTCAAAGAGTTGATTAACGAAGAAGGATCGCCTGCTGCCTCTTCATCAGAAGCAAGCGCCGCGCCCGATACTTCAGCCGGAAGCGACGCGGGCGGCGACGACGGCGCGGGCGATAACAATCCTACGCCTCCCATCATGTAGTTTCTATCAACCGAAAGTGAGCGGTCGTGGACAGACTGTGGAGTCCCTGGCGCTACGCATACATAGCCTCGAACGCCGAGAACAGAAAGCAGGAGAAGCCCGCGTGCGTCTTCTGCTCGCTTCTAGAAGATGAAGGCAGCGATGAAGCCAAGTTCATTCTGCACAGAGCCGCGCACAACTTCGTCATCCTAAACCTCTATCCTTACGTGAGCGGCCATCTAATGGTCGTCCCCTTCGCGCACCTTCCAGAATTCGACACCGCGCCCAAAGAAGTCACAGACGAGATGATGGATTTGACGAAGCGCAGCCAGACGGCGCTGCGCGAAGCCTACAGCCCGCACGGGTTCAACGTTGGGATGAATTTGGGGCGAGCGGCAGGCGCTGGCGTTGACCAGCACATACATCTACACATACTGCCTCGCTGGGTCGGCGACACCAACTTCATGACAACCGTAGGCGAAACCCGCGTCCTCCCCGAAGACCTCTCTACCACATACGAGAAGCTAAGAGCAGTTTTCAGTTTTTAGTTTTCAGTTTTCAGTAAAAGCATTCCGTTTCCTTCTGAAAACTGAAAACTATAGCGGTTCTCACTTGGGTGCGACCACTCTGATCAAGGCATGCAGGTCAGTACCGCCTGCGGTAGCGGGCGGGTCGTAGCCGCACCGATACCCGCCCGCTACCGCAGGCGGTACTGACATGAGTCGCATTCAAGTGAGAACCGCTATAAAAACTGAAAACTGCTCTCCTCACTGTTTTCTAGTTACTGCTTCGTCTTCGACCTCGCCGCCTTTGCTGATTGGAACTTCTGATGTTCGGCTATAGCTGATGCCGCGCTCTTCGGAATCAATATCGGCGCGGGGAAGCGAGGGGAATGATGTCGTCATAGGCGGCGTGAAGCCTGGGTAATCAATGCGCGCGTGGTAGATGGCTGTGAGAGATGTGGTGATGGTTTCGCGTATGGTCGTCAGTTCACGAAGCGTGAGGTTGCATTCGTCTAGCTGGCCGTCGCTCACAATCGCGTCAACTATCTTGTTGACGATGGTGCGAATGTTGTCTGGGTCTGGACGCGCGAGCGTGCGCGCCGCTGCCTCGCACGAATCAGCTATCATCATTATTGCAGACTCTTTGAACTGAGGCCTCGGCCCCGGATAACGAAACTCTGCCTCGTTAACCTCCTCGTTCGCATCCGCCTGAGCCTGTGCCTTGCGCAGAAAGAAATGTAGTGTGCGCGTGCCGTGATGCTGCGGGATGAAGTCCGTAATAGGTTTCGGCAGCCCAATCTCTTTTGCAAGTCGCAGCCCATAGGTGACGTGGCTAATAATGATTCTAGCGCTCTGCGAAGGTTTCAGCCGGTCATGCGGATTCGCGCCCTGCTGGTTCTCTACAAAATAGTTCGGCGCGGCGAGTTTTCCAATGTCGTGATAAAGAGCGCCAATGCGCGCGAGCAGCGGATTTGCTCCGACTGCGCGGCAAGCGTCCTCTGCAAGTTGTCCAACAGCGTGCGAGTGCTGGTTCGTCCCCGGAGCACGAAGCGCCAACTGTCCCAGCACTGGCAGGTCTGCGTTTGAAAGCTCCAGCAGCTTAACGTCCGTCAAAATTCCGAAAGTTGATTCGTTGACGGGCAAGCCTCCGGCAGTGAAGACCGTTGTGAGCAGACCGCCAACCACTCCGCAGCCCGCAGCCAGCAAGATAGTGTTCAAGGTTAGCGGTTGCTGCGCGTATGCTATGAGCGAAATGCCCATGATTACGTTCAAGCCAGCGACAACAAGCCCGGCGACCGTCACAGACTGTCGCTCGCGGTAGCGACCTATTCCGTAAATGGCTGCGGCAGACGAAGCCATAGCGTAGAGCGTCTGTGTTATCCCTGCTGGTGCGAGCATGCCTGCGAAGAGCGCTGTCATCAGCCCTGTGATTAGCGCCAATTGCGTGTCAACTAGAAGTGCTACGAGAAGCGCTGCCGAAGCGAAGGGAATTGCGAAGTTCCATATGGTCGGGTCATTGAATGGCGCTCGCTCGCTCTTTGTAGCAATGCTGTCGGCAATTATGAATCCGACGCGCATCAGAACGGTCTGCACCAGCACAGACATGCCAACAAGAGCGAAAGCCCTTCGCACGGAGAGCGTCAGGTGAACTGCCGTGCTGCGATGCTCCGTGAACTCCCACGCTAGCCAGTAGAGCGATGCGACTATCAGAAGAAGTCCAAGAAAATTATGCCAGGGGCGACCACGTTTGGCGTAAGCTCGAATGGCCGTAAACTGCACCAGCATCGTTTGCGTCACCGTATCGCCTTCGCGCGCGATAACCTGATTGCGCTTCAACGAGAGATCGGCTGGAGAAACTCTCTGCGCTGCGGCATCGCGCGCGTTCTCGGTCGCGGCCTGATCGAATATGACGTTCGGCTTAACCAGCGGGAGCATCGCAGCGGCGAGCGCAGACTGCTCCTCAGCCGTCCAGCCGCGCATCTCCGAAAGCCTTTCTCTCAAGTTCTGCCGAGCTTTTGCAAGCGATGTCATACGGCTCATAGCCATAGAGAGCACAGTCTCTACGCCGGGCGTTCGCGCGTCCACCAGCACAATGTCCTGCGTCAAACGATCAGCATCTGTGTCCTCGTAAATATAGCCTTCGCTCGTCTCGCGCAAGGTGCGCGTCAAGTGTGCGAAATCGGTCGGGTCGAATTTATGTGCGATGATCGCGCGCGAGACAGCCTGTCCGCCAATGCCCGGCCACTCAGGCTCACGTCTCCCTTGCGTCTTAGACTCCCACTGCCGCTGAAAGTCGTCCCAGGAGGAACGGAAAATCTGAACAGCGTTCTCAGACTGCGTAGGGTTGAAGTTGAAGACAGGGCGCACAGACTCCATAGCGTTGGTGCGACGCTTGAGCGTTTCCGTAAGATCAATGCCGCCGATGTCTGCGGGCGAGATGACTGTGCGACGAACTATATCGCCCTCATGATAATCTTCAATAGTCGCGCGAGCGCGCGCCGTCGCTATCAAGAGCGTGGTCAGGATTACAAGGACGGCGAAGCCTATGAGAAAGCGTGTCGTTGGCGAGAGCCATCGGAATGGAACTATCACGAAGCGCCGCACAAGATCACGCGCCTGACTTTGTGGACTGTTGAAGCGTGGACGACGTTTACTCATTCAAGTTAAGCGGAGGCTGTACATAAATCTTTAGCCCGGCGATGCTGCCGCGCTAGCGGCTCGGATGAATTTAGCCCGGCTTTTCAAAGCCGGGAATTGAATCGCAACCACAATGCATCGTCGCGCGAGCGACGATTGAGAGGGGTGATTCAATCGTCGCTCGCGCGACGACGATCAAAACCTAACACTCTCTCCCGGCGTTGAAACGCCGGGCTAAAATCAACAGCGCCGCTAACGCGGCTCACTTTCTACACATGCTTTAGTCAATTCAACTGCGAGAGCGCGAGCTTTTCTTCTTCATCCCGCGCTCTTGAACTCTCAACCTGTTTCATCAGATTACGCGCTAGCAGTGCGCCAGCCTTTTCGAGCATGGGCGCGAGCGTTCCTGCTTTCATTGCCGAAATAGCTACGCACTCGCGCGAACCATTCTGACAGTTCATGCGCATGATGGATTCAAGCTCTGGCGCATCAACCAGATCGGCTTTGTTGAAAACCAGCAGGCGCGGTATACGTTCGTAGCGCAAATCCCCTAAAATTCTTTCCACCGATTCGATCTGCTGCTGTACACGCGGATTCGCGGCGTCCACTAGATGAATGAGCAGGTTACTTTCATTTATCTCTTCAAGTGTGGCGCGGAAAGCCGCTATCAAATCGGGCGGCAAATCGCGTATGAATCCAACGGTGTCGTTGATGATTACTTCCTGTTCGCGCGGCAGACGCAAGCGGCGCGAAGTCGGGTCGAGCGTTGCGAACATTCGTTGCTCTGCGTGAACCCGGCTAGCCGTGAGCGTATTCAGGAGCGTGGACTTTCCAGCGTTCGTATAGCCTACGATTGAGATGATGGGCAGCGCGTGTCTGGTTCTCTCTTTTCGCCGCTCGTGACGGCGCTGTCGCTGAGCTTCTATCTCTTTTTCAAGACGATTGATTCGGTCGCGCACGCGGCGTCTGTCTGTCTCAAGTTTTGTCTCGCCGGGGCC
The DNA here is from genome assembly GCA_001920415.1 of Acidobacteria bacterium 13_1_20CM_3_53_8. Lineage (GTDB taxonomy): Bacteria > Acidobacteriota > Blastocatellia > Pyrinomonadales > Pyrinomonadaceae > 3-1-20CM-3-53-8. The sequence goes on along the minus strand of MNJR01000065.1, from coordinate 2,442 downwards.
GCGTCCGCCAATTCCACCAGCAAGACGCGAGAACGCAGAGTCGTGTCCGACGACAAGTCGCGGGAGAAGATATTTCAGTTGGGCCAACTCGACCTGAATCTTACCTTCGCGCGACTGCGCTCGCTGCGCGAAGATGTCAAGGATAAGCTGCGCGCGGTCAATTATCTTCAAGTCCGTCTCTTCCGAAACTGAACGAACCTGCGCGGGCGACAACTCGCGGTCGAAGATAATCAAATCTGCGCCGAGTTGAAGCGCGCGCACCAAGAGGTCTTCCAGCTTGCCCTTGCCCAGAACCGTGCGCGGATCAATATGCGGTCGGCGCTGTATTATCTCGTCCAGAACGAAAACGCCGGCAGATGCAGCCAATTCGTGCAACTCCGCCATTGATTCTTCAGCTTCCGAGAGCGATGAGGTCGTTACTCCGACCAAAATTGCGCGGTCTCTATCATCTGCGCGGCGCGCTGTGCGACGATTGCGCGTCATCTCCTCTTCGAGCGAGTTGATGAGCGCTAGAAAATCAACGTCAATCTGCGCAGGGTGATTCGGTTTCAGAAAAGCGAAAGGAGTTGACTTAACATCAGAATCCAGAACGGCTGCGGTCGAAGGCAACAGGTGAGCGGCTCTGACCGTATTGGGCAGACCTGTGCGCTCGTCAACGTCAATCGCAGCCATCAGATCAAGACGAAGAAGCGCAAGGTCGGTCAAATCATCCTGCGTCAAATCCTCGCCGCGCAGGTGTGTGTGCACGCATCTGAGGCCGCGAAAACGGTCTGCGCCAACGCGCACGCGCTTGAAATCCGGTAGCTCAATGCGTCGCGCATCGCCTACGACAACGTATTCGACGTAGCCTTTGCGATCAATAAGTACGCCAATCTGTCTACGCGTCTCGTGCGAAAGCTCTGCCATCTGTCGCGCGAATTCCGGTGTGACTATCTGGTGCGGCGAAATGCGTCGTTGATAAAGTTTTTCAATGCGGCGCAACTGGTTCGCCTTTAAGCCTTGCGTATTACCGTGAACGTTACTGATAAACTTTCTCCTCCGGTAAAAAAGTCTGGAGTCTGGAGTCTGGAGTCTGGAGTCCGAGGTCAAAAGCAAGATTCTTTAAAATAGAATTCTTTATCTGCCTTTGACTCCAGACTCCAGACTCCAGACTCCAGACTTGAATTGAGTTACAAGAAGATTGAAGCGAGCGGGAACGGTCGGACGCTGTGAGAGCCTTTAGACTGTTGTTCGGCGCATTGCCGCCGAAATGTCGCATGAACATCGCGTGTTCTTAACGGACAAGCCTGAAGTACCTGAAAGGCACAGAAACGCTCTTCCGTCGAAGAGCGTTGCGGGGAAACTTGCTTGACCGACGAAGATTATAGCACATAAAAGCAAGAGTGAAGATGGTAGAAAGCCAGACTGATTTTCGATTTTAGATTTGCGATTTTCGATTGGAAGAAGCAGAGAGCTTTTAAATCGAAAATCGCAAATCCAAAATCGAAAATCAGTCTGGCTCCAGACTTTCCTAATACATGCTTTTTCATCCTTGCCGTTGCTCGACACTACTTGCGCGTGCGGCGTATAGTGTCTGGAAAATCGGTTGTTAAGGTTAATCGGGAGAAGAGTGCTGAAGAGATGAGCAGAGCGGGGCGGATTCTTGGAGTTGACCCGGCAGCAGCGATTCCGGGCGGCGAGGTGGCGATTGATTGCACGGATTTTGATACGAGCGATCTGAGCACGTGCCATGCTTTATTCGCAGGCGCGCGCGCTCACCTTGTCGCCGCTTCAAATCGTCGCCTGCTGGCGCTTGTTCCAGAAATGGCCGCGAGCGGCGAAACGGAAGTCACAGTCGAAAGCGCGGGCGAGCGTTCCGCCTCCTCGCGTTGCTTGATAGCTAAAAAGCTTGCTGAAGATTTACACCCTGTTGCTAATCCCGCCTTCGATCCCGATGATGGCTCGCTTTACGTGACTCGCTCAGGCTCGCGCGGGCAACACTTTCCCGTCACAATCTTTCGTATAGATGCGAACGGCGAGGTCAGCGATTTTTCGGGCGATGTGACAAACCCTACCGGAATCGCTTTCGACAAATCCGGACAGATGTTCGTCACCAGCCGTCTGGACGGAACGGTCTATCGCGTCTCGCCTTTCAACGAGCCTGTCTCTTTCGCTGAAGACTTAGGCATTGCAACCGGACTTGCCTTCGACCAAGAGGGTTGGCTGTACGTTGGTGACCGCACCGGCACGATATACAGGGTGAACAGCATAGGTGAAGCAGAACCCTTTGTGCTGCTTGAGCCTTCTGTCTCTGCATATCACCTGGCTTTTGGGCCAGACGATGCTCTTTACATGACAGGCCCAACGGTTTCGAGCCACGATGCAGTCATCCGAGTAGATAAGCGAGGTCGTAAGAGCGATTTTTATCGCGGACTGGGACGCCCGCAAGGTCTTGCCTTCGAC
>MNJR01000062.1 GCA_001920415.1 Acidobacteria bacterium 13_1_20CM_3_53_8 | reverse complement strand
TGGGACTCCTAGATCGGGTGGCTCGCCGAGGCAACCGAACGACACGGGTACCAGATGCCTCTAGAGAGTTGTTAGTGGAATTTCTTACCACCCATTATGCAGTCCCCCAGGCCAAACGAGCTGCGGCAGTCTACAGGCTGTACCGAGAAGAAGCCCTACGACAAGGTATCCCCCCTATCGGGGAGCGCACGTTTTACTACGAGCGTGCCCGATTCGCTGATCAAGATGTGATCACCCTACGTCGGGGCAAACGGGCAGCCTATGCCTCACAGCCCTTTCTGGGTTATTTAGATCGGACCACTCCGCGTCATGGGGAGCGCCCTTTTGCGCGAGCTCATCTGGATCATACAGAATTAGACATTGTGCTGGTTTCCTCGGTCACAGGCAAGCCCCTGGCAAAGCCCTGGGCGACGTTCATGACCGATGCGAACACGCGCCGCATGCTGGCCTGCTATGTGACCTACGATCCACCAAGCTACCGTTCTGCTATGATGGCGTTTCGCCTGTGTGTGCAGCGGTATGGACGACTCCCCCAGGAGTTGGTAGTGGATCGCGGCCCCGAATTCAACAGCGTGTACTTTGAGTCGTTGCTTTCTCGGTGTTTTGTGACCAAACTCGATCGTCCCCCTGCCCAGCCACATTTTGGTTCGGTCATCGAACGTCTCTTTGGTGTCACGACGACCGAACTGCTCAACCAACTGCGTGGGAACACCCAGGCGAGTAAAATACCCCGCCAGATGACGCGTGAAGTTGATCATGATCAAATGGATCATCCTGCCCTCGGCCAAAGCCCGCGTGAAGCATTCGAGCAAGGGATGATTCGAGCTGGGAGTCGAGCACACAATTTTATCCCGTACTCAGAAGCCTTTTTGATACAGACCAGACCGTCAACGCGGACTGGAGTCGTCAAAATTCACCCAGCACGTGGCATTACCGTCAATGGATTACAGTACTGGCATGAGTGTATGCGCTCGACACAGGTAGCTGGTCAAACAGTGCCGGTCCGGTATGAACCCTACGACATGGGATTTTCCTATGCGTACATCGGTGACCAATGGATTGAATGTATTGCTGACGCCTTTCTTCAGGTGCATGGACGATCAGAGCGCGAATGGAACGTGATCCTGGAAGAGTGGCGCGAACAGCAGCGCCAGCACAACCTCAAACGAGTGACGCTCAATGGTCCGCGTCTGGCAGAGTTCTTGCGAGAACTGGAAAAGGATGAGGCTTGGCTGCTCCAACGAAAGCTGGATCTGGAAGAGCAACCACAACGCGAAGCCCTCCTGATGCCAGAATCTCGCCCTGGATCGGTTATCACACAAGCTGACGTATCCCCTATCGAATTGGATTTGTCCAATATCCCACATTATGAGGTCTACCACTAATGCCCACACCAGAAACACGCGATGCGAAGCTGCTCGAAGATTTCAAAACCTTGAAAGTGAGGCACCCACGCCTGGAAGAAATGCAGCAGTTCCTTCTCCAAGCCATTTCTGGGTACAGAAGTTACACCCTGCTGGATCTCTATGGGGCAAGTGGGGTCGGGAAATCGACCGTCATGGGGCAAGTCGCGCGTCTTGTGCGTGAGGCCTCGACCAATCCGGCAGTATTTCCTGTCGTGATTGTCCAGGGATCGTCAGAAGATGTCGGCTCCTCTGCGCGTCTGGATTACTATCAACAGATCCTCGCACAGCTTCAGCACTATCAGGCCCTTCGCGATCGAACAAAAAATCTGCCACTGTATACTAATCCAGGAAAAAAGAGTAATGATCCCGCAGAATGGCTTGAAATGCGCAATGCTGTTGAATATGCATTCGCCTTGCTCCAGGTGCAAGTGGTTTTTGTCGATGAAGCACAACACCTTTTGGCAGCCGATCCCCGAAGCCGTCCAACAGCGCAACTGGATTGGCTCAAAACGCTGACAAACAGAACGAATGTCCTGCATGTCTTAGTCGGCAATTTTGATTTGTATGAGTGCTGTCACCTGAATGGTCAAGCAGTGCGCAGAATGCGTGATCACCATTTTCCTCGCTATCACCTGGATAACCAAAAAGAATGTGAAGAATTTGTTGGTGCCTTACAAAGCTTGCTAGAGTGTGTCCCCATGACGGTAGATGTACCAGCACTCCTGACCGACTGGCCTTGGTTTGGTGAATGGAGCATGGGCTGCGTGGGGGTGTTGGGCGATTGGATTGTAGAAACCGTTGACGCTCTGTGGAGCAAGGGCGAAACGGCACTCACGGTTGAAGCGCTGACCAAATATGCTTTACAGCCCGATCAACGAGCACGCCTGGAGATGGAAATCCGAACTGGGGAATACAGAGTGGCACGAGCCAAAGCCCAAGTTGAACTGCAACTCCAACGGTTGCTTGGCACCCCGGCACCTGATGGGAAACCACTTCAGGCCACCCCTGACGCTCCTTCGACCAATGGTGCGGGCCGAGGCAAGGGAGACCGAATCGAGCGAGCCCCTCAGCGCGACCTGGTGGGGGAAAGCGCAATCGCCTCGCCGCCTGGCAAGTGTCCTGGATCAGGCCAGAGGTTGGATCTGGACGTCCACCGTTTCACACAATCAGCAGTGGTTCATGTGCAATGCCCTCAGTGTGGGAGCGCACGAAAAGGATCGCTCAAAAAGGATCATATTGTCTGTCCTTCCCATGAGAAACTGCGTGGTCGTAGCACCCATACAGGCCCGCGATGGGTCAAGCACGAGGCCGGATGGGAAGTCGTTGCAGGAGCAAAAACGTGACCCAAACGAAATTTTATGGTTCACTTTCCCTTGATGCACAGCGAAAAAGGAGATATCTCCAAAGCCGGCTCCTTTTCTGAATGACTGGAAAATTTATATTTCAGAACCTCTTCGTTCTTATGACCTCTACTCTGGCTTGTCTGGCTCATTCACGCAAATCCGACGCAAAGATATACTTCTGAAAAACGAAGATTTATGCTTCAGTTAACATCAAGGTCGTTATCCTCCTCGTTGTTCTAACTTCAATTCTCGCACGAGCGCCTCGATTTGTTCAAGGCGCTCACTGTCATACTCTGTCATCGCGGTACCACGAAGCTCCAGCATAACCTCGTGATATTGGCGTATTCTAAATGCTTCGATTTCCAAGGACATGATGATTGTGCTAAGCTTTTCGCCGTTTAATTCGATGGTATGCATTGTTACTCCTCGCCACTTGGCTTTTGTTCCATCATCCATGCAATAGCTTCTTCGTCGCCTATTGGAGTGTCATCGAACATCTTGATGCAATCATCTCCCATGTACCAATCACACAGCACAAAGTACCTTGCTGGTACCCTGTGCATGTCAAACCCTAAATTTTGTGCCAACTCTGCTACAGATTTGTATCTAGCTCTAATAGGCGTGATCATATTAATTCCCATCCATTTCCATTAGATTGAAACCGTTGCTTCTTGTGAGTAAAATTGACAACCTCTTTATTGTCAATTTTACCTTTACATTGATCTCCTACTGCGATTGCTGCAAATCCTCTTATGTGATTTCCTGGAAGATAAAAGCTCTCCAGGTCCGGTTGCCAAGCCCATGTCTTGGTTTCCTTCCTACAAATGGAGCACTTTTGCATACTAATATACCTCACCTTTCAATGTCTTATTGATGGTTACTTCGATGCCTGCCATGAGTCCTTCGGCATAGCCTGCTTTCTGTATACCGTTGGCAGGCATGAAGGCATTATCTTGGTCTTGCACTTTGGGAAACACCGTGGCAAGCTTCTCCTCTATCGCCTTATCCTGGACAACAACGAGGGCTCGCATCTTCGACGGATCTGGGGCATCGATGAGCCCCGCAACCTTGTCGGCTTCGTCATCCTCGGATGTTCGTTGCTGCGATGCTAATCCTTGAGCATGCTCGAATTGCTCAAAGAGGCGATGACCGACCATGTGAACGCAGCCTGTGTAGAAATTGGTGTTCCAGGTCTTACGCGGTACTACCTCTACGTACCAGGGCAAGCCCTCATACTGAGCGACATAGATTGCATAGTTGGGCTGTGCCAACGGCATTATCTCGCCAAGCAAATAGTGGAACAACTCCATACAAAACAAGATATTCACCTCGGTTCCAAAGACCCACGCCAGATCCCCACGAGACGACCAGACCATCTTACAGAAGTTAGTCTTGCAGATGGAGTCCAGCAGGAACTTCTGCCACTTGCGATTGCTTTTGAAGCGGTACTCTACAAAGCCAACGTCATTCTCGGTAGCGTGCAGATCGTTCTCTTGAATGTTCCATTGCTGCATCAGCTGCTGGGCCTTTATAGCGAACGCCGCTGCCACGTGCTCGTTCTTGCCTTTGTGGTCCTGCGCGTTGGCAAGAAGGGCCTTGACCTTACGCAAGATATCTTCTTTGGTATACCGTGTTTGCATTATTAATTACTCCTCGTCTCCATAGTATGTTTCGTTATACCGCTCATACGCGCTAGATAAGTCGCGTTCCCAAGCAGCCTCATTAGCATCCTTCATATCAGACAATGACATAGAACTTTCTTTTACCTGCTCTCGTACCCTATCTGCTAAGTAGCCCATGAGTGCAGCATCGTTGCCAAGCTCATACTGGCTTCCACGCAACTCATCGTCCTCAAAGTCTTCTGGGAACCCATTGTAGTCATTATAACTCTTCATGAGAGCACGACGATCTTCCAGGTCAGGCGCAGACTTCGTTAAATCGAAGTCATTGCACCCGTGGTTACTGAAGCTATCCGCTGCGAGATCTAGCAATTCTACGAGAAGCCTCGCCTCAGCGTCGGTGATGTTGATAATCGCCATTATTGTCCCCTCCTGCTTTCCAGAATACTCTTGATGGCATTCAGTTTGGTTATTGCAATTAACAGTAATATGCATAAAAACGCAATGGCCACTGCAAGTCCTTCTATCCCTTGCAAGATACCTACATACTGACATTGGTCCATTATTGGTTCTCCTCGCTTCCCAGGACTTTGTTCAAGAATTCCTGAACACTCCTGGCATATTCAATGCTCCACCTTGCCGTTGTATCCTCCACCTCGATCTCTTCGCCATCATCGTCTAATGTCTTGCGGATGTGGGTAATCCGTATTTCATACGGATTATAGATCGCACCATCATTTGGCGTCAGTTGCCAATGAACCGATGGCTGTGCAGTGTACAGGATCTCGTCCTCTGAGGTCAACACTGTTTTCAATACTGCCTGGGGTATCCCATGTAACTCAATGACATACACAGGCTCTTCGTAGTGGTCAGCGCATTGCTGTGCTATTATCTTGGCATGTTCAAAGTATCGTGCTTTGTCGCGTTCCATTATTGTTCTTTCCTTATCTCGCCCTTGGCAACCATAAATCCCCAATGATTAAATGGAGCACTGCATCCAGGACGATGCTCTTGTAAAAGAAGCATCCCTTCGCGCTCAGGTGTTCTAAACGATGCTCCTACTGCGTCTATTAGTTGCCATGTATGCGGCACATCGACTTCTTCAGAGTCCTCGTCATCAAAAATCGATATTTCCCACACTTTCTTGTGCCCGCTGATATACACATTAGGATATGCTTTCTTTGCTTCCTGAAACACTTTGTCTAACATTAATTTCTCCTTGTTACTAACGTTTCTTTTGATATTCTAAGTATAGCATATCTTTGAAAAATATGCTATACTTTTCAATGTGAATTTTTCAAAGATCTACGATTTCACCACAAACTGCTTTGCACTGCCACAGGTTTCGCTTTCGCTTTTCGTTGCTTCTTCGCTGCATCACGCTTCGCTCTCATTGCCGCCCAGGGGTCCTGCGTGAGGACCGTTGGGATTACAACGACAGGCTCTGTTGATCCTTGCAGAGCCTTGGTGGTGATGTCTACCAATGGCATCTCGATGATGTTGTTGGCGGGCTCGTCGACTGTGATATATTCGTTGGCAGTCCTTGCTGCTTCCTCTGCTGCTTTAAACTGTCGCTGCAACTCTTCTGCTTCCTGCATCACATCGGCAGTATCTTTGCCCTGCTCCAGGGACTCTTTGATCTGCCGTGCCAGGGCTATCTGGTAGTCGCCATCGCTTTCACTGTCGCCAGCACTAAACGATACCAGTCCTTGTCCTGGCAACTGGCCCTCGACCATCAACGATGTCTGCATCTTCTGTGACATAAGCTTCAAGAGGCGCAGTTCCATCGTCGGATACACCAAGATGATGACTTTGGTATGCTTTGTTTGTCCTGGGCGATGGATACGACGGTAGGATTGTCGCATCTGCGAAGTCGATGACGGGATCGACGGCGCAATGATTGTATGAAAATCGATGAGATCGAGTCCCACCTGGACCAGTGCCGAATTGCAGATGAGAACATTGCAGCCATCATCGACGGCTTTCTTGAGCTTTGCCTCGCGTCCAAGTGTGTCACCGGACCGCAGGATCGTGATGTTTGGGCTTATACCATTTCGCGGTTTTACATGCTTCTCGATGAGCGCCTTGTATCGTGGTTGAATGTCGTACTCACCAGTGTTCTCACAATAAATGATGACTCTCCTGCCCTGCTCCAGTTCTCCTTGCACAATATCGATGATTCTTTGCTCCTTCGGGTATATCGTGTCCTCGGTGAGCTTCTTTGCAGTGCCCAGGACATACCCCGTCTTCTTGATCTGACAAACACAGTCATCATAGGGCATGTTGGGATACCGACGGAGGCACTGGAACCAGGAGCCCAACGCTCGTTTGTCGCCTTTCACAAGCATCTGTGCCAGTTCTGCGGTGATCTTGCTCTCGAACTCCTTGTAGGCCGTGAGAAGGTCGCCTTCCATCGGTATCACATCGACCTCTTCGCTATACGGCAGCAAGAACGGTGCGACATCGGTTAGCTCCAGGAATGCTGAGCGACTAAACATCTCAGGCAGTCCGTCGGGAGCAAAGGATGCCAGTTCGCTTTCAACAGATTTGCCGCGCCTTTTGCTGATAGCGCCACCAGTATCGTCATCGTCATCCTTCGGCGTCTTCGTCACTGTTTTTCGGGCACCGTATCTATCGATCCACTCTCGCACGCCGTCATAAGGGAACCGTTCACGCACGCTAGGATTAACGCCCCAAGCAAAGGGGAACAGCGAGGATGCATAGCCATTGCAAAGCGTGCCAGTGAGTCCGAGGTAGCAGTGCCCTCTTTGCCTTGATGAATTTCATCGCTTATCAAGAGCTTGAAGAACCCACTGTAAAACTTTTTGATATAGTCGGCAACGCTGAACCGTCGGAAACTGGTGTCTTTGATAGTCACAGGAAGGTTCTCCAGGTTACTTGGCAGTAGCAACGCTTCAACGTCATCGCCGCGTAGCACTGTCCTCGGTACCCACTCCTTAGTTGTTGCCAGCTGCCAAAGAGCACCGCCACAATTCAGGCACCAGAGCTTCTTCTCCTTCTTCTTGGCTTGCCATATCTCCTCTTCAGTCACATAGGTGCCAACGTCCAGAACGTCATCTTCAAATGCAGCGACATTTTTACCGTTGCGTTTCTTGCGCTCTATTTCCTCTTTGTGCTTTTTATAGCTAGGATGTTCCTTGGCAAGCTTTTCGACTCTCACGCCATCCTTGATAGCAAGGCCACACGACGGGCAACATGGTGTAAGTCGCGGCATCTTTGTAACTTCATCACACTGGACCGTCATCTTGCCATTACTATTCATCGTTCGCATTGGAGCCAGTCGATACACTGGCGTCCAGTTCATACCGAGCTTGGCGGTGTTATTGGGGATGATGACCACGTGACACGGTTTCAATGGCAATGGCAACCCTTGCTGCTTTGCTTCGTCGTAGTCCGACTGCCATGCCTTCACCTCTTGATCAATGCGCTTGATGACACGATCAATGCACCCTACTGCGGAAAGCGTTGTTCCCTTCCAAGAGGGATCGAATTGTCTCAGTTCCATCGCCTTTACAGGATTGTCAATGCGCTGGATAACAACGGCTTTCACATTGGGCAGCGTGATCTCCGCCTCTCTCTTCCATTTGTAGGCTATTATCTCTGGCACCATGACCAACGCTGGAGACAACTGGAGAGCTTTGGCATCCTTTGGAAGCATCTGGGTGCAACCATTGAGTTCCATGTCACCCAAGAACATCGTCGCCAAGCTGAGGTACGTCTTGCCCGTCGCCATCTCAGCGATCTCCCCAACGCGGTTCATCGGGGCATGGTCTTTGCCGCCCACCATTGCATTGACAATGGAGAGAATGAAGTCACGTTGCCTGCCAAGTGGCTGACGTTTCATTTGCGAGAATGCTGCGCCCGCCCACGGCACCTGCACAGGGCTGTGATAAAGCGCAGGGTTGCTCTCTGACAACTTTTCAGTCAAAGCACCACCAAAGTTATCAAGAAATGTGCTGAGACCCATCGTCTCATGAGGTACCTTGAGGTTATTAACAGCAGTGCCAGCCTCGATCCTTACGAGTTGTCCAAGGTTCTTGCCCTCGGTCATCTCAATGGCCCACAGAGATGACTCAAAGGTGTCCTTCGTCTCTGTAATGATGTTGTCCTCATCTTCTGAGACCTTCGTTATTCGTCGCTTTTTTGAGAAGCCTTTCACAACAATTTCACGCCCATCCTTGCCGACCAATAATGCACCGTTGACCATACCCGCGACTGCCATGATTGCTCGATGTCCCATTTTGAGAGGTGCCAGTGGGCGACCATAGGCTATGCCTCGGTCAATCTCAAATGGCCAGTGTTGATTCTGGTATTGTTGTTTTGCGTAGACACCACTGGAAGGCATCGTGTTGCCTTGAGGAACTGCGAGAAGTGCGGCGGCTTCCTCTGGGTCGAACTTCGACGGGCTCCAGTATTTGAGCGATGCCTTTGCCAGGGGAACAGAGTACTTGCCGAACTCCCTGGATGCACCTTCGATTGCGGTTAGTGGGCGGATATCTTCTTGTGGATTGTCCGTGGTACCTAAAGCGATCAACTCTTTTTCAGTGATCGGGTCCGACCGCTGCCCAAAGTTTTTTTGAGCCATTATAACAACTTGTTTGAACATATCGAACATCGGCACAAGTTTCTCGCCTTTTTCGAGCATCTCTGAAGTGGCAAAGTCATCATCAGGGAAACGATACACCCTGACATCAGAATACCATTGACTGAGATGAGAAGCACCGCGCGCGACGACCCACTGCGGAACAATCCATATCAGCACACCGTTCGGACAAAGCTTCTGCGTTGTTCTCTTGAGGAACGTTATTTCAAGGCGATCCCCAGACTCTTTATCGTAGTCATACGGCGAATTAACGAAGGCCAACTGAAAGCCGCCATCAAGACTGTCGCCATTCGACATAAGACTTTGAAAAAATGACGCCTGCAATACATCGTCAACGCACTTCCTTGCCTGCTTGACGCGTGCAATGTTAGGCTCGATGCCATACGTCAAGACTTGCGGGAACACTGTGCTATAATGCCACAAACGTTTGATGTGGGCTCTGTACTCCTCGGCAAGCATTGCTATAGCACGGCCTTTGCCGACGCACGGATCTAAGAAGCGCATCTCTGCAATGTCCCCTGATGGATATCTGCTACTGAGGCGTTGAACAATCATTGGAATCACTGGTTCAGGGGTTGGGTAGTATAGTCCTTTTTCTTGTGAAGCGAGGCGGGACATTTGTTTGCTCCTTATGTGTTGATGATACCTTCAACGTTATACTGTGCTTCCAATGCTTTCAATATTCGCGTTGCTTCTCGTTTGCCAGTGGGATAATAGCAAACCGATGCGGTCTCATTGTTCATGTCGGTGTAAAGCACCATTGCGACATATTGCTTTGATTGCTTGTAGCAGTTAACTTCGACTCTGATATTTGACATTGCTGTGGACATTTTGTTTACTCCTTTTGATTTATGCATCTAATGGATGAATGTTGCGGCTTGCCATGTATGCAATGGCCTTGTCAAGCTTTTTGAACTCCGCCATCTTGCCAGGAACAATTGTCATACTCTTCATGCCATTCATTGCACAGTATAACTTTTCTTCTGCGATAAAAATGATCTTGAAGCCGTTTGCAAATTGTGGGATTTCTTGTTGCTGTACTGTTACTTTTGTCATTGCTTTATGTCCTTTGTTATTCACTAACGTTTTCTTAACTATCTATAGTATAACATATCTTTTCAAAATATGCAGGCTTTTTACCGACATATTTTGAAAAGATTTAGAAACTGACTTACTGCTCTAATTTTTCTACAATGACTGATATTTCCTGGATCTGTTTCATTGCCTCTCTCTTCTCCAAGAAAACTTTGCTTCTCTCAGGTCCAGTCAGAGACGCCTCAAGCTCTCTCTGATAGTTGACAACTTTCTGTAATGCGCCCATGGCTTGTGTGAGGGTCTCGTATGCTAACTCTTTTTGTGCATCGATCTTATCTTGAAGTTTCATTTTGTTTGCTCCTTTGTTATTCACTAACGTTTTCTTAACTATCTATAGTATAACATATCTTTTCAAAATATGCAACACTTTTCAAGGCAATTTAGGGCAAATTTTGAGGGAAATAAAAAACTGGAGCAAGTCTTGAACCTGCTCCAGCTGCCGCTTTGGTCTACGCAGTATGTATGCTACCGTACTCTGCTTCGGTGATTAGCCACTCTCGACACAATTCGGGATCTAGGCAGTACTCATCTCCAAACGTCTCTTCGATTTTGATATCTGCCTCATACTCGCTGATAGTTTTGTTTCCATAGAGTGCGGCGGCTGTCTCCCAATACTCCGGTACTTGCCCATAAATCTCTGCTTGCGCCTTTGCAGTTGCTACGAGGACTTCGGTGTCCGACATGGCTGCGATGGGGTTTGTGGTGGTTTCTGATGTAGACATTGTTTACTCCTTATTAGTTGGCGGTGCCTTTTACGTTATACTGTGCTTCTAGTGCTTTTAACAATTTCATTGCCTCTTTTTTGCCGGCAGGGTAGTAGGAAATTGATGCGCTTTCCCCGTTGGCATCGGTGTATAACACCATTGCAACGTAGTACTTTATATACGGGTAGTAGTTCATTTCAATCCTGATATTTGACATTGTTGCTTGCTCTTTTTTATCGCAATCATCGCACTTTCCGTTGCTGTTCGTTTCAATCGCGGGAAAGTAAAGATTACAACATTTGCATTGCACTTTTGCGGTGCCAAGGTCTCGATGAGGTCTGGCGGTAACGTTGGGAAATGAACTTCTAGCCATTTGGTTTCTCCTTTGTTATTCACTAACTCTTTACTAACTCTTTACTAACTATACAGAGTATAACATAACTTACAAAAATATGCAATGGTTTTGCAACGAATATCAAAATTTGCCTTGGAACTGCTGCAAACCTATTGCTAGTGACTATGCCGCTATTGTTTGCTTGGAGCCTTCTTTGATGTGCTCCGATAGATCTTGGATCATCTTTGGGATATTGGGAAAGCACCAGAATGCCGAGGAGAGCATTGGCGCGGTGCCCTCTGATGTATATTGCCAGATATCGACCTCGCTGATCTCATTGTTCTCCAGTGCGCGGTCCCAGAGGAACTGCGCCCATTCATCGATGAGTGGGAACGGACACCGCTTGTCGAGATAGGAAAGGTGCAATTGTTGTGCGTCCTGTCCTGGCGGCACCATCAAGAAAAATACGGGGTGGCGCTCCAAAGCACCGAGAAGCTTATCGGACATTTCGCCGTCTTTCGATGCTACTTCCTTGAGCTTCTTGTTAGCAGTGTCAGAACCATTGCTCCTCTTCGTTTTCACTGCGAGACTTGGGTCCCACAATGACAATGCTTTGCTTTCAACGAGAGCATGGATTGCTCTGTTAGTACCGAACTCTGCGAAGTTGCAGGACCAGCCAGGAGAAAACCCTGATAGCCCCTGCACTTTGTGGGCCAATGCGACATTACCAATATCATCGATAGCGATATCGCGTATCGTCGCGTTGTTTGCGAGTCCCGCGAAGATCGCATTGATTGACGTTGCTGACCCCTTGGGTCCAAACATACTGAGGTAGTACAACGCGTGTTTATAGGAGCCGTCTTCCATGCGCATTCTGTCCTTTGATGTAATACATAAATTGACGTATGCCTGGAACTGTGCCGACCCTTTATCAAAAAGAGTGATTTGACGGACGGACATTGGAACCTCCTGGAGAAAAACGAGGGTATCCGAAGACACCCTCAATGGACAATGTTAGAAGGGCATATCCTCAGCAGAAGCATCGCCATTGCCATTGCCATTTCTCCAAGGTTCATGAGGCTCAATATCACTGATAAGGCGTTGCGTTGAAGCCTTTGCCCATTCAACGGCATGCTCTGTAAGACCACTGAAATGCTCAGCGTACTCCAAAGGTATTTCATGGTTCTTGAGGTATGCTGATGTTATTTCATCAGGAATACCGGAAAGCACCGTATAAATCATTGAGACACTGTTGCCCTGTCCTCGTTTTACTAGATCTTTTGAAGGACCTAGCGTCAACGAATATGACCACAATGGCAGTGCCATATCTCTACCAGCGCGTTGCAATGCTTGGCGTACATGCGCCAACACTTTGTACTGCTTCCGAATAGCTTTAAGAAGGTCCGGTGATTGCGTTGACTTGAACGTAATAACGAAGGGCTTTGTGTACTCTGGTAGAAGCTGCTTGATGACTACCTGCATGCTTGTTATGGTAACTTTGTTCCATACATGGGCGATGCCGTACTCACCGCCAGAATTAGAATTTGACGGTATCCCCTTGGCAATCAAGAACACAGTAGGTTTTCTGACTTCCCAATGTTCTACCACGTCTCCACTGCCATGTGTGATGAAAAGACGAGGTACACCCCGTGCAGTCATAACAGCATCGAGATCTTTGTCTTGACCTACCTGTGTAAAAAAACCAGCATACGTAAACTTATCTACAATGGCCTCACCATCCTCGTCGTACACTTGATACCCTTCGACATCAAGCTTAGGGCGATGTGCCTTAAGTCCCGTCGCATACTGCAATAAAAGATGCTCAGGTATTGGAGCCATTGCCTCTTCCCCGAGATCCACTGTCTCACCACCAAACGGGATGTAGGTATCGATGTCGTTGTTCGTTGCTTTGATAATGTTAGCCATGATTTTGCCTTTCTTGGGAGGACAAGAGGCCCTCCCGTCATCTTACGTTACTATTCCTTTGCCGACAACGATTTCACCAACCCACTCTTCAGGGGTATTGATAGCAATACCTTCATCGCTACACACTACCCGCTTAAAGTAGTACGTCTTGTCGTCAAGCATCCGTGTTACTTTAAGTTGTTGGTTCCAATGCCTACTTGGCTCACTTGGCAAGCTAGGCTTGACCGTGTAGGGCACCCAACGAATCTCTTCGACTTTATAGAGGACACAACTCATTTCAAGGATATCCCCTGCGGCAGCATTGTGAATACTATTGCAAGTCGGACGAACTTTCTTTTGTCCTTTGGGTGTAGTGACCACTTTTTCGCTACCACCGCAGCCGTAGCATACGGTGCCGTCTTTAAGATTAAAGCTGTGTGAGCCAGAACCGTGGCACCTCGTGCAAACTTTGGTGTTAATCGCTATCCCCACTTTGTTTTTCTCCTTTGATTATTGTTCACTAACATTTCTTTATCTACAATTAAGTATACCATAACTTTCAAAATTATGCAATACTTTTCGAAGTCAATTCCAAGATTGCCTCGAATTTGATGTGGCTCTCGCACCAACCAGCAGCGTACTGCACAGCCTCACCATCGGAGAGACCTCGCCGCTCGCGGAGGGTGTCGCTGTAAACTTCGATAGTCGAGGAGTAGCCAAGGCGATATGCTGCAATCAGTGCGGATCTTTGTGGTCCCTGTGTCTTTTTTGCTTGGTGGTGTTTCACTTTACACTCCTTTCGATTATAATGTGTTTAATGAAAGATGTGTTAGTAGTTGTTTTTCCTTTGTTTTTCCTTTGTGTTCACTAACTAGAGATACTATAACACATCTTTCAAAATTATGCAACACTTTTTCAATGAATTTCAACGCATCCCTAAGCAATTTTTTGATTTCCATCAGCCAGCGGAGCCTCTTCGCGATACGAGCCTTAAATGATGGTGTTGACAGCGATGATAGAGTCGGGTAAGCTATGTATAGCATATCTATTAAAAATATGGAAGAGGAGAGAATAGCGCCTATGCAGAAAAGCAAAGAATACACCGTACCCATCCCTAGAGACCACTTTGCCAAAATGATTGATAGATCCTGGGCATGGATACGCGTACTTATCGATAGAGGAAGACTGCCAGCTTTAGAACTAGTCC
>MNJR01000037.1 GCA_001920415.1 Acidobacteria bacterium 13_1_20CM_3_53_8 | reverse complement strand
GATACAGAGATAGAAGTCTCGGCAGCATTCTTCTACTCAGAGGAATACCAGCAGACAGGAGACTTCGTATATCGTATGTACGAGGGCGGATTGGGAAGACAATCTGATTACGCTGAACTCAACTCAGATAGAAGTAGAATAGTGAGCGCTGCCAATACAGACGAAGGCAGACGAGGATTTGCAGATGCTTTCGTCCGTCGTGCAGAGTTCATAGAGAAGTATAGTAATGCCACTTCCGCAGATTCATTCGTTACTGCATTGACAGAGAGCATGAGGCAAAGTAGTGGAGTTAATCTCTCTGCTCAACGTGATAGCTTGATAGCCAGATACAATCAGGGCAGTGACGTGAACGATAGTCGCAGCCTTGCATTGACTGATGCTATCAACAACACATCCTTCATGCAGGCTGAGTACAATCGCTCATTCGTTCTAATTGAATACTTCGGATATTTGAAGAGGAATGCAGACAGTGGAGGATACAACTTCTGGTTGGATGTATTGAATAACCGTGTTCAGGGTAATTACCGCTCTATGGTATGTGCATTCCTTACCAGCAGCGAGTATCAGCGCAGATTCTCTTCTGTCGTTACTCACTCTAATTCGGAGTGCAGAGATTAGTGGAAATTGATTTCCAACGCCCTTCTACGAGTGCGAAGAGCTGAGAGGTGTGGTGCGCGGAGAGGGGCGGTGGGGAGGAGGTCAATTCGGGTGACGCTAATTGATCTCCTCGCAAATCTTCCAGAGAGGTTTGGCAGGAGAGAGCAATTCTTTGTCAGACCCGCACTCGCATCAAGCGACAACTTGGCTGCCATAAAGCTGTCTTCTACGGTGTACTATAGCTAGAACCCAACCGTGAAATGGATTTAGCGAGGGGATTGAATCTTATTCAGAGGCAGCTATGAGAATCCGTCTTTATTGCCAGGATAGTTCTACTCGTGTGCGCGCTATTGCCTGCGCCGCCGTTGCTTGCCCAAGACGCCGCGAGCAACCAGAGGCAGGTGATACTCCTTCGTCACGGTTCGGGTGACGATGGAAGCGTAGAGGACGCGTATGAAGATTCGCACGTTGATTGTTGACGACATGCCGCTCGCGCGTAAACGCGTCAGGCGATTTCTGCGCACAGACTCGGAGATAGCGCCCGACATGATCTTCCTGGACGTGCAGATGCCTGAGATGGACGGCTTCGAGGTCTTGAATTCCATAGGAACTGAGAACCTGCCCGCCATCATCTTCGTGACGGCTCACGACCAGTACGCGCTTCGCGCCTTCGATGTGCACGCTATTGATTATCTGCTCAAGCCGTTCGACGAACACCGATTCCGTAGAGCGGTCGAGCGCGCCAAAAGGGAGGTCAAGCAGGATCGAATGTCGGACGTTAACGAGCGCCTGCGCGCTCTGCTTGAAGACGTGAGCAGAGAGCCAAAATACATTAAGCGCCTTGCAGTGAAAACGTCTGGCCGCACCGTTATACTCGCGGCGGACGAGATTGATTGGATAGAGACAGCAGGAAACTACCTGCGTCTGCATACTGGAAGGGAAACACACCTCATACGCGAGCGCATGAATCAGATAGAGGGCAAGCTAGACCCTAAACGATTCGCGCGCGTACATCGCTCGACTATAGTAAACGTTGACCGCATCAAGGAGATGCACCCGCTTTTTAACGGCGACCAGGTGCTTATCTTACGCGATGGCACTCAACTCACAATGAGCCGCACTTACCGCGACAAACTGCTTACGCTTCTGGAGTAACGCGGCGCGCCGATTCTGCTGTACGCGCCGCGCGGTTGAGCGAAAGTCAGCTCAACTGCTCTAGCGCCCCGTTTCAGCCGGGCAACAACTCGCACGCCGATTTCAACCTCTCGTCACAAATCCGTTGGCGAGTGTGCTCGCGCTCGTCTATCCTTTCGCGCTCCGGGTGGAGAAACGCATCATTAAACTGTTTCCCCACAAATTAAGAGAATAGACTTACGATTCCATCTCACAGTCCGCCATGTAAGACGACTGTCCATGTGCAGTCGTTATTAACCTTGGCTCGGCATGAAAGTAAGAAGCGGACGCCTGATTTTCCGTGGGACAAAAATCTGCACAGTGTCATCTCGCGAGCCATACCACGCGACCCGAAGCGACAGTGAATTCAGACTTGAGCTTAAAAATCGTTAAGAGAATCGGTCGGGCATGCTGATCTCATTAGCCTATTTAGAATATGCCCCAACTAAATTTCAAGAATGGAGAGAAGAATAACATGCGTAAATCTTTTAGAAGGTCTTTGTCTATGGCCGCCGTCACTGCTTGCTTGATGCTAGCCGCGTTGACGAGCGCATCCGCCACAGGTGGCTATATAACCTCAAACGGTCGTGCCGATGGCACTACTCAATCAGCGAGCGCTGCTGACGGAGGTGGCTACCTGGGTGGAGGTGGCTTTACCGATGGAGGTGGCACGCTTGGTAGCGGCAACATTAGGACTACCACCGGGGGAGATGGCGGCGGCGGTCTTGGTTCAGGCAACGTTATGTTTGCTATCGGACAGCTATTTATAAACCTCTTTGGGTGAGGATGAAACCTGGTGGAATAGATGACAGTCAAAGGCTGTAAGGTGGCAACTATTCGGAATAGTTGTCACCCTTTATCCTATTCCGCACAGTGCGAATGAGGGGCAGGCTGGAAACTATTTGTAGCATGCAACCAACGAGCATCGCACACGATTTTTGAGTTCTGAAATCCATGAAGCGATTCATTGATCGGGAACGCTGAAGAGGTTCGCATATATGCGAACCCTTCTACGCACCGTTAACTAAAACTATATAGACGAGAGAAACATTTTAGAGCAGTCCGAAAAACTCGACCTCACTTAAAACCGAATAAAAAGTTCTGGACACGATTGATTTCCCTGTGGTCGCCCGCCTGCCCGGAAAATCTTAATAAGGAGAAAACTGATGATTAATAACTGGCGAAAATCTGTTTGCCTTGCGCTGCTCGCGTCGCTGCTCGCGACTGCCTCGGCACAGCAGGCGCAACACAAGGTTCACGTTGATTTCAGAGAAGCAACCCTGAAGAATGGACTTCGCGTGCAACTGGCCGAAGACCACAGCGCGCCCGTCGTCTCAATCAATATCACTTACGACGTAGGCTCGCGAAACGAACGAGAGGGGCGAACGGGCTTCGCTCACCTCTTCGAGCACATGATGTTCAAGGGGTCGCAGAACGTAGGCAACGGCGAGCACATGTATTTGCTCTCGAACGTGGGTGCGAATTTCAACGGTACGACCACGCCCGACCGCACCATCTACTACGATACCGTTCCGAGCAATCAACTCGAAATGATTCTCTTCCTCGAATCCGACCGCATGCGCGGGTTGGACATCACGCAGGTTGGCCTGGACAACCAGCGCCACGCCGTGCAGGAGGAGCGCCGTCAGTTCACGGATAACCAGCCGTATGGCAAAGCGGAAGAGCGGCAGCAGGAGTTGCTCTACGACGACTTCGGCTATCACCACACGACCATAGGCTCAATGGAGGACTTGAACGCGGCGAGCGTCGAAGACGTGGCGCAGTTCTTCAAGACATATTATGCGCCGAACAACGCCGTGCTATCGCTCGTGGGCGATTTTAATTCTGCGTACGCGCTCGCACGCATCAAAAAATATTTCGAGGACATACCGCGCAACACGCCTCCGCCCGATGTTCACATGAATGAGCCGGAGCAATCAAGCGAACGCCGCGCGACCGTGAACGACCCACTTGCAAGGCTCGCGCAAGTCCGCCTTGCCTTTAAGGCCGTGCCCGGTAACACGCCTGACTTTTACCCTCTTCTGGTTCTCTCCGCAGTGCTGCAAATCGGACAGAGTTCACGCCTCTATCAGAAGTTGGTGAAGGAGCGCGAACTGGTTACGAATGTCTTCGGTTACATGGACGAGCGGCGCGGCCCCAGCGCTCTTTACACTACGGCTACGCTAAGACCCGGCAAGAGGACTGAGGATGTTGAGGCCGCCATCTACGAAGAGATCGAGCGATTGATGAGAGAGCCTATAGCGGATTGGGAGTTGGAGAAGGCTAAGAACAGCGCGCGTCTTGCTTACGTCAACGCCATACAGAACGCTCAGTCGCGTGCGATAACGCTAGGCATCTTCACAGTCTTTTACAACGATCCGAATCTCATCAACACGCGGCTAGACCTTATGGACGCCGTGACGAAGGCAGATGTCGAGCGCGTGGCGCAGAAGTATCTGAAGCCAACGAACCGTACCGTCGTAATCACCGTGCCGCAAGCGCAAAGCGCGCCGCGCACCTCTACTTCGGGAAACTAAGGAGGAGAAGCGATGAAAGTTTTTACCATGAACAGATTGAAACGGACGAGTGCGTGCCTTGTGCTCGCGCTGCTTTTACCTGCAATCACGCTTGCCCAACAAATCTCCACGTCCGCCCAGCAGCAAGGTGGGGCATCGGGCCAATCCATACGGGGCGCTCAGTTGAAAGGCCGCGTGCCTGTCAACAGGAAGACGCTGAAAGTAAAGATGCCCAAGCTACAGGAGGCGGCGCTTCTGAACGGTTTGCGCATAGTGCTTCTGGAGAATCACGAAGTCCCTACCTTCAACATGCAGATGGTGATCTTGAGCGGAGGCATGTCCGATCCTTCAGACATGCGCGGAGTAGCGCTTGTGACCGCAGCACTCTTGCGCGAGGGCACGAGCCGCCGCACGAGCCGCGAGATAGCCGAGCAGACGGAAGCCATAGGCTCAAGCTTTAGCATCAATGCCGGAATCTCTTCCTGGACAAGCTTCGTGTTCTTCTCCGGCTTATCAGAAAAATTCGATCAAGCTCTGGACATCTTCTCTGACGTTATACTCAATCCGACGTTCCCACAGGAAGAGGTTCAGAAGTACGCCAGCCGAAGTTTTGGGCAGATTCAAGTACAGCGCTCTAACCCTTCGTTCGTCGCGCAGGAGCAGTTCCTACGCGCAGTTTACGGCGACCATCCTGCGGGCACGCTTGTCCCGCCACCATCCACGCTTAAGAACATAAAGGCCGCAGACCTTCAGGCATTTTACGCGGCGCACTACAGACCGAATAACGCCATCCTCTTTGTCACGGGCGATCTCAACCTGAGAGCGATGATGCCGAAGTTAGAGCAGGCTTTCGGCAGTTGGCAAAAAGGTAGCGTTCAGGCTGCGAACTTCCCTGCGATCAAACAGCCCACGAAGTCTCGCATCTATCTGATTGATCGCCCAAACTCAGTGCAGACTTCACTCTTCCTCGGCGGATTGGGCGTAGAGCGCACCAGCCCGGACTACTATGCCGGGCAGGTCATGAACCAGATATTTGGTGGAGGCCCCGCGGCGCGACTCTTCCTGAATCTGCGCGAAGATCATGGCTACACTTACGGCGCTTACAGCAGCTTCGGCGGAAACAAATATCCCGGCTTCATCGCCGCGTACACGGACGTGCGGACGGACGTGACCGAGGACGCTATGAGAGAGTTGATGAACGAAATCAAGCGCATCGGCGAAGAGAGGGTTTCGACCGATGAATTGGAGAACGCCAAGCGCTCGCTCGTCGGCGGCTTTGCGCTCTCGCTCGATTCCCCGCAGGCGCTGCTGTCCAACGTTGTCATCCAAAAACTCTACGGCTTCTCTGACAACTACTGGGACACGTACCCGCAAAAGATAGCAGATGTAACCTCGGAAGACGTGCAGCGTGTCGCACGCAAATACCTTAGTCCTTCGACCCTTCAGATCATAGCGGTGGGTGACGCATCGAAGACGCAAGCCGCGCTTGCGAAGTACGGCACGGTTGAGGTGTATGACTCGGAAGGAAAGCCCGTGCGAGCGGCGAACGGCAGACCGAGCAACTAACGCAGCAGGCATGGTGACAAAGACCTATCACGGCCAATATCGTGTACCGTAGGATAAGTGAAAGAGCGGCAGCAATTTCAGAAATTGCTGCCGCTCTTTCACCTTTGATTGGCGTTTAGTCCGCCAAGCTTCGTCCTCAGGCAAAGATGCTGATTAAGAACACTTCAATGGCGCTCAGAATGTTGCCGTCATTTGCTGTAGCGGCTTCACAACGACTCCCTGTGCCCATCTGACTGTTAAGGCAAGTGCTATCGGCAGCAGTGCTAGCTGATTGAGTAGTGCCATCGCCACGACCGCTTGAGGTTATATAACCGCCCTGTGTGGATGAGGTGGTCAACGCGGGAGGCGAATCCGGGTCGTCAGTTCGATGACCGATAGCTGTATAACCGCTGCCGTAGGCGTTCATCCCGCTCAGCGTCAGCATCAAGCAGGCAGTAATGACGGTCATGGACAATTGCTTTTTGAAGGTTTTACGCATTCTATTCTTATCTCCTGTTTTTGAAATTAGGTTGGGGGCATCCTCCGAAATAGTTAAAAGGATCAGTATGCCCGACCAATCCTCTCAACGCTTTTAATCTAGGGTCTGAACTACAGGCGCGCGGGATCATATATGGCTCTTAAGACAATACTGTGAGGAAATCCGTCCTCAACTTCTTAGCTTCACGCCGAACCCACAATCCTTTAGTGTTCGCGCCGTAGCGTGCGCAAGCTTACGGTGTCAGAACATGCGCGCAAACAGAAATGTGACGAGTCGTTAGCTCGGCTGTTTGATCAGTTCTTAGCTCGACGCGGAAAACTATTTTGTCTATGAAGACTCAGGAAGCTTTTCTGGTAGATGTGTTGCTGGCGAAGGTATAAGTGAGAAGGAATGAAGGGGAGACGCGCGCCGTATTAACAAGCGGCGCGCGCCCCTCACATCAACAAAAAGTTCAGGGCTGTGATGAACTGGCGGCGTCTCCTGTGGCAGTACCCTCCGTCAGTTGGTAAGTCTCGTTTTCACCTCGGAAAGTGATGCTGCTCAGCACATGTTTCTCGCCGTCTAGGCGTGAGCTTATCATTGTTCTTGTTGCCTTGGCATCTCGCTTCTGTAATCGAGCCGATACCGTAGATGAATTGTTGCCGTCAGCTATGGTCAACTCTCCTGTCTGCTGATTGAACTTCATCTTGTACGTGCCCTTCTTGAAGAGCTTGCTTCCTACCATGACATCTTCTGTGAAGGTTACGGTCTTGGTTTTCACTTGAGCGAAAGAGGCTGTGGCTAAGAGAGCGCACACGACCAGAAGCAAGGCTATGCGGTTGATGATCTGTTTCATGAATTTACTCCTTATTCTATTTGGTGAACTCGGTTTTAGATAGGCTACTCCTAATATTCTGCGAATTAACCTGAAAGGTTCCGCGAAATCGTAAACGAGTTTAATGGAATCCGTGTTCGCGGTAATCGAAAATGTGATGAGCTGTTACGAATTGGGTGTGAAGCGGCTTTTACGGCCTGGGAAGTATCGCTCGCGTCTGGAATCGTGACGTGAGAGGCGAGCGGCTGTAATCGAGTGATAGAATTGCTATTGGACGTTTTCGCGCTGTTGTTTACCCTTCAGATGAGGCTAAAATTTTCTCTGCCCTGCGACCAATACGATTCTACAACTTCAGCGTCTATCTCGTCGCGGGCGCGGCTCATCATGTGTTTCGCACGACTCGTCACAGAGTTGTTGCTAGAATAGGCTCTAAAGTATTTCTCTATAAAAGTTCGGCGCGCGTCGAACGATTGAAAGAGGTTTCATGAGGAAGATCAAGATTAACAGAGGCCATCTCGTGACCGCTTTACTAATCATGGCATTCTGGAGTTTTCTGGCTCTGCTGTGGATGCCACAGACCTATATCGCTAATCTCTATGAGAACCCGTCTTTCACACTCTGGCGCGCATTTGTGGCTAACCTTGGATTGTTCTACGTCTGGGCTTTGCTGACTCCGCCCGTGCTCTGGCTTGGACGGCGCTTACCGCTAGAGCGGCGACGACTCTTTAGAAATCTCTCCATACATTTCGTCATGAGTTTCGTCTTCGCTTTCGTTCACATGATATTGCTTCGATACGCGAACGCGCTATTGATTAACCGGAGCATCTCTAACACTATGCCCGTGTCGCTCTGGATGCTGTTCCTAAGCGTGGGCGCATTCAACGTTGCAGCCTACTGGGGCGCTCTCGCTGCGAGCCAGGCGGTCAACTACTTCCGCAAATATCAGGAGCGCGAGTACAGGCTTGTGCAGGCGCAACTACAAACGCTCAGCGCGCAACTGCACCCGCACTTTCTGTTCAATACGCTGAACGCTATTTCGGAACTGGTTTACAGCCATCCCGAAATAGCAGACCGAACACTAGCGCAGCTAAGCGACCTGCTGAGGCTATCTCTGAAAGGCGGACAGATGCAGGAAGTAACGCTCAAGGAAGAACTCGACTTCATTCAGAAGTATACGGAGATACAGCAGACGCTCTTGCAAGAGCGTCTGCATGTTAGATTCGAGGTAGAGCCTGAGACTCTGGATGCTTCTGTCCCTAATATGATCTTGCAGCCTCTGGTTGAGAATTCCATTCGTCATGGTATTGCTCCTAAACGTAGAGGCGGCGAAATAGAGGTGCGCGCCGAACGCATAGACGGGATGCTGCACCTGCAAGTTCAGGATAACGGCCCCGGCATCTCTTCGGACGTGAAAAGGGCATCGGATAACGGCATCGGGCTGGCTAACACGCGCGCTCGTCTTCAGTGTCTTTATCAGGATACGCATCGCTTTGAAGCGGGTAACGCACCCGGCGGTGGCTTTGAGGTGAGCATCACTATCCCTTTTCGAGAGAAGCTGGCCGAATGGGAATATGAAGAGGCGCGTGATTGATTAATGACCTGTTTATATTTGCAACTCGTGACTAAGAGCGCGTTTCAAAATCTTCTTTGCGAGCTTAAGTATTTCCCTTTGCGCCTTTGCGTGAACATGCAATTCTATAAAAGCCCAAGATTAATGAGAGTTGCAGTTTCTCGCAAAGGCGCAAAGTTAAAAGATAAGCTCGCTAAAAGTTTGACTCCTACGGGGTTTAAAATGTCTTCTTAAGAGTGTGGAAGCAGTTGAATCGTTGCGTGCAGAATGCATATTGTGTTTCACTTCGCTTGCAAACGATCTCAGACCGCGCGCCGCTTCAAGACAGGCCAGCTTCCATGAACGACTCTTCCAATAACGTCCGCTCTCTGCTCTCAAAAATTCACGCATTCTTGCGCGCAGAAGTTTACCCGCTTGAGCAGGAATTCTTGCGCCGCCCCTTTCGTGAACTATTGCCCACGCTCAACTCGAAACGAGAGCAAGTCAAAGCATTGGGGCTATGGTCGCCGCACCTGCCTGAAGAATACGGAGGCTTAGGGTTAAAGCTCTCCGAGTTTGCACACGTCAGCGAAGAACTCGGTCGCACGCCCATAGGTCATTATCTCTTCAACTGTCAGGCTCCAGACATAGGAAACATGGAAGTCTTGATGACCCATGCTACAGCAGAACAGAAGGAGCTTTACCTATGGCCGCTCATACGCGGCGATGTGCGTAGTTGCTTCTCTATGACAGAACCTGAGCATCCCGGTTCCAACCCGGCGTGGATGAGCACAAACGCCGTGAAAGATGGCACGGATTACGTCATCAACGGGCACAAGTGGTTCACTTCGTCTGCGGAAGGCGCAAGTTTCGCAATCGTTATGGCGATAACAGACAGGGATGCATCGAGCTTATACAAAAGAGCTAGCCAGATTATTGTTCCGACTTCAACCAGCGGCTTTCGCATTGTGCGCAACATCAGCGTGATGGGCGATGAAGGAAGCGACTATGCTAGCCACGCCGAAATTAGATATGAGAACTGTCGTGTGCCGCAGACGAACTTGATGGGACGCGAAGGCGAAGGCTTTTTGATTGCGCAGGAACGTCTGGGGCCGGGTCGCATACACCATTGCATGCGCTGGATAGGCATCTGCGAGCGAGCATTCGACGAGATGTGCTCTCGTGCGGCGCACAGGGAGTTATCGCCGGGCGTGCCTCTGGGCAGCCGTCAGAGCGTGCAGGAATGGATTGCTGAGAGCCGCGCAGAGATAAACGCGGCGCGCCTTCTGGTTCTGCATACGGCTGAAAAAATTGACGCGGAAGGCGCGAGCGCGGCGCGCTTGGATATTTCTCTCATAAAGTTTTTCGTGGCCGGTATTCTGCAAAAAGTTTTAGACCGTGCGATACAGGTTCACGGCGCGCTTGGGTTAACAGACGACACAGTGCTCTCATATTGGTACAGGCATGAGCGTGCCGCGCGCATCTATGACGGCCCCGATGAAGTTCACAAAGTTGTAGTCGCCAGAAGCATTTTGGGGAAATACGGCGTCAAGGTATCGCTCTAAATCACAACTCGTAAGATTACGAGAGATGGGAAAGCATTATCCACGCGCACCACACTAAACGACACGAAAAGGCTTGAATTTCCTCGTGTCGTTTAGTGTGATGCGCGTGGATCGTTTTATCAGTATTCCTAGTACCTTTAGCTCTAATTTAGATTAGGCATCTGGAACCAACGTGCAGGAAGATTTCATTGACCGCTCGCGCGCCACTCGTGAAGGTGAAGAGCTTGACAGCGTTCGACTCCTCGCTTACTTACGCGAGCGTATGCCTGATCTTGAAGAACCGTTGAAGGTCGAGCAGTTCCCCGCAGGCTTTTCAAATCTAACCTATCTGCTGCGCGCTGGTGAGCTAGAGTTTGTGCTGCGCAGGCCCCCCGTTGGGGCAAAGATTAAGACGGCGCACGACATGGCGCGCGAATACAAAATCCTTTCGCATCTTTATCCGGTCTATAAAAAGCTGCCGCGTCCACTCTTCTTCTGTGAAGATGAAACTATCCTGGGCGCTCCGTTCTATGTGATGGAGCGCGTCAAAGGAATCATCCTGCGCGCGCAACCGCCCGAAGGATTGAACCTCTCACACGAAGTAATGCGTCGCCTCTCACAGACCTTTATTCAAAATCTGGTAGAAATTCACGAAGTTGATTACAAGGCAGCCGGGTTGGGAGAGATGGGTCAGCCGGAAGGTTACGTTTTACGGCAGGTCGAAGGCTGGACTAGAAGATATTACAGAGCGCGAACTGATGATGTGCCCGCAGTTGAACGCCTGGCCTCCTGGCTTAGTGAACATGCGCCGCCCGATTCACGTCGCAGCGCCCTGATTCATAACGACTACAAGTACGACAACGTAGTGCTAGCGCCCAATGATCTGTCAAAGGTCTTGGCCGTGCTCGATTGGGAGATGGCAACTATAGGCGACCCGTTGATGGATTTCGGAACCACTCTGGGCTACTGGGTTGACGCTGACGATCCAGAAGAGTGGCAACGATACGGATTTGGATTGACAACATTGCCCGGCAGTTTCAGGCGTTCTGATGTGGTCGAGTATTACGCGAAGCAAAGTGGCCGCGACATCTCGAACGCCCTCTTTTATTACGCCTACGGTCTTCTCAAGATCGCAGTTATCGTGCAGCAGATTTATTTTCGCTATAGGCAGGGACTCACAAAGGACTCACGGTTTGCCAGTCTTGGACTATTGGTAAAAGCGTGCGGTGATTTAGCCCGGCGCGCTATCGAAAAGGGACGCATTGATCGCTTGGGTTAATAAGCAAAAGAGATTTGAGGAAACGAACGATCCATGAATTCACACGAAACAACACGAAACCGCAGGCTTTTAGTGTGGCTTAGTGTGATTTATAGCGGTTCTCACTTGAATGCGACTCATGTCAGTACCGCCTGCGGTAGCGGGCGGGTCGTAGCCGCACCGATACCCGCCCGCTACCGCAGGCGGTACTGACCTGCATGCCTTGATCAGAGTGGTCGCACCCAAGTGAGAACCGCTATAGTGGATAGTCTTATTACTCATGTTACGCAGCCAAAAGTTTTAAGCCGTCTTTAGACGGCGACAGCATAAAGCCCGGTGCGTGAGCGCCGGGTTAGAGTGTAAAGAATGTAGTTAGAGCTATCGAAGACGAGCGACAGCCCTTTGATTACAATAGGCTGCCGCCCGCTCTCGCGGGCTTGATAATCTTTCTGCCAACACTAACCCAGCGCTAACGCACTGGGCTTTAGACGGTCGCCCGCTTGCGCGGGCTGAAATCCAATCTTGCGTAAGGTGAGTTATTACTTTTTTCGAGGCAAGCTGGCATCATTCCTACTCCGAGCGAGTTCAAGCGAGCAAGCTTCAGAATAGCGTCACTGCAATTCAACCTCTTATTTATTCATCGTGGATGCTTGCGCAGTTTCAGTGGCGCGCTCCGCATCTGGCAACTGTTTGCGTGTGCCTAGCACAATCCGCACAGTGTGCTTCGCTCTATCATCTTTGAGTAGAATCTCGTCCGTTGATTGCGCCGCTCCGTCTACTTCTAGACTGGCAATGCCGCAACACACGCCGTGAGGGTTTTCGACCTTGATGTGATAGTGCGCAGAGTTGTGGCGGTAATGGATTTCATACTCACGCCAACTTCTTGGGATACACGGATCAATGCGCAGATGCTCGCCTAGCAGTTTGAAACCCAGAATGAATTCCAGCCCGGCGCGATACATCCAACTGGCAGAGCCTGTGTACCAAGTCCACCCGCCGCGCCCTGTGTGCGGCGGCACGGCATAAACATCTGCGGCGGCAACGTACGGCTCGACCTTATATTTATGGAGTCCAGCGCGCGTCGAAGCATGGTTGATGGGATTCAAGAGCGCGAAGAGTTCGCCCGCGCGATCACCGTCGCCGAGCATAGCGTAAGCTATCACAGTCCAGAGCGCAGCGTGTGTGTACTGCCCGCCGTTCTCGCGCACGCCCGGCACATAACCTTTAATGTAACCGGGGTCGAGCGCGCTCCGGTCAAACGGCGGATTGAAGAGAATGATTAGACCATCGCCACGACGAACCAGGTACTCTTCTACAGCAGCCATAGCGCGATGCGCGCGATGCTGGTCGGCAGCGCCGGAGATGACGCCCCAAGATTGCACAATCGAATCAATGCGACACTCTTCGTTCTGCACAGAGCCTAGCGGCGTGCCGTCGTCAAAGTAAGCGCGACGATACCAGTCGCCATCCCATCCCGCATCTTCGAGCGCCTTTTTGAGCTTCGATAGATGTTCTCGATAAGCAGTAGCGCGCCGCTCATCGCCGCGAGCTTCACAGAACGGAGTGAAGCGGTCAAGCACTGTATTCAGGAACCATCCGACCCATACGCTCTCGCCCTTGCCCTTATGCCCTACGCGATTCATCCCGTCGTTCCAGTCGCCCGAACCCATCAGAGGCAGTCCGTGTTGGCCTACAGCAAGGCTGCGATCAAGCGTTCGCACACAATGCTCATATAGATTCGCGCTCTCTGCTGAGATAGTTGGCTGTATGTACGACTCCTCCTGATCCGCTTCCAACAGTGGCGCTTCCAGAAAAGGAATCATTTCATCCAGCACGCTCAAATCGCCTGTCACGTTGAGATAAAAACTTGTGACAAAGGGCAGCCACAGCAGGTCGTCTGAAAACCTTGTGCGCACGCCACGCCCCGTAGGCGGATGCCACCAGTGCTGTACATCGCCTTCTTTGAACTGGTGTGCAGCGGCGCGTGTAAGTTGCGCGCGCGCAATGTCTGGTCTCGAATAGACGAGCGCCATTACATCTTGCAGTTGATCTCGGAAACCGTAAGCGCCGCCCGATTGGTAAAAAGCTGTGCGCGCCAGCACGCGACACGACAATGTTTGATAGGGCAACCAACGATTGAGGATTGTATCCATCGCGGAGTCTGGCGTATGGACTTCTATGGTTTCAAGTATTTTATCCCAATGCGAGATGACGCGCTCGAAGGCTTCATTGACCTCGTGCAGTTGGCTGTAGCGCTCTACGATGGCGCGAGCGTCTTCGCTTGTTTCGCTTTGACCGAGCAGGAAGACAATCTCATGCGATGCGCCCGGCTGAAGCTCTATGATTGTTTGGAGCGCGGCGCAAGGGTCTAATCCGGCGCTCGCGCGACCTGAAAGATAGGCGCGGCGCATGGCGGCAGGGCGCGCAAGGCTTCCGTTGCGACCTAAAAATTCTTTGCGGTCGCAGGTGACTGTACGCTGCTCTGCGCTCACGGCTGCGAAAGCTATGCGGGATGCAAACTCGTTATTGTAAGGGTTGCGCGCGAAGACCGCGCCGCTTTTGTCGTCAATCTCCGTGATGAGATAAGGAGCGGACACGCCGCGCTCAACGCCTATCACAAGTTCGTTGTAGCTCGTGATGGACAAACGCCGACGGCGATTTGTGCGATTACGCAGGCGCAGGACGGAAACCTTCACAGGCGCATCGAGCGGAACAAACATGAGTAGCTCTTGCGTTATGCCATGACTCGTGTGCTCGAACACAGTGTAGCCCTGCCCGTGCCGTATCACGTAAGGCTCGTCTTCGCGCACGGGCTGCGGCGTGGTCGTCCAAACAGTTCCGCTCTCTTCATCGCGCAGATAAATCGTTTCGCCCGGTGGATCGCTCACAGCATCATTAGACCAGGGCGTCAGACGATTCTCTCGACTGTTCACAGACCAGGTGTAGCCTCCGCCTGTCTCCGTCACTTGAAAGCCGAAATCATGTTCGTTTGCGATGACGTTAGTCCAAGGGGCAGGCGTCCATTGCCCATCGCGCAAAACAGTCACATATTCGCGCCCGCCTTGATTGAAACCGCCCACACCGTTGAAGAAAGTTAGTTCGGGAGCTTCCATCACGACTTCGGGATAGTTGCGCGAAGGCATACGAGGAATAAAATCCGGCGGCAGCGCATCTTCAGCCGAACGGCGCGTCAACTGCTCTTCGAGCGAGCCGCGTTCGGGGACCAGAACGACGCGCGCCACCGCATGCAACAAAATTCTATCGGCTTCCGGCATGATGTCCGTGCGGCGCAAGAAGACGCCGCCCGGCTTATCCTGCAATCCTTGCGAACCGCTCGAACGAATCATCGCCAGCAACTCTTCCTGAAGTTCCTGCGCGTAGCTAGGCGGGTGATCGTTTAGGATGACCAGATCAATGGAGAGTCCTTTCAAACGCAGATACTCGTGACCGCGCAAGATTTGTCGCACCGTGTCCAAATCTTCCGACTGACTGACGCGAACAATCACAATCGGCAAATCGCCGCTGATGCCATAAGGCCACAGACCCGACTGCGCTTTCGTATTCATCGCCAGCACGTGCGGGCGCGGTCGTAAAGACGAATCCGCATAGAGCACGCGCCCGGCTAGACGTTGAAACAGGTGAGCCTCTTCCGCGTCAATGTTGTGGTGACGCATAGCCACTTGCGACTGCGTCCAGGCCAGTTGCGCCGCGCGGTCAAAGATGGAAGGATCGTGATACTTGTCTGCGAGTATCAAAGCCTCTTCACGCGAATGCGCAATGGCAGTTGTGAAAGAGACGCGCGCCGTCGCGCCGGGTTGCAGGCGCACGCGCTGGCGCAAACTGAAGACAGGATCAAGAACTGCGCCGACAGAATTTGAAAGCGGGCGTTCTTCCATCACGGCTACTGGATTGGCAGGCGTGTGGCCTCGCCCCAGAAAACGGCTGCGATCCGTCTCATACTGCACAGCGCCGACTCGCTCGCCTTCTGTCACAACAACATGCACGGCATAGACTGGTTCGTCCTTATCTGAGCGCGGTCGGCGTCGCGCCAGCAGAGCATTTTCTGCGGCGATGAATTCGGTTTCGATGAAGAGATTGCTGAAAGCCGGATGGGCTGCGTCCGCAGCGGGCGGCGCTAGCACCACCTCCATGTAGCTGGTCAATTCGATTTCACGCACGCGCGTTGATTGATTGGTTAGGGAAACCTGTCTGACTTCGGCATCGTCTTCGGGCGAGACGATTATCTGTGTGTGCGTGATGATTCCCGCGTCCGTGCGCCAGAAATCAACTTTGTCTTCGGAGAAAGAGACTTCATAGGAACGCGGACGTTGATTCGTCGGCTGGTAGAGCGTAGACCAGACAGCACCACTGCGCACATCGCGCAAGTAACAGAACGAGCCATAATGGTCGCGCGTAGCGTCCTCGCGCCAGCGCGTTACGGCCAACGGCCCGCACATGGAATAGCCTCCTCCGGCAGAAGTAATCATCACAGAGTATGTGCCGTTCGAGAGGAGTTGCGTTCGCGGCGTAGGCAAATCGGGCGTGTCGTAAACACGCGTAGCCAGACCTGTGAGCGTGCGCACGACGCGGCCTGACAAGACCTCTTCGGCGCGCGGGTGCGCAGCAGGAACACCGCGCGGGATGCGCTCCTGCAACAATAGTTCTGTCGCCTGCACAAGCGGCTCTGCGTGAAAGCGCTGCTGCATGATCTCGGAATTGAGCAGGTTGTCTAGCGCCACCAGGCTCATGCCTTGATGATGCGCCATGAAGGTATGAATAATGGCTCGCTTCTGATCCTGCGGCAGACGCTCCGGCGTATAATCAATTGACTCGTAGTACCCGTAGCGCGCGAGTGCGCCTTCACGCGCAAGGCGTCGCAGATTATCCATAGCGCGGCGCGGCGCGACCATAGCGGCCAGCATAGTCGCATAAGGCGCGACCACAAGGTCTTCGCTCAGTCCACGTTTGAGGCCCAGGCCGGGCACGCCGAATGGCCCATACTGGTAGTTTAGATGTAGATCGCGCGCGTTATAAGCCGCTTCGGAAATGCCCCACGGCGCACCGCGCTCCTCACCATATTCTATCTGCCGCCAGACCACAGCCCTGTGCGTTTGATCCAGCAGCGTGCTCTGGTAGCTGCGCATGACCAGAAGCGGCATAAGGTATTCAAACATCGTCCCCGTCCACGAGATGAGCGCGCGGCTTGAGTCCACAGAGGTCAATTGGCGACCCAGATGGAACCAGTGTTCCTGCGGCGCATCGCCTTTGGCAATGGCTATGAAACTGGCAAGGCGCGATTCGGAAGCCAGCATGTCATAATATGAATTGTCGCACCGCCCGGTTGAGACGTTGTAGCCTATGACAAAAACTTTCCGCTCTTCATCGAGCAGGAACTTGAAATCCATCTCCTCGAAGATGCGCTCCGCTGCGCTCGCAAGCTTGCTTAAACGAGCCAGAAAACTTCTGGTCGCCTGCGCCGCCGACTCAACACTTTTCTCTAAAGTTGCGAGCATGTCGAGCGCCGCACTTTCATCCGATTCATCACTCTTTCGGTGCTCTTCTATCTCGCCGCGCAGCGCAGAGATGTTGATGAGCGCGGATTCATAAGCTTCTGCCATCTGCGAGATGGTGCTGACACGCTCAAGCGAGCGCGCAGTCTGCACAAACTGCGTCGCGGCTTCAGTAGAATAATCTTTAACTAGCTGCTCTGCTTGCGCCGCAGTGGATGCTGATGTGCCCAGGCCAAGAGTATGCAGATCGCGCTGGCAGGCTTTCACCTCGCCTGACAATGCGCTTATCCAGAAGCGCAAGTCTGTGAAATTGTCTATGCCATGCTCGTGCGCCAGAGCGCCCACGATGTCGTCAATCTCCATCACATGTTTTAGAAGCGAGGCGAAAAGCTGTCCCCATGCGCTGAAAGTTTCAGGCGGTGTAACCGCAACCACCAGCGCGCAAGTTTCAACCTCTTCGCGCAGTTGCTTGACGCTGACAACATCCGTGCGCTGTCGGCTTGCGCCTAGCCTATCGGTAGCCTCGCGCATCATCAAGATGGTGTCCGCCAAACCTTTCAGCGTGCGCGCTTCAAAGAGCGGGCGGTCATACATCTCTATGCACGCTTGCTTTAGCGCAAGCAGATGGCCTGCCAGATTGCCGCTATCAACCGTTGAAATGTACTGCGGCGTGAGCGGTTCGAGCGTGCGCGTGTCGTACCAGTTGAAGAGGTGGCCGTGAAACTTCGGCAGCTTGTCGAGCGTCTGGAAAGTGAGTTCGAGGCGTTCGACGAGTTCAAGCGTTCCCGTGTAGCCGAAATCATGCGCGGCTACGGTTGAAAGCAGGAGCAGAGCTATGTTGGTCGGCGAGGTGCGATGCGCCAAAACAGGTTGTGGCTCCTCTTGAAAATTGTCCGGCGGCAGCCATTGATCTTCCTGCCCGACGAAGGCTTCAAAGAAACGCCACGTGCGGCGCGCAATGAGACGCGCTTCCTGCTCATCTGTTGCCTCAAGCTCTTTGCGTTCCACTCGGCCTCGACGGCTGACCCAGTGAGCTACTAGAGGCGAGATGGCCCACGCTATGAGAAACGGTGTGGCGACAGCCAATGCGCCGGGATTCAGGGCAAGTATGAGCGCGTTAATGATGATGACGATTAACTCGGCAGGCCACATGAAGCGAAAGAGAGTGGCGAGGTCTTCGGCGCTCCCCTCTTCTTCCGCCTGTGCCGCCGTCATCCACTCAAGCAGGTAACGGTGCGAAACAAACTTGCGATAGAGCGTGCGCGCAATGGCATCGCACATCAGGTAGGCTTGATGAGCGAGGAACGTTACGGTCAACGCAGCTTGCGCGGTGTTAGTACGTGCGTCGCCCCATACGCTCCAGAAATGGCTCGTCCAGGGAATGCCGCGCGGATGAAGCAGCAGGCTTGTCGTCACATGCGCGTAGATAGGAAACGCCAGCGTCAACAGAATGAAGAGCGTCCACAGCGCAGGCGAACCCGGCAGCACAGTCCATGCGAAGACGAGCCACACGACTATGCTCAATGCGACCAGACTGCGCCGCAGGTTATCGAAAATCTTCCAGCGCGCAATTGTTGGCAGCTTGTTACGCACCAGTCGCCGCTGTGCGTCGGGCACGCGCCGAAAGAGCCAGCGCGCTATCTGCCAGTCGCCGCGCGTCCAACGATGCTGCCGCATCGCGTAAGTCTCGTAACGCGCCGGATAGTCGTCCAAAAATTCTATGTCCGTAACAAGCGCTGCACGCGCGTAGAGGCTTTCGAACAGGTCATGGCTGAGCAGAGCATTGCCGGGCACACGCCCTTCTAATGCGCGCTCGAAGGTGTCTACCTCGTAGAGACCTTTGCCCGTGAAGATGCCTTCGCCAAAGAGGTCTTGATAGACATCAGATGCGGCGGTCGTGTAAGGATCAATGCCTGTGTTGCCGGAGAAGATACGCGCGAAGCGAGAGCGCGCGGCGCTTTCCAGAGAGATGCTGACGCGTGGCTGAAGGATTCCGTAGCCGCGCGTGACGCGCTCGGCTTGCGGGTCATAGTGCGGGCGATTCAGCGGGTGCATGGCTATGCCTACTAGCCTGCGCGCAGCATCGCGTGGCAGTTGCGTGTCGGAGTCTAACGTGATGACGTAGCGAATCTGCGAGAGCAATTCGGCGCGAGCGGTTGCGATGATGAAACTCGTGTCGCGTGCGCCGCGCAATAGATGATTGAATTCTTGCAGCTTGCCGCGCTTGCGCTCCCACCCCAGCCACTTCCCTTCCGCTTCGTTCCACTGTCGCCTGCGATGAAACAGATGAAAGCGATTAAACTTGGACGCAGCGCTGTAGCGCGCGTTCAATTCCTCTATGCCGCTAATCGCCAGATCGAGCAAGACGGAATCATACGGCATCTCTTCCTCCGCGGCGTCGGCGTAATCCCCCAACAGAGCGAAATATAGATGCTCGTCTTGATTGGCTAGATAGTGGACTTCCAACTTCTCCAACAGTTCTTTGATACTGGCTTCGCTTGTGAAGAGAGTCGGGACGACGACCATCGTGCACGCATCGGCGGGAATCCCTGACGCAGTTTCCATGCTCGACAGCAAGCGCGGCTTTAAGAGATGAGTCACATCCCAGTTGAGCACGCCGAGCGCCAGATCGCTTGCTGGAATCAGAGAGAGCAAAACCAGAAGGACGAGCACAGTGCTGCTTGCTCCATTGCGATAGGCAAAGAAGAAGAGAGTTGCGATGAAGAGCGCAGTGAGAAACGCGAGCGTGCCCAGATAAAAAAGTGTCGGATGACAAAAGAGCTTGCGCAAACCTAGCTCGCGCAGATTCAAACGATAACGGAAGACTTTTTCCAGTTGGACGACATCATCTCCGACCAGGTAATTGCCTACGTGCGCGCGTGCGTTATCTTTTGGATTGGTCTTGTATGATTCTGAAGCTAATTTAAGAGTGCCGCGCGCAACATCCAGTTCGGTCGCGCCTGTGCGCTTCGCAATGCGCTCTATGACGTGCCGGTAGCGGTCGCGCGTGGCGAAGTTCATGCGCGAATAGACGCGAGCAGGATCACGACCGAGCACAGGGTCAACCAGACTGACGCTCTCAAAAAAGATGCGCCAGTCGAGTGTGGAAAGCAGGCGCATGCTGGTGATGATGTTGCCTACGGTGACCTGCGCGGCGGCCTGTCGCTGGTGTTCCAGATGGACTATCTGCTCTGTGCTTTGTTCGCGTTTTTTCAGTTGACGATCAAGCCAATCGAAGACGGGCATGATCGCAGGGTCTTGATCGCGCAGACGCTGAGTGAGTTGGACGACAAAGGCGCGATCTAAATCCTCGCGCTTTCCCAATCGCCCGGCGAGCAAAGAGGCCAAGCTTTCGGGCTGTCGCTCGACCGTCTCCAACAATTGATCAGCGAGCGCATCGGCCTCTTCGCGCGCTTCACGCGCCGCGACGATGCGTGTGGCTAGACGGCGCAGATTTTCTACCAAAGCCAGACGCAAAGTGATGGCGACGGCCCACAATTCACCTATGGTGAGTGGCGTGACACGCTGGTAGGCGCGAATGAATCTCTTTAATGTCTCTGTGTCCAGACGGCTGTCTGTGTGAGCGATGAGTGCGAGCGCGATGGCGTAGATGCGCGGGTAACCCACAAGGTCGCCCTCTGCCAGCTTGGGCAGTTCGTAGTAGTAACCTCCCGGCAAATCCTGCCGGATTTCGCGCAGTTGTTCTTCAACAATATGAAAGTTGTCAACCAGCCACTCGGCTGCGGGCGAGATGGTGCGCTCTCTGCGAATCGCTTCGGCGAGCGAGCGATATGCGGCGACCAACTGGCGTCCATTCTCTTCCAGTCCGGGCATCAGACGACGCCCGCGCCGTCGTCCGGGAGAAATTTTATGTTCGGCGGCCAGCGCCTCGGCCTTCTGCTCCAAGCGCTCTACGCTATACAACTCATCACGAATCGGCTCTTCATCACGCGCATTGTTAGCCCGCGTGAATCCTCCGAATAATTTCGTAAGAGGCGCAGCCATAGTTCGTTGCTTCTGCTAACTGGATTTTACTGCAAAAGCATATCACGACTTATGCGTATAGGTCTCTTGGCTCTTGAAGGTAGAAAATTTCTGATGATAAATGGTTTCAGTAATTGATTTTGAGTGCGAACTGAATAATGCGTGGGTTGTTGCTAGTCGAGATGGCGCGCCCGAAGTCAGCAGGATTAATAATCTGCCCTGTACGTGAATCTAATCTCCCGCCAGATGAAGTGACGGCGCTAAGGTCGCTGATGGGATTGGCAAAGTTGACGTAGTTAAAGAGATTGAAAACTTCCATGCGAAACTCAAGGCTCCTGGATTCACACAGGCTGAAGCGCTTGATGAAAGAGATGTCCACGTTGTTCTGCCCTGCGCCGCGTAAGATGTTGCGTCCGGCGTTGCCGAAATCCGTGCCCGCAGCGTCCGCGCTTGCTGCGCCACGCGAACTGGGAATCAGTTGACCCGCTTGCACTATGGGACGTGCGAAGGCGAAAGGGTTGAAGGCGTAGCCGGGCGGAATATTGCTACTGGCTGATGCGCGCGTCGCGCCCGGCGCAAAGTTTGGCCTCGCGCCGCCTCCAGGGCTTGCCAGACCATAGAACGAACCCGCACCGGAATCCACCACATCAATCGGCAACCCGGACATCACCGTGATGACGCCTGACACTTGCCAGCCGTAGAAGAACAGGCGCATGAACGTAGAGCGTTTGGCGAAAGCGGGTTGCGGCAAATCCCAGACGTAACTCAAAACGAAGCGATGCGTGCGATCAAAGTCTGAGAGGCCGTGATTGGCGCGGTTATCCAATTGATCGCCGAGAACAGCGCTTGTCTCGCCCGCAACGCCCGTGTCAATGAACCCTTCCGTTCCCGCACCTCCGCCTTGTCCCGAAGCGTTATCAATTGATCTGGCAAAAGTGTAAGAGGCTTGAAACTGTAGTCCGCGCGCGAGCCTTCTTGTCAAACTCAACTGAAGCGAGTTGTAGCTTGATTGCGCAGTGGATTGATCCTGCACGAAGCCGCCGAGTCCGTTAGCTGTCAGCACGCCCTGATACGGCGCGCGCAAGCCCGCGTTCTCTGGCGTGTTCGTAGTGATAACTGCTCCGGTGACATCGTTGATGATAGGGCTTTGAGGACTGGCGAGCCGGGCTTGATTGATGGCTACTTGTCGAAACAGATTCAGACCGCGCGCGCCCACATAAGCGACTTCGAGCAAGCTGTTTTTAGGCATCTCGAATTGCACGCTCAGGTTGTACTGTTGCACGTAAGGCGTGCGTATGTTGCGGTCGAAGACTATACCGAAGAGTGGCACGCCCGGCGCGAAGGTCGGGAACTCGTTTTGCGCGGGCACATCGAAGAAGGGATTTTCTATAGACGCCGGTCCTTTGAATGTGAGGAGATTGAAGGGAGGCGAGAAGATACTGTTATTGACGCTGGTGAAGGCTGAGCGCGAATAGTAGATGCCGTAGCCGCCGCGCACGACCAGACGATTTGAACGAAGCGGCGAGTAGGCAAAACCAATACGCGGCGCAAAGTTGTTCGGGTCAATGCTGCGAACAACCCGCCGACCTACGTTTGGCACGTCCGCGAGATCGTATTGCGCTATGACATTGCCCGCCTGCACGAATCCGCCGGAAGGCGGGCCTAGAGGAAATCCGAAAAAGGAGAGCGCGCGCGGCTTGTAGAGCGCTGGATCAAATGTAGAGATGCGCCCGCGCGTGTCGTAGGGCGGCAAGTCCAACTCGTAACGCAACCCCAGATTGAGCGTGAGTTTCGATGACCACTTCCAATCATCCTGTATGAAGAGATTGTAATCGCTGGCGCGCAAGCTACGCTCAGAGAGGCCGTTGGCGAGTACGGCGTCCGAAGTCTGCCCTATCAGAAAATCGTTGAAGCTCTGAAAGTCAATCGAGCCGCGCGTGAGCACAGGAGCATTAAAGTTGACCTCGTAATAACGAAACTCTGCGCCTGTGCGCACGAAGTGACGCCCGCGCGTAAAAGAGAGCGTATCTGCAAACGTCGCTGAAGGCAGCGTAGATGGTAAATCAGGTATGGCGCTCGTGCCGAATAAAAGTCCTCCTGCCTCTTGTGAGATGCGAAAGAGCGGCAACCCCGGAAATTCTCTGGCGGTCGAGCGCGTGATGCCTATGTCAGCGTCTCGCAGAGGCTGGCGCGTGAAGGTGTCTGCGCGAATGAAGTTGTAGCCGAGTCGGGCTTCGTTGGTGATGTTGGAGTTGAAAGTGTGTATGTCCTGAATGGAGAGCAAGCGGTTGTTGTTGACTTCATCAACCGGCATGCCCGGAACATTCACAGCGCCGGAGATTGCGAGGCTTCGCGGCGCGTTTGAGAAGAAAAATTTTAAGGTCAACCAGTTCCTCTGACTAACCTTGTAATCTAAATTCGCATTGAATTGGTCTTCACGAAAGACAGAGATAGCAGAACCAGAGTAGCGCCCATTCGCCTGGGGCGTAGGAATCAGAAATTCTCCGTTCGCTCCATGCGCGTTCAAAAGCGCCAGCGCCGTAGGGTTGATAGAGGTCGCCGGTTGTCCATTCGAGAGCAACGGCCTGAGTGTACTCAAAAGCGCGCGCTCCGAACGGTCATTCGTTAAACCTTGCGCGATGAGAACGTTCGACGAGATGCTGTTCAGACGAGACGCGCCGTTGCGCTCGCGCGTGCCCTGATAAGAGATGAAGAAGAAAGTTCTATCCCGCTTGATCGGCCCGCCCAGCGTGCCGCCGAAGATGTTGCGCTTGAGTACGGGGCGACGCGCACCCGCCGCTTTAAGAAAAGGGTTGTTGGCGTTGAAGGCGTCATCGCCGAAGTATTCGTAAGCGACCCCGTGAAAATCGTTAGTGCCGCTTTTCGTTACCACTTGAATATTGCCGCCACCCGCGCGTCCGAACGTCGCGTCATAAAGCGAGGTCTGCACCTTGAACTCTTGAATCGTCTCCGGCGCAGGATTAGCCAGGCCAACGCCGCGACCTATGCCCGCATTGGCATCTACGCCGTTAATCTGAAAATTGTTCTGCGTGACGCGCGCGCCATTGACAGAGACGTTCTGCGAGTTGCGCCCGACCACAGTGTTGTCCGGCAGATAGACGGACGTGCCCGGCGAGAGGCCCAAGATTTGTGTGAAGTTGCGTGTGGCAAGAGGTAACGTGGAGATCGTGCGGGCGTCAGTGATGCGACCAAGTTGCGGGCTATCGGTTTGCACAAGCGTAGGCAGAGCATTGATTGTAATGATGTATGAACCTCGCGCCGGTGATAGCTCTGCATTGATAATCGTAGTCTCGGTAATATTCACCTTGACGTTACTAAAAGGAGCTTGCTCGAATCCGCTGGCGATTATCGTAACGCGATATGTGCCTGGCAATAAAAAGGCGGCGAAATAACTGCCCGTACTATTAGTTATAGCCTCGCGTTCATCCCCCGTAGCTTCGCTGACGATTGTTACTCTAGCTCCTACGATAACCGCGCCTCGCTCGTCTGTGACAGTTCCTGCGATGCGCCCTGTGGTCTGAGTTTGAGCACAGATGAGTGTCGTCGAAAGAGCTAGCAAACAGCCAGCCATGAAGATGCGCTTAAGAGCGATCATTAGTTTGCAGTTGAATAAAGTAATCGGAAAGTCGCCCCGGCAGTTCAAGTCGGCAAATGCATACGCCGTAGCAGATTTGTGAATCGTGGGTCTGAGCGTAACGGCTCGTAGATAGGTTCGACTTTAAGAAAACTCATGCCGCTGGAGCGATCCTCATATGCTCTGTCCAACCAGGTGAAGGCCTCATCTCTATTTCCCAGACCGATATGTATAAAGGCTATGCCGAGGGGCGAGACATACTCGCCGCGCCCTGCGCGCTCCTGCAATTGATTGAGAATCTTTAGAGCCTCGTCACGATGGCCTGCCACGGCATAAACGTAGCCGAGTCCGGCCAGAGATAACGGTGCGTTCTCCTGCAACTCCGCTGTCCTGTTCATCTCGGCGATGGCTTCCTCGTGCATCCCCTTGTGAGAGTAGGTAAAGCTCAGGTAGAAATGCGCGGGCCAGTTATCAGGGTCTAGGGTGATGGCCTTTTTGTACTGCTCAATCGCCTCGTCGTACCGGTGCAAGAAGTAAAGATCAGTCCCAACTGCGGAGGTGACGAGAGCCGCTGTAGGTACCCATGCCTGCCATTGCTTATTGTTGGCGAGGGCTTCATCGAGTCGCCCCATCGCTGTCAGGTAGTCGTTATAAACTCCGGTTCTATGGCCTAACCTCTCAATTCCTTCCCAGTCCCATTCCAACCAGAACTTCTGCACAAGCATCAGGACGCTAACTGATTGCAATGAATCATCTCTCTGTAAAGCTTTCACCCACCATTCATTCGCCTTTTGAAAAGATTCCCTCATAGGTTTGAGGCCAAGAATACCTTGCATTGAGTCCAGGCCGCCCATCTGTATGTATGGCAGAGGAAAGTTCGGGTCTAGCTCAATCGCCTGCTGGTAATACTCTGCGCTTTTACGCATTGAAGCTGGCGTAAAAGTCCAGAATAACGATTCGCCCCTCAGATACGCTTCGTAAGCCGCAGGATTCTGCGTGTAGCGTTTGGTAAGCCTGTGCCTCTCTTCGTCAGATAGCCTGAGCGACAGTTTCTGCACCACGCCCTGCGCTATATCTTCGGACAACTCCATGCTGAGCAGACCGTATTGAGAATTCTGATTGCTCCAAACCAATGAGCCGTCCGACACTTTTATCAGTTCGACTCTCACAGTCAAAACTCTATTACTCTGAGTTATCCTACCGGCCAGCACAAAGTCCACGCCCATCTCGCGCCCTGCATTACGCGGGTCTATGTCACGCCCCTTGAAAGTAGAGACTGAAAAGAGCGGTGCGACGAGTAGCCTTGGTAATTTTGAGGGAGCGTTGATTTGCGAGAGGCTCTGTATGAGACCTCCTGTCAACCCATCACCGGCGTAGTCTAGCGCCGCATCGCCCGTGGCGTTAACGAAGGGGAGTACGGCGATTGAAGGCGGCTTGAACCACCAGGTCAGGAGAGGTTTGGCGAAGACGACTCCGGCGATGACAAGCGCCGCTAACGCGACTGAAGCGGTTGCGGTAGCTATCTTGTGCCGCTTGATAGTGCCTGCAAGACGCCGTACGCGCGAGACCTTGTGCAAGTCAGACAGTTTTTCCCCTTGCGCTTTTGTCTCTATTGCCTCATGTCCGTTTGTCTCTTCCTCTTCGAGAACAACGTGAACGCCTTCCACTTCCTCCGTGTAAACGGTTTGAGTCGTAAATGCGCCGTTCTCATGCGCTTCTCTGTCAAAGATGTAACCGCGACGCGGCACAGTCTTGATAATCTGCTGAGCCTCATCGCTGAGCGCGCGGCGCACTTCCATCAGACACTGCACCAATGAATCATCCGTGACGAATGAATCAGGCCACACAGCTTTTATCAAATCCGCTTTGCTCACCAGTTGACCTTGATGCTCGATTAGATATTTTAGGGCTTCAAATGATTTGGGGCGCAGCTTCATTTCTTCTGTTCCGCGCAACAGGCAGCCGCGCGTCAAATCTAAAGTGAAATCGTCGAAGGAATGTGTCTGGTGTGCAATCTTCTGCATGGAGGATGTGACTCGCTTTCTATGCTGGCTAAACGGTCAGTGCAGGGCTGACGACCTATGTGTTCGAGTGAGTAAAAATCGGCTGGGGAATTGGAGGGTTTGCCTGCTGGCTATCTTCCGCGCGCCAACGCTCCCAGTCATTTAATGAAAAGACCAGTGCTGGAAATCTGGCAGGCATGATAACCCATGTTTAGCCAGTTTCGCTAATCTTTTGGTAGTGGGTCAGTTTCAGAATAGAAGCGCAGAAGAGAAAGAAAATAGAGAAGATGATCCACTATAGCAGCTCTCAGTTGAGTGCGACTCCTGTCAGTACCGCCTGCGGTAGCGGGCGGGTCTCAAGCCGCGCGATC
>MNJR01000125.1 GCA_001920415.1 Acidobacteria bacterium 13_1_20CM_3_53_8 | reverse complement strand
AGCGCAGGATAAAGCAAGCTCTCCTCCAATTCCGTGTGAAGCGTGAGCGCGGCCTTGAGCTTTGCGAAAGTTTCAGTGTTTGCGCCATTCGACCCTACTGATTCAAGTTGATTGATTAAGTCCATAGCTTCCCTGTGATCCTGTTTCAGCAACTCAGTAGCTTTCATCTTCTTTCTCCCCTTTCTTGTTCGGAATTTTCCATCATCTCTGCGGTGCGCTGAACCTA
Organism: Acidobacteria bacterium 13_1_20CM_3_53_8; assembly: GCA_001920415.1. Taxonomy (GTDB): domain Bacteria; phylum Acidobacteriota; class Blastocatellia; order Pyrinomonadales; family Pyrinomonadaceae; genus 3-1-20CM-3-53-8. Next base: position 24,508 of record MNJR01000125.1, on the reverse strand, counting down.
GTGCCCTGCGCCTTTTTCAATAGCCTCTAAACTTTCACGCCGAAAGATCAATTAGCGGAATACCAACTTCTTCGTTCATGCGACGACGAAGCGGCACGGCCAGTTCCGTTAGAAACAACTCAAGCGTAGGGCGCACGTGAGCCTCGAACAGGTGGCCGCCGTGCGCCGTTCCGTCCTGTTTGCCTACGAGTACGTGCGCGTGAACTCTCAATTCATTTTCATAAAGAGCGATGTTGCCTGCGAGCGACAGCACCTCGACCTGTTCGTTCACGCCAATTTTTTTGTACTCTTTCTTTTCAAGCTCGAAGAAACCGAACGTAAGACGCTCGAACGCGCCTATCCCTGCGAAGTGCGCGCTGGCGAGCTTCTCGCGTCGAGCGAAATCCAGCAGGCCAGACACAAACTCGTCGCCCGTATCAAAAACGAGTGCGAACGTGCGCGCCCCTTCTTCATTCAAGAGCTTCGCTTTCATAAGAACTCAAACTATTATTTTCAGAGACTAGATGCTAAATTTTTACGGCTCAGTGTCCCACTCGCTCGTTGCAAAAATGCTGCGGCCAATTCACGATTTCTGTCTCAGGTTAGCCGTTAAGGCTAAGGGCGTTCGATTTTTAATCTATAATTCACCTCTTTATAGCGGTTCTCACTTGAATGCGACTCATGTCAGTACCGCCTGCGGTAGCGGGCGGGTCGTAGCCGCACCGATACCCGCCCGCTACCGCAGGCGGTACTGACCTGCATGCCTTGATCAGAGTGGTCGCACCCAAGTGAGAACCGCTATAGAGGTGTAATCTCTTTATCCTTTCCCGAAATCTAGCGTGAAAGAGATTAGTGATGACCTGGACTCAAAGTTACGACCCGTTCGGCCACTGGTGGCTTTCGACCTTGGTGGCGGCGCTTCCCATCATAGTCCTCTTCACGCTTCTGGCTCTCTTTCGCGTCAAACCTCACAGGGCTGCGCTCGCAGGAGCGCTCGCGGCAATTTTTGCGGCATCTTTAGCATTCAAGATGCCCTGGGCGCTCTCTACCATGAGCTTCGTTTACGGCGCTGCGTTCGGCGTGCTGAAGATTGCGTGGATAGTCGTCTCAGCAGTTTTTCTTTACGACGTATCTGTTCACACCGGAAAATTCGAGATAATGAAAGAGTCCGTCGCCGCGATTACGAGCGACCGACGGCTGCAAGTTCTCCTCGTGGCCTTCTGCTTCGGCGCGTTCATTGAAGGAGCAGCAGGATTCGGCGCGCCCGTAGCAATCGCCGGAGCTTTCATGATCGGCCTTGGCTTCAAACCGTTCCACGCAGCCGCGCTCAATCTGATAGCGAACACAGCGCCCGTAGCGTGGGGAGCAATCGGCACGCCCGTTCACACGCTCGCAGCCGTAACCGCGCTTCCCGAATCTGACTTGAACGCTATGATTGGTCGCATACTTCCTTTCACTGCCGTCATAGTTCCCTTCTGGCTCGTGCGAACGATGGTCGGCTGGCGCAAAACTTTTGAAGTGCTGCCAGCCGTTCTGGTCGTAGGCCTCTCTTTCGCGCTGACGCAATTCTTCTGGTCGAATTTCATTGACAGCAATCTGGTTGACATAATAGGCGGCGTGGTCTCGCTCGCCGTGACGATTCTCTTCCTAAGATTCTGGCAGCCGCGCAGCGTCTGGCGATTTGAAGATGAGAGCGATACTGAATTGGCAGAAGGAGAGCGGGAGACGGAAAGCGTGCGAAAGTCCGGTGAGATTCAGAGTGAAGAAGTGAAAACTTCTGCTAAATCGCGCGCCCGTCATAGCGCTGGACAGATAGCAAAAGCGTGGATGCCGTTCGCGCTTCTCTCTATCTTCGTTCTTGTGTGGGGACTGCCTTCCGTTAAGAACGCTATGAACCGTTGGACGACTCCGGCATTCGAGCAGAAGGGCTGGGACGTTCCCCTTCTTCACAACAAAATCTTGCGCGCCGCGCCCGTAGTGACGAAGCCGACTGCCGAACCGGCGAAGTATGATTTCAACTGGCTCTCGGCAACCGGCACAGGCTGTTTTCTAGCCGCTCTTCTAGCAGGACTTCTGCTCGGAGTCAGCCCCGTCATACTTCTAAAAATTTTCCTTCACACGCTTTACCGTATGCGTTTCGCCGTGCTGGCAATCTCTTTCATGCTGGGGCTTGGTTTCGTCACGCGCTATTCGGGGATGGACGCCGTGCTTGGCCTGGCGTTTACGCGCACGGGCGTGCTCTTTCCATTCTTCGGCACGTTCCTGGGCTGGCTTGGCGTGGCGCTCACTGGAAGCGATACTTCGTCGAACGCGCTGTTCGGCGGGCTTCAGAAGATAACTGCGGAGCAGTTGAAACTTGATCCAGTTCTGATGTGCGCGGCAAACAGCGCGGGCGGCGTGATGGGCAAGATGGTTGACGCCCAATCAATCGTCGTGGCGACCGCCGCCACAAATCAGGTCGGCAACGAAGGCAGAATCTTTCGTTTCGTCCTCTGGCATTCCATAGCGCTCGGCGCAATCGTAGGCTTGATCGTTCTCTCTTACGCTTATCTCTTCGCGTGGGCAGTGCCGCACGGATTAAACTTTGTGAGGTGAAAACTATTGAGAGCCGATTACAAAAAGAACCTTTGCGAGCTTATCTCTTATCTTTGCGCCTTTGCGTGAACATGCAATTTACTTAAAGCTCAAGCTAAAGATAGTTGTGGGTTCACGCAAAGGCGCAAAGAGAAATGCTTAAGCTCGCTATGAAGGTTTTGAAATTAGCTCTTGAGTATATTTCAGCGGAAGGTCTGAGGTGGTGTGATGCTTGACGTTCTGAGTCTGGATGAGCTTGAGCCTATGGCGCGTGCTCGCCTTCCGCGCATGGCATTCGATTACATAGCGGGCGGCGCAGAAGACGAGTGGACGTTGCAGGAAAACCGCGCGGCCTTTCAGCGCTTGCAACTAATCCCGCGCGTTCTGATTGATGTGACGGAGCGAGATTTGGCTACGACCGTGTTGGGCGCTCGCATCTCTCTTCCCGTGCTCGTCGCGCCTATGGCTTTTCACTCTCTTACTCACACGGACGGCGAGCTTGCCACAGCACGCGCAGCCGCCGCTGCCGGGACTATTATGATTGCGAGCACTGCTTCCAACTACAGCATGGAAGAGATTGCAGCATCATGCACGGCCTCGCGCTGGTTTCAACTCTACATCTACCGCGACCGCGAGTTGACGCGCTCGCTCGTTGAGCGTGCTGCCACAGCAGGCTACGAGGCGCTGTGCGTGACGGTTGACGCTCCGCTCATCGGCAGGCGACCGCGCGACGCTCGCAACCAGTTCTCGCTTCCAGCAGGAATAACGATGGGAAACTTCAAAGAAGCAGCTAGAGCAGACCTGCCCGAAACTGAGCGCGAGTCCGGCCTGGCCGCTTACGTAGCCTCGCAGTGGGACGCTGGCGTCACGTGGAAAGATGTCGAATGGCTGCGAAGCATCTCAGGTCTGCCCGTCGTGTTGAAAGGCATACTTTCAACGGAAGACGCGCGGCTTGCTGTAGAGCACGGCGCGGCAGGCATTGTCGTCTCCAATCACGGCGGACGGCAACTGGACACAGCCCCTGCGAGCATCACTGTGCTCCCGCACATCGTCGAAGCCGTTCAAGGTCGAATAGAGATTCTGTTAGACGGAGGCATTCGTCGCGGCACAGACGTATTGAAGGCGCTGGCGCTTGGCGCTCGCGCGTGTCTACTGGGCAGACCGGTGCTATGGGGACTTGCGCTCGAAGGCGAAGAAGGAGCGCGAGCCGTGCTAGACATTTTGCGCGTGGAGCTTGATTCAGCAATGGCGCTCGCAGGTTGCAGAAGGATTGAAGAAGTGACGAGCGCTTTAATTTTGAAAACTTAAATTTGAAATTAGAAATACTTTGGGCATTCTCAAAAGTAATTCAAGCGCTCACCAGCACGCGCTCGTTCGTCACGCGGTAATCGTCCAGCGTGAATTGCGGCACGCTGCCACGCTCGGTCGCGTGGCAGGTGATGAAGTTTTGAAATTCCGAGACGTGACTGCTTACCTGCGTTTCGTGAATCTCTCCGCTCTCCGCAGCCTCGAATCTTACACGCCAGCTATTCTCGCCGAGCCGCGCGTTATCCAAATATCGCAGCCCTTCAACCCCCATGATTCCCGATTTCGAGCGTGCGAAAAACTCCGCAGCCTGCACAGCGTTCGAGTAACAGGCGCGTCCTCTATATTTTTCCAGAACCATGCGGCGCTCCGTGTATTCGCCAATAATTTTTCGCCCCGCCTCTTCCGTCACGTGCGCGTAGAACAGTCCGTGCGGAAAACAGATTAGATTCGCCGCGAAGCGGTCGCCGCCCACGTGCGATGATTGCCAGACAGAACTGCCCGCGCTCGATTTCAGCGATTTATAAAGCGGGTAGCCGAATTTAGCGCAGCACTTGTCGCGCCTGCCGTGTGTGCAAACGAGAAAGAGCGGTTCTCTGCTCACGACGCCGCCACCTGCGCCACGCTCCGATGCAATTTGCGCAGCATCAATCTCCAGTAACTGCTCGTAGCTCTCTATCTGAAATTTTTTGATGAAGGGCACGCGCTCGTGGCAATGCGCAGCGAAGAGATTGAGGTTGCCTTCGCAGCCACGAGCCTGCTTGATGAAGAGCAGCCTTGCGCGAGGTATGGCTTTTACAAGTCTGTTCAGATGAGTTCTGATTTTTTGCGGGAGCGCGCTCTCTTCCAAAGCTTTCGCCCCCCACGCCACAGGATATTCAAGGAGTATCCAGACGTGTCCGATAGAGGCTGTGCCGAAACTTTTTTCCGCAACATCGCGGGATAGATCGGAGCAGAAGAAGCTTTCCATTTACCCTTTGACGATAGCAACCAATCCTTCCAGAATCAACTCGCCCAAGAATTTTCTCACGCGCTTCTCGTCAACTCTACCGCTCGCCGCCTCGCAAAGCTCCGCGACAGAGCAGACGCGGCGCTCTTCGAGCGGGCGCAAGATAAGGAGCGCGTCTTCTTTAAAGCGCCAGCGCTTCTTCATTGACGAAAACTCCACTACGCCGTTCGTCGCTCTCAATTCGACAGGGCGCGGCGCGAGCCATCGTACAAGCGCGTCATGCTGTGGCGACAGAATTTCGGGCGTCACGCTCCAGGGCAAACTGAGACGCGCGCGAGGCTGCGCTGTTGCGTCCCAATCTTCAAAATATTTTTCTATAAGATTCGTCTTCCACTTTGCCGCAAGCTCTTCAAACAAATTCTCGGCTTGCGCCCTACGCTCTTCGCACGATGAAAAGCGCGGCAGGTCGCGTCGAAAATTTCCGCTCTCCTTCAAACGCTCTGTGAGCCAGCGCGCCATATCAACGCCAGTGCGATTGTGTATGCCGACCGTGAGGTGAAGCGTAGGCTCTGAGAGTGGAAGCGCGACGTGCCACCAGCCGCGCGGAATGTACAGAAAATCTCCGTCTTCAAGAGTCTCTTCCCATAAAGGTTCGCCCGTTGGTTTGGGAACTGCATTATCGCCGGATAACGGATGAGGCTTCGTCTCGCCGTAGATGCGCCAGCGCTTTCTACCAAAAACCTGCAAGATGAATACGTCGTGGTCGTCCCAGTGAAGGTCAAACCCGCGCGAGGTCTGCCATCCCGCGTACATGTTTATCTGTATGCGCTCGTGAAATACTAATTCGAGATTCTGTGCCAACTCTTCCAGCGGCTCGTGCAGTTCGTCAACGGCGTCTAGCACGAGTGTTGCGCCATCGCGCAGGTGTTTGATTAATTGAGTTGGCTTAAGACGCGGGATGGGCTTCTGGCTCTGTTTGCCTGTCGTGTGGCGAAGATAAGAATCAACCGGCACGCGCACACCATCCTGCATCAATCTGAGGCGCGGGAAATCTAGACGGTGCTGCCGCAGGATCAAGTTGAGTTGATCCCACGGCAGCAAGTTAGAGAACTTTCCCGATTGGCCGCGAACGTGTCTGAAACTTTTTCCCCAGGAGGATGCAAGGAAATCCTCCACGCTCATAGGCTCCAAAAGTTTCTCTAGCTCATTGAAGGCGCGCATCTTTCATCAGTAAAATCAGCTATCCGAGCCGTCCGAACCGCCGCCGTCAGTCCCGTCTGCGTCCGAGCCTGCGTCCGTACCATCCGAATCATCACCCAGAATATCTGTTCCGTCGGAGTCGCCCGTGTCCGTACCGTCCGAATCACCGCTGCTGTCACCGTCAGTCCCGTCCGTGCCGTCGCCGTCAGTTCCGTCGCCCTTGCCAGCGTCGCCCGTATCAACGTTGTCCGTGTCTGTAGTGTCGGCCAGAAACTTCAGATTTTTTCCTTCCTGCAAAGGCTCCGATGAAAGAAGAAGACCCGATGATTCCTGCTCCTCTGGTTGACGTGTATAGTCCTGTTCTGCCATTCCCTTTCCTCCTACTTATCTTAATTGGGTTGCTCTGGCTCAAGAGCTTATTACTATCAGGATGAAACGACAAGCAAGCCCGGCCATTTCCGATTTTGGATTTTAGATTTTGGATTTTGGATTGGAATAATGAATCAAGCGCGAGCAGTTAGATTTCAGGTTGAGTATCTCCCAACAGCTTAATCCAAAATCCAAAATCTAAAATCCAAAATCAAATTTGTGGATTGTAGAAGAGGGTTGCTTACATTACTATAACGCGACTGTTGTAGATTTCTGCCATTTTCGGTCAGAGCGACTACCGAAAGACTGTCTTAAATTTTTCAAGGCGGCTTCTTGATGATAGAGCAATTTGCTAGAGGCGATTCCGAAGTCAAGTGGGCGAAAGTCATTGATCAGACGCGCTGCATAGGCTGTCACGCATGCACTACGGCCTGCAAATCCGAGAACCTTGTGCCGCTCGGTGTGACGCGCACGTATGTAAAGCACGTTGATGTCGGAAAATTTCCGCAAGCTCGTCGAGCGCATCAGGTCACGCGCTGCAACCAGTGCGCGCACGCTCCCTGTGTAGCAGCCTGCCCGACCACAGCTATGTTCAAGCGAGCGGACGGCATAGTTGATTTTGACAAATCCATCTGTATAGGCTGCAAAGCCTGCATGGCAGCCTGTCCTTACGACGCTATCTTCATCAACCCGGAAGACCATTCTGCTGAAAAATGTAATTTTTGTGCGCATCGAATTGACATGGGATTAGAACCCGCGTGCGTCGTCGTCTGTCCGGTCGAAGCTATTCTGGTCGGAGACATGAACGATGCTGATTCAAAAGTTGCGCGCATAGTAAACCGCGAACCCGTCAGCGTCCGCCGACCTGAAAAAGAGACTCTGCCGAAACTCTTTTACAAGGGAGCGCATCAAGCAACGCTAGACCCATTGGCCGCGCGAAGACCTGAAAGCGGACTCTACATGTGGAGCGAACAGGGGCAAAACGCTGAGACAATCGCATCTGGCAATCCGCTTTTTAATAACTCTTCCGCAGCAGCGCTTCTCTCTTACGACGTGCCGCACGCCATCCCCTGGGACTGGCGCGTAAGCCTCTACACTTGGACTAAAGGGATTGCGGCAGGCGTTTATCTCGTAGCGACTCTGCTTCTTTTGCTCAGCACGATTTATAGTCGTATGGGATCGCTTGATCTAATAGCCCTTGGCCCACCGCTCAACACGGAAGGACTTCTATGGCAATGGGTCACTCCCATTCTTTCAGGAGCTTTTCTAGCAATCACCGGCGGGCTATTAATCTGGGACTTGGAACACCCGGCGCGTTTCTACATGATTTTTACGCGCCCGCACTGGCGTAGCTGGTTAGTCAAAGGCGCGTTCATCATCGCCGCGTATTCAATTATTCTTGCGCTGCATTTTTTTTCAAGCTTCTTGAAGAACACGCAGTTGCAACTCTGGCTGATCGCGCCGGGTGTGCTCGTTGCAATCCTGACAGCCGTTTACACTGCTTATCTTTTCGCTCAGGCTAAAGCGCGAGACATGTGGCAGAACCCGCTGCTTCCCGTTCATCTCTTAATTCAATCGCTTCTAGTAGGCTCAGCCGCGCTTCTGCCTTTCGCCTTCTGGCTTGAACGCCCTGCGCTCACACTTTTGTTCTGGATTCTAGGTGTAACCGGCGTCCTTCACCTGCTAATGGTCGCAGGCGAAATCACGCTCACGCACCCGACCGCGCACGCGCGCCTTGCAGTCTGGGAGATGACACGCGGCAGGTACAAAGCATTCTTCTGGGTCGGCAATCTTTTAACTCTAATCGGGTGCTTCGCGCCCTGGCTCGGCCTCGGCGCTGTGCCGTTCGCTCTTGTAGGTCTTCTGCTTTACGAGCACGCATACGTTCAATCGGGTCAATCCGTGCCGCTGGCATGAAGGAGGTTGATGTAAGCATTGGGAGAAAGCCTTTCTTTTCTCGTGTGCGCTCATGGATTACAATTAGCCGATACATCTTCTTTCGAGGTGAACTTTATGTCGAAGAAACCTTCTGAACAGACTCGAATCAATTCCAATCATCAGATGACGAGACCCGAACGCATTAAAGCTATGGAGGAATGTCTAAAAGTAGCCGCGCAAATTCGCCATGAATTAATAGGCCGGGCGCATAGCGATAGCACAGACCTCGTTGCTGAGGATCGCCAGCGATGAGTCGCTATGTCGTAGATGCCAGCATCGCTGTCAAGCTTTACATCCCGGAAGTTCATTCCCAAAATGTCGTTCAATTCTTCTCAGATCAACATGATTTGATAGTACCGGACTTAATGCTGGCGGAATTCGGCAACATTATCTGGAAAAAGGTTAGACTGCTTGGAGAACTAACCTCGGATGAAGGAAAGAAGATCATCGCCGCTGCGCAGACACTGCCATTAGGTTATTACTCAACCATTGATTTAATCACAGATGCTTTTGAGATTGCGCTCAACGCACAACGCACCGTTTATGATTGCCTGTACGTAGCTCTCGCCGCATCGCAAGGATGTCAACTAATGACTGATGACCGGAAATTAAACGCAGCGCTGCAACAAACTTCGCTGGCTGCATTTCTGACACTGATAGAGAACTACTGAAACGCGTTAATTACATGCTAGATGGTTCGCTTCTAGCTTAATAGACTGGATCACGAATCCCATTAGACGGGCTTTGTTGCCTTATTTTGGTTGACGAGAGTATATATCAAACCAAATCTCATGCCGGGAGTTGCGAAATGAATGTAATTTCAACCCTCAAGGAAGATCAATTTAAAAGAGAAGCAGCCGAAGCAAAAGAGCTTCTGAGAAAGCTAATTCAGCCAGAGCAGTATGTTGGCGACGTTTATTCACTAGGATATGAGTCAGCTAGTGTACAGATACATGACTTCTATCGGCGGCGGGTTGGCGGTATTCCAAGCCTGTGCTTTTTAGTCGCAACCAGAATTTCACCGGAAGCAGAAGAATTTGACTATCAACGAGAGGATAGTTCTGTAATTCTTCTGCGCGTTATGGACTCTACCTCATTACCTGGCGATGTGGAGGCCGAACGTGTACGCGTTGAAATTGCTCAGAAAGTCGCGGGTGAGGCGAATGTCCATTGGGATGACAGCGCAAACATGGATGCTACGACCCACCATGTACTTTCTTTTGCAGGTATAAAATGCAGAGTCATTGGCACGTTCTTTGTGGATAAGTCAGAACGCTTAGACAACCTAGCATTGCGGTTTGGCAGCGACATCTCAAATTACTATCCGAACCAAGGCTTGAAAGTCTATAAACCTAATCGAGAAGCTCTCGCCACCATCGTCAATTATTTGGATGTTGATCGAGTTGATGAGAGCCAGAGTCAAGAAAGAGTAGAGATTGGTGAGGTCAGATATGCTTCAACTAATCGTTCGTTTCAAGGCGTGTCAAACGTGAAGGTTGACATCTCGCCTGCCGACTTGCTTGGGCAAAAGACCGCTTTGTTCGGCATGACACGAACTGGCAAATCGAACACGACGAAAATTATCTTACAATCGGTTTTCAATCTTCGTTTCACTGAAGATAAGCCGATTCGCATCGGTCAAATAGTGTTCGATCCAAACGGCGAGTACGCCAACGAAAACGTGCAGGATGCAAACAAGCAAAAGAATCCAGAAGCGATTAAAAACGTCTGGCGCTCAAATAAGAATGGGAAGCAAGAAGACGTCGTAACCTACGGGATTATGAAGCACCCATACGACCCTGATCGCAAGCTGATGCTGTTGAACTTTTTTGAGGATGAGAACCTGCAAACGGGCAAACAAATCATTGATGCTGCACTTGCTGATTACGAAACGCTTTTCATGAAGAATTTTAGGCAGGTAGTCTTTGAGAGACCAGACTCGAAGGACATTTCAGCTACTACTCGCTTCAACAGACGCGTCCTAGTTTATCGCGCTCTTCTTGTCAAAGCAGGCTTGGAGCCTCCGAAAAAACTTCAAGCATCGACAAAGGGGCTATTCAATAAAGAGTTGCTTAAGGCGATGCAAGAAAGTGAAACTCCTGAGCATCAATCTGCTGCTAGGATTTTGACTAATGAAACCCCTTCATGGGATCTACTAGCCATTGCTTTTGAATACCTGAGTAAATTCATGGGTACACCAGAATATGAAGAATTTGAGAGTTGGTACATCAATGAGCGCCCGAAGGCATCAGGTGATAAGTGGGCTGATCCAGACTTAGGCAGGATACTCAAGGTCTTTGAGTATTCAAATGGCGCAAGACAAATCGGCGTTGTGCGAAACCAACATTCGAGCAGCACTGAAACGGACTATGCGACGGATATATACGAAGACCTAGTCAGAGGCCGCCTAGTGATTGTGGATCAGTCGAGCGGCGATGAGCTAATTAATAAGTCTTCAGCCGAGCGGATCATGCGAAAGATTTTTCAAGAAAATCAAAGCCGATTTCGTGAAGGCAAAACAGATATTCCAGAAATACTGGTATATGTAGAAGAGGCTCACAATCTTCTACCTGCAGGAACAGACCTTGATCCGCGTGCTCCTTCATACATATGGGTACGCACAGCAAAAGAGGGCGCGAAATATCACATCGGTCTCGTCTATGCCACCCAAGAGGTAAGCAGTATTCAGCGCAATATTTTGAAGAATACTGCTAACTGGTTTATCGGTCACTTGAATAATACCGATGAAACGAAAGAGCTTTGCAAATACTACGACTTTGGCGACTTTGAATCTTCTATTCGCCGCGCGCAGGATCGTGGTTTTTTGCGTGTCAAGACCTTGAGCAATCTGTTCGTCGTGCCTGTTCAAGTGCTTAAATTTGAGGTTTAGGAATGCCCTACGAAAATGAGTTCGCTCATTACAAGCCTATCAAACGGATAACTGAGAGCGTGCAGGTGCAGGCACTGCTGAAGAGAGCGCGAGTAAAACCTGACTCGCCTGAATCCATTTCCCTAGATATGGTTGCGCTCACCCAGTTGAAGCCGAGCGATTGGACTCCTGATTTCGTTTTAGCGATTGACGGAAGTATGGATGAAGAGCGGGTTAAGAATGGGTACCCGTCCGCAGCGATAGGATATGTGACCGTCGCTTCAGTGTTGCTCGACGTTGCGAAAATGATGCGGCTTGACGCGCACAGGCCCGTTGATCCGAAAGAATTTAGGACTATTGAAAACGCCGAATCAATTGATGGCGCACTGCCGGGGTGCAATGTTGTTATTGACGAAGAATTAAGTGCAGTTCACTCATTCCGTCGTGCCTTGTTTGAATTATTCCAATGCAGGCAGATGTCAGAGTCGGAGAAATGTGAATCGGTATTAGATACCTACCAAGCGCTCCTAAAATACAAACCTATTAATGATAACAGCCCTCAGCGCTGTCCTTATGAAGATTGTTTACAGTTAGATCAGAGTTACCAGCGCGGTCAAGATGAATACATTTGCTCTTGCGCGCACGCCCGGTCCCTTTTTTCAACTGATGCATTACGTATTCACGAGTTTATGAAGCCTGAAGGCTCTAACCAATCCATGCTCACTGAAACGATGAACGTGTTAGAGCGTATTTGGATGGTTCACTTTCTAAGAACGTTAGAGCAGGAAAAGCTACTCCCTGTTTTACAACGGCTAGCAATTGTAATGGATGGGCCACTAGCAGTATTTGGTGCTCCGGCATGGCTGAGTAGCGCAATCAAATCTGAACTATCCCGGATTAACGACGTAGCTAAGCAAGCTGTAGCTGACGACAAATTTGATTTGTTATTGTTCGGTGTAGAGAAAACGGGCGCTTTCATGGAGCACTTAACTGAGTTGGATAAGGGGCCTAATGGTGAACATGATACGCTACCAAGACAAAGTGCAATGTTGCTGACGGATGACTACATCAAACAGAGAATCATCTTCTCGAATAGCGAAAGAGAATATGGCAGAAACACTTACTTCGGGCGCAAAGCCTTCTACAAAACAACTTCCGGTGCCTTAATCGTCCTCAATTCGCCATTGCTTAATGAAGATCATGGTGACCTGAAACGTGCCGAATACACCCAGTTCCCACGTCTTGCAGATATAATGAGTTTGCTCGATACACTAGTTTCAGCACGTTATCGCAACTCAGTTACACCTCTTATTTCGGCGCATGCCGAAGCTGCAATCCCGATGAATTTGGGCAAGCGAGTTTTAGAAAAGCTAGCTCGGCAACTTATGTCTGAAACTTCAAAGAAAAAGGCATGAACTACGATACTGCTTATAAGCGTTGGTCTGGAGTTGGGCCTTACTATGCCATGTTCCCGACAAACTTCGCTAAAGACGTTGTTCTATCCTACACCTATCTTGGACAAAGAATCCTTGACCCGTTTGCTGGACGCGCCTCTAGCATTTTCGCCGGGGCAGCTCACGGGCGGCGTTCCACTGGGATTGAAATCAATCCTGTTGGCTGGATTTATGGCAAGACTAAGATCAGGCCAGCAATGGCAGACAAAGTAAAGCTGCGAGTACGTGAGATCGCCCAGATTGCACGAGAACTTCCGGCTGATGCAGGAAACGACCTATCGGAGTTCTTTAAATTCTGCTTTTCAGAATCTAGTCTGCATTTCTTAATTGCCGCCAGAAATAATTTGGATTGGAGACGCACACGAGTTGATCGCACCTTAATGACACTGATTTTAATTGATTTGCACGGTGTTCGTAGTAGGTCTTTCTCTAATCAGATGCGTCAGAGCAAAGCAATGAGTCCAGAGTATTCAGTCAAGTGGTGGCGGAAACGAAAGTTAATTCCACCGCAAATCAGTCCAGTAGAGTTCTTAGAAAAAAAGATCAAATGGCGATACGCCAAAGGTTTACCCGAGATCGTCAAGAGCACTGTTTTCCTTGGGGACAGTTGTCAATTGATGAGCAGGATTCAAGACCAGATGATTAATAGAGATGAGAGATCATTCAAATTACTTTTTACCTCGCCACCATATATTGGTATCAGTGATTACCATCGAGATCAGTGGCTACGATTATGGATGTTAGGAGGCGATCCAGTATTTGCTCGTAATGGGGAGAAGCATAAAGGCGCATTCGTATCGGAGAAGGCCTATAAAAAACTTTTGAGCAATGTGTTTCTTCAAGCTGCTGAGTTGATGAGTAAGAGTGGGTACGTTTATGTAAGAACGGATGCAAGAGGGCAAACATTCGAAATAACACAAGAGGTTTTGCGACAAGCCTTTCCTCTCTGGCAGGAAAGAATAATTAGTAGTCCTTACTCTAAGCAGACTCAAACATCTCTGTATGGCGATAAGGCTATAAAGCTTGGGGAGAAGGACATTATTTTAACTGGACCAAGAGCTTAAGAAGGCTTCATTAGAACCATGAAGTTAAACGAGATGAATCAGCGCGTCAGCGCAACACGCGAAGAGATTGAATCGAGGGGCGAGACCTTGCCGGGATTCTGGCTGAGTACGGCTGGCACCGGTGCGCTCTTTCTGGTCATATGTGTGCTTCTCATCTGGTCAGCAAGCGCCCGCATAAGCCCGACCGCCACCGTAACGCCCCTCTGCGCCTGTTGCGCGGATGAGGGCGAGTGGTATGAAAGGACTGAGCGAGTCCAAACCGAGCAACGCGCTTTGCTAGACCGTTTGAGGTTTTCGCCTAAAGCTAAAAAGTATATGAGTCCGGGTGAGGATAACGATCTTTCTGAAGATTATTCCCTGTCACACGTTCGCGCAGGTCGAAGCTGGCAGTTGAAGTTTCGTGACGATCAGGGACGAACCGGCACAATCTCTTTCATGATTCCCGTAACAGCCGTCACTTTCGGAGCAGATTTGCACGACAGCCCGGCGGGCGGTGTAGGCCCATCGCTCTACAAAGAATGGCGATTCAGCGGGGCGGCTCGTGTCGCTGGCATTTTCAGAAGCGTAATGAGCGGCCCCGTGCAATTCCGTCTAATTTTACAGGGTAGGGGGAATCACTGCGAGAACGCAGAGGATTACAGACACTGGACGTTGCAGATTTCAAGCGGGCATAGTTCCCACACCTTCTACGGCTCCTTAAATGACCCGGCCACTTGAGTGGAAAATCAGATGCCCGCGTCCTTCGTCATCACTTGACTGGCTTAAGAGGTAGAACAAAATTAGAGACCAGGACTGGCCTATGAAGATACGTGAAACAGAGAAGCGCGTAAGCGCTCGGCGCGAAGAGACCGAGGCAAGAGGCGAGACCTTTTATCAGGGGCCTAGCAAGATTCATCTAGCTTCGTTTCCGCCGAAAGAGCGCTGGGATGATTGGACTGAGTTGGATTCGCGCGCGTGGCCGGAGAAAAAAGAGCGGCGTTACATGCTTGTGCCTACGACGTGCTTCAACTGCGAGTCGGCCTGCGGCCTTCTGGCTTACGTTGACCGCGAGACGATGCAGGTGCAGAAATTCGAGGGCAACCCTGAGCATCCCGGCTCGCGCGGTCGCAACTGCGCCAAAGGCCCTGCGACGCACAATCAGGTCACAGACCCTGACAGAATTCTTTACCCGCTGAAGCGTGCGGGCAAACGTGGCGAAGGTAAATGGGAGCGCGTAAGTTGGGATGAAGTTTTAGATGACATCTCAGGGCGAATTCGCAAAGCCATCGTTGAGAAACGCAACAACGAAGTGATGTATCACGTAGGGCGTCCCGGCGAAGACGGTTTTACGGAAAGAATCCTCGCGGCATGGGGCGTTGACGGGCACAACTCGCATACGAATGTTTGCTCGTCGAACAGCCGCGCGGGTTATCAATTCTGGATGGGACTGGACAGGCCGAGTCCAGACCACGCTAATGCAAAAGTTATTCTTCTAATCAGCGCGCATCTGGAATCGGGGCATTATTTTAATCCGCATGCGCAGCGCGTGATTGACGGCAAAGCTCAGGGCGCGAAGCTCATTGTTTTCGACACTCGATTGTCAAACACAGCAACGCACGCTGACTATTTTGTCTCGCCTTATCCCGGCTCTGAGGCCGCTATAATGCTTTCGATTGCGAACTATTTGATTCAAAACAATCTTTACAACCGCGAGTTCGTGGAACGGTGGTGGAACTGGGAAGAGTTCCTTTCGGTAGAAAGCCCGGAATTGCCGACCACCTTCGAGACTTTTGAGATGGTCTTGAAGAATCTTTACAAGAGCTACACTTTCGATTTCGCCGCGCATGAATCCGGCGTTGCCGCTAGCGCCATCGAAGAGATTGCCAAAGTAGTTTCGACAGCAGGCACACGATTCAGTAGCCACAACTGGCGCAGCGCATCTTCAGGCAACAGCGGCGGGTGGCAGGTCGCGCGCACGCTCTTCATGCTCAACGCTCTTCTTGGCGCAATCGCAACCGAGGGCGGAGTGTTCCCGAACGCATGGAACAAGTTCGTGCCGAAACCAATCTACACGCCGCCGCATCCGCCCATGTGGAATGAACTGACGTGGCCGCGCGAATATCCTCTGGGCATCAACGAACTCTCATTCCTGCTCCCGCATTTCTTGAAAGAAGGTCGCGGCCATTTAGAAGTTTACTTCACGCGCGTCTATAACCCTGTGTGGACGAACCCCGACGGCTTTTCGTGGGTTGAGATGTTGGCGGACGAAAATTTAATCGGCTGCTACGTCGCGTTGACGCCAACATGGAACGAGACCGCTTAGCGTCATGATATTCATTCCTACGAGACGCACGACGCGCAGTGGATTGGATTTCGCCAGCCTGTGATGCGCGCGGCGCGCGAACGATTGGGCGAAGAGATCAAAGACACGCGCGAAGTCAATCCCGGCGAAGTCTGGGAGGAGAACGAGTTCTGGATGGAGTTGACATGGCGCATTGACCCGGATGGAAGTTTGGGCATACGGAAATTTGTCGAGTCGCAGAAGAATCCCGGAAAACGTCTGAGCGTTGATGAGTATTACAGCTACATCTTTGAAAACTCTGTGCCGGGATTGAAAGAGAAAGCTGCTGAAGAAAATTTGACGCCGTTTGATTTCATGCGTCGCTACGGTGCGTTCGAGATTCGCAAGAAGGTTGGAGCTATTTACGAAGAGCGCGTGCCCGTTGAAGAGCTTGAAGACGTTCGCGTTGATCGTTTCGGTCGAGCTTACACTAAAACCACGAAACCAGCGTCGCCTAACATCGTTCCCATCCCAACGATTGATGCGGATGCGGAAGGTCGTCGTTTCGTAGGCGTGAAGATGGACGATGAAATTTTCAGGGGCTTTCCAACGCCTAGCGGTCGGCTTGAATTCTATTCACACACGCTTGCCGAATGGGGCTGGAACGACTGGGCTATTCCGACCTACATTAAGAGCCACGTTCATCCTGACAATCTTGATGAAGACCAAACTATTTTGATTTCAACTTTCCGTCTTCCCACGCAGATTCACACGCGCAGCGCCAACGCGAAATGGCTGGACGAAATCTCTCACACCAACCCGCTCTGGATTCACCCAAGCCACGCCGCGCGACTGAACATTCGCACGGGCGACATGGTTCGCGTAGAAACCGAGATAGGCTACTTCGTCGTTCGCGCGTGGGTCACAGAAGGCATACGCCCCGGCATCGTAGCGTGCAGCCATCACATGGGGCGCTGGAAATTGAAGGACGAAGGGCAGCGCCAGATGATGGCTACGGTCGCGTTGAACCGTCAAGGGAACGAATGGGGATTGAAGCGAGAGCGAGGTGTTGCGCCTTATGAATCAAACGATGCGGACACCGCGCGCATCTGGTGGACAGACGTTGGAGTTCACCAGAACCTGACTTTCCCAGTCCACCCAGACCCCATCTCCGGCATGCACTGCTGGCATCAAGCCGTTCGCGTACGCCTTGCCGACCCTGGAGACGAACGCGGCGACATACACGTTGACACCGCAAAGTCTCACGAGGTCTACCGAAAATGGCTCGCCATGACCAAACCCGCCGACCGATTTTCCCCCGACGGCACACGCCGCCCCTACTGGCTCCTTCGCCCGCTCAAGCCCGCACGCGAAGTTTATCGTTTACCAGAAACGCCCGATCTTGTCGCCGTTGAGTGATGGAACATTGCTGTGAAAGCAGCGATGGGTAGCTAGCTTATGGAGACTGTTATATTGATAGTTAGCAGTATAACCAGCAGTTAAGCGTCTACTGCTCTGATTACCAGTCAGTGTATGATACTGTTGCAAATTTAAGTGCATGTAGGTGACGCAGTGGTTACAAAAAGAGCTAAAAAGAATCCAAGAAAAGAAAACTCAATTCTTGAGCCACAAACACATTTCCATGAGCGTTTTGAAATCGAAATCGGCATTGATGAGGCAAAAAGAAGATTTGTTAATCGTGTAAGGAATAAAATATTTGGTCAACTTTTGGGTGAGGACAAGAGTAGCTACTACATAATCCACCGGGAAACTCTTCGTGACTTAGCACATGGCTTGGGTGAAGAATACACGACAATAAAATCTTTCTCTCAATACATAAGAGACGATTCTCAGATTCACGGTATAAATTATGGTGGGGATGTATTTCATAAATGCTTGCATGCCCTCGAAGTAATATACAAGTCGCTCTCTTTGCAAGATGATTCAACCAAGAATATGTTGAGTGTTTATATCAACACCATTTTGAAGGATAGTGAAATTGACTTAGGGATTACATGGAAAGATGGAGCGTTTATACGTTCGGGCGCAAAGATTCTAGATGAAAAGCTCGTTAATGAATCTCTGCGGTGGCTCTCAGACCCAAAATATAAAAACGTATATGATCCGTTTGTGAAGGGGCTTTCTCATTTCCTTGAGTCAGAGAAGCGACCAGAAGTGCTTTCCGATGTAATTACTGATATGTATGAATCGCTAGAAGCTTTAGCGAAAATAGTAACAGGAAGGCATGGTAAAGACCTTTCAGCAAACGCTGAAACATTTATTCAGAAGGTAAAAGCCTCAGAGCATTATAAGCGCATGTTGAAGGAGTATATTGCTTATGCCAATGAATTTAGACATGCTGCTGGAGAGCAGAGAATAAGGCCATCTCTTTCCACACCTGAAGCAGAATTTTTTATCTATCTAACAGGATTGTTCATTCGATTGGTAATAGAGACAGCAAAAATGAGTGCTAACAACGCCGCATAACAACTCATTCGACCCGAACGCCCTTAGCTTGCCTTTTATCAACATTGAATGGCGCGATACCTGTTGTGGATCGCGTCGAGCAGCGAGTGGTTCTATAGCGGTTCTCACTTGAATGCGACTCATGTCAGTACCGCCTGCGGTAGCGGGCGGGTCGTAGCCGCACCGATACCCGCCCGCTACCGCAGGCGGTACTGACCTGCATGCCTTGATCAGAGTGGTCGCACCCAAGTGAGAACCGCTATAGTGTTGGCGCTTCTTATATAAATTTGAAAAGCTCACTGTGCTACAATGCTAATTGTAGAAAGGTAGAATGAATTTTAGAGGTTGATTATGGCGAGAAGATTAAAAGAGTTGAAGGAACTCAAGATTGAGCGTCCGCCACGATTAAAGTTATCGGCTAAAGAATCTTTGAAGCGGACGCAGGAGTTCGAGAAGCGGAAGGAGCAGTTCATTGCCACTGTCAGAAAAGGCAAGAATTGAGGTCTATCTGCCCGATTTGCCTCGCGCTGCTTATCAGGATTTGTTGAGCGCGCTGACGCAGGAATTCACTTACACGTTTGGTGGTTGCACAATTATTCGCGGGCTAGATGGTAGTTATCTTTCGCAGGCGAGCTTACAGATTCAAGATCGTATCAATCTGATTTATACGGACACGCCATATACCTTTGAAGAGAATTTTGAGATCGTGTCGGCTTATGCGGGTAAACTCAAGGCTGCTGCATTTGCGGCTTTGGAAGAAGAGGCAATTCTGGTTGTTGTGAGTCAGGTCTATCACGCAGAGTAGTAATAATCCTTACGCTACGCCTGACAGGTCAACCAAGCCCACCGTCCGATATTTTCCCTCCAATCACTACGCTAAACCTTGAGTGATGTGGACTTCACCGTGAAATAGCAATAGCTTCCATTATGAATCCGTGCTATGAAGGTTGAATGCCATTCACGTTCGTGTTGATTAATTCCGCTGTTAGACTACTTCGCCTTTTGTAAAGCTTTAGGTAGGCAAATCCCTTGTGAGGAGAGAAGCTCGGTCGGTGCTAATCTTAAATCAGAAGCGCGTAGCCATAGTGTTGCTGGCTTGTCTCTACTGCGGCGCAAACGTCGCGGCGCAGCAGACCTTTACTCGCGCGCAGTTCACCGCAGACTTCGATTTCATGTGGACAGGATTGCGAGATAACTACGCCTACTTTGATAGAAAAGAGACTGATTGGAATAGAGTCCGCGAATTGTACCGCCCGCAACTTTCAGCAGTTGAATCCAGAAGCGATTTCATTACTTTGCTGGAAAGAGTTTTGGATGAGCTTTACGATAATCACGCGAGCCTCAACACAAACCTTAAGACCTCGCCCAGATTAGTACCGACAGGGCTTGACCTGTGGGCGGAATGGATTAGAGGGCGCGCTCGTGTTACACAACTCAGAAGTGGATTCAGCGCAGAGCAGGCAGGACTTAAGGTCGGGATGGAGATAATTTCAATCAACGGATTGCCCATAAGAGAAGCCGTCGCGCGTCGTCTGCCTAAATCCCTGAAGGCCGTTAGCGCCGATGCTATGAACTGGGCGTTAAGAGATGTGCTGGCCGGAACGCACGACCAGCAGAGAGTGATTAAAACTAGAACGCAACGTGGAGCGGTAGCCGTTTACAAACTTGATTTGCCCACACAGACTACCGTTGATAATTACAGATATGTTCCCAAGGTCGAATGGAAATGGCTGCCTCAGCAGATAGGCTATATCAAAATTAATGATCTTATTTCTGGAGAAATAGTCACGCAGTTCGACTCCGCTCTTGAAATGCTCAGAGAGAGTCGCGGTTTGATTCTGGATTTACGCGACATACCGAAAGGCGGCAACACGGACGTGGCCGAGCCTATCTTGGGACGCTTTATTAGCCGCACGATGGGTTATCAGCAGGTAGTCCCCTTGCACCAACCCGAATACATCAAGCAGGTCGAGCCACGTGGCTGGACGTACAAAGCTCCTATGGTTGTGCTCGTCAATCACTGGACAGCCAGCATGGGAGAGGGGATGGCTATAGGCTTGGATGGTATGAGAAGAGCGACAATTGTTGGAACGCGAATGGCGGGTCTGAATGGTGGAATATTTAGTCTAGAACTTCCAAACACAAAGATTAGAATTAACTATGCCGATGAAAGGTTGAACCATGTGAACGGGACGCCGCGCGAGAATTTTGTGCCGCCCATGTTTGTCAATTTGAGAGACAGACGGTTGAGCAGCTTAAGCGATCCAATCTTTGTAGTCGGCTATAAAGTTTTGAAGAGGTTAATAAGAGCGCGGTCTAACAGGTAAACCCGTTTCTCCGTGTGGCTCGCTAGCTCTCTACTCCATCAACTTCGCTCGCCTTTCTTACAATTCACACGACCGGCGGTGTTTGAATATCCCCGGAAATCCGCTCGACCATTTCATCCCATTCGCCGTCGTCGTTGATGAAATTCTCTTCTGAATTACTCTCAGGCGCGTGTCGGAAGACGAGTGTGCCGCGATAGATTATTTCTGTGATGCTGTCCTCTTCGGCTATGTTCAGGTCGCCGTCCGTGTAGACGACGCGCGAGGTGTCGGGCGCGGCGTGGCCGTAAGTGTCCAGGATGTTGCGTGCGGCATTGAGAACGGTGGCGAATTTGTCATCAGGCATAAGCTTTCTCCTTTAATCTGCTGTCTTGACCCAGCATCTTAAGACTTCGGCGACGCTCCAAGCCTGCGCTATGCAGCCGCGCGCGGTGTAGGGCGGTTCGGCGTCGAAGACTTCGCTGATTGAGCCTATGCAGGCTTCGTCTAGATGCGGCACAAAACCTTCTAAGAATTTTCGTGCGCCCGCGCGATCTTCGGGGTGAACTTTCAGCCATGCGTCAATGAATGGGCCAATGAGCCACGCCCAGACTGTGCCTTGATGATAGGCTGCGTCGCGCGCGCGCAGGTCGCCGAAGTATTTCGGTTTGAAGTCTGGATGATCGGGCGAGAGCGAACGTAGGCCAACGGGCGTTAACAACTTTTCGCGCACGACGTTTATGACAGACTCCCAGCGCGATTTATCTAGAACGGCGTGGCGCAGCGAGATGGCGAGTAATTGGTTCGGACGACACGCGGCATCTTCCCTGAAATCTTCGCCGTCAACTACGTCGTAAAGGTAGCCGCCCTCTGCGTACCAGAAGCGCTCGTTGAATGAGCGATAGGCTTGACGGGCTTGCTCCTTGAATGGTCGCGCCGCTTCTTCGCCTTTCAATTCACTCACCCACTCTCCCAACAAGCTAAGCGCGTTGTACCAGAGCGCGTTAATCTCTACGGCTTTGCCACGGCGCGGCGTCACGACCCAGCCATCGCATTTCGCATCCATCCATGTCAGTTGATAACCTTCCGCGCCTTGACGCAACAGACCATCACGCGGGTCAACGCCTATGCCGAATCGCGTACCTTTTAGATGGTGCTCTGCTATGTCCAGAAGTTTCGGGAGAATTATTTCAAGCGCTGTTCGATCATTCGTTATTTCAAGATAGCGATCCATAGCATGAAAGAACCAGAGCGTAGCGTCCGCAGTGTGATAAAGCCCTTCGTTCTCGCCTTCTGGAAACATGTTAGGGATGAGTCCGTCGCGCACGTAATGAGCGAAGGTGTGCAGAATCCACTCGGCTTCTGTGCGCCTGCCCGTTGTCAGCGTCAAACCTTCAAGGCTTATCATAGTGTCGCGTCCCCAATCAGTGAACCAATGGTAGCCAGCTATGACTGAGCGCACCTCTTCGCCTGCGGCGTGAGCGCGTGCGGCATCTTCTACGCGACCCGATGGAGTGATGACGAATTGATCTGCGGCGAGCACAAGTTCCGCAGCGACGCTCGCGCGCGCTTCCGGCGCCGCAGCCAGAAGTAACCTTCTGCTTCTCTCTATCTCCGCCTCATATGCTTCGTCCGAGCTTAGAGCGCGAATAGAGTTCCAGTCTTCCGTTGAAGCTACTAGCGTAGCCTGCTGGCCTTCCGCCAAATCAACTCCGAAGTAACCTGGACTCCACAGGTCGCCAACGTTTTCGTAACCGCGCCCCGCTTCTATTCGATAATAGATGTTCTGAAGTTTTTTCCCCTCTATTGTGAACACAGACCTCTCGCCGTAGAACATCATGCGCAAGGGCGGAAAGTTTTGGGAAGATGAAAGCTCAAGACGATTCTCGATTGCGTGCAGAACGTAAGGCTCTGTCATCTCACGGTTAACAGGGTCTTCGTGATGGCGGAAATGAACTGCCGGGCGAAGCTTCAATCTTACGCGATCCGCGCAGCACAACAGACGATAGTTGACGTGAACGGTATTTTGCAGGTGCGGCAACAGCACGCGCTTTTCTATAGTGACATCGCCAATCTCGAATCGCCACACGGGCAGCCCGTCTTCCAGTCGAAACTCTTTGAGGTATGAAGCCACAGGCAGGTCAAGTTTCCCGCTCGCCTTCTCTTCAGCGCCGAGCCAGACTCTTGTGCCGTCCGAAAGACGCACGTGCTCGGAAAGATGGTTGAGCATAACAATGCGACCCAGGGGCGTAGGCAGCGCCGCAATCAGAAAGCCGTGATAGCGCCTTGTTACCGCGCCCGAAATTGTGCCCGACGCATAACTGCCAAGCCCGTTCGTCACCAACCACTCGCGCGCGAGAAGCTGTTCAGTCTCATTCGGATCAATCTCTATTTTTCTTACTAGTTCATTCACTTCGGTCTCTTCTCACCTTTGTTTGAACTTTGAGTTGCGCGTTGAGTGTAAAGAAGATTGTGGTTCACCGCCGCAGGCGCAGAGAGTTACGCGTAGGACACAGAAAGAGAATTTCAAATTTGAGATTTCAGATTTGAAATTCTCTCTCTTCATACTCAACTCCGAATCAACTAATCATCCTAACTCTGAAGCCGCGCTCACGGTCTTATCAAACAATCTCGGAATCAACGCTACTGCCGCGTGACCCGGTATACGCCAATTCTCTTCCCATTCGAGAGGCGGCGTGCCGCATCCGCCGTAGCGCGGGTCTTCGCTTGACCACAGGATTTCCCACAGAAAATTTTCCGTGGGAGCGAGAAGCGGCTCAGGCGCAGGATTAAGATGAAGGTCTGCGCCAAAATTTACTAGAAGAAGACGGTCATCTCTGTCCTCTGCGAAGAAGCGTAGAACGAAACATTCGGCGCCGAGCACAGCGCCGTCAACTCCATGTGTACGTTGAGCGCTGAAAACTTTATCCTCGCGCCTGAGCTTCAGCAGATCGCTGTGCATCTCGTAAATCTCTTTGTGACTCTCGCGTTCCGAAAAATCGAGCTTGCTTTTCAGGAAAGTTTCCACGTCGTCCGGGCTGGCTAGACAAACTTTCGTTTCAGGCTTTGCGATGCTGGGGAATTGTTCCAGAAATTCAACGCGCCCGTTGCGCACAAGCCTAGCAAGATTCTTTTCGTGGTCTGCGAAATATAAGAACGGACTGGACGCGGCGAACTCCTGACCTTGAAATAACATAGGAGTAGATGGCGCTAGCAGCATAAGCGCCGTTATAGCTCTATAGCGACCGGGGCTGGTCTGCTGGTGAATGCGCTGGCCTCGCGCGGAGTTTGCCACCTGATCGTGATTCTGAATAAAGGTCACGAATTGTTCGGGCGGCAAAGAAAGCGCTGGAGTGCCGCGCCGCTTCTTCTGCCACTTGTATCGCTGCCCCTGATAGAGATAGCCCCACTTCACAGCAGAGATTAATTCCTGCGGTCTTCCAAGATAATCTGTGTAGTAGGCTTCGTTGTGCCCTGTTACGGCGACCTTCGCGCTGTGATGAAAATCATCGTTCCAGAGCGCATCCAACCCGAAGCCGCCTTCTTCTACGGGTCGCACAAGGCGCGTATGCTGCGGCTCGTTCTCGGCTACGATGATCGTTTTGCGTCCGCGCGAACGCTCGCGAACCTCTCGCTCAATCGCCACGAGTATGTGCTCGCTTGAATCGTCGTAAATATTCTGTGTAGCATCCAGGCGCAGCCCGTCCATATGAAACTCTTCTATGAATAGCCCCGCGTTCGCAATGAAAAACTGGCGCACATGCTCACTGTTTTGGTC
>MNJR01000089.1 GCA_001920415.1 Acidobacteria bacterium 13_1_20CM_3_53_8 | reverse complement strand
GATCCCCGAAGGAAAGCTTCAGCCTTAATGAAACCTCGTCAAGGTCCGACCTAGTACGCCAGGGAGGATTTTCAGCGATTCTCCTAACCCCCTCGACTTCGAGAGTCTCGAAAGAAGACGGGACTCAAGACATTACCACTAATGACGCATCATGGAAAGATGGCTCGGACGAGCAAACGGTGGTACTACGAGAAATCAGCGGCTATAGTAAGTGGGAAATAGTATTTCTTCCCCCCTTTCAAAACCCTTCGCTGACTAGAAGAGTAGCTGCAAACGCCTGTGCCTCGAACGTACAAAAGCCTTATGATAGCACTGGTACGCAAAATCTTGCCTCCTTTGGGTCAGGAACTGGTGCGTGGCCCACGCCATCCGTACATTCCTCATACCAGTCAATCCAACAGGCTAGTCCTTGGGATGAACTGGTCTTGCAGCACCTTGACAGACCGGTTCTACCGCTCGGCGTCGAAGACAGAGACATATCCTTCCCATTTGAGCAATGTTTTGCGTGTGCAAACGAGCCTTTGCCTCCCGACATGCTCAATGACAAAATGGTAGTAGGCGCTGGTCCGTCGGACCCAGAGTCACAGCATTCCTTACGTCGTAACCCTCGCAAAGGTAGGAAAGATGGGCGAAACATTTCACAGGACAATTTTCGAGTGCATCGAAGCGCTTCGGGCTCTACTGGACGGTTGTCCGCGAGCCCTGCTACTTCTGCAGCCAGTCCAAACAGTGTGGCTAGTAGAGGTGGGCGGCCAGAAGGCTATCGCTTTGCGGAAGAGGATAGAATCAGTACCAAAAAAGTTCGTGAACAGGGTGCGTGCTTCCGGTGCCGGAACATGAGGGAGAAGGTACGTCCGCAAAACAGCCGGTATCTAAGAAGTACTAATTTTATGGCATAGTGCACACCTGGACCGCCTCCTTGTGCGAACTGCAAGAGACTCATTGAAGATAATAAATTTCGGCTTTGGAGAACCGTATGCAGTTTCAAGCGATTAGAGGAACTATGGGGCCATTTGCTGCCGGGTGAGTGAACCAAGTCTGACTCGTCCAGAGACACGATTCATAAATGCAGCTTCACTAGCGTCTCAAATCGGCATACCCAGTATGCGGGCATTTTTGGACCAGCACAGACGTGTGCCGTCACGGCATATCATCCTTTACCTGTCTATTGGCTTTGGGAACCGGTGGATTTTCGAAGCAGTGGAAATATTGCCAGGAAATGAGAAGCTCCTCCAGATGCTTGGCTTTCACCGCCATGCTGATGTCGAACGAGACGATACTTCTCCCTACTTATTGACAAATCCACCCGTTGTCCCCCTCTGGATCGATCCCCTGATGATGCAAATAAACATCGAATGCTGGCTTGAAGAAATGATTGGGAACCCAGACACAGGCTGGCAACGCCATTGGTTTCCAGATTCACGCCAAATCTGGCAATTGAGCATACTGGAAGAGATATGTCAATACTACCAGCATCGTAAGCGCACACCTGATAGCGTCGCGACAACAGCCTTTCGGACTGTCGAATGGGGGCTAAAACTGTCACTTCTCACCTACCTCATGAGCCACGCGTTACTCGTTCCCGAAGATGACATCGACATTCTGTTTGGACAACTTCGCAATCCATTCTTCAAAGGACAGCCTCGCCAAGAAATGGTCTGCCCTCGGGCGGCGAACAAATACGTGAAGATGATGGCCCTCCCAGTGATGCGTATGGCTACCCAGCAAACCCTGAGCGGACTACAAGAGCTCTTCCGCAAAAACGTTGCCCACGCAGTGATCTGGGATGACATTTTCGCTGTGGTTTTCCTGCTTCTAATGAGTGCTGGCAGTACTCAAAGATCCCTCATTCAGCGGGCTATCGTATGTGCTGTGAGTAAAGAAAATGCTCTCGGCGAAGCGCAGGCCATGAACCACGAACTGGTGGATTACGTCATTCACATGTTCCACGATAAGTTTCGTACGGGCAGTAAAAGCAAAAGCTTCAACCCTCTGAGACGAAATTCCGGTGCTGCACAATCGCCTTTGTCTCCGTTTGCAGCCCGTGTCAAGAATGCGACAGATAGATATTGTGAGTCTTTCTCGATTCTTATGCATGAACACTGGCCTGGACTGACGCAGGTCAAGATCACCTAGTCCGCAATGACAGTCTCAGCAATTTTGGAGTGGAAAGGCTGCTCGCAAGGTTCATGCAACCTTACTTCTAATTGGGTGACTTGTTTGGGTTTCTCACCCACACTAAGTTGATGGAGGTCGGGAGCTGCGTGGACTTGGCGAAGGGGGGGGTATCGGCTGAATATGGGAGGGGCTTCTAACATTGCAAGGCGTTCAGGTGCGGCTTCCATAATGCGGGAATACCCCATTTCCGAGCTTTGGAAGCCTTTGCTCTAGACTCTTTGACGGATCAAAGTTCATCCAATGTGGCTACGAAATTGACAGGGCTTCCCCCACTCTGCGCCCGAAATCAACGTTGAGAATCTGAACAATGTATCTGCATCTCTGGGTGTTGATCTCTTACTCCTTGTGCAGCAAGTGTGGAAAGTTGCATTTGTACACGTCAACGTGCGCTGCAGGCGCTGGCTTTGATTTGCACGATGATGATGCCCCCATCCAGCTCGCTGCTGCCAAGCTGGGTCAAGGCCACCTTTTTGAACGTCAGACTTAAAAGACTAGCACTTTCCTCACTTTCAACGCTTTGTGTAGAAATTACGATTTTTGTTAGCAGGCTCGCGCCTCCAAGAATCGTTTCTATGACCGCTAAATGATGTCCCAGATCCTCCTTTCCATTACGGCTCTTCCAAGGCACACAAGGCTCACCTGTCCCTATAAGCCGATGAGTTTGTATCCATGAGCAATTCTCAAACATTTCTCTCCGCCCATGGGTTTTCCTCCCTGCTCGTCAAGCCTGTACTGGAGTTAGCTCATGTTTGATTGGGAAGTCAGAGTCCTACTTTCCCCAGAATTTATTTCCTGCACAGACTTCTTTCGATTCGCCATCTTCACCTTCGGTGTCCCCATGCTGTTGAAGTCAGATGAAAGTCTCTTTTCTAGGTATGTACTATCACTGCATACGTTCTTCAGGATTAATTTTTGGCGGAGGGGGTCTTGGGTTGTCCATGTTGCGGAGACAAGTTATAAGGACTACTTGGACCTTGATTGCAACTATCGACGAGTCTGTGGGGAGATAAACGCGACGTACAGCTGGCCCTTTAAATATTCCAGCTGGAGCACCGCCCTCAGGTTACGGTAACGCCGGGCTTCTACAGGCGATCTGCCTTACTTTCACATCCCGCCCCCTTGGGAGTTCCCGGGATGAGGCGGTCGAATGAGTGAAGCTGATGGCGAGAGTGAACTCAGCAGTTTCAGAAAGACAGTTTACTGTCTCCACCTCTCCATCACGACAACGCCTTAGGTGCAAATCATTAGCAAGGCAGAAAAGCGGAGCTCCTAACGAGCGTTTCAGTCTTTTAAGAAAGCACAGCCTACGTCGTTTTTCGCCTTCGCCTCTGGCGCGCAAATTGACCCACTTGAATTAGGGGTTGGGCGGGACGTCGATATGTGGCAAAGAGTACAGGAGCATGCAAAATATTTGGCGCGCGGAAACTTTGCATAGGTCGACTACGCGCTGTCTGGTTTGTTCTAGGTCACCCCTAATCAAGGTCTTTGGCAGGCCATGGTTGCAAATAGGAATAGCATGACGCGGATCAACAGCCAGTCCGCAGGAGAAGTGGCCAGGGGGGTTTGTTCAATGCACAAGCGCCTAAGCTTGGCCGAGCGTCTCGGAGGGAAGAATAATTCCTTCATGGCTTCCACACCAGAGCAAGCGTCACAACTGGGAAGAGCAACGTTCGTCAATGTCGAAATGAGGATTGGAGCAGAGCATAGCCATGATGGCACAGCCATTGCAATCGGCGGCCTGGGGGCAACAAAATTACCCTATTTGGCCACCGCTTCGGAACTTTTTGACCGACATCTGGCATGACAACGGGGGAGTCCGAAAATCACATAGTTATTGGACCAAGGTGCGGTGCAAAGAGCACTGGTCGCCCGCTGCGCCTCGAATCCTCTCCTTGCTGGCTTTGAACCGGAAATCGAGGCAAAAACGAGGCAACCTTTGCCCTAAGAGAGCCCCGGAATATGGGCAGCTTCGGATGGATTCACATGACGCCTCAATCTGGCATGACGACGGTTCGAAAACCATCAAGGTGAACGAAAGCCGACCGCTGGGTCTCAGATACGGTGTCGTCCATCATTCGTCCTACAAGAGGTCGTCTTCGAATGCGGTCGAGTTTGTGCCAAGCGAATCTCAAAGCCCGTTCGCACAACACTTTCCAAAACCATCTATTCCCGTTACGGTTAAGCAATGCACCAAGAAACTTTGCACCGGTGAGCAAATTCGGCAGCCGAACGAATGCACATGGTATTGAAAAGAAAAATATTGGCAGTTTAGACCCGGAACAGACGAATCCAAAGCTCTGTGCAAAGTGAGCTTTGCCAGTTGAGAATTTGGGGGGTTTAAGTGCCTTATTTCTTGCACACGGATCGCCCCAAGCTTGTGATGGCGTGCCATCAAGAGGCACAATCCGGTTGCACATCTGTGGTACTGGAAATCTTCGAACATGGGTACAGGAGTAGACTGCGGGACTTCCGCTACCGAGAATACACTGCCGCACTATGCGTTATGGACCGTCACTGGAAAAGGGTCACGTATGACTAGATAGACGACCAAGGTGAAATCCGGAATCTAAAGCAAAGAGTCCCGAGGCTGCGGAGAGCGCGAATCTGTTCATCTGTCGTCCGGAGCCTTGATAGATTTGACGAAGAAGTAGTCGTATGACGAAAGTAGTGCGCAAAATCGAACGTCTCTTTGATTCTACGGAAAATACCCTCCTGAGACATACACGTGATCCGAGGGTTTAGATTAGTAACGTTCCAGCTCCTGCCCTTCATGAGACGTCACGTTGGTTCCTCTCTAGTCAATGCCACACCAGACAAACTCTTCAATTATGTAAATTGGTTAGATGGCATTGTCATTTTCTAGAAAGACTCATGACGTCCGGTAGGCCACCCCCATTCCAAACTTAAACGTTGGTCAACTCCCGTTAAAACTTTCATAGCGCCTTCCAGTGCCATACACACAACAAGGATGCACAAAGGTCCCGATTTACACCTGGTCCTCAGGACACGCCTTTCCAACGTTTTGAAGATACCAGACGAGTACGAGAGCTCGAGCCCACAAGAATGTCCCCGTTATCCTCTTGCCCCTATGCTCACTCTGCTGCCACTAACACCCACCAATGCTCAGTCAATTCTCGGTCGTAATCTCAACCCCTTTCTCCGGTAGCGGAATGACCACATCCTCCTTCTTGCCCTTCAGCGTCGGCAACTCCTCTATCGAACTCTTGATGATGTGGATCGCGTTTTCGATTTCCTCTTCCGTGATCACCAGTGGCGGAGCCAGCCGGATAATGTTCTGATGTGTAGGTTTTGCCTTTGACCCGTCAGCAAGTCTCATTCCCCTTTCAAATGTGCAATCTTCAAGGCGCGACCAACCAATAGACCTTTCGTCTTCATCAACATACATAGATCCCAAGCCAGGTGCCCGCCAGTCTTCGACTCATCAACCACGATCGCATTGAGTAAACCCTTGCCGCGGATGGTGGCGATCATTGGATTTTGGAGATCCCGCAGACCGTCGCGAAACTTCTGCCCCAACTTCTCAGCTCGTTCGACCATCTTTTCATCGCGGATAATTTCGGCGGCCGAGAAGGCAGGACACCGGGTACATCCCGCCAGAGAGTGCCTTGCCTAGTAGGAGCATGTCTGGCTTGATCCCCGCCCACTGGTGACAGAGTAGCTTGCCTGTCCTGGCGATACCGGTCTGGATCTCGTCGCAGATCAAGAGGACGTTGTGTTTATCGCAAAGCGCGCGAATCTCCGCGAGGTAGTTGTCGTCAGGCACGACAATACCGGCTTCCCCTTGAATGGGTTCGACAAGAAAGCCAGCGACTCGAGGTCCGTGAGCTTCTAGCGCTGTTCGTACAGCCTCGACATCATTATATGGTATCTGTTTCTTTGTCTTCGGGCAGATACTGCCAACATTAGGAAGGTATGGCCCGTAGTTGTCTCGAGATTCAGGGTCTGTTGACATCGATATTGCTCCGAACTGCATTCCGGTCAGCCAGCATTCATAGCTAAGCCCTTTCTTACGTACCGTTCGACCATGGAAGTTGTTCGCCACCCCTAGGACAATTGCTTCATTCTGCGGAATGTTCTTAACCTTGTAGCCCCATTTCCGCGCAACCTTGACCGCAGTCTCGACGGCTTCTGCTCCTGTGTTCATAGGCAGCACTATATCGAAGTTGAAGAATTTTGTGACGAATTCTGCAAATTTTGGGAAGACATCGTTGTAAAAGGCCCTGGAGCTCAACGTTAAGGTGGAAGCTTGCTCTGTCAGGGCCTTGACAAGCTCAGGGTGGCAGTGTCCTTGATTGAGAGCGGAGTATGCGGAGAGAAAGTCGAGATAGTGGCGCCCCTCAGGATCCCAGACTGAGGTTCCAGAGGCGCGAGCGAAGACGATAGGTAATGGATGGTAGTTGTGCGCCGCATACGTGTACTCCAACTCTATGGCCTCTTCCGTTGAAGATGCATGATATCGTGAACGATCCGGCGTGCCGGTAGGATGAAATGAAGGAGCAGTTGCCTTTAGAGACGTTGTGGCTTGGACGCGGCTATTCGTACCGTTCTCGTTCACTGCAATAGGTGCCATGCTGCGGATGGTTTCTCTGTGTGATTTCGGGAAGGAGAGAGAGGAGTAATTGATCGGAAGCTCGATCGATCACATGCGAAAGGATGGTTGGGAGATATAGTCCAGACATGGCAAACTAAATATGACAGCACCATGACGGAGGTTTCAGTTAGCTAGACCTCTAAGTGCAAGTGTGTCCTGCGTATCTCTTTAACGGACGGGTGTTGCACCAGTCGGAGCCGGGTGGAAATCAAAATCAGCTGTTCGCGTGAGGGGGAAATGTGTCAAGGAAAATGGGGTCCTCACATGGACGAGCTGGGTGGGGGTCGACTTACCTCAACCAATGCCTGTGACGTCGCCCAAGAAACAACAAGCCACTGGCAAAAATACCTGGGCTCCTCGAGTGCCAGCCCCATGTCGTGAGCTCCCTCCCCATCATGTCCATGAGCGAGTCAACTCTGTCGCAAGCCTCGACGAAAGTGGACGATGACACTAAAGATCGAGAAAGTGACAAACCTCGATCTTTCGAGTCTCTCAGGTATACTGTCGAATACTCAACGCCCTGACCGTCCGGACCTTCTTCCAACCCGATGAATTCTTTCAGTCGCTAGAGCCAGCATGGCAGACGGCATTTGGGAAGAACAGCGGTGCATGGATTACATGGGCAAGTACTGTCCTTAACGCGCCTGCAGAGCTGCCCACTAACGGCGCCGCAGGAATGGAGGAACCACCTACGATCAGCGATACATCCTTCAATCTTCGCAGCCGTCTACTGTGGCGCTGACGCAGTCGCTCAAGCCCTGCAACTCTCTCCCTCACTCCGCGACGAGTTCTTTTTGGCTGCGCCCAAGACGGTTCAGGCCGTCTTCGCAGGACTCGGTGACTATTACACATGGAAATTGGCGAAGCGCATCTACGGCCATGACAGTAGCGAAGCTTGGGCAGCCCTGGCATTGACTGCTCTCAGCCCTTGGCAATGGTTTTGCGCGACACGGACGTTCTCCAACTGCTTAGAAACGACTCTTACCGTCATTGCCTTGTATAATTGGCCATTCCATTGGTCTTTACCCGCGCAAGAGAATGAAGATTCCCAAACCGACAGTGAGGGTCTGAGGATCCGCCGCGATGGAGACAGTATAGGCCAAGGCAGTGTTGACGAATCAACGTTTCTGCGGAGAGCTCTCCTTTTCGCCGCTATTGCGACTATCGTGCGACCTACCAATGTATTGATATGGGCCACGCTCAGTTGGTTGACCTTTTGCCAACACACGCGCTCTGACTGGTGGTGCCAAATACCATGGATGGACCAATTTGCTTGGTTCCACAAAACAAGCTGGTCTTTCATTCCAAACCGCAATGAGCGTATGGCATTTTTCCGCGAGACATTAATTTGTGGCACATCAGTCCTCCTCTTGTCGATACTCATCGATCGGTTTTACTATCAAGTGTGGTGCTTGCCGCCCCTCAACTTCCTCCGCTTCAATATCGTTCAATCTCTGTCGATCTTTTACGGCAACAATGACTGGCACTACTATCTCTCCCAAGGCTATCCTCTCCTCCTTACGACCGCGCTTCCCTTCGCTATCACTGGGATTTATCAAGCGCTCCTAATGACGCCCAAGTTCGAACATCTCTCGACGGCATCCAGGACAATGCTATCTCACCTCGCTATGATCTGCATCCTAGTTCCGCTCGCCCTCTCGGCTATCTCCCACAAAGAAGTCCGCTTCATCTAGCCACTTCTTCCGGCTCTGCATGTTCTGTCCGCCTCTTCACTAACGACCTTTTTTGAGCCTACCCTAACGCTACGCTTCCCAGAGTCATCTTCCTTATCAGCCAAAACCGCGTCAATATTCTTCGAAAAGCGCGTGCTCCTGCTCACCATCATTGCTTTAAATGCTACAATCGCCATCTATACTTCCACAATCCACAATAGCGGCGTCATCGCAGTTACAGACTACCTCCGCAACCAGCATTCGAAGCACTACCTTTCCTCAACTTCTAATCCCATTGGAGCAGCCTCTCCTCCCACCGACACAAACATGACAGTCGCTTTCCTAATGCCCTGCCACTCCACTCCCTGGCGCAGCCACCTTATCCACCCTGGCATCCACGGCTGGGCGTTGACATGCGAACCACCACTCCACCTCAATGCGACCACCCGCAAAGCATACCTTGACGAAGCAGACACCTTCTACGCAGACCCTTTGCTCTGGCTACGCTCACATATGAGTCGTTCACCGCCTCGTTCGCCTGGCTTTTTCGGCACGCGCATACGTGCACTGAACAGAAACCGAGATCCTGAATTCCCTGTGGGAGGAAGGAGAGAATGGCCAGATTATCTGGTCTTCTTTGAGCAGCTGGAGGGCGTAATGCATACTGCACTACAGGGCAGTGGGTATGGAGAGTGTTGGCGCGGTTTTAACAAGAAGATGCTGCAGAACAAGAGGAAGTCTGTGGTCGAGGGTGCGAAGCAACGGGGAAAGGAAGCGGAGCAATTACAGCAGCCCCAGCATGTTGATGGCAAGACTTTGGCGTTGGTAGGTGGAAGAGGCCCATATGGGATTGGTGGCGACGCCACGCACCAGCAGCACAGGGAGAAGTCTAAGCCTAGAGCTGTGCCAGGAGATTTGACGGTGGACCGACCCTTCTGGAAGAGGAGGGAGAGGGTCGTCGAGCAGCAAGATGCTTCGATTTGGAAGTATCTGTGGCCATTTGCTAAGCAGAAGGACAAGGGGAAGAGACGGTGGCAGGGCGGGAAGTGGTCATGAATCGCAGAGATGTTCATCACTCGGCAAGATGCGGGACAACTAGCCTCTACCCTACAAACACCATCCTTTGGAGGTGGGATTGCGGGTGCATATCTCAAAAGTACACACTCTAAGAGGGATACATCTTGCTCGGGAGACATCAAGAATTATAATTATAATGCTTACTTACCATTCGTTCATCATTGGCGTAGTGCGTATGTTAGACAATCGCACTTGTGCCGGCCGACAGCAATGGAATTTGAGCCCTATACCACTCCGCCAGAGTAACTTCAGTGATACAGTATATAACCAGCCAGCCAACTTTCCATATATACCAAAGAAATCATATCACTAGCTCAGTATGAGACTGATGGCGACATTGAATGGCGATTTTTCTTTCCTTACCCAGAAAATCCAACCCAACAAACCGAAAATGGGCGCCTTTTCCATGGGTGCTATTCCACCCAAGGCATTCCAACCAGAACTCACGCGTACCGTGCACTCAGATTCGCAAAAGCGTCAGGTGAGTGCCGGCCGCTGTCCGAGTTCGCAATGACAACGCTCTCATTGCTGACATGTCGCACACCTCCATTTACTCCTGGACTTGGACTACCGCTCCCATTTCCACTGTTCTTTAGAAAAGGGTTTCGACTCCCAGTCATTGTAGAGGGCACGGTTGATGGAGTTGGCATTGTGACGCTGCGTTTCGCAGACGTCGTGCCGGCTCCGCCGAATAGATCGTTGGAAGGGGCAGGCGAGGTAGTGCCTGATGCACCATCCGTGCCTTCGGAGACCGAGGGAAGCGAAGATCGTTGCGGGGCTAAGTGGGGATAATTGTATAGCGCAAGGATGGAGTTTTTGTCGATTCGGCCACTCTGTTGAGGGTAAGTCGGCTGTTGTACTGGGCTCTGGTAATGGTACTGAGGTTGAGATGGCTGCGGTGGTTGCGGTTGGAAATGTGACTGCTGGAGTTGGGATTGAGCTTGTGTATTTTGGAAATTTCCGAACGGATTCGAGTTCCCAGCCTGCGTCTGTGATTGCACCTGGGACAGCACCTGCTGCTCTGGCGTAGGTTGGTTCGGAAGTGGTGTGCCATCAGTATTCGTGTAGAAGGGTTGCTGGATTTGGCCAAAATTGGATTGTGGAGGCTGAAGGCTGTTGTGCTGTTGAAAATGTTGTGGTTGCTGAGCTTGTGGCTCCGATGGAGGTATGCCAAACGGATTTTGGAAATACAAGGTCGACTGAGGTTGCTGGAGCGCCTGCTGAATGTTCGTGGAAGAAGACATCTGCGCGAAAAATGGATTCGACGGGGGCAGGGTGGACGGGGTCTGCACAGTGCTTGCATGCTGATTGCTGAAAGAAGACTGGGAGCTTTGTGAGGCCTGAAAAAAGGGATTCGAAGTGATGTTCATAGCAGGAGGCGAAGCAACAAATCCGTATGGCTGGGGGATCAGAGGTACGGGAGGCGTCATTGACTGCTGCGAACGTGGATCGAACTGTGACTGAGACTGAGCAGGGTAGCCTCCAGTGCTGTTCGGGAAAAGAGGTCGCGCTATTTGCATTCCTTGAAACGACTGCTCAAGGCTTGTAACTGTAGGTGGGGGGGCAAGCTGAGCGTTGAATGGATTGTTGGGCAATGCCGCACCACTTGATGCAGGGACGCTAGAACTGGATCCTTGGGTTTGTGGCTGCTGCTGGTTGGAGTCAACTGAAAGGCCGAACTGATCACTGGCTGCGCGACGCTCGAATGGATTGCCCTCGGTCTGCGGAGCTGGCGCAGCCGGCTTGCTAGCCACCTCCGGGAACGTGGTTGAAGCCTTTTTGCTGGGTTCAGGAGGTGTCGCATTGCTCGCTGGTGGCATTTTTGCATGTTTTATGAGATATTCCACAGCCAACTCCAATCGGTTGTTGAGTCTCTTCAAAACATAGATATTCTGTTGTTCGTCACGGAACCCCATTTCTCGCAACACATGAAGCTTTTCCCGCATATCTTCTTCCTCCAATGCCGCATGAAATTCTTTGGCTCTCTGAGAATGATTATCGTCACTTGTTCCTTCAAAGTCTATTGAAGCTGTTCCATACGCTCCCTCAAATGTCGGCTCAATGGGCAATTTCTTCCTGTCGCTTTTGGATGAGGGATAAGCGGCGGACGAGGCTCGTAGACCGAATCCAAACAGCTTGCCTTTCTTTGGCGGTAAGGGAGGTGGCGGAGATTCATCTATCGAGGCGCCGAACCCAGCATCCGCGTTGTGGTTAGGTATCCGCGGCATTCCATCTGACAGGCTTCGCTCTTGGTATTTTTTCCGAATGAAT
>MNJR01000075.1:6463-9038 GCA_001920415.1 Acidobacteria bacterium 13_1_20CM_3_53_8 | reverse complement strand
AACCGTGCAACAAACCGTGCAACCGTGCAATAAAACCGTGCAACCGTGCAATAAACCGGGCAACCGTGCAACAACCGTGCAACCGTGCAAATATGTAGGATTCGAAGTATCCAGATTTCGCATACATAGATTTACAATTGAAGCGCAGCCGCCACCGACAATGTCATGCCAGACATTTATCAACATACTACTGGGAAATCGAGGGCGGATCAAACAATTACCGCCGTGCAGGTGGATGTGAGTGGTTGACCACGAACAAGTCAGCCCGTGAGCAAGTCTTCGGAAACTTGGGACATATCGGTCGTAACTTGACCTTCGCTAACCTTTGCGCTGCGACTCAACGTGTCTGCACGGCCTGTCACCGGTTTCCTCCGAGACTACATATCGAGCGGCCCCAGTTACGGTCCGAAGAATCTGTTACCTTTTGAGGCGCATTGCAAACCACTTTGCGTCTGCCACCCGCTGCAACGGACTCGATCACAATTGGCGAACCGGGCGCCCATTGCGGCATCCCAAATGTTTTGCTAGAAGATTTGGAGAAGTGTGGTGATATTTCTTGGGAATGATGTAAGGAGGGAATGCCGGAGATAGGCTGTAGCAGANNCCCACAGCGATGGCCTCAAGCAGTGTGTACGGAAAGATGAGTCCTCCGTTGAACCACTATTGTTTGACAGGACACATGGGAAGTTGGCTATTGCTGCACAGCATGAATTTCTGAAAGCTGCAGTCGTCGTTGAAGCCCAGACATCGCAGCGTAAGTCAACAAGGTGGCCGCTGCGTACAAGTACAGCACTGCGGGTAGCATAAACCTGACCCAGTGACCCAATAGCATTACCCACCCTTACGCGAGTTGCATGCTCTGTATTGTCGAACCTTGTTCTATTGAAACGATAGCGTGAGGTTCAGCGCCACTCAGGAGATTTAGCACATTCCTTAGATCTTAACGCCGGCCAAAGGACAGTGGCTGTACACTACTTGAGCTTTCGGAATGCTTATTACGTCCAGTTTGCGCGTTGGCATGCACCTTCAATCTTGGATTTTGCTCTCGTTACTCGCGGAGAGATTGGGTACAATGGGCAGCCCTTCCTCATAAAATGGAACCTCATTGAGTAGCCTAACTGACACTCCCATTCATGCCAAAGGAACCCCCCGGGGTCGAGTTTCTTCGGCCCCAACTCAAAGAGCTTTTATCCGCACCATTCCAAAATTCCGGGGTTCCAGTGCCTCAGCTTCTGTTGGGCCATCCAAGACTGCTACTAGTCCTGAACCTGAGAAGGAGGTTCCGCCGGACTATCCTGACTCACGTCAATTGCCTGTCCATTTACGAAAGTTAATCAAGAAATACCAACGAGCCAATGGCGGAGTCAAACTACCATGACCCACTCGATACCGGACGCAATCCATAAACAGGACGATTCGGAGCAAAACGAAGCCAAGCAAATCATGTAGATGGTGGTATAATGAAAACTGCCAAACCTGTGACCGCAAGACAGCTCCTTTGGGAATGATGTGGGCGCCAAACGCGCCTGGTCGTGATTGAAGGCGGCGGCCTGCCTGAAGCGTCTCTCATCCGCTATGAGAGCGGCAAGGGTACACCTCCAGGCGGCACTCTGTAGGCGATCTGGAGAGGTTTGGAGGCTTATGAGCCCGAACCATCAATATTGAAGATACACGAAGGCTTAGGACAATATGGCGCAAATGGCAGCAAAGAAGTCCACTCAGCATGGGTTCGGCTTAGATACTGGAAGTGTGTGTCTTCGCAACAAGGCCTGCGCTTATCTAGCTCGTACCTTTCCGTTCCCAAATGACGGATCCCGAAAGGTGACAAGGCGCTGGATGTGGGGAAAAGGATCTAATCCTTGACGAGGCAACACATGTAGACGCAAGGATTGGAGCAAGATGACGCCAAGGAAGACCTTGGCGGGGGGTACCCGCGTACCTGCATGAGTCACGATTGCCGACAGTTATCGATGTGGCATGGAGCCAGGAGTAATGACTCAACAATTAAGTAGATGTGGTGTCAATGTATAACTTGTCAGAAGCGAGTTGGAGCTATCTAATGTCACTCATCAAACTGCTTCCAGCCACATGATTGCATTGGGAAGGTAAAACAGCTAGGGAATGCAAGATTAATTTCACCCAACCCCTCGATATTCCAGCAAATCATCGCCAAAGCGCATACTTGATGGGTATGATGGCCGACCAAAGATCGAAGGATCTCGCAGTAGATCCACATAGTCAGCTTGTCGAGATGATTCCAGGTTGCAACGACGTCACCGTGGAGATATATCCGTACGGGACAGAAGGGGAAGGAGATCATCAGAAACCTGACACCTTTTCCGACGACGAAAACTTGGTACTTGAAGATAAGGAGCAAAGAAAACGGCGCAGATCGAAGCAAAAGAGACATGGTTATATCGTGTCTGAAGCAAAAGCTCCAAAGTTGCGACCAGCAGGAGGTACGAACGTTTGAGGCTGATTTGCACTCTAGCTTCTGCTGACCCCGGCGCGATAGACGTTCTGAACCGCATACAATGGGATCCAACTTTTAGAAGTGAGGACTTTGTCATTGGGT
>MNJR01000075.1:0-6381 GCA_001920415.1 Acidobacteria bacterium 13_1_20CM_3_53_8 | reverse complement strand
CGAAGAGATTGTATGGAGCAGAGATGAGAGGATAGACAAGATCTTTGGAAGTGGCCTAGGCGATGGCCTGCCAGACAAGTAGAAAGAGGTATAATCAATGCCTATTGGCGGGTGCCAGCTACCCCCGTGCTGTACTTGTTACAATCGGATCATCAGTTTTGATCGGCTCGCGCAGTCGCGCTTCAAAGATTGAACGGGCTGATGTTTTCTCAGCCGGGAAACGCCTAGGCAAGTGTAGTTTGTCGACTGGTTAGATAATGAAAAATAATGTACGGCTTGGCATTCTGTCCTTGACTTCGGAAACGTCGTTGCTGGTTTGCAAAGCCCTAACTAGGGAAATTGATCATACCCTCCTCACCCAAGTATACTCGTGACACGAGACTCACTTTCCGTCACGCCCACCAATATTGAGTCTCTACATCGTCTTGCCCCCAGGTGGGCTGCGAGGCCTCTGCTCCACAGTATTCCTGGGGCTCTGGTAACAACTTCCGCAGGAATGAATCAGGCGCCGTTGCAGAACATGGAGGGCTTGTCTCGTTCAATCGCTCCGAAGCTACACGGCCGAGCCTTCTACGAAAGTATTGGCAGCCCAAAAATGATCGTTGCGCCCATGGTCGATCGCTCAGAATTCGTCGGTACCTGCGCCCCAGTCTGGCATCAATTATTCTTTAACCATCATGGCAGGCCTGGCGAATGCTCACACGATCGTACCTTGACCCCAAATCATCAAAGTCACTCCTAGCATACACGCCTATGCTACATGCACGGTTATTTAAAGAGACACAAAAATTTCGACATGCCAATTTTCAGCCAACACGGCTGAAAAATGGAGCGCAGGTGCCTTGGCTCGACGGCAATCCTGCCATCGACCGACCTCTTTTCGTTCAGTTCTGCGCCAACAAACCTGAAGAACTGCTGGAAGCAGCGCGCCATGTCGAGTCATACTGCGACGCCGTCGATTTGAATTTAGGCTGTCCGCAGGGGATTGCTAGAAGTGGACATTACGGAGCATTCCTTCAAGAAGACTGGGACACAATCTACAACCTGATCAACAAGCTCCACGTCGAGCTTTCAGTTCCAGTCACCGCTAAAATGAGAGTGCTCGAGACCAAAGAGCGAACGCTGGAATATGCCAAGATGATTCTGTCAGCCGGTGCAAGCATCATCACTGTCCACGGCAGACGCAGGGAGCAGAAAGGCCACAACATGGGTACGGCAGACTGGTCGTACATTCGATACTTAAGGGACAATCTACCGCAGGACACTGTCATATTTGCCAACGGTAACATCCTGAATCGAAATGATCTGGCACCGTGCCTTGAAGCCACAGGTGCCGACGGAGTCATGAGCGCCGAGGGAAATCTTTCCGACCCTACCATATTCGCCAACCCACCCGCAGCAGGGGAGGAAAACGCAGAATACTGGCGAGGCCGAAATGGCCACGAAGGCTATCGAATAGATGGCGTCATCCGCCGGTACTTGGATATCATATATGAGCACGTGCTCGAGGAGATGCCGCCTAAGCGGCAGGAGCTATGTCTGCCGAGCAATCCAGAACTGAGCCTCTTTTCGGGAGTTGACGTGGAGGAAGTTTTAGACCAAGAGGGGCCCCCCATGAAAAAGCGCAAGCAGGAGCAAGGCCCGATGATGTCTTCTCCGAATCTGAGGGTCATGCAAGGCCATCTCTTTCAACTGCTTAGACCAATGCTGTCTACGCATACGAACATAAGGGATGCTCTCGCCAAATGTCGGGTTGGTGATATTGCAGCGTTTGAGCGCGTTCTCAGCATGGTTGAAGATGCTGTGAAGGTCGGGCTCCAAGAGTATGAGAAGGATGGGGCAGGGAAGCAAGTTGAGCTCGAACGCGGCATGGAAAAGAGCCAAGCGTCCTCAAAACATGCCGTTACTTCCTCAGAGACGATAGCTAAGTACAAGAAACCATGGTGGATCTGCCAACCCCACATAAGAATGCTGCCAGACGAAGCTGTGAAGGCAGGAGCTATGACACTTAGCAAAAAGGAACTGGCAAAAGCGGAGCTGGTCCAAGACAACAATGATGTAACTACACGAAGCAGTTCTCGCTGTGATCGGAAGGAACCTCAACAGTCTGACATGAAGCTTGGACTTCCCCGACCGGCGCTGGTTTGCGGCTGATATCATTTAAAAGTCATCTTGAAGTGAACCTGGAATTGAAGACAGACAATTGAACCTCATTACCTGACATATAACGACGAGAAAGAGTGGTTGAGCTCGGGTCAGTCCAAATCAGGCGGCCTCTCATGTGAGCGTGATGCATGCCCCTCTCGATCTCAAAGCGATCTCGCCGTAAATAGTATGGGCGCGATGGTATTCAGGCTCTTGCGGTCATGATCTGCTGATCAGACTTTATAGTACCACCTGTCAGAAGAGTCTCACTGCAAAAAATTCCACCACGTCGGCCTCTTGCTCAAACTCGTTGCCTTGCACCCCCTCTTCTTCTATATCGTTTGGACTTTCGCTTTCCCACCAAACATCATCTGCGACTGGCAACTGCGCTTCAAATTCCGGTCGCTCTATAATATTGGTTGCTGGATTCCTGGCTTCTGCCAAGGCACAACAGCTGCGACGAAGTTGAAATTGTGTAGTCTTAGGTGTGTTTGGAGAGAGTCAATGTCTCGACGACCAGTCGGATCGATCAAGCGGGAAAGCCTACTATCTCGCTAGGATCTGAGGAGCGTGGGGTCCTCGAAGTCGGTTATACGAGTTGGTGAACTCATCGAAAGCAAACTGGTGCTTCAAGTAAAGGTCTCTAGCCCGGATGACGTCCCAACCAGTCTCTCTCAGCAGCATGACTCCCTCCGACCTTCGAAGGAGAACGCTTCCTGCCAAGTCACGTGTGTCTTCGACAAGTCGCCACAAGAATGCCGCCATCTATTTTCGTTATCGTTCAGAGCTTGCGACATATGGATATGGGATGAATTCGTCCGTCTCCTAAGAATCTTCGCCATCAACCTCTGCCCCCTAGCTCGTCATCACCGGACCGCACGGTATAGGATGAAGCTAGGGCGTATTAGTCCTCCACAACCGACAAGTAGCTAGAGCTTCCATGTGCTCTAGCTGNNNNTGGTCTTCGACCTGCTGCAGGGTCACGGGATGTGGAGCAATTCCATTCCTCAGGGTCATTCGACGTATTTCGCGTTGGTAACTAGTGAACGGGAAATTTGGACTGAAAGAGCCCTCTTGATCAATCTCGTATGGCTGCCCCGCCTCGCACATGAGGGCTTTCAGCACGACTCATTGCTAGTGGCGCACCGTTATCTCAAGAGTTGTCCTCAGATAGGTCATCCCTTTTAGTCTTGCGGCTCTTCTTTGGAGGCTTTGCTCGCTTTTCGGGAATCGGTTCTCGAAGACCGAGGCTCCTCGATGTCGCAAACGTCATCAGTCATGGCGCCTTCCTGGATCTTG
Organism: Acidobacteria bacterium 13_1_20CM_3_53_8; assembly: GCA_001920415.1. Classification (GTDB taxonomy): domain Bacteria; phylum Acidobacteriota; class Blastocatellia; order Pyrinomonadales; family Pyrinomonadaceae; genus 3-1-20CM-3-53-8. The sequence continues at coordinate 2,937 of MNJR01000075.1, read as the reverse complement.
GACTTCCAGCGAAGCTACAGCGTTCGCTTTCAAACTACATGATCCTTCTGGCCCCGGACAGAGGCTTACGGTCAGGATGATTCGATGTGACTTTTGTAATGCTTGGCTTTGCTTGCGTTCGACAGAAATAGTTCTTCTCATACTTTCTTTCTTCCCTCTAACTTGTGTAAGGATAACTCAGATGGAATGAAACGACTCGACCGAATTGTCCCTAGGGCCATTTGTGTGTGAGGAGAACTCGGATAAGAATAGAGTGCTCGGCCGAATTATCCCTGGGGCCATTTGTCCCTGGGGAGAACTCGGATAAGAACAGAGTGCTCGGCCGAATTGTCCCTGAGGCCATTTGCGCGCAAGGAGAACTCGATCGTAGTAGCTGCGAAGAGAGTCGGTCTGAGCAATCGGCCCGCCCCCTTTGAAGTCCATTTGTTGAGGCGAAGCCTGATTGTGATTGGGAGCGGCTTTGGGATAGTCCGAACTAACATAACCACAGCTAGGCATAGCGAGGCCTCCCGAAGCAGAACATGAGTGTCGTGGAAAACAGAAGAGAGTTAGGGAACAAAAGTGAGGTAGTATGGGCTTCCCGGTGACTATCACCGCGTATTCCTGCGCAGGTCGTGCAGCATCATTGGCGTGAGCGAGACCACAACTTGATGGTGTGAGCTTTCCAATACACTGGTAGCGTTACACTTTCCTAATGTGGAAACGGCGGTCCTAGGACCACACTTAGTGTTCCCGGGACCGCAGTTAGTGTTCCTGGGGCCTCAGAAGCTCCTGGGATCGGCTTAAGGTGTCCTAGGACCCCCCAAAATGTTCCTAGGACCGGCTGGGGGTGTCCTGGGTCGTTTCAAGCTCCTAGGACACAAGCAATCCTTCCTAGGATCGCCAGTGCCTATTTTAGAAAGCGAGCTTTACCATCAATAGTAAGGTAAAGCAGAAGGTACAATTGATGCAGTGACTGAGGAAGAAAGAGCTACTAATCTAGAGTTCATTGGTACCAACTTTCTGCGCAGGCCCCGCCTGTGAGATGCATGCCTATGAGGTGCAAGTCCATGAAGCATATGCGCCTGAGACCGATGAGCACTGCGCTGTGAGTCAAAGGATACTTTAGGGAATGGGTTCAAGGTCCACCGATTCGAAGCCGGCGATGGAGCCTTGCATGAGAACGATAGGCAGTTCTAACTGATGAGATGGAACTGATAGCCCCCTAAGTCATCATCTGGGGTGGCGATCTCTCTTTGGGAACGCTGTGGTGCAGTCAATGCAATTGGTGACATGGTGGTAAGGTGGCAGGTCGGCGTGGCCATTCCCGTCTGCTCCTTCATCCCAAACCGGCTGTGAGCCGCGGGAAGATGCCTGGGGTGACTTTAGCCTCAGAAAAGGAAAGGACAAATGACTTGATTCGTGATGCCGTGTAGCTAGCTAGACGAGAGCCTATAACAGGGGCACAACGGCGATGAAAAACTGGGCCGCTTAACACGCTTACATTTGTAAAAGCTTCCTCTTTCTTTCCCTCAACGCCCCCAGACGGTTTGCCCGTATGAGACCATTCTCGTAGTTCCGGATCTGAACGCGTCCCATCTTCGTCTTTTCCACCAAGTCTAGAGACAACCACAGCGGCGCTAACTCGCACCTGTACTCGACTCCAGACGGGCTCGGCCGTTTATCGAGGATTTTCGTTGCTGTAAAGTTTGAGATGTCAACCGTCACCGGACCGTCCTTATCGAGGTCAGGTAAACTCGAGCCTGAAACGGTCGTTGGGGCGAGAGTCTGTCCAGCAGATTCAGCGACCGAGAGAGGAGGCTTATCGGAATCGGAGGAGTTGACGACAGGCTTGGTCTGATTGGCTCTCTGTCGTTTATCCGTCTCCACAGAATCCATGTCGGGCTCGTTGTGAGGTCTATCGCGAAGAGAAGAACTAGCCACGTCGACCTCTAGAGCGGCCTCGGCGACGCCGACCGAGGCGCCGGCTACAGTTTGAGTGCTCCCACCGTGATGCTCTTCACCTAAGTTCTGTCAGTCGTGGTCGATCAGCGTCCACATGCATGAGAGGGTGTATTACCGTCGTCACCGCGATCGTCCTCTTCTCGCCGCATCTTTTCCAGGGCGACTGCTGGTGTCTCCGGAATCTCCGATCGAAAGTTTCCAGACAGCAGGCTTGGCTGAAATGAATGAAGGCCCGAAGGGGGCCCTTTGAGCCCGCACTGGCTTCTGCGGATTAACATCAGGCGTGCTCCCCTAAACAAAAAATGGTAATCGGGAAGGGTCTTATCCTTGAGCAGGAAGAGCCCCTGATTACTAAGCTAACGTGTGCTGACCAATAGGCAAGATGGCTGCCTGCGCCTGTGGCGTTGAAGCCATCTCACAGATGCCTCGGTGGTTAATAGATGGGTGAAGCAGGGAAGTGTCTCGTGATGGGACAACTGAAAACGCCTTTGACGGCATGCGGTCCCTCCCATTGCCGGGCTTCTTCGGCAGTGTGACAGGAGGACCTTTGCCCCCATTATTTGTTCTGGTCTGATAGTGACACCACCATTACTGGACCATTCAAACGACCGGCGCGGCAATTTTGCGCGGGGTTTGCGGGGGCCGGGGCTTTCATTGCGTTGGCCCCTCAACGCCACAGGCCAATCATAGTAAACTCCGGATTCTGCGGCTATGGTACCGCACTCCCTTCCATCGATCATGTTACAGACAAATATCGCTTTTCCGTCCTAGTTGGACCTGCAGCTGGAAATGTTCGGTGCTTCCCGCGCCCCTTTAATTTCTTTACGGAACAACCCCGACTGGTTACCAATCTCCCGGCACGGAACGTGTTTACCATGGCTCTTACTGCCTCTGACTCCTCTTTACCTACGTCTCTATCTCGATCCTCATTAACTCCTCCTAGTTCTTCGCCTCCTACTTGTTCTTCGCCTTCTACTTCTCCTCGACAGCGAC
>MNJR01000024.1 GCA_001920415.1 Acidobacteria bacterium 13_1_20CM_3_53_8 | reverse complement strand
ACTACACTGTGACAAGCAACTGCCCGTAAGGTTCGGGCATGCGGAATAAAGCGCGGCGTCAATATTAAGAGCAATGCGCGCGGCTCTCGGGCGTTAACTTTCAGGATTAACAGGAATTCGCACGCGAGCCGCGCTCGTACACAAAACGTCGAGAGCCTGAGCAATAGCCTTAGCGAACAGATTACTTTCTCGCTTGATAGTCAGAGAGGAGCGGTTATAACAGCAATGGTCAACTCAAAAAATATCTTCCGTTTCGTAGCCTTTATCGCAATCGTGTTTACGCTGCTGGCAGCGCCGCTGCTCTCTGGCGCACAAACGCAGGCGATCTCAATCACGGTCGTGAACAATTCGGGGCGGGCGATTCATCACCTTTATCTCGCGGCGGCGGGTCAAAATAACTGGGGGCCGGATCAGCTCAACGGCGCGACGATCAGCTCGGGCGGCGGGTCCTACACACTCAGCAACGTTTCTTGCGGCGGTGCGGGCGTCAAGGTCATAGGCGAGGATCAGAACGGTTGTTTCGTGACGCATACGTCCTCGTGCGCGGGCAATGACTCGTGGACGATTACCGATGATGTTGCGCCGGACTGCGGCAACTGAAACGAGTTTTAAGCTCTGTGTCGCACGCAGAGAGAGAGCCGAACATGCGAGCCGGGAGAGGGACGACTCGCATGTTCGTAAGCAAAGACTGACTAACTTAAAAAACAAGGCTTTTGGAAGTTTGAACCCCTTGCATGCAGGCGCGAAGAATGAGGTGTTCTGGTTATCTCCTCCTTGCTCGCGCCTCTTTTTTCGTTTGCACCATCACAGGCGTTCTGCCATACTAATGCGCGCGCGTTCCGCAGTACAATTTGCAGCTTCCGTTCGATAGTCTTGCCCGTCGCGCACTTTATCAAACAGTCCCATACAAAAGCGCAGAATTAGAAATTATACGGAGGATTTCATGAATCACCTTACGTCTCGTTTCGCAGTACGCATTTCCCTCACCCTTTTTGTCTGCTCATTATTAATCTCTGTGCTGCTCGCTTCCGGCCTTTTCAAAGCATCCAGCAAAGCGCCCGCTCCCGAGAGCAGTGTGCAGAAGATTACTGTGCACGCCGCTGGGCGCGGCGGGAAGTTCCTTAAACTGCAAGATGGACGTGAACTGAAGTCTAGGTACACGGGCAATCAGGTGGCAAGCGATGCTCTGCGTTCCGGCAGCGCACAGGCGCGCTCACTGGCGTCCGCCGATTTTGATAGCGATGGAGCGCCGGATGTAGTAGGCGGCTACGCGGTTAACGGGTTTGGCGTTGTAACACTGCGGCGCGGAAATCCTGAAGCTTTCGCGCCCACAGACGATTCCGTTTTCGCGCGCATGCAGCAGGGCTTAAACCCCGACCCGCTGCTGCCGGAGACTCTTTCGTACACTACGCCGGAGGCTGCGGATTTCCTGGTTACGGGCGACTTCAATCGGGACGGAAGGTCTGATGTTCTGCTGGCCGCGCATGGCGGTGGTCTCTATCTGATGGCGGGCGATGGCGCAGGGCGACTCACAGCGCCAGAGCGTATAGAGTTGCCGGGGCAGGTGACTGCGCTAGCGGCGGGCGAGTTCAAAGCGGCGGATGGTAACACAGATGTTGCGGTCGGCATCGCCGGGCCTTCAGGTCACACGCTGCTTATTTATGACGGTGCGGAAGGCGGTCTGAGCGGCCAACCGACCAGCTACCAGCTTCCTTACGAGGCGACTGCGGTGGAGTTCGGTCGTCTTGATAGCGATCCCTTCATGGACGCGGCTGTGGCAACCGGAAATGAGGTGGAGATAGTTCACGGCTGGGGGCGCTTGAACAGAGTCTCCGCCGAATCGCGCGTCGAGCGCGTGAGCGTTCCCTTCAACGTGCAGAGCCTTGCGCTTGGTAATTTCGTCTGGGATCGCCAGAGTAACACGGAGATTGCCGCTCAGGCAGAGGGCGGAGAGCTTTACCTGCTTGAGCAGAGCGAGATAAACAAGGTGCGCTTTAACGATGCGGAATTGGAGGAGCGCGCGCAGGCCAGACGCACTCCCATAGCTATGAAGAAGCAGAGCGTTTCCGAGATTGAATCAGCGTCCGCCTGGACTGCTAACAAGCCTGCACGCTGGAGCGAGCCGCTTGACCTCGAAACATCCGTAGCTCCCGCGCCGGGCGCTATTAGTCATAGGCCGCTAGTGGTCTCGCAAGTCTCCTGGGGCGACACGGAAGATTTGCTGATGCTGGACTCTGGCCGAAACAGCATGAAGATAGTCGGGCAGCAGACGCGCCAAGCGGGTGAGGCGGGCGTGAGCGCGGAATCAATCACGGGCGTTGAAGGCCTTTCCAACGTGAGCCTTGATGCTACGAACGCTCCCGTAGCCGTGCTTGCGCTCCCTACGAAATTGAACGGCGAGCGCGACATGGTGCTATTGAATTCTGGGGCAACGGAAGCCAGCATAGTCCCCATCACGCCCGACGCTACAGTTACAGTCAACTCTACGACTGACGCCATACACAGCCCAGGCTGCGCCACGTTAGGCACTGGCACATGCTCGCTGCGCGATGCATTCATCTTTGCCAACGCCAACGCGGGAACGACCATCAGCATCAACGCGGGCACTTACCAGCTAAGCCTGTCCGGCGGCTCAGGCTGCGATACTCCCAACGCGGGCGATCTGGTTGTTAATCCGACCACCACCATTACAGGGGCGGGGCAAGCTACCACGACCATTCAGCAGACGTTAAGTAACGCAAGAGTGCTCTGCATGAACCTGCCTTTCGGGGCGAACACCTACACGATTTCAGGGGTGACCGTGACGGGCGGTCGAGATACTGGCGGCGTGGGCGGCGGCGGCTTCGTCGGCGGGGCGCTTGGCGAAGTATTGAATGTTACTAACGTCACATTCAATGACAATCGGACGAGCGGCACTAACACTACGTCGGGCGGCGGTGGTCTCAACAAATTCGGCGGCAACCTGACTATCACAGGTTGCACTTTCACCAACAATACGAGTTCCACTGTGAATCAGGCTCCTGCGGGAGGGCCTGGCGGCGGCCTCGGCTACGCGCCCGGTTCGGCTGGCAGTGGACAGGGCGGCGCGACCGGCAACCTGGTCATGACGAACAACACCTTCACGGGCAACACTGCCGGATCTGCGGCGAGCGGCGGCGGCGGAGCAGACCTCTTCACCTTCAACACCGGCACGGGCTCATTCCACATTACGAACTCAACCTTTACCAGCAATCAGGCTACGAACGGGAGCGGCGGCGCGATCATAGTAGAGAGCTTGCAGCTCACGCTGGATGCGACGGCGGCGAATACGACTTCGTTGTCATCAAACACTTCAAAAGTAAACGGCGGAGGCATCTACTGGTCAGGAGGCTCTGGCATCATAGACGCAACCGCAGGCGGGACTGTCACCATCTCCGGCAACACGGCTACGAACGATTCGAACGGCGCTGGCATAGGTGATAACACTGTCGGCGGAGTCACAGCCAAGGGTACGCTTAACCTGGCCGATAACGTAGAGATACAGGTCAACGGATTATGGACAAACTTCACAGGAAGCAACGTGACCTTCGCCAATCTGAGCATAGTTGACGGAACATTCACGGCCAACAACAGCACCATAACCGTCAACAGCAACCTTAACGTTGCGAAGAACACTCTTTCGGGCGGGACATTCAACGGCAACACAAGCACCGTTGGCATAAGCGGCAACCTGAATCTTCTAAACGGCACTTTCAACGCGGGCACGACAGTAAATCTAACAGGCGGCCTTAACATTGCGGCGGGAACTTTCAACGCCATCGCGCAGACTGGTGGCACATTCAGCGGCGGCAGCAGCACAGTAAACATCGGCGGCAACTTTACGTTCACCGCCGGAACGTTCACCGCAGGTTCGAGCGCCTTCAACTTCAATGGCTCGTCTGCTCAGTCAATAGGTACACTCGCGGCGACCTTCAACAACCTGACAATTAATAACGCGTCGGGCGTGAATCTCGGTGGCAATGTGACGGTCGGAGGAACGTTGACGTTAACCAATGGAGTGCTCGGCGTGAGCACTAATACTTTAACTCTGAATAGCACTCAATCAGAGTTCAGGTGGTCAGAACGTTGCTCCCGGCAATTACGGCAATCTCACTTTCAGTAACTTCACCAAGACTTTGCCCAACGGCAGCACTGTCAAGGTCGCGGGCACTTTCACTACGGGCGCAGCCGGAGGCCACACTGTCACGGGCAGCACGGTTGAATTAAATGGCACGGGCGCGCAAACTCTTCCGTCCGGTTTCACGACCTACAACAATCTGACGCTCAACAACGCGGCTGGCGTCGCGGGCTTCGACGGCCTAACCGTGCAAAGCTTGCTCAGAGTGCAGCAAGGCACGTTCACCGCACTTAACACCACAGCCAACAATGTGCAGATTGACAATGGAGCAACGCTGGCTGGGACAAGTGCCAAGACAATCAACGTCTCTGGCAGTTGGACTAACAATGGAACATTCACAGCCAATAGCAACACTGTCAACTTCAACGGCTCATCAACTCAGACTCTTGGCGGCACAAGCGCAACGACCTTCAACAACCTGACTATTAATAATGCGAACGGCGTCAATCTAGGCAACAGTGAAACGGTCAACGGCACGTTGACCTTGACCAGTGGCGTGCTGGGCGTAGGCACTAACACTTTAACTCTGAACAGCACGGTTTCATTTACCTCCGGTTCAATCTCAAGCAGTGCAACAGGAACAGTAAACTACAATCAAAGCTCTAATGGTCAGAACGTTGTTCCCGGCACATACGGCAACCTGACCTTCAGCAACTTCAATAAGACATTGCCAAATGGCGGCACGACCGGCATTGCCGGAACATTCACGCCCGGCACGGCCACAGGCCACACCATCCTAGGCAACACCATTGACTTCAACGGCGCGGGTGCGCAGACCGTACCTGCTTTCACCTACAACAATCTGACAGTGAGCGGCAGCGGGCGCGCAATCACGCTTGCGTCCACAGGCATCATTAAGATTGCTGGCACGTTCACGCCAAATACGAACAATTACACAATCACCGGAAGCACCATCGAATACAACGGTACGAGTTCGCAGGCGCTTCCGTCCGGCTTCACGACCTACAACAACCTGACGCTCAACAACACTGCGGGCACAAGTGGCTTCGCCGGGCTAACGGTTAACGGTCTGATTGAAGTAAAAGCTGGCACGTTCACGAGCAGTAGCACCTACAACAATGTGCAGATTGATTCGGGCGCAACGTTAGCCGCTAATCCTCTAAGCACTATCAACGTCTCTGGCAACTGGACGAATAACGGAACGTTCACAGCCAGCAGCAGCGCAGTCAACTTCAACGGCTCAAGCGCTCAAACGATTGGCGGAACATCAGCTACGACCTTCAACGATCTGACCATCAACAATGCGAGCGGCGTTAACCTCGGCGCGAATGCGACGGTTGGCGGAACGTTGACATTGACAAGCGGAGTGTTAGGCGTGAGCACGAACACTTTGACGCTCAACGGCGCAGTATCTTTCACCTCCGGCTCAATCGGCAGCAGTGCAACAGGAACTGTGAATTATAATCTAGGCTCTAACGGTCAAGCAGTTGCTCCCGGCAATTACGGGAATCTCACTTTCAGTAACTTCAACAAGACCTTGCCTAATGGCAGCACTGTCGGAATCGCAGGCACGTTCACTACGGGCACAGCCACAGGTCATACGATTACCGGCAACACCATTGATTTCAACGGCGCGGGCGCGCAAAACATTCCTGCTTTCAATTACAACAACCTGACCAGCAGCAACACAGGCACGCGCACGCTCGCCTCTTCAGGCACAATCGGCGTTGCAGGCACATTCACGCCCGGCACGAACACCTTTACCATCACTGGCAGCACGATTGATTTCACCAATGCCGGAGCACAAACAATTCCCGCTTTCACCTACAACAATCTGAGCAGTAGCGGCGGGGGTGCAAGAACTCTTGCTTCGACCGGCACGATTAAGATAGCGGGCACGTTCACGCCGGGCGCTAGCACCTACACCATAACGGGCAGCACCATCGAATATAACGGCTCTGGTGTAGCCCAAACGTTGCCGTCAACTTTCACGACTTATAACAACCTGACTTTGAACAACGCAGCCGGTACGGTTGGTTTCGCTGGCTTAATTGTGCAGGGTTTGATTGAAGTCAAAGCAGGCACGTTCACAAGCAGTAGCACCTACAACAACGTGCAGATTGATTTGGGAGCTACGCTGGCTGGAACGAACGCAACCACGATTAATGTTTCAGGCAACTGGACAAACAATGGAACGTTCACAGCCAACAGCAACACTGTCAACTTCAACGGTTCATCTGCTCAGACATTAGGCGGCACAAGCGCAACGACCTTCAACAATCTAACCATTAACAATGCAAGCGGCGTCGGCCTAGGCGCAAACGCAACCGTCAACGGCGTGCTTACTCTTACAAGCGGCGACCTCAACACCAACGCGTTTACGCTAACGATGCCCGCAACGGCAAGCTCCACTGGCGGTGGCGATGTCATAGGCAACGTCAAACGCACAGGGTTTGTCTCCGGCGGCAGCGCGCTTTCGTTCGGCAATCCGAATAACCAGATAACAATCAATTCGGGCACAGCGCCTACGGACATAACTGTAAATCTGGTCAAGGCCGCGCCTTCAGGCCCGAACGGATTCCCGAACGCCGTGCAGCGCACTTACACGATCACTCCTACGGGCGGCAGCGGTATCTCCGCAACCCTTCGCCTTCACTATCTTGATTCAGAGTTAAGCGGGAACACGGAAGGCGCGGGCTTGAACCTCTGGCGCTTCAACGGCACTGGCTGGTCTCCCCAGCCTATTACGAACTTCGATACTACTGCCAATTGGGTTGAGAAGAGTGGAGTGACGCAGTTCTCCCCTTGGACTATGAACTCTACGAACGCGCCGACTGTCTCCGCCGCGAAGATTAGCGGGCGCATAGTGACAGGCGATGGCACGCCGCTCGGAGGAGTCATAGTCCAACTCATCGGTGGCACGTCTCGTAGCACAATCACGGACGCTGGCGGCTTCTACAAATTCGATAACGTAGCGGTCAACAATCTCTATACGGTCGTGCCGGAGCGAGTCAACTACAGTTTCACTCCGACGAATCGCTCCTTCTCTCTAGTGGCGGATAGAACGGACGCCACATTCACTGCCACAGCCGACAGCACACAATCGAGTAACCCGCTTGAGACCGAGATGTTCTTCGTTCGCCAGCAGTATCTGGACTTCCTTGGGCGCGAGCCTGACGAGGGAGGATTGGCTTATTGGGGGAATGAAATAGCCGTGTGTGGTAATGATTCTGTCTGCTTGCATAATCGCAGGATTGATGTCAGTGCGGCCTTCTTCGTAGAACAGGAGTACCAACAGACAGGCTCTTTCGTTTCCCGTCTCTATAAGGCTGGCCTTGGACGACGAATAAATTACGCGGAGTATGCCGCAGACCGACAGCAGGTGACTGGAGGCGATCAACTGGCACAGAGTCAGGTAGCGCTTTCCGAAGCTTTCGTCGGTCGCACGGAGTTCGCGCAGAAGTATAGCGGGGCGCAGACCGCCGAACAGTTCGTTGACGCGCTGCTGGCAAACATCAAGCAGGCTTCGGGGGTTGACCTGACGGCGAGACGCGGCGACTACCTGAGTCTATACGGAAGCGGGAGCAGTTTGGCTGAGAGACGCGCAAACACTCTGCGGGCGGTGATTGATGCGAGCGAGTTCCGTCAGGCTGAGTACAACCCAAGCTTCGTGCTGATTGAGTACTTCGGTTATCTCAGACGTGATGCGGACGAGAGCGGCTACCAGTTCTGGTTAGACGTATTGAACAACCGTGTGCAGGGCAATTACCGATCTATGGTCTGCGCCTTCATCACTTCAGCCGAATACCAGCAAAGGTTCGCTTCGATCGTCGCTCGCACCAATCGTGAATGCGTGCCGTGAGGCGACGAGTTCGCTTTGACGCTCTTTGCGTCATGCTGAAATTTTCTTATCGCCGAGCTGTTGTCCAGCGATAATTTCACAGGCCACTCGAGGAGACGAAAGCTTCGAGTGGCCTGCACGGTTTTGGACTCAGGAACATCAGTCATAATTTATTGTGGATTTATCCATCGAGTAGCAATAGGGTTACATGCTTGATGAATTTATGCGATAATCCGCCCCATGCCTGATCACAGAGTGAGCGCACCTTCTGCGTCGCCGGGCCAGCAGAATCCATCTTTAAAAGTATTCGGCGATTACGAGATTGAACGAGAACTCGGACGCGGCGGAATGGGCGTGGTTTATCTGGCGCGCCAGGTCGAACTGAACCGTCTCGCTGCGCTCAAGACATTAACCGGCCACTACGGACCGGATGAATTGCATCGGTTTCTTGAAGAATCGGAGACGGCGGCTGGGCTGAATCACACCAACATCGCTCACATTTACGAAGTTGGAGAGCACGATGGCGCGCCGTACTTCTCTATGGAATTTGTTGAGGGTGGCTCGCTCGCGGATCGCTTGCGCAAAGAGTTGCCCTCGCCCCGAGATACCGCAGAGTTGCTGATACAGGTCGCGCGCGCGCTTCACTTCGCACATCAAAACGGCGTAGTGCATCGCGACATGAAACCGGCCAACATCTTACTCGATACTCACGGCGTCCCAAAGGTTGCCGATTTTGGAATTGCGAAACGACTTAAAGACGATACTAAACTTACACTTACTGGTGCCGTCATTGGAACGCCCACCTACATGGCACCGGAGCAAGCTAAGGGTGCGAGCCGACACGTTGGACCGGCTGCGGACGTCTATTCGTTAGGCGCAATTCTTTACGAAATGCTCACGGGACGCCCGCCTTTCCTGCCCGAAGACAGTGAGACAGCAATAACAGTTCGCGTCCTTACCGAAGACCCTGTCTCGCCCGCGTGGCACAGGCCAGAGATTCCGCGCGATCTAGAAACCATCTGCATGAAGTGTCTGGAGAAAGAGCCGCGCAATCGTTACGCGAGCGCCGCGGCGCTCGCTGAAGATCTTCGGCGTTTTCTAGATGACGAATCAATTCTCGCCAAGCCACCGAGCACCGTCGGTAACAGCATAAAGTGGGTGCGACGACATCCCTGGAAATTTGTCGCCGCAACGACCGCGCTGTTGGCAGTTGTCGCAGGTTTGGCGCTTCTTACGCGATGGGAACTTTATCAGCGTCCGCATCTGGAATACGCGGCGTATGTGGCTTGGGTTAACGGGGGCTTGGAGCCTATAGCGAAGATCAGTTTGGAGAGCGCTTCACATCGCGCAGCCTATTTGCGACTGACGCGGCGCGGCAGGTTCGGACCCATATCAAAGGTGGAAGTCTTGAACGCGCGCGGCAATCCCGCCGAGCTGCGACGCATCTCGCTCGATGAGATGATTCCGCTCTACATAGAGGGTCTGGTCTATGCGCAGCCTTATTCGGAGGCTAGGCCGGAAAGCACTTCGGTCGAATTCTTTTACGACGATAGTAATAACGTGCAGGAAGCGCAAGGTCGTGACCGTAACGGCCACGTTAACTGGCGCATCACCTACGAACGCCGCAGTGCCTCGGATTTCTCCGACCGCACCGCGGGGGCACGCTTCGTTAACCTGCGCGGCTTTGACGCCTCCAGCCGCGGCGGCGCGTCTCACATGGAATTCGAGCGCGACGCCAAAGGCTACGACACGAAGGTCACTTTCTTCGACGCCGCAGGCAAGCCCGCCGCCAACGGGGAAGGTGTTTACGGCTACAAGCTGGAGCACGACGACGCGGGACGCGCGCTTCAATTTGTAAATCTGGGGCCGGACGGCCAGCCTGCCGCGAATCGCGCTGGCTTGGTCGCCTTTGCCATAAACTGGGGACAGACCATTCGACTCGAAGTGCGCGATGCGAAAGGGCAACCATCTGTGTGGGATGGGATCGCCTCATTTGTGACCGAACAAGATGGCGCGGGAAATGCGACGCGCGTCTCAAATCTAGACCCCGATGGAAAGCTTGTGCGCGATGCGGCTGCGCCCTGGTCTCTGATAGAGATGAAGCGCAACGAGCATGGCGAACTAACGCAGCGCACCTATTTCAAAGCAGACGCTGACGGCTCGCTCAAGCAGATCAGCCAAATGAACATAGGCTATGACGAGTTCGGTTATCCTGCGGATATTCAATCCGTCGGCGCAACCTCATGGCGAAGCGCCTTTCAACACGACGCGAACGGCAACGTCACCGAGGAAAAATTTCTAGACGCCCAGGGTAATCCGGTCGCGGGCGAAAATGGTTATGCGATCAGACGCTTTATCTATACTTCGACCCCAAAGGGCATGCGAGTCGAGCAAACATATTTCGATGCGGCGGGGCAAAAAACTTACAGCAAGGGTGGTTATCATCGCCTTATTGACGAATTCGACGCCACAGAAGTCTTACGGCGGCAGACGATGGACGAGCACGACCCGGCGCAGTACAAATATTACCGGTATACGAGCGAGCCGGAATACGATGCGCAGGGGCGACTCCGTCACATGAGTAGCCGCTATGAGGACGCACAGGGACAACTTGCAATAAACGCCGGACTTGCCTTTATTGCGGTCGAAAGTTTTTACGATGAGCAGGGGCGCGTGACTACCGAATGGAGAACTGCCGGTGATCCTAGGAATTTTGGTGGCCCCGTCTTGCGCTTCGATACAGAATGGTACTCCAACGGCAAAACGAAGCGCCAGGTGCGACAGGTCTGCGACGAGAATCGCCAGCCGCTGCCTTTCATCTCAACCGGAACCGGCGCGCATTACGAAGAAGAGTTTGACGAGAACGAGCAGCGCGTTCGCATCTACGAGACTGGGTTTAATGAGAATCTAGTCGGGTTCAGCGCGCGGGAAGCAAAGTTCTCTGGCGGCAATCTTCAAAGCGTTACACACACGCATAGCGATGGGACTGTGCTCAAATCCGTGCGCGTCATCATCACTAGCGTACAGCCTCCGCCGGATCAACCGAAATCCGCGGAGCTGAAAGCGGGCGATCAGCTTGTCGCCGCCAACGGTAAACCTGTGACGAGCGCCTATGCGTGGGTATTTGCAGGAAGCTTCCCCGGAGGCTCTTTAGAAGTTTTGCGTGAAGGCCAACGCATTCGCATAGACGGTTTCAATCCCGGCAAGCTAGGAGTTAGCCTTGAGGATCGCGCGCCCGTAGTGGAGCAATAATAGACCAACCTTTTGCTTGACGAATCCGCACTGTTCTGAAAATATTGCTGGCCTTTGGAGGAGACTATGGCTGAATCGTCAACTACACCGCCGGGCAAGAAGGCACCGACCAAAGACGAAATCGGTTTGCTTGAAGTTCTGCGCGTTTTAATTGATGCGGAAAAAGTAAAGACCACGTCCGACCTGCTTAA
>MNJR01000074.1 GCA_001920415.1 Acidobacteria bacterium 13_1_20CM_3_53_8 | reverse complement strand
TCAACTACACGTCACGGAAAGCTGCTCAGATTGGAATGCCATCCGTTAGGCCGTGAAGTCATCGTCAACTTCTGTTACTTCACGGCGGACGCACATGGCATGAACATGATAGCCAAAGCGACCGAACATGCGTGTCGGTGGATTTTACATCACAGCCACGCGCGTCGTTTCTATATCTTCAGTGGGTATAGCTCGGAGAAACGTGCGAGCGGCGCGCTGCTCGCGGGCGGCAAAGGCAAGCGTGTGACTGCCGGGGCGTGCGTGTCCCTCGAAACGGTCAAAGCCTATTTACACACCACGCCTGAGCGGTTGTGCGACCTCTGGCAGCACACAGTCTTGGGCCACATGCAGGCCAACGCCATCGGCTACAACGCTCACTTTGCGAATGGGCTGGCCGCCATCTTCATCGCCTGCGGTCAGGACGTTGCCAATATCTGTAACTCGGCAGTCGGCATCACCAACTTTGAAGTCACAGACAAAGGTGATCTCTACAGCAGCGTCACACTGCCATCGCTCACGGTGGCGACCGTCGGCGGCGGAACGGGTCTGGGCACGAGCCACGAGTGTTTAGAGATGCTCGGCTGTGCGGGCAGCGGCCACGCCGCCAAGTTCGCCGAGATTGTCGCCGCGACTTTACTGGCCGGAGAGCTTTCGATGGGCGCGGCCATCGCCAGCGGCGAGTTCGTCCAAGCTCACGAGACTTATGGCCGCAACAGACCTCTGGAACAGTCTGGAGTCTGGCGTCAAGAGTCATGAGTCAAAAGAAATAAATTGCTTTTGGCTTCTGACTCCAGACTCCAGACTTCAGACTTCAGACTTTTATGAAGCGACTCTTCAAAGGTTTAAGAGGCACTCCGCCCGCCGCCCGTTACGATGCGGTCATCATTGGCGCAGGCATCGGAGGATTGATCTGCGCGAACCTGTTGGCGCGTGAAGGGCTGCGCGTGCTCCTCATCGAGCAGCACTACATGGTGGGCGGCTTTTGCAGCACCTTCCGACGCAAAGGCTACACGTTTGATGCGGCGACACATTTCTATCCGTTGCTCGGCAACCCGGCGACGATTACGGGAAAGCTACTCCGCGAGCTAGGCATCACGCAGCAATGGGTCAAGATGGACCCGGTTGACCATTTTCATTTTCCCGACGGGTCGAAGTTCGCCGTCCCGGCAGATTTTGCCCACTACCTCAACAAGCTCAAAGCCGAATTTCCCGCAGAGGCGCGGGCTTTAGATGAGTTCTTCGCGGTCGTGCGCGAAGTTTACATGCACGGGCTGTTACATTATTTCCGCTGGCGCGAAACAGACAGGCTCGCACAGTTTCGTCATCTCACCGTGCGCCAAGCGCTCGATCATTACTTCCGCAATGAAAAACTGAAGCTGCTTCTCGCCGCCGATTGCGGCCACTGGGGCTCGCCTCCGTGTCGCACGTCGTTTGTCTTCGACTCAATGCTCCGGCTCTCCTATTTCCTGGGCAACTATTACCCGCGCGGCGGCTCGCAATCTTTCAGTGATGAGTTGGCGCAGAGATTTGAAGAGCGCGGCGGGCACATTCTGATGAGCTCGACCGTGCGGCGGATAGTTGTCAGAAATGGGAGAGTCCAAGGTGTCGAGGTAGAGACGGGAGCCACGGGCGCGCGCTCGACGTTGAGCGTCAACGTCGAGGTCGTCATCTCAAATGCTGACTTGCTGCTGACGCTCGAAGGCATGTTAGGCACAGAGCATGTCGCGCCAGAGCTGCTCGCCTCGGTACGCAGACTGCGCCCGACACATCCCTGCTTTCTCACGCACATAGGACTCCGGGACATGCCGACCGCGCGCTTGCGCGAATCAACCGGTTATCACTGGTCGACATGGAACACGGACGAGGTCGCGACGCGCTCTTTCAAAATCTTTGTGCCGACATTGTTCGAGCCACGGATGGCTCCGCCCGGCGGCCACATCGTCATCGTGCAAAAGCTGACCGACATCAAGTACGACGCCGTCTGCGATTGGCCTGCTCATAAACGGGCGGTCGAAGATTACATCATGGCTAATCTCGAACGTGTGATGCCCGGCTTCTCCGAGAAGGTCGTCGTCCGGCTCAGTGCGTCGGCACTGACCTCGCATCGCTTCACGCTTAATCATCAGGGTGCGATGCTCGGTTGGGAGATGTCGCCCGATCAGCTCGGGGCATATCGCCCGGCGCTCGACGGCTCAATCAAAAATCTTTATTTCGTCGGCCACTGGACGCAGCCCGGCGGCGGCATCACGCCGGTCATCGTCTCGGCCATGCAGGTCGCCAAAAAGATTATCAAACGCGCTTCAAGTTGCGTGGAGCTGACCGATGCCATCTCCACGAGGACGATGGCCTTGACCGACTCGGCTCGCAGGCTTTACGCCGAGGCCCTATGAGAGAACTCGTTTTGACTGTGTTTGGCGCGTATGAGAACGGGGAAAAGCTGAGGGAGAGAAAATGGCTAGAAAGAGATTTCTGAAGATCACACTCAAGATTCTAATCACACTCTCTCTCATTTGCGGTGTCGCCGCAACGGTCGTTATCTATGCGATGAAAAGTAGGGATGAAGAGCACGCCCGGTTCTTTAATACAGGAAAATCTATCAACAGTTTCCTTAGTCTCTACAAGCACGGTATCGAAGAAGCGTTTAGGAAAAATGACACGTCTGAAATTACAAGCTTCTACTCCGAAAGCTATCGCTCGCCAGCGCGCGGGCGTTGGGTGATGCAGCCCGCGCCCGCGGAAAACGATGTCACGGTCTTCAAGCTAGTAGCCGAAGGCCAAGAGGAGTATGACCGGAATGCTCTTGACCGCGAGTTGTCGGGCTATCTTCGCAACATCGCTTCGATCCAAAACATCTGGTGCAAGATCGACATGATCGAAAAGGTGGAGTTGGAGCGGAGCGTGGTGGTGCGCGTCAAATATATTTTGGATGGAACGGACGCGCAGGGCGCAATCTTTCAGGACCGCCACTTCTATCGTTGGCATCTCGTCA
This sequence comes from Acidobacteria bacterium 13_1_20CM_3_53_8, assembly GCA_001920415.1. Lineage (GTDB taxonomy): Bacteria > Acidobacteriota > Blastocatellia > Pyrinomonadales > Pyrinomonadaceae > 3-1-20CM-3-53-8. The sequence continues at coordinate 46,920 of MNJR01000074.1, read as the reverse complement.
ACGAAGCCGCTCCCGGCGCGCCCTTCAACTGGAAGATCATCCAAGACGAACTCATAGAGGGGCTGCGGGTGGAGGGCAATGCCCGAGGCTTCATAGATGTAGAGCCAAGTTCGGTCGGGATAGATTTCAAACACTCGCGCGATCCAAAGCTCAACGCCGCGAAATATTCCGCGCAGATGAAGTTCGACATCATCGAGCACGGGTCGGGCGGCGTGAGCGTGGTTGACTACAACAACGATGATAGGCCGGACATCTTCTTCCCGGACGGCGTGCGCAGCCGCCTCTACAAAAACATAAGCGACAGTCGCACAGGCGAAGTTCGATTTCTAGATGTCACGAGCGAAGCAGGACTGGATGGGATAGATCAGGCGAACGCAGGAATTTTCGCCGACGTGGACAACGATGGTTTTTCCGATCTCTTCGTCGCGCGCTATCTCGCGCCGAACAAGTTTTTCCACAACAACGGCGATGGCACGTTCACAGATCTCTCGGCCAAGATGGGTCTCGACTTCGCTTCGACGAGCGTGACCGCCTGCTTTCTAGACTATAACCACGACGGCTTCGTTGATCTCTACATAGGGCTTTACGGCGACGCCATACACGACATCCCGCGTCTGCCCTTCTTTGCCCAGAACGCTCCCCCGAACCGCCTCTTTCGTAATGACAGCGGGCGCGGGTTTACAGATGTAACCGAAGCGAGCGGCACGGGCGACGTGGGGTGGACGCTCGCTGTCGCTGCCGCCGATTACGACCGCGACGGATTGCCGGACATCGCAGTCGCCAACGACTTCGGCAGGAAAAGCCTTTTTCATAACAACGGCGACGGCACTTTCACAGAGGTGGCGAAGCAGGCCGGAGTGCTCGACTTCAGCGGCGGCATGGGACTCGTCTTCGGTGACTTCAACGATGATGGGCTGCCCGACCTCTACACTTCAAACATTAACTCGAACCAGCGATGGTTCGGCGAAGACATGACAGTCAGCCAATACGTGCGTAACGTCGCGCGGACCAAATGGCTGCTGCTCGATGCAGCCGAGTACAAGAAGTTCTACGACCTCGTCGGCTCTAAATGGGTAGACATTGGTAGGGATATAGGCGAGGGAAATTCCTTATTCCGTAATAACGGCGACGGCACGTTCAGCGAGTTGAAGAACAGCCACACGAATCGCGCCGGTTGGAGTTGGAGCGTGGCCTTCTTCGATATGGATAACGATACGGACCTGGACATCTACGCCGCCAACGGCTGGATTTCCGGTAAGGCCGGTCCTAGTGCGGATTTATGACTCCCGTTCACAAGCGGTGCGGTCGCACACGTTGACAGGTACAAGCAAGGGTTCTTCTTCAGCAATGAATTCGTGGGTGACAACTCCTGGAATGGCTACGAGCACAATTGCTTCTTCGCCAACACGGGCGATGGTCAGTTCATGGATGTGGCGCGGCCCACAGGCTCGGATGGCATCAAGGATAGCCGGGGCGTAGGCATCGCGGATTTCAACGGCGACGGGCGGCTCGACATGATTATCAACAATAACAACGAGACCCCTTTTCTGTATCTGAACAACCTGGCAAAGTCCGGCAACGCCATAGTGCTCAAACTGGTCGGGACGCGCAGCAACCATGATGCCATCGGCGCGTACGTGCGCCTGACTGCCGGGGGCAAGACGATGACGCGGCAGGTCGAGGCAGGTTCGGGCTACGCCTCGGAAGCGTGGCTTCCGCTCCACTTCGGCCTCGGCAGCGCAGAGCGAATTGATTCAATCGAGATTACGTGGCCGAGCGGACTGGTGCAACGCATCGAAGGCGCTGAGCTTAATGCGCTGATTGGTGTCAATCGGCTGGTGCATATCGAAGAGGGCGGCGAGTTGAACGAGATGGCGACGGCGCACTTCATCTCGCGCACGTCAGCGGCAGCCGCCGAGCGTTACTCAATGCGCTAGGCGTCATGAGCGACGAGAGATGTTTGGAGACAGGACGAGCTTGAAGACCGGCTGCATCCGGCACGCTCAAGCTTGCGAGAATTGGAGACGAAACTTATGTCGAAGAGAAAGAAACGAGCAGTTTTCTACGTCTCTCCTCTCATCATCCTGCTCGTGGTTTTCATTCTGGTAAAGATGAAGGTGAATAACCTCGAAGAGAATGCGCAGCAGTTAGCGCAGATGGGACAGGCTGCGCAGAAGGTTCTGGGAGCCTATCGTGAAGGCATCGAGAAGTTCGATGCGGCCAGAGTCCTGACCGTCTTTAACAACCAGTTCGCCAGCGAGCGAGACGGTTTCTGGACTGAAGAACTGCAATCCGAACGCGATGGTGTACGTGTCTATCAATGGAGACTTGACCAGGTGAAGCCGTTCACGAAAGCGGATGTCGGAGAACAGGTCTCGCGCTACCTGCGCACGATCAACACAATCGAGGAGAGCAAGTTCAAGCTTGATTCAGTCGAGCGAATCATCAGCCCCGAAGCTTTCGTCATTCGCTCTTTCCTATGGATTCGCGGCACCCGTCAGAGCGCGAACGGGGCGACCCCTAGCGCGACTGAAGCCTTTGAAACTCAAGTGTTGTTTCGCATGTGGCTGCGCGCTACTGTAGACGGTTGGAAAATCGCCAAACAGGAGTTGATTCACGGCACCACAGTGACGGGCGACCGCAAAGCCTTCACAGACCTGTGGGGATATAGGAACTTCAAAGCAAGTGCGAGCGAAGGAGCGAACTCAAGCGCGGGCATTGATTTCGTTTCGCACAAGAACCCGCTCTTTTTCACGCCCGCGTGGAATCCTAGTGCTTTCGAGATTATCAAGTACGGCCCGGCTGGCGTCTCTGCCGTCGATTACGACTCGGACGGCTGGTACGACGTCTTCTTCGCCGACGGCGAGCGTCCGCGGCTTTATCGTAATAACCACGATGGCACGTTCGCAGACGTGACCGAGGAGGTCGGATTGCCTGCTCAGATGCCCGGCATCAACGTCGCCATTTTCGCCGACTTCGATAACGACGGCTTCAAAGACCTCTTTCTCGGCTGCTTTACAGACCGCAGCCGTTTATTCAAATCGGTCGCGGACGCGCAGGATGCGTCGCGTAGAAAATTCGTCGAAGTCACGGACCAGTCAGGGATAGTCCCACGTGGCGACGGGGACTTCGTTGTCGTAGCGGCTGCTGCTGATTACGACTCGGATGGTGATCTTGACCTCTACATAGGCCGCTACCTTGATCCGCGAAAGCATCTTCCGACTACTCTCTTCTACACACGCAACGGCGAGGGCAACAGCCTGCTACGCAACGACGGCCAATTTCATTTTACAGACGTGACCCGGCAGGCGGGCATCAACGAGACCGGCCTCACGCTCGGAGTTGCTTGGGGCGATTACAACTCGGACGGCCATCCAGACCTTTACGTCGCCAACGATTTCGGACGCGATGCGCTGCTCAAAAATAACGGCAACGGCACGTTCACGGACGTATCGCGTGAGACCGGCGCATTCGACCCTGGCTATGGGATGAGTGCGACTTGGGGCGACATTGATAACGATGGCGACCTGGACATTTATGTCTCCGATGTCCACTCCGGCCAACGCTGGTACGGCCAAGCCACCACGCTCTACAAGTACCTGCTCACGAGCGTGCGGCAAGGAACTATCTTCGAGGACTTACCCGTCTACGAAGAGATCTACGAGAACGTCGGCACAGATTGGACTTCATACGGCGATATGGTGGTCAAGGGGAACGCGCTTTACTTGAATGACGGGCACGGCAAGTTCACAGACGTTTCCGAAACATCGCGCGTTAATCCGTTCGGTTGGTTCTGGTCTTCAACGATGTTCGATTACGACAACGATGGTCGCCAGGACATATACGCCGTCAACGGATGGATTACTTCCAAGAGCACGCAAGATTTTTGACTGCCCTACATTTTGAGCGCGGTCGCGCACATTAGTGATTACAAGACGGGCAAGTTTTACCGGGACGAATTTCGCGGCGACATCTCTTGGAACGGTTACGAGCACAACGTGCTCTTGCGCAACGATGGGCGGGCTGCAAACGGCACGCTCGTTTTTAACGACGTAGCGATGGCGACAGGCGCAGACGACATCAGGGATGCGCGCGGACTGGCGATAGCAGATTTCGACAACGACGGCGACTTGGACATCGTGACCAACAACAATCCGGGTGATTCGGGCCGCTCCGAGCTAGCCCGCGCCATGCTTCTCAGGAACAACGTGGGCGAGCGGCACAACTGGCTCGCGGTTGAATTAGAGGGAACCGAGAGCAACCGCGACGGCGTCGGCGCGCTGGTGACGGTGGAAACGAACGGGGAGATACAGACGCGGCAGGTTACGGCAGGCTCAAGCTTCGCGTCGCAGCACAGCGCACGGCTCTATTTCGGAATCGGCGAACAGACACAAGTGGCCGCGCTCGTGGTGCGTTGGCCGAGCGGGCGCGTCGAGAGATTTGAGCGTATCGAGAACAATCCAATCGGAGCGCGTCAACTGCTTCGCATCAAGGAGGGAACCGGAATTGCAGCGCTCTCGCTTCCGGCGCAGTAACTGTCGCAGCAAAAAAGCCGGGGCCTCTTATGGGCGAGAACCGGCAAGGAGAGATGAAACATGGCTAGGGTTGTTGTCATTGATGAACGAGACCGTATAGCTGAGATGCTGGTGAAGCGGCTTGAAGAGACCCCGTGTGTCGAAGTGTGCCAGCGTGCGCCGCAAGGTGAGGATGGTTTCGGCGGTCTCCTGAGTGACAGTTATATTGGACTGCTCCGGGACCTATATGCAGACACGGTGGTCTATTCTCCTCCGCTCAGCCGTTCGATGACGCCCGACCTTACGGATGCCGAGACTGTTTTCCAACATTGCTCACGCACGGGAATCCGGCAGTTCGTTTTATTGTCGAGCGCGGCCATTCACATCCCAAGCTCGAATCATCCCGGGCACGTCTCCGAATCACGCCTGCTGTCGCGGCAAGAGAAAGGGATGCTCGCTAACTATTGGGCCGAGCTTGAGTCGCTCGCAGTCCTCTATTTTGGCGACCGTTCGGAGACCCGGCTCGCCATCTTACGGCCTGCGGCGATGCCCTTTCCGGGCGGTGCAGACTATTTCAGCCGGTTATTTACTAGGCGGGTGGCCGTCGTCTTCCCCGGTTATGACCCGTCTCTGCAAGTGCTCAGTCCTGAAGATTTGGCGAGCGCAGTTGCCCGCGTAGTCGAGTGCGGCGCAGAGGGTGTGTACAACGTCGCACCTGACAACGTAATTACGCTGCGCGCGGCGCTCCGGCTTGCCGAAGCAAAGCGTCTTCCTCTGGCGCGTGTGGCGCAATGCATGGCCCGCGCCGTGCTCGCACCTTTCAGACTCGCACACCCGATAGACCAGCTTGAATACATTCGTTACTCGTGGACGGTTTCCAACCGGAAGCTCAAACGCGAACTGGAATGGACGCCGCGCCGCTCAAGCGTCGAAGCCTTGAGAGATTTTCGGGTCGCGGAAAAAGGTTATGTCAGGTCACACAACCTGCCGTCGCTGGAGTTCGATGACTACGGGATGGACAGGCAATACATCGCCGCGTTCGGGCGCACGCTCTTCAAGTTTTTACACGACCGTTACTGGCGCGTCGAGGTTAAAGGGCTTAACCATGTGCCGCGCGAGGGACGTGCTGTGCTGGTTGGCGTCCATCGCGGTTTTATGCCGTGGGACGCCGTCATGACTTTGTATCTGATTGCCCGGAATCTGGGACGCTACCCCAGATTTCTAATCCATCCGGGTCTCATCAAGTTTCCGTTCCTCTTCAACTTTCACACGAAACTTGGCGGCATCATCGCGTGTCAGGAGAACGCCGACTATGTGCTTGAGCGTGATGAGATGTTAGCCATCTACCCGGAAGGGATTCGCGGCGCATTCTCGCTCTACCGCGATGCTTACCGCTTGGGCAAGTTCGGGCGCGACGAGTACGTGAAGATGGCGCTCAGGAACCGCGCGCCGATCATTCCGTTTGTCACCATCGGCAGCGCGGAAACCTTTCCCATCATCGGCAAGCTCAACTGGAACTGGTGGAAGCGTCATACAGAATGGCCCTTCTTCCCGCTGACGCTGACATGGCCGCTCGTGCCTGTCCCGCTTCCTTCAAAATGGCATACGCAATTTTTGCCGCCGATTCATATAGAGCATCGTTATCCTCCTGAAGCTGCGGACGACGCTGCAACGGTGCGTGTCATCAGTAGGGAAATCAGGGGAAGATTGGAAGAGACCATCGCCGAGATGCGCAGTCGCCGCAAGTCAATTTTCTTCGGGTCAATCTTCGAGGAGAAGCCGGGTTATGAAGAGCAGATGAGCTACAAAGAGAGGATGAATTGATGACTTTCTGGCTCAGCCTTTGTCGGTTGATTCATATCATGGCTGTCATCATCAAGCACGCACTCGGACATGCTTCCGGCTACTTGATGCAGCTTTGGCCGTGGCTGGCCGAACGTCTGCCTCAAACGCTCCCCGGGCCGGAACGGCTGCGCATTGCATTTGAAGACATAGGTGGAACTTTTATCAAGTTCGGTCAAATGCTGGCTCTACAGCCTGATATCCTTTCCCTCGAATATTGTAACGCGCTCTTTAACCTGCTAGACCGCGTTGCGCCTTTCGACTACACGCATGTCGAAAGAACTTTTGTAGAAGAGATAGGACGCGCACCGTCGGAGATTTTTGACTCTTTTGACTCACAACCGCTTGCCACCGCTTCCATCGGCCAGGTTCATATCGCCTCTCTGGGTGGGCGCAAACTGGCGGTGAAAGTGCAACGGCCCAACGTTGAGACAGACTTTGCTGGTGACATACGCCTGATGACGGCCATTGTTTCGCTTATCAAACGCCTGCGCCTGAAGTTTGTTTACTGGATGATTGAGCCAATGAGCGAATTCATCACGTGGACTAAAGAAGAGTTGGATTACCGCAATGAAGCTCGCTACATGGAACAGCTCAAACGCAATGCTCAAAATAATCTGAACGAGCAAGTGCCGGAAGTCCTCTTGGACTACACCACGCGCCGCACACTCGTCACAGAGTTTTTGGAAGGAGAGACGGTGCTCGCTTACTTGCGCGCGTTGGAGAGCGGCGACGAAGTGATGTTCCGTCGCTTGAAAACTTCCGGCTTCAATCCGTATCAGGTGGCGCGCAATATCATTGATAACTTTCTCGGCGATGTTGAGCACGGGATGTTTCATGCCGATCTGCATCCGGCAAACCTCATGATTCTGCCCGGCAACGTCGTCGGCTACGTAGACTTCGGCATCACAGGGGTCATCAGTCAGTACTCGCGCAAGAACTTAATCACCCTGACGCTCTCGTACACGCGTGGTGATCTGGATGGAATGTGTGAAGCGTTCTTCAAGGTCTCTGCCATTGATTCGGCTTCGGATGTAGAGGGTTTTCGTCGCGGGCTGCAACTGCTAGCGAATAGCTGGTACGAGGTGGAGAGAAAAAAGCGACGGCTGCGCAAGAACTTCACGCTGGTCATGCTTGACATGTTGAGGCTTTCACGAAGGACGAGCATCTGGCCGGAACGAGACGTGATTAAGTATATCCGCTCAGCCATCGCGATTGATGGTCTCATCACACGGTTTGCTCCCGGATTTGACGTTGGCCGTCACCTCGAAATGTCTTGCAACAATTATCTACAGTGGCAGAGGCGTAGAACGATGTTCACGTATGACACGTTGTTAAGTTGGGCCTACTCAAGCAAGCACATGATGCAAGACGGTGCATTCAGAGCCACAAGCTTCCTGCAAAGGATAGCGGCAGATGAGATACCTGTGAAAGCCGAAATCGGCGCTTCCGGTGGCGACGCTGACGACGCCTTACGACAACGAGCCATGCAATTAGGCGCAGTCGTGCTTACGGTTTCACTGCTGATTGCTCTTAGCGGAGCACGTCTACAGTTTGGCATCAATTTATTTACGGCAGAAGTCATGCTCGTCACGTTCGCTGCCCTGGCGTTGTTGCGAATCGTTCACAGGCTTACAGCCGCAGGATAATGGCTAAATCGGAAGCCGGAGCGGGATTCCGAAAAGGTAGCGGACAGTCTGCCGGTTCTCGCTTTCGGTTTCTGGCTTTCAGGTTAACAAAGGAGATCGGGTATGCGTGATTTTACCAAATCGATGTTGAGCTATTCGTGGGCCATGTCGCTCTTTGGCATGCAGCAGATGTTGAATCTGACGAATCCATCCAAAGCAACCAAGGCTTTCGATAATGTGACGGAGACCACAAAGGAGCAGTTTGGCGACATTATGAAAGCCACTTTCCGCGCTGGCGATAACATACAAAGAGGCATCGTTGACCTGACGCTGGGCGTCTTCACCGGGCAGGCATTCAATCCAAACCAGTGGACGAGGATGACTTCAGACGCGCTGCGGCAGTCGGCTGATGCCGTCTCGCAGGGTATGCAGGGAGCCGCTAATACCGCGTGGCAGGCTGCCTCCGGTGCCACCCCCCAAGATGCACGAACAACTGCAAGCAATGCGCCCGGCACTGACGCCGCTTCGGGTTCCGCACAGCGACAATCAACGGGCTGGGGGCCTATGCCTTCCGCAAACGCGGCCTCGAATTCAAGGAGATAGAAGCCGCGACATGGACTTACTCGCGGCGCGCTGAAAAGAAGTGGACATCTCGCCGTCTGTCATGATGAGAGCTGCAAATGCTTGAGTTAACTAAATCAATATTAAGTTACTCGTGGGCCATGTCGCTGTTCGGTGTGCAGCAGGTGGCGAATCTCATCGTGCCGAGAAGTCTGAGCCAGCCGACGCGTGAGGTGAACTCCGCCTCTTATTCTGTTACGCAGGCAACCGAAAACCAGTTCAACGACCTGATTTTCGGTGCCTTCCAGATTGGCGATGACACGCAGAGATTTCTGGTTGACTTGATGTTCGACACCTTGACGCTTCGCGCGTTTACTCCGAGCTACGTATACAGGTTGACTTCGGGCATTGTCGCTCAGTCGCAAGACACTCTCAGGACGTTTTCCTCCACAGAAAGTGTTCGCCTTGCATGGCGAGAGCTTAGGAATAACTATGGGGTCTTCAATTTGGTCAAAAACGTAAGCTCGCTGCTTCATGTTCCTTCCGATGACAGGGATTTCAATCTAAGCCAACTGGTCGAAGATGCTTATGCGCTCGGCGCATATCCTGATCTGTGGGCGGTGGAGGGACTGGGGCATGACTATGCGATGCTCTCATTTCCGCGCTGGGGAAAAGGCGAGCGTGTGCGTGGGATTCTGACGGACGCGCGCGCCAGCGTGCTGCCCTCAAAGAGCCTGACCATGATGCACGCTGGGCTGGGCTTGGCCTTTGCTCAGCAGCTCCTGAACAGGATCACGCCCTACAGCGCAGCCTCCGATATTCGTCGCGTGCTGCGCGAGTTCATACAGCTTGTCAACGATAATTCAAGGAAGGGATATGCAGGCGCGGCTTATGAATCGCTCGGTCTGGTGACGCGATTCTGGCATTCACCGATGGTCAATATCGTTGACTGCCACTTGCAGGAAGTAGAGCCGGAAGCGGTCAGTTATTTCTGGCACGGAGTGGGGCGCGCCCACTACTTTCTTCCAATCTTTTTTGTGCCCGGACTGTTATCGCCTTGGCTCGCCATTGAGCGCGAAGCGCCGCACGAACTGGCCTTGCTCAACATGATAGCTGGGCTGGCTTGGGCGACGACCATCGTTAATGTACGGCAGCCGGAGATTATAGAGAACTTCCTGAGGAGCCAAGGAGAGAGAGTTTCCAGAAACCCGGCCTTCACGAACGGCGTGATGTCAACGCTCATAATGGGAATAGACATTACACCGAACGACGTTTACATCCTGCGATTCTTACAGTACCAGCCGACGCAATCTGACGAGCGCGTGGTCAGGCTCTGGAATGATCTGATTGTACGACCGGCCAAGGATGCTTTGCAGCGTATTTACCCTGTACTGCAAAAGCATGAATGTCTGGGCGAAGTCTTTCATTACCAGAACCTCTCGGAACTGGTAGACCGTTTGAGCACGAGCCGCTAATTACACGATGGCGTGCAGGCGTAGTCGCAGCGGTGATTGAATTCAAGAGTGAAGAAGCTTTGTCTTCAGAAAAAAGTGAGCGCGTAAGCGGCTGGAAGCAGAGCGCACGATGGCTCGGAAACTGAAGGAGAACGCGAGATGAGATCATTAGCTATGAAATTCTTCTGTTGCCTTTTTCTCTTTGCCCTCTTATCCGGCTGTGGTGCTGGCGGCTCCGACCCTGCAAACGTGGTGGTCGGCAATCGAGCGCCGGACTTTTCGCTCACAGCGCTGGATGGAACGACCGTCAAGAGTAGCTCTCTTAAAGGCCGCCCGGTGATCTTGAATTTCTGGGCTACATGGTGCGCGCCGTGCGCAACAGAGATTCCCGAACTTAAGCAAGTAGCCACCAATTCTGATGTGAAGGTCATAGGGATTGCTCTAGATCAGGATGGTATGAATACGATCAAGCCTTTCGTCCAGAGCAACAACATTAATTACACCGTGCTGGTCGGAGACGAAGAGTTATTCCGGCAATTCAACGGCGTCGGCATCCCTTACACACTCGTACTCGATGCCTCGCAGCGAATCGTCAAAATCTATCGTGGCCCGACGACAAGAGAGTCGCTTGAGCAGGACTTGAGAGCGATGAGGCAGGGGATATAAGCCGAAGCCGGGCAGGTTGAGAGGATTGAGAGCGCACGACCTTGATTAGACATCTGCAAAACGGGGTTCCGCGCACGACCTTAAAGAGTCGCAGGCTGGAGATAGAAGAGCGGCTTGCCGCATACGGGCTGGCGCGCGGCCCGCGCCGCTTATTAGGCGACGCGGCGGACTATGAGATGGCCTATGCGCGCAGACTGCGCGCCGTTCTTGAAAGCCTAGGCCCTGTCTTCTCCTCTTTCGGTCTTTACCTGTCGTCGCGCATTGATCTGCTGCCTGCGACGATCTGCCTTGAGCTTGCCGCCACACCTGACAAAGCAGATGCGACTCCGCTGACCACTGCTCAGGCTTTGTTCAGTCGGGAAACAGGCTGCTTGACCAAAGATGCTTTCTCAACCTTCGCGGAAGAGCCGTTCGAGTCTCGCCTGTTCTACCAGACGCACGCTGCCCTGCTTCAAGATGGCACGCCGGTCGCCATCAAGATTATTCACTTGGAGGCGGAAGAGCAGGTTCCGTGTGATGTCGAATTGCTGTCGCTTATGAGCGACGCGCTCGCCATTGGAGGCATGACCGCCTCCTGCATCAAGAGCGCGATAGCGGATTTTCGCCACACGCTCAGACAGCAGATTGATTTCATTCACGAGGCCAAGGCGCTGGCGGCTCTCGCGCAGGATGCGGAAGAGTTCGATATGTTGGGAGCGCCGGGAGTGCAGATAGACTTGAGCACGGCGAAAGTGCTCGTCGTCGAACGATTGGGCGGCACAAGTCTGGCTGATGTGATTGCTCTCTTTAATAGCCCTAATGGCGCAGGCCGCGTCGGCAGATACGGTGGAATTGATCGAAGCGAGCTGGCGCGTCTACTCGCAACCGTGTGGCTGCGGCAAGCGCTTCTGGGTCATACCTTCCCGGTCGAACCGCGCCCGGAAAACATCCGACTTCTGCCCGATAAAAGGATTTCTTTCACGGGCGGTGTGTTCAGCCGCCTGCCGCCTGAGCCGCAGACAAATCTCTGGGATTACCTGATTGCCGTCTCAACTGAACATCCTGATAGAGCCTGCTCCTGCCTGCTCAGAGAAATAAGAAAAGAGGAAGCGGCAGCCAGTGACGATGAACTGCGGCAACGCTTCCGCCAGATCGTTCTTTTTCGAGATGGCATTTGGAAAGGTGTTGGCGACCATGCTGACCTCTCTGAATATCTGTTTGCGCAGTGGCGGCTGGCGAGCGAGTGCGGCTATACGCCGCGAGCGCATCTGTCCTCCTTTTTCAGAGGGCTGTTCACCACGACGGAAGTGGCTCGCCGGTTCGCGCCGGATTATGCGGCGGTGACTGAGGCGCTGCGTGATGTGCGCTTGATGGCTAGTCTGACCGAGCTTCGAGGGATGATTAGCTTGCGGCAACTCGGCGACCAGATGGACAAGTACGCGGTGATGATGACGGAACTGCCCCAAAGGATTGACGAAGTTTTGACGCTCGCTTCCGGCGGCAACGCGCAGTTGAAGATTCATATCTCTGAGCCGGACAGCCATCGCGGGCGAAAGAACAGGTCTGCCGCCGTGACCGCCCTGCTGCTGGTGCTGGCAGCAATCGCCCTGCTCTCGCACAACATAACAACGAGTGCCGGGCCTTGGGTCGTAAGGCTGATCTCGATTGCCTTTGTGGCCGCCAGCGCCCTGCTGTTGCGGGTTGTGAGCAACTCGCGTTGACAGAAAAAGCGAGGCGTTAATTTGCCAGATCAAGGCTTAATCATCACGCAATTGTCCGCATCGTGATAGGAGCAAGGTGAATGAGCAATTGGTATGAAAGAAATCAGGAGCGCGATGCCGCAGGGCGATCTTCGAACGGCGTGATATGGCTGTTCGGCCAGATGATGATGCTGCCCTTGACGGTCTTCGTTTATGGCATGGAGTTATTTGTCAAGACTATCCAGGGAAGGCAAAGCGTGCCCGATGATGGGATGGACGTGATAGCGGGAAGGACAACCCTTCTGCCCTACGAAACTCCGCACAACCGTAACGAGTCAACTAGTAGCAGAAGTACTTGTGTAACTGACGGCAGCGCCAAAGAGGATGCTGCCCAAACAATCCCTAAGGAGACGAACAACATGAATGACAGAGACTTAAGCGACAACGACATGCTCAAACTCGTGCGATACAAAGTCTTGTTCATTAAGCGCGATTATGAGGTCGCATTTCCAGAAGTGGAGGAGCTTGTTTCAGACGACTTGACTGACACAGCCTACACCGCTTGGAAGGTGGCAGAGTTCATCCAGAGCCTTGATGAGACCGCCGTGCCAAAGAAAAAATGGGAGGGGGGCACGGATGGAGGAAAAAAACCAAAGTACCCGAAGTATGCCCAATACACAGGTGGGAAGTGGGTGATACACAAGCTGGATGAAGAGGACAAGAAATACATTCGCGTTTATTACGAGGTGCTGGATCGCTATCCGAGAGAGAAGTTCAAGCACGACGAACGGCAGATAGAGGTTCTCGAAGAGATTCGAGACAGGATCAAAGTCTAGAACACGGCTCGTTGTAATGACCTTGCTTCTGGACTCGTTCGATGAACTTAACGGCCTCCGAAACACGCAGATGCTCTTCGTGTGAAGTAGCACTGGGTTGTAGCGCGCGGCGACTCGATCTTAAGCAGGGCCTATTTTGCCTTGATTTCTGAGACCAGTGTACGGCGAACAACAGCGCTCTTGAGAGCCGCGCCGCAATAAAACTTGAATGGAGGTAAAGAATGACTACCGAGATCAATAGCGAAAGCGTAGTCCAAGCGCTAGACAACATACGCAATATCCTTGAGCACAAAGTGCCGGATGAGGCTGTCATAGAGTATCGGCACCTTGCCATCGGGCCGAAAGAGCGGATTCTGGCGTTCAGCATCAAGGAGCATCACACCCTGAAAGGTACTGACACACCGACCCCGTATTTCTCGAACCAAGGCTACTTCAGCGATCTTCAAGGCAGAGTCTTACCGGGGAGCAGTTGCAGGACATCACTTGCTGTTGATGCGTCGAAGCTTGATTCAGCGTACAAGTGGCCCCCCGCACAGCCGGCTCCCTTCGACCAGCCGCCATCGCTATTCACAAACACAGACCCCCTGGGCCATTCCAAGCAAGCCTACTTTTTCAGTGACGGTAGCTCGCTTGTAACAACCGGGCCTTCCGTCCCCAAGATTCTCAGGCTGAAGGGCGGCGGTGCCCAGTTGTGGGTAGCCAGCGTCGGTGTCATCGCACAGGGCACGGGGAAGTACGAGGGCGCGAGGGGCTTGTCATCCTACGTCGGCAGCGCTCACTTCCCCATTTGGCCCGATCAGCCGGAAGAGCAGTTCAAGCTCCTGGCAGCGGGCTTCGAGGCTGCGATTACAGCCTATTTCAAGCTGGTTTTCAAGGACGACCAAGCTTAACAGGTTAGCGCGATCTTATCACGGAGCGGCGAAAAGCAAATTCCTATCAACCACTAACTAACCTGAAGGGAGATATGAAAATGGCTGACAGCAGCAAAAGCGTGGTCGACGCTATCGACCGAATCCGCGATGCCCTTGGGCACAAAGTGCCGGATGATGTCATAGATATAATCGGCCAGCTCAAACTTCTCGTCGAGCACCCTAGTCCTTACGTAGGAAACATCAATTTCCCGTTTGTCGCAACCCGACCGGAAGAACACGTACTGGCCTTCCACAACGAAGAGATAGTCAGACTTAGAGAGCCTGACACCCCAGACCCGAAGTTTGATTTCTATCTTTCTTCGGACGGCTCACTGACCGACCTTTACCACGTCCCCATTCCGGGCACTCACATGGAAACGAACGTCCCGCTGAAGTTTTCTGACTTTGGCATGGCTAACGAATGGCCGGCTAATCAGAACTTTATGCCCTACAACGAGCCGCCTATCTCAACGACAAACGTGGAGAAGCATAGCTTCTCAAAGCAGATGTACAAGTTCAACGATACGGACATTCTCTACACCGTGGGGCCATCGCTGCCCAAGATTACTCCGAGCAGCGGGGGCGCGCAGTTTTGGGTTGGCAGTATCGGCGTCATTGAGCGCGGAGAAGGTAAATATGCGGGAGCCAGAGGGATTTCCGTTCACGACGGCAGTGCCTTCTTTCCGAACTGGCCAGCCAATGACCTGGAGAAGGTTGAGCTGCTAAAGAAACCCTTTCCAGTGAAAGTAACTACGTACTTCAAATACGTGCTTCCCTAAGACCTAGTCAGGTGGTTTGACTAGGTCGCAACGGCGAGGAGCGTCACTTCTAACCATGATTCCAATAGAGGCATAGAAAATGACTAACGAGAACAGAAGCGAAAGCTTAGTCGATGCGCTGGATAAAATCGGCCAAACTCTTAAAGCGGGTGAAGAAAGCAAAGCCGTACTGAAGGCGATAGACAAATTGCGCGAGGATTTGGAGAATAAAGCGGCTGAAGATAACAAGGCCGTGATGGAGGCGCTCGACAAACTCTACGATCTCTTCGCATCGTATAGCGAACCCGGTGACATCGAATACCCGAAGATCGCAAATGGCCCTGTAGAACTCGTGCTGGCGTTCAATAACCACGAACATATCAAGCTCGAAGGGCCTGACGAAGCGCCGTACTTCTCCTCGCACGGCCCGCTGACCGATCTTCAGTTCAATGAAATACCGGGAAGCTGGGTTGATACAACTTTTCCCGTAGACCCGTCGAAGTTCGGCGAGACGGGAACGTGGCCTCCCACACAGGTTCAACCGTTCGATAGGCCGCCCGTAGATAATACAAATACGACTAATCACGGCTATTCAAAGCAAGCCTACTTCTTCAACGACCACGTGGACTCGTTCGTAACGGTCGGGCCTTCGCTGCCTAAGATCGTCAGGACGAGTAACGGCGGCGCACAGTTCTGGGTAGGCAGCATCGGTGTCATCGCACAGGGGACGGGGAAGTATGAAGGCGCGAGAGGCGTGACGACCTACGTCGGAAGCGGCTATTTCGACTATTGGCCCACGGCATTCCCGGAGCAGATCGCGCTTCTGCGAGCTGGCTTCAAAGCTCTCATAGGCACCTACCTTAAGGTAGTGCTCAGGGATAACGTAGCCGAACAGTCATCCGGTGAAGATTCACCTCCAGCCTATGAGGAGTCTCAAGGAACCGGCGACGAGTGGGAAGCCGCGCAGCAAGATAGCGAGGCTTCGATTGAGCTTGGCGAAGAGGAGCGGGATTTTGGCGGGCAGCCTAAAAGCAAGCGCCGTCGTAGCTAAAACCCCGGCTGTAAAAGAAGTCTATACGCAGTGTGAGCCTAGAACGCCTCGTTCGCGTTCGGTCTGCTTGTCTGTAAGGTAGCGTGACCATTCTCAACGCGCACGAAATCGGCAACGCCATAATGAGGCGAGGAAATGACTCAACAGAGCACCGGCGCAACCAGGGACATAATCAGCGACGACCTCAAATTGTGTGGGTGTAGTCAGCATAGCCATTACTCCTTTCCGGATTCGGTGGTGGATTATCCACGCACACAGAATCAGACAAACACTTCTGGCGGCGCTCTCAGCATAGAGTACCCGCGACTTTCAATCGTCTCCGCCGAACAAGTCCTGGTGTTCTGTAGCGAGGACGAGGTTGTTCTGACAGATGTCAACGTCGCAGGCAAAACTCCGTATTTCGCCTCTGACGGTTACTTGACAGAGCTTTCCGGCAGGAAGTTACAGGGGAGCCAAATCCTGGCGGCGCTTCCCGTCAATATCTCTGTGCTTGGCGAAACATTCAAGTGGCCTCCGGTACAGCGAGAGCCATTCAGCCAGCTTCCTGTGGACGCGACAAATGTTGATGTGGGCTTTGCCCGGAACAGCTTTGACTTCGGCGACGGCAACTCAATCGTGTCCGTCGGTGCAGCCCTTCCAAAGCTTCTTCTATTGAATGATGGTGGGGCCATGTTCTGGGTGACCAGTTGCCAGCTTATCACTCAAGGCACTGGAAAGTTCGCCGGGGCCAGAGGAATACAGAGCTTCGCTGGCAACTCCTATTTCCCGGTTTGGCCTTCATTGCCGGAGGGTCAGGTAGGAGTTTTGACACGAGGTTTCAAGGCAAAGATACACCGTTGCATCCGGGTAGTCCTCAAGGAGAGCCAGGTCGCTTAGCTACTTAACGAAGCTTCAACGAGTCTGCTGGTTGATGAAGCGGTGTCAATCCTCGCTTGCCATTGCAGCATCAACGGCTATCGCCGCTGGGAAGTCGTAGAAAGAGGGTGGAAGATGAATGCCGAACTAAACGAAACCCAACGCGCAGTCCTGCGGGCGCTGTGTGATACCTTCGTTCCTTCTATCAAGATCACAGACGACCCCCTGGGTTTCTGGGCGCACACAGCTTCCGACCTGGGAGTTGATTGTGTGCTCGCAAGGAACTTGAAGGAGGATGTCCCGCCGAAGCTCTATAACGGCCTTGTAGGTCTTCTGGACGGATTGGCAGCGAAGGGATTCGTCAAAGCGTCCCAGAGCCAGCGCGAAAACATCCTCTCGCAGATCTCCAACTCATCGCCGCAGGGAGCGCAGGGGGTTGCTTTCTACCAGAAGCAGACCGTGCTGCTGACCTACGGGCTTCCAGAAAATCCTGTGCCCGACCGGAACAGAGTGACCTATGGTTCTCCACGCGGGCAGAATCCAAACTGGGAAGTTCTTAACTATCCGGGGCCGGTCAGCGTGCCGCCCAATAGGCCCAAGCAGATTAAAACGCTGACGCCTTCGGGAGACAGCCAGATGCTTGAGGCGGATGTGTGCGTCGTCGGCTCTGGTGCCGGAGGATCTGTTATCGCTGCCCGGATGGCTGAGCAAGGGTTGCGTGTCGTGGTGCTCGAAGCCGGAGGCCACTACAACGCCGCCGATTTCCACCAGCTAGAACTGTGGGGCTACAGGCATCTCTGGTACAAGGGCGGTGCCACTCCTACCGCCGATGGCAACGTTCTCCTTCTCGCCGGAGGTTCGTTGGGCGGAGGCACAGAGATTAATTGGATGAACTGCGTTCGCACGCCTCCCTTGGTTCGGCGGGACTGGGCGCGACAGTACGGCCTTGATGGAGTAGATACGCCGGACTTCGGGCGCTACATAGACGAGGTAGAGAAACGCCTTCAGGCGAATCAACAGACCGCCTACTTCAACTCACAAAACCTGCGCATGAGAGAGGGCTGTCAGAAGCTCGGCTATCTCAGCAAACAGACCTTCGTTAATTGGGACCCGAAGCTGTTCCAACCGCTGATGGCTGGCTATACAGGCTTCGGCGATCAAACGGGCGGCAAGCAGACCGCCCGTCGAACCTTCCTGCTCGACGCCTACCAGAATGGAGCGCAGATTATCGTTCATTGCCGGGCCGACTGCATCCTCGTAGAGCAAGGCCGCGCTGCCGGAGTCGCAGCGACCTATTCCGACCCGCAGGGCCGTAGCATTAGGCTCACCATTCGTGCGACTCAAGTAGTGGCGGCTTGTGGGTCGCTAGAAACTCCAGCGCTGCTGCTTCGAAGCGGCATCGGGGGACCGAATGTTGGGAAGTTCTTTCGCGTGCAACCGGGCGGGGCCGTCTATGGCGTTTATAAAGAGAAGCAAAAAGGGTGGTGGGGGTCGCCTATGACCACTAACTGTGAGCAGTTCACAGACACCGGAGACGGCTTTGGCTTTTACATGGAGATTCCTGCATTCGGGCCGGGATTTGTGGCTTCTGTGATTCCTTGGGTCAACGGGCGGCAGCACAAGGAAATGATGACAAAGGTTCCTTACATCAGCACCTTTATCTGGTTTCTCAGAGACAAGGGAAGCGGACAGATTACCATAGACGAGTCTGGTAACCCTGTAGCCATCTATCAGCTTAGCGATGAAACCGACCAGAAGAACTTTCATCACGCTACGGCTGAGGCCATACGCATTCACGAAGCAGCCGGAGCGCAGGAGATTCTCGTCAGCCTAGTCCGCCAGCAGCTTATCTGGAAGCGAGGCCAAAACCTTGAGAGCTACATCCAGACGGTCATGAAACAGCCCATCATCAATGGCGCGCAGCCGATGATTAGCGCGCACCAGTTATGCTCCTGCCGTATGGGGAAGGACCCAGCCACGAGCGTCGCTGATATTAACGGCGAACTGCGTGACATAAAGGGCGTGTGGATTGGCGACGGCAGCGCCTGCCCTACGGCCTTAGGGGCCAATCCGATGATTACTATAATGGCTCTGGCTCAGCGCACAGCCGACAGGATGACCGCAGCCTCTCGCCAGTATGCCAACGCAAGAGCCGGAGTGGGAGCGTTTTCTCGCCCACAGACTAACAGGATGTCTGACAGTCAGTCAGGAAATGGCGACACATACGGCGCTCGGTCAGGGGCTGGGACAAACGAGCCGCAGTTCGCAGACATCATGGAACTGAACACTAGACCCGGGCAAGCTAAGAAGGTGATTCAAATCATTCGCGAGCAGGTGATACCGACCATCATGCAGCCCGCCGAAGGCTTCATAGATGAGATTGTTTTGTTCGCGCTAGAGGAGAAGGACCATGTGACGGCCCTCAGTTTCTGGACGAATCGGGAAGCGTACAACCGCTTCAGTTCAAGTGGGTTTGACCAGATGACGGAACTGCTTAGAGACAATTTGACTGCGCCGCCGCAACGTCGTCCCTACTATGTAGGGGCTTCTACCAACTCTAGAATCCGTGGATGGACGCGCACGTCCTCCTACATCAATCGCTCGGCAGGCACTATGGCTAACGCCGCCCGCCAAATCCTTAACATGATGCCCGGCATAGGGTCGGCATCTTCCGGTCAGGATGTCAACGCCATGACCAACATGGCCGGTAACATAATGGGGGGAATGGTCAGCTTGATGAATCCTTGGAACATGATGAGGGAAATGACCGGCGTCATGAGGAATCCGCTTAACATGTTCTCGCTGGGCCAGCGAATGCTGACGGGAACTGTAGGGCAGACTACAAAAGGCAGCAACGCCAGTACATCAAGAACCGGCAACACTACCCTAAGGTCTGGATACAAGCCTCAATCTGGGGGGCAGGCACCCATCTTGCAATTCGCTCATATTATTGAGTTGACCGCCAGACCCGGACAGGCCAGACGAGCAATTGACATCATAGGCGAGCAGGTGATACCGACCATCATACAGCCCGCCGAAGGCTTCATAGACGAGATTGTTTTGCTCTCGCTGGCAGACCCGAATCAGGTAACGGCCATCAGTTTCTGGGATAACCAAGAGGTTTCGGACCGCTTCGATAGATACGGGTTTGACCAGACGAGCGCTCTACTCACGGACGTAGTGGCTGCGCCGCCGCAGCGCAGTCATTTCAATGTTGGTGCTTCTACCAATCCGAGCATCTTCGGATGGAGCCAGTAATAGAAACATCACACAGGGCCGCATGCGCGACCGAAAAGCAGTTCGATAGCTTGATGACGGAGGCTTTCAAATCTGGTGCATCGCCCGCAAAGAGCAATGGTAGACCGGACGTTCGATGCCATCACCCTTGATGCATTCACTCCGCGCGGCATGATGAGGATGGCTTTAAACGTAATGCAGCAATCAGCCGAAACATTTAGAGTTCTCATGCCGGGGCAGGATAGCCGCGTGGTTTGGCAGGAGTTCAGGAACAAGCTGCAAGCCTTCGACCTGTTTGAACATGTGGATTCGGAGTTGCGCCTTCCATCAGGGACTTCACTTCCGTTGACCGAACTGATTGAGCGGACTTCCGCTCTGGGAGCGTATCGCGCCGTCTGGGCGATGGAGGGAGTCGGGCATTACTATGCGGAGACATTCTATTCCCGGAACGGGGTTCCTCAAAATTTATTACGCAGCGAGAATGCGAGCGCCTTGCCCGCAATTAGTATGACGGCGCTACATGCTGGAATGGGTTTGGCGTTTGCTAACCGTCTGTTGGGTACAGTCAATCCGCAGAGCCCTGCCAGCGAAATTCAGAGAGCGTTAGAGCAGTTTATTGCTCTTTGTCAGGATAACTCGCGTCGGGGATACATCGGGGCAACATACGAATCACTGGGGCTGGTTGCGCGCAACCTTTATCCGCAGATGGTTCAAATCATAGACCGACAGTTGTCTGAAATCTCTGACCTTCTAGTTGACTACTTCTGGCACGGCGTAGGCCGCGCTATTTATTTTGCCCCAACCAATTTTCTGCCTTTCAACAATGCGCCGTGGCGTGGCGTTGAAATGTCACGGCGCGAGCCTGCAAATGAATCCGGTCGGCTCAACGCGCTGGCCGGGCTGGTGTGGGCTGCGATGCTTGTCAACATACGCCAGCCGGAAATAGTTGAGACTCTACTGAAGCACCATGGCAATGAGTTGATTCAAAGCGATTCCCTTTCCAACGGCGCGAGTTCGGCGGTCATGATTTGGCGCGACTCGACCATTGATGATTCTTACCTAGATGCGTTCTGTCAATACCAGCCGAAATCATCCGATGCCGGTCTGATTGACCTCTGGACTAATCAGGTGCTGCGACCCTGCCAAGACGCGTTGCAACACATCTATCCCGTCCTGAAAGAACATGATTATCTTGGGGAAACTTTCCGTTATCAATCACTGCCGGAACTGGTTGCTCGGCTAAAGAGGGAATCGGTTGAGGCTCGACGGCACCCCGTCCTGAGTGGATAGGGAAAACTAAAAAGCCTCGAAGGACTTTCAGGGAAGGCACGAAGCTGTAACGGATGATGTCGGGCAGCGTTGGACTTGGGAAAGAGGCTGGAGTGAGCGAGATGGGACAACTATTAGATGAAATGATAGGTCGTCCTCTTCGCGCTTTCTTCTTGGGCATGGAGATGTTCAACCAGAGAGTAGATAGCACGCGGGCGATTGATGGGATGTTCAGCCGTGTCGCTCACGCTTTGAGCCAGCCACGCTCGCGCAATGACAGGAGTGAGGCAACTTCCAATCTGTCGCAGGGAAGTCGGATGAATAATGAACCAGCCACCGGGGCACGAATAAATCAGCTCAACAGCGCTGTGTTTACAGATAAAGACCGGCTCCTTCTGGACAGAGTGGAGAACGCTCTCGCAGATGGCCGCGCACTCAAACGCTGGTGGGATCAGACATACCCTAATGGCTTCGCGGAGAAATTCGAGTTGGAGCGTGTGTTCAATCGGCCAGATAGCAGTTTCGGTTTTTTCGATCAGGTCACACTTGATGATGTCGTTCTCCCGGTGATGGGCAACTTTCAGGAGATGTTTTACGACCAGCCGCGAACGCCCGCGAGTCTGAATCGGGAAGCGGCCCTCTGGATGCGCGATCAGACACGGGAGTTCGTGCTTCGCTACTTCATGCGTGTGAGCGCCTTTCGCCAGCCGGAAGTCTATGTCGAATCCGAGCGCCGCAATCTTCCCTCCTATCTGAAAAGTCTAAGTTGGTGCAACGAGCCTGACATCCTGCGACAAGGCTTCGGTTTCACACAGCACTACTACAAGCTGCGCGACACGGGACAAATCGGCAAGTTCCCCGCCGGGAGCGAGTCGGCCATCGTTGACCTGCGTGAGATCGGGCGCAAGTACGAATGGATTGTGGTCAAGGTACGCATCTTCGACTTCAGCTTTAGATTCAGACCATTCGGATCTAATGGGCCAGAGCTATCTTTTCCGCTTACGGAGGAGAGTTACCTTGTCCTAAGCCGCGACTTCATACTCGACGAAGACGAAACCTCGCCGGACTATCTGGGGCGCTACGGGCTGGGCTATTCATTTATTAGAGACCCGGCTCAAGGATTAATCGGATACGGGCCGGGGCAATTCAGGGCCGCCATCGAGATCATCAACTTTGAAGTACAAAAGAGCGGAGAGATTCGCGTTAGCATGATTTTTGTTGCCGATAGGCCCGAGAGAATCACCAACATTTCGCTCAACCCTGTTGATTGGAGTTTCAGGCTGGCTGACCTCTTCTCGTTTGGAATGGCCTCAAGACTCTTTGGGCCGGTCAGGAACAGCTTTGAAAGAATACCGACCGGACTGGATAGCATAGATCCTGTATACGGTTTCATCTCGCTGGTCAACGCCCTGACCGCCGACCATGCAACTCGGCAACTATGCATCTCCAGAGAGCAGCTTGAAAAAGATTTTCTTGCTCAGCACTTCATACAGCATTACGCGACCATCGTCGGATCGCTTTTGACGTGGCGGCAGATTCCGGACTGGCTCGACAGCAATGCTTTGCCCGAGTGGGTCGCGCGCGGGAGAAGCTCATGACAGAGCGCAAAGGGTGAGAATGAATCTGCTCCGGCTCTGGCGGCTGATTCTCAAACGGCGCGGACATGTCTGAGATGCTCAAGAGGGAACGGTTTTATGACGGACGTGAGGGACCACAAACACGCAGTTATCTTGTCGGGCGGCGGCGCATACGGTGCTTACGAGGTGGGTGTGTTGAAGGCGCTGCTCACAGGCCAGATGCCGCAGACCGGGTACACGAAGATTGACCCGGCTATCTACACGGGAACTTCCGTCGGGGCGATTAACGCTGCGGTCATGGTCTCGCAGGACGGGGCAGGCGCGAACGGTGATGAAGGGGTCAATTTCCTAGAGAACGCTTGGCTCAATGTAATTGCCGAGAATTCCGAAACCTGTGGTAACGGCGCGTATAGAATTCGCGCGGACCCGTTCAGATACTTGAACCCACGTTGCCTCACAAACCCTGCTCAATCTCTGGCAGAACTGACTGAAGATAGCGCATATCTTGCGCAAGACTTTTTGAGGAGAAGCTTTAACTTCTTTAATGCGCCCGGAAATCTTGAGACGCGGGCGCTGGAGTTCGTTGACCTGAGCGCGTTTGTTTCGCCTGAGCCTATCAATAGCCTAGTGAGGCAAATCATCTCTTTGGAGAGCGTACGGCGTTCACAAAAGGCGCTGCGGGTGGTAGCGACAAACTGGGCTACAGGTGAAGCGAAGACATTTGAGAACAAGGACCTGAATAATGATGATGGGTACAAAGCTCTGCTGGGTTCGGCGGCCATCCCCGGATTTTTCCCGCCGCATTACATCGCGGGAGAACCGTATGTTGACGGTGGTGTTGTGATGAATACGCCTCTCAGGTGCGCCGTTCAAGCGGGGGGCGACTTCATTCATATCGTCTACCTTGATCCTGATATTGCGAGCCTTCCGCTCAAGGTGTTGCAGAATACCTACAACACTTTCGACCGGATGATGGTTATCCATACCGCCACTATTATCAAAGAAGATATTCTCACCGCCGCGTGGATCAACGAGGGACTTGAGGCGATTGAGCGGGCGTCTGGAGGCGAGACCTTGTCCGACGGGAATGTACGGGATTTTATTCGGGCGGCAGGCCAGATTGAGAAGAGAATCAAGAGCGGCTCGCCTTACAGGAAATTGACGATTCACCGCTATCACCCGCATAACGATCTCGGCGGCGGCGGCATCGGAATCTTGAACTTCAGACGTGAGAGAATGGAGCGCCTCATCGAACAGGGCTTCAACGACACGATCAATCATGATTGTGACGAGAACCATTGCATCATACCCAAAGATTAGCGCACCGTGCGGATTTGACAGGCGTTGACGTGCCCTTGAAAGACGGAGCAAAACGAGTATGAAAACCTCAGAACGTTATGATGTCTTAATTATTGGAGCCGGACTGGCCGGGCTTGCGCTTGCAAGACAGTTGTTGCTCAACTCCGACAAACGGATTCTCCTAGTGGATAGGCGTTCGCAGATTCCTTCGCCTCATCAGAAGGTCGGCGAATCGCTCGTGCAGTTGAGCGCATACTATTTCTCGAAGGTGCTTGACCTTGAAGAACACCTGCTGCGCGAGCACTTCATGAAATACAACCTGCGCTTTTACTGGAAGACCGCCGGGCTAGAGAACCGCAACTTTGAAGATTACAGTCAGGCTTACATACGCAAGCTCTCGAACATCGCTAGCTATCAGCTCGACCGCAATAAGATAGAGGCCGAGATGCTGCGGCTCAATCTTGAATATCCGAACTTCACATTCTGCAACGCGGTCGCCGATCTGGGTGTCGCGCTCTCGGAAGACGACCGACCGCATTCGATCAGACTCAAGACCGCCGAGACGGAGGTGTCGCTCGAAGCCGATTGGGTTGTAGACACTTCCGGGCGCGGCAAATTCTTGGCGCGCAGGCAAGGCTTGCTCAAGGAGAATCCGATTCGTCATGGCGCTTCTTTTTTCTGGGTCGAAGGTCTGGTCAACATAGACAAGTTGACGGACAGTTCACCCAAAGAGATTCGTTTGAAGAGAGCGCGAGCCGCGCAAGGTCATCTGCCCATCTGGCTGGCGACGAATCATTTCTGCGGTGAAGGTTTCTGGTTCTGGGTGATTCCGCTTCAGGGTAAGACGAGTCTGGGGCTGGTCTACGACAACCAGATTTTTCCGCGTGAGCGCATCTCGTCTCTGCCGAAACTGATCGAATGGGTGTGCGAGGAGTTTCCGCTTTTCGCGCGCGACCTGCCGCACAGAAAAATTCTGGACCATAGCTCGCTTAAAGATTTCTCCTATGACTGCAAGCAAACTATAAACTCATCGCGTTGGGCGATTGCGGGTGAGGCTGGCCGCTTCACAGACCCGCTTTACAGCCCGGGCGGCGATCTTATCTCGCTCTACAACACGTTGATTACCGACGCGATACTCACGACCGACAGGGGTGAACTTGAGAGTAAATGCCGTGTCTACGAACAATTGATGGAGGGGTTTTATGAGGCATACGTTCCGACCTACGCCGTGAGCTACGACGCGCTTGGCGATCAGGAGTCCTTCACGTTGAAGTATTCGTGGGAGCTTGCCATCTACTTCTCATTTTACGTCTTCCCGTTCATCAACGACCTGTTCACGGATAAGAGATTCATCTCTCTGTTCCTAAGCAGATTCTTGCAGCTAGGCCCAATTAATAAGAACCTGCAATCATTTATCAGCGCCTTTTACCAGTGGAAGAAGATCAAGGGCGAGCCTTTAGGTGAACGCGTGCTTAACGACTTCACCGATGTCGGCCATTTGAGCGCCGCCGAAAAGTCTTTCTACTCGGTTGGCGTCTCGGTTGACGAAGCCCGTCGCGTTCTTGATTTTCAACTCGCTGGCCTCAAGCAGATGGCGCGCTTTATCCTGACGCATATCAGCGCCGTAGTTCTCTCGGATGCTACTGTGCTCACCAACCGCGCCTTCATCGAGAGCATTGATCTGCATCACTACCGTTTTGATCCTGACGAGATACGCGAACGCTACGCGCGATACGCCGACGCGACCGAAGTTTACGAGTGGTCGTTCGACCCTTATGCGCTTACGCGGTTCATGACAGAACCGCGCCCCGCATTGGCGGAGGAAATCACTGTCGGCGTAGGGGAAGGAGGTCTCCAATGGACGACCACGCCCCTCTGATCGAGCGCGCCTTCTCGTTTACGCCGCGCGAGCAAGCTTACGTCATAGAGAATATTAAGGGCGAGATTCCAGAGTTCATTCGCGGCTCTTACTACCTCAATGGCCCGGCGCGCTTCTCTCGCGGCGGTTTCAAATATAGTCACTGGTTGGACGGCGACGGGATGGCCTGTGCGCTCCATTTCGAGCATGGTGGGCGCGTGCAGTTCACGAATCGCTTTGTGAGGGGCACGAAGTTTGTCGTTGAAGAGGATCAAGGCCATCCGGTCTTTCGCGCCTTCGGCACGACCTTCAAGACTTCGGGCCCGGCTTCCGAATACGACAGGCTGAAGCGGGACATCATGA
The DNA here is from genome assembly GCA_001920415.1 of Acidobacteria bacterium 13_1_20CM_3_53_8. Taxonomy (GTDB): domain Bacteria; phylum Acidobacteriota; class Blastocatellia; order Pyrinomonadales; family Pyrinomonadaceae; genus 3-1-20CM-3-53-8. Next base: position 20,562 of record MNJR01000074.1, on the reverse strand, counting down.
TCGAATCGCCGCTTAACGTGAGCATCTATCCTTACAGGGGGACAGTGATCGCGTTCGGTGAGCAGGGAATACCGCTTGAGCTTGACCCGGAAACTCTGGAGACGAAAGGTGAGTTTAATTTCGGTGGACGGCTGAATGATGTCAGCCCGTTTTCAGCTCATCCGAAGTTTGATTCGGCTACGGGCGAAATGTTCAACTTCGGTATAGCGTTCTCATCCGCCCAGCCATGCCTGAATCTCTATCGCTTTGACGTGGGAGGAAAACTGCTTTATCGCAAACGCCTGCCGCTCGATTACCCATGCTCGATTCATGATTTCAGCCTCAGTCAGAGCTACGCAGTCTTTTATCTCAGCCCATATATCTTGAACATGGAGGCGCTGGCACGCGACGGGCGGACGCTCATGGATTCGCTCAGCTGGGAGCCAGAGCGCGGCAGTCACTTGCTCATCGTCTCGCGTGAGACGGGCGAACGGGTCGCCTACATTCCTATCGGCAATCGTTATTGCTTACATCTCATCAACTGCTTTGAAAAAGATGACCGGCTCACAGTTGATGTTTTAGAGATGGAGCGGCCCATCTATGACCAGTACAAGAGAGTGCCAGACCTGTTCACGGATGTTTGCGAAGGCCAGCCGGTCAGATTCGTCATTGATGTGGACAGTAATGAGTTAGTGAAAACGGCTGCGATTGACTATCTGCTCGCCCCGGATTTCCCCTCCGTCTCGCCGCGCGCGTTTACGAAGCCTTACCGTGACTTCTGGATGCTCGGCATCTCGGCCACAGGCCGTTGCGGTCGCAAGTTCTTCGATCAACTCGTTCATGCCGACTGGGCGAGCGCAAAGGCGCGCGACATTTATCAAGCGCCGCCGCTTCACTATCTGGGCGGCGAGCCGATTTTCATCTCAAACCCGCATGATGAAAAGGCCGGGGTCATCATCTGCCAGGTGTTTGACGCAGAGCTAATAGTCAGCGCGTTCGCTCTCTTTGATGCCTTCAACGTGGCGCGCGGGCCAATCGCTCTGCTCGGATTGAAGGAACCGATTCACCTCGGTTTCCATGCTTCATTTAATCCTAACCGAAAGGGTTTTAAGACTGCGAGGGTGAGCGTCGCTCGGTCGGAGATGACTGGAAAGACTTGAAGGAAGAGCTTGAGACGGACTGCATTTGTGTTGCCCGGGAAGAGGTAATCATCTATGCGTGATTTTATTAAATCAACCCTTCGCTTTTCATGGGCCATGTCTTTGTTTGGCATACAGCAACTCGAAAACATGACGGTGGATTATTGCGGTCACGACAAGACCATCGCCGCCTTCGACTCAGTCGCCTGTGCCACGGAAGAGCAACTGGACGGCACGATTAAAGCTGCCTACACGACAGGAGACCGATTGCAGAGCGGAATGTTCGACATGATGTTCGGCGCTATCCCTTTGGGGCGGAATCAATCTCAGCCTGCCGCCTCTCAGACAACTCAGACGGCCAGCGGGCCAGTCCATCAGCCTGCGGCCAACCCGGTCAGCACCAACAGGATTATAGAGACGTACCCTGTCCATAATGGCAGGTTGAATACGAGCACCTTCATGGTGCTCGGTGAAGGATTGGCCGCAGGCATGGGTGACTTTACGCTCAGCGATGCGACGCAGGTAAACAGCTTTCCGGCGCAGATGGCCCGGCAAATGCAGGCGCAGTTTCCCCAACAGCTTATTCAGTCGCCGGGAATCTGTAACCCTGTCGGCTTCGCAGAACTGCCTGTCGTCGTGCCCGTGCCGATGCAGACGACAGTACTCAATCAACTGCCGCCCTCGCCCGTCAACAATCTCTCCGTACCCGGTTACAAACTGTCAGACGCGCTCAGGCTTCGACCGACTCAACCACTAATTCAACGCCATGATGCAAAGCAAACGGCGGCGAATCTGATTCTGGGTATAATTCCGATTGCATATGGTGAAGATGGGCAACTGCCGACTCAACTTGAATGCGCAGTCAACCATCAACCTACCTTCACCATAGTCGAGCTTGGCTATTATGAAGCTCTTGAAGCTGCCGTCAAAGGTGATAGCGACAAATTGCCCGACCCTGATTCCTTCCGCTCCGATTACGAGCAGCTTCTCAAGTCCCTGAAAGATTCCGGCTCTGAGGTGTTGGTGCTGAACATCCCCGATCCGTTTGACACCGCCTACTTCTCTTCCGTCAATCTGGCAGCGAAGATTCTGAAGTTAGAATCAGCCGTCCTACTCAATGCGTATCAGCTCAAAGCGGACGACCTCATCACCGTCAACGGATTGAACGAAATCGGATTCCAGCTTTTCGGCAGGCGCGTTGACGCTTTGCCGGACGGCTGCATTCTGAGTGCCGAGATCGCCGACGAGATTAGCCGCCGCATTAACGAACTGAACGCTGCGCTCAAATCTCTGGCACAGGAACATGGAGCAATCCTGTATGACCTTCACGATTTCTTCCGCAGGATCAGGGATAAGGGAGTTGACATCGGTTCAAGAAGACTAACGGCTGAATATCTGGGCGGCTTCTACTCACTTAATGGCTACTATCCAGGCGCAACAGGCCACGCACTCATCGCCAACGAATTGCTTCATCAACTGAATATAGATTACGGATCGGATTTCCCTCAGATTGATATTCAAACCGTGATGCAAAGCGATCAAGTCGCCGCATATCGCCAGGCCCAAGGCCCTAATTGGACTTCGAGCCAATTGTCTCAGCCCGCGCCTCAGCCGCAACAGTCCGCATCTGCGGACGGTGGATTGCGAGCAACCGGCGATCATCTCGCAGCGCGTGCACAGACCAGGCAGACCGTGAGCGGGTGGAATGCGTTCGCTCAACCTCAGGGTGAATCTTCCGTGCGCTTGCAACTGCCTCCGGGTTTAGAGCAGGTGCTCCCCTTGAGCAAAGCAGCCAGCTACTTTGGCGACGCGATTCGCGCCGTCAACTGTCAGAACGAAAATGAGGTTCGCTATGGTAGCTGCGAGGGGACACTTTTCGGCGGGTTCGCAATGGTTAATAGCCACGTCGCCGGGCCTATACGGCTCAGGTTCAATGCGCCCGTCAACAACATTGCCCATTTTGAAGTGACACACGGCGAAGGGTTGGTGGGCGATGACGGCGTTCTCTCGACTCCACAGTTTTTTAAACTCCCGGCTCTACAGAACCGCGTGCAAGACGTACCCGGCTTGGTCTCCTCCGGCGACCTGAACCTGGAGACAGGAGAAGTTACCAACCTGACATACTACGTGAGCTTCAGCAACACGGCATTGCTGGCGTTGGCAAGCGTCAACTCCAAGTTGCCGAATCAGCCAATCGTGTTTTCCAATCAGACCACTCCGACACAGTACGGTTCCGCCTGGGCGAAATTTGAGCAACGGCCTGACGGCCTGCTGGACTTTAGCTTTTACGGCTCCGTGTTCCTGCCCTTGGGCGGAGACTTTCAGGGAGAGACTGTTCAGTTCCCACTTCCAATCTCTAGTCCGACACTTCAATTCGCAAGTGTCCCGGCCCGTGGCACGGCGCTGCACCCGCATCTGTGTCTTAGTACCAAAGAGTCGGAAGTCGCGGCGCAGGATGAATGTCCTGAGATTCCTTTCAACACGGTTCAGGAATTAACGCTCTTGACGCATAACAGCAGCTTCGGCGATGCGTTTACGTTAGCTTCGGATGAACTTGGCGGACATGCCACAGGTCGCTCTCATGTGCTCGGACGAGCGATGATACAGTTCGGAGAAGATTGCAGCGGGTATTCCGTTCCCGTCGCAGTCTCTTTGCTCAACGCCGGAGGCGTCATGGCAGAGATGCCCGCCTCCCCTATCATACAGGCCTTCCCCGGACGCCTGTATCCCGGCCCGCACGGCTTTGACGAGTTCTTGAGATTTCCGCTTCGAACCTACTCCCTGGATGACCTGGCGATTCTAGACGACCCGTTCGACATTTCCGTCGGTGCTATTGATTTGAGGACCGGAAAGTTCGTCACCGAGTTGCTTCATCGCGGATTCATTAATCAGGACTTGTTCTTCGCGTTGATACGCATCGAGCCGCGAACACCTCAGTCATCATTCTCCTTCCGTGGACCTGCGGCGCTGGAAGAAGGGACGAACGGGCAGTTGATCTTTCGCTTCAGGGGAGAAGTGCACCTTCCATATCCCGAAGGCTTTCTGTTCCCGACGCCGAACTTCGCAACCAGCATCGTGATTGGCCCAAACTCGGCGCTCGACCCCTTCCTCTGGATTCATGCGATTCAGGACGGCGACGCCATGCAGGAGTTCAAGCAGGGCGGCGAGCGCAACGTAATTGCGTCAACGGGCGAGCGGTTCTCTTATAGCTACAAGATTCCGTCAGACCCGGCGCGCCAGAAGGCTTCCTTTGAATATGAGAATCACACGCAGCAGGGCAAGTTTCGTCTGCACAGTCTGGCGTGGGTGGGATTCGGTAATTCGAGCGGCGCGCGGCACAAATCTGGAGGGCATGACACTGTGACATTCACGGGCTTCGGCGTCTGGAGCAAGGACGGCTCGCATACGGTTCAGCAGGTGACGGCGCAGATTTCGACTTCGCCGCAAAGACTTTACGTAGGTATCCAGATAGATGCAGGCAATGTTTCCAACGTGAACACGAAGCCGCCGAATATCAAGGATGCCGAGCCTTGAGAGAGTGAGCATTATGAGAATGAAACGACGTTGGCCGAGCGCTAGGGCGCTTTCGTTTGAGAGCTTCATGCCGGTGTTTGATTGAGGACGAGCGTGAAACAAGAGATGAATTCAGATTTCACATCGAGTAGAGGACGCATCAATTCCTGCTGCGGCGGAAACCGGGCGGGCGTCGAGCGTGACGGGCATGTTGAAGCTTGCCGGTCAGCTCTCCGGTCCTATCGTGCAACTCGCGATAGAACTTTGACGATTGTCGAAGGGCTTTCACAGGAGCAGATGGATTACGCGCCCGGAACGGATAAGTGGTCTATCAGCGAAATAGTGGATCACATACTTCTGGGCGAAAGACTGAATCGCGGTTATATGGCCGAAGTGATTGAAATGAAGAAGGCGGGAAGGCAGCCGGTGTTAAGGCTCAGTTTTAAGGATGTGAATGTTTCCGTCGCCTATATTCCGAAAAGCCTCCTGCCGTTTGCCGAACTCCCATTCACTTTGCTGAACATCTTTCTTCCCGGTAGCGTGCGAGATTTCATGACGCGCTACAGGCTGGTTCCGGCGCAGAGCTCCGATGCCACCGCTCCGCGTCGAGGCCGCCCCGCGAACGATTTGCGCCACGAGCTTATCTCTTCCCTGCGAGAAACAGAGGCGCTGTTAGAGAAGAGCGCCGATCTTAATTACGACGAGATGCGGATTGAGCATCCGCTATTGGGAACCTACAATATACCGGGACTGCTGCGTTTTCTGGCGCTTCACGAGCAGCGCCACCAGTCTCAAATTAACGACATTCTGACAAGCCAACGCTTTCCCGTAGCGGCTTGAGCTGGAGGTCTTGATGTCACATCAAGATTTTGCGATTCGCTTCCACATTATCGGGCCGTAGGGCGCGGCACATAAGTCAGCCGCAGCCGGACTGTGAAATGTTCGCCAAGCGCTGATTCGGAAAACTCTAGCTCTCGGGGGAAGTCTACTTTTTATGCGCAGGAATCTTCTATTCTACATAGTCGTGCTGGCGGTGTTCGGGGCGGCCGTTTCGGAAAAGAGAATCGAATCCGACAGGGTAGCATCAGGTCCGCAGCCGTCGAAATCGGAAGCCGCAACGGGCAGTTCGGCTAATATGCTCTACGAAAATCTACGACACCCACTGGGTATTCTGCTCTTGCAGGTGATTGTTATCCTCATTGCCACGAGAATAGTCGGCGCTTTCTTCCTCAAGATAGGACAGCCGACCGTCATCGGGGAGATGGTTGCGGGCATTATCCTCGGCCCCTCCTTGCTCGGCATGTTCTTCCCCGGCGCACAGGCATTCCTGTTTCCGGCATCATCGCTCGACTTCTTAAAGCTGCTCAGTCAGGTCGGGGTTATCCTTTTTATGTTCGTCGTAGGGCTTGACCTGAATGTGCAGCACCTGCGCCAGAAAGCTCACGCCGCAGTGCTGGTCAGCCATGCGAGCATCATTGTCCCGTTCTTCCTCGGCATGGCGTTCGCGCTCTTCATCCATCCTTCTCTGGCTGCCGGTCACACCTCCTTCAGCGCCTTCGCCCTCTTTATGGGCGTTGCTATGAGCATCACGGCTTTTCCCGTGCTTGCCCGCATCGTAGAAGAACGCGGACTGTACAAAACTCCTTTCGGGAGCATCGCCGTCGCCTGCGCGGCTGTAGATGACGTGACTGCGTGGTGCATCCTGGCGATTGTAGTCGCCATTGTGAGAGCGGACGGCTTGAGCGGCTCGCTGATGACAATCTTTTTAACTCTGCTCTTCATTGGGGTGATGCTTTTTCTGCTCAAGCCACGGGTCGAGGGGCTGATTGAAGAGAAGATTCGTGGTGGGGCGGAGAACAAAGGGCTGATGGCTCTGGGGCTTTCATTGATGTTCGCTTCCGCCCTTCTCACAGAGATGATAGGCATTCACGCGCTCTTCGGAGCTTTTCTGGCAGGCGTAGTCATGCCTTCAAAGACTAACTTGCGTGCCTTCATGCGTAAGAGGCTCGAAGCCTTCATCTCGGTTTTTCTGCTGCCGCTTTTCTTTGCCTTTACGGGCTTGCGCACACAGCTTGGATTGCTTGATAACTGGCACAGTTGGTTAGTGTGCGTGGGGATCATAGCGATTGCGATAGTGGGCAAACTGGGCGGGGGGATGCTTGCCGCGCGCTGGACGGGCATGAGCTGGCAGGAATCATTTTCTGTCGGCGTGCTGATGAATACACGTGGTCTGGTTGAGCTAATCGTACTTAACCTCGGATATGATCTGGGGATTCTCTCGCCGCGAATCTTCGCCATGATGGTTCTCATGGCGCTGAGCACGACATTTATGACAGGGCCGCTCCTCTCGCTGGTCAAGTTGCGGAGCCGTAGCAGAACCCTGCTCACCGCCGAAGCGGGCGTCGCTGCGTGAAGTTTAGAGGGGTGATGGAGGTGGTTATCATGAAGATTATTATTGAGACGGTTGTGAGTGAAGAAGACGAATCCGCTATGCGGCGGATAAGACGAGATATTTTCGAGCGCGAGATGGGCATTAAGCTCGCGCCCCCCGATGTGCAGGATAGGAACGCCATCGCACATCTGCTCGCGCGGGCCGAGCCTGACAGAGAGCCTATCGGCACACTGAGCGTGATTGATACGAGTGGCGACCACGAGCTTCATGCGAGTTGCGGTCTGAAATTCGAGCCTCACGCGCGCGTCGCACGATATATGCATCTGGCTGTGCTGAAGCCTTATCGCGGCATGAATGTTCCGCTCATGATGATGTTAGAGGCGCACAGGCGCGTCATCATCCCGCACAGGTTCGATTACACATGGCTGCTATTCGATGTCAAGCGGGCCGCAACCTCGTTTCTATGTCAGCGACTGGGGTTCACTCCTACTGCTGACACTTTCATCTCGGAATACGGTTGCAGGTGTCCACTCCTAAGAGATGAACGTACGCCGTGGGCCGTAGAAGTAATTGAACGGGCAGAGCAGTCTCTTTTTCAGCATCCCGGCTCGCTGAGCGCGGCGGCGCACGCGCTCGCAAGCCTCAGTGCGTAAAGCGCTGCTCCGAGATTTGCTCCCGGCGCGTCAGCTTTGAAAGGTATTGTTGATTATTGCTTGACTGGATTGGGGCGCAGTTCCTTCGGGCAAGCATGAGAATGGTGGTGAGAAATGAAGAGCGATTCCGGGGAGACGACTTCAATCTGGATGAAGATGGACGAGATGCCGCAGCTATCTCCTCTCGCAGAGAATACAGGCGCGGACGTGTGCGTCGTAGGCGCAGGCATAGCCGGGATGACAACTGCGTACCTGCTCGCGCGCGCGGGCAAGGCCGTGGTTGTGCTGGATGACGGGGCCATCGGTGGAGGCGAGAGCGGGCGCACCACGGCGCATCTCTCCAACGCGCTCGACGACCGCTACTTCGAGCTTGAACGGCTCTTTAGTGAAAGGGGCGCGCAACTCGCAGCCGAGAGCCACACGGCTGCCATTGACCGCATCGAGGCCATCATTGCCGAAGAGCAGATCGAGTGCGACTTCGAGCGGTTGGATGGCTATCTCTTCGTCCCGCCCGGCTGTTCGAGAGAAGTGCTCGCTCGTGAGCTGGAGGCGGTGCAGCGCGCGGGCCTCACAGACGTGGAATGGGTGGATTGTGCGCCCATCGCAGACTTTGACACGGGGCCTGCTTTGCGTTTTCCGCGACAGGGCCAGTTTGATCCTCTGAAGTATCTCAAGGGATTAGCCCGCGCTATCGAACGCGATGGCGGACGTATCTTCACGAGTACGCACGCGGACGAGATTCAGGGCGGCACACCCGCTTGCGTCAAGACCAATCGCGGCCCGACCGTTACCGCCAACGCGATAGTCCTCGCGACTAATAGTCCCGTCAATGACCTGCTCAGTATCTCTTCCAAGCAGCACGCCTACCGCACCTATGTCATCGGCGCGCAGGTGCCGCGCGGCTCAGTCACCAAGGCGCTCTACTGGGATACGCCCGATCCTTATCACTACGCTCGCATACAGAGCGTGGGCCTTGGTCAGAATGGAAACAATGGCGGCAAGGGGAATGGAGGCTATGACGTGCTGATTGTCGGCGGCGAGGATCACAAGGCTGGAGAAGAGGATGATGGCGACGAGCGGTTTGCAGAACTCTATCGCTGGACGCGGCGACGTTTTCCGATGATAGGAAAGATAGAGTTCCAGTGGTCAGGCCACATTCTGGAGCCTTCGGATAGCCTCGGCTTCATAGGGCGACACCCGCAGGACGCGCGAAACATCTTCATTGCCACAGGCGATTCGGGCCACGGGATGACGCATGGAACGATTGCCGGAATACTGCTGACGGATTTGATTCTAGGGCGACAGAATGACTGGGCGGGCCTCTACGATCCCTCTCGTCTGGTTGCTAATGCCACGCTCGATTACATTCGAGATAATGCCACCGTGCTGTCTCATTACACGGACTGGTTAACGGGCGGCGAAGTCCGCTCCGCCGCCGAGATAGAAGCTGACGAAGGCTGTATCGTTCGGCGCGGCCTGACGAAGATTGCAGCCTACCGCGATGAGCACGGCGTGCTGCACGAGCGTCAGGCAATCTGTCCGCATCTGGGCTGCGTCGTCTCTTGGAATTCCACGGAAAAAAGTTGGGACTGCCCTTGTCATGGCTCGCGCTATAACAAACTCGGGCAGGTCATTAACGGGCCGTCAATCAGGGACCTTGAAAGAACAGATAGATAGTAAACAGGAGTGCGAGTCGGAGCGGATTTCGCCTGCCTCTATCAAAAGAAGGTCTGAGCCATCAATAGAAGCAAAACTAGAAGAGGTTGAGCGGCATGAGTCTAGAATGGGTACGGGTGACGCCGGAGGTAGTCGTGGCGGCGACCGCTGAGCGCGTCTGGCTCCATCAGGTCAAGACTTTTGATCCGTCAGACCCTTTCACACAGCCGATGCGTGGTGAAGGCAGCTTTGCGACGACGGGCCATCTACTGGATGGAGTCATCTGCGCTGCTCAGCGGTCCATCACAAAAGTGGAGCGCACGCCGCCTTTAACACTTTATCGGTGGGCGTGGCGATTGGCGGGCTATTATCATACAACGCATGTCACGCCGCGCTTGATGATTGAGGCTGCTGAACGATTTGCTGCGGCTGGTCGCACGCGACTGGCCCAGTACGCGGCGCGCAAAGCTCAAGACGAAAAACGGCACGATGAGTTGGCCTTAAGAGATTTGCAGGCTTTGGGCTATCAAGCCGAGTTGCTCGTCGAGCATCTCATTCCTTCGACGGCAGCGCGCCTCGTAGAGTATTTCAGCAGTTGCGTCCATGCCCCGGACCCAGCCGGGTGCATTGGTTACAGCTACGCGCTGGAACGATTGGCCGTCGCCGTCAGCAAGGATTACATCGAGCAGGTGAAAGCGGTGCTGCCGCCGGGCGTGCGAGCCACGCGCTGCCTTCGCGTTCACAGCGCAATGGGCAGTGATGCTAGACATCTGGGAGATGCTATCGAAATCATCGCTTCATTAACGGCAAGTGAGCGTGAGCGTGTGGCACTTGCTTGTTATGAAACCACACGGATTTGTTGCTCGCCGCCGACCGACGGTTATCTCTCAGAGGAAGAAATAGAACACAAGTTATTAACGCGGATGCTTGTCGTTTCCAAGAAAGGAGTTGAGTCATGCCAGACCCTCAAGCCTCAATGATGCCAGACCTCGAAACTGTTTGGCGAGAGATTGTCGTGCGTGCTTGGACCGACGATGAGTTCAAGCAGAAACTCATACATGATCCTCACGCGGTGCTGGCCGGGGCAGGGCTTCCAGTTTCTGGGAAAGTAAATTACGTCGTCGTCGAGAACGGACCCCAGCGGGTTCACCTAGTCTTACCGGCGCAGCCCGACGCAGATGTGTCCATTAGCCACATGATAGCTAGCGATTACGACCCGGGCTTCTAAGATAGACTTTATACCTGCTGAAGACACGCTCTTTCGGGTCGTCTCGGACAGCCAATACAGCCCGATACCCGCTAGGCGTCGCAATCACTTAAAGCTTATGGAAGACTCGAACATCACGATCACCATCGCTTTTCTGGCGGGACTCGCCTCGTTTCTCTCGCCGTGTGTGCTGCCGCTCGTGCCCGGCTACATCTCGTTGATTTCGGGTGTCAGTATTGACCGCCTGAAAGGGCAGAACACCGGTGCTTCCGCAGCGCGTCGCGCCGTCATCATCAACTCTCTGGCTTTTAACGCCGGGTTATCTATGATCTTCGTCAGCCTCGGCGCAGCCGCCGGATGGGTCGGCGCTTCTGTTACCAGTAACTCTTGGGTGCGCATCACGGGCGGGATGGTGATTGTCGCTTTCGGCCTACAGTTGATTGGCCTCTTGAAGATCAGCGTGCTCTACAGGGACACGCGCCATTTCTCGCAAGAGAGGCCGCGTGGTATCCTCGGCTCCTTCGCTCTAGGAATGGCTTTCGCTGCCGGATGGACGCCGTGCATCGGACCAATCCTTGGCGGCATCATCGGTCTTGCGGCCACTAGCGGCGGCTGGCGCACGGGACTCATGCTCTCCATCTTTTATGCGGCTGGGTTAGCCCTGCCCTTCCTCCTGACGGGCCTTGGCATCAATCCATTCTTGGGCTTCTACGCGAAATTTCGCCGCCACCTGCACAAGGTTGAGGTCTTCTCCGGCATGTTGCTCATCTTGGTCGGCTTATTGGTAGCAAGCGGTCAGGTCACGCGGCTTTCGCAGCTTGCGTCTTCCATGCCGAACATGGAAGCTCAACTGATTTCGTGGCTACGTTTCAAGCCGGTGGAGACGACCGTGAGCGGCAGCGCACCTGCGACTCCAGTGAGCGCGTTTGAGTCTGCGCCAGAAGTCGAGTTACAGACTGTTGACGGCCAACCGTTTCACCTGAGCGACCTGCGCGGGCGCGTCGTCGTGCTGAATTTCTGGGCCACCTGGTGCGCTCCTTGCCGCGCAGAGATTCCCGCGTTCAACCAGATACAGCGAGAGCTTGAAGGACAGGGCTTACAAGTTGTCGGCGTTCTTTCGCAGGACACGCCCGAAGCCTTCAGGGAGTTTCAGAAAGAGATCAAACAAGACTACACAATCCTGCTCGGCAACGACGAAATGAGTGCGAAATTCGGCAACGGCCCGGGACTGCCTGTGACCATCATCATTGACCGACAGGGTCGTATGCGCAAAAAGATATTCGGCGGGAACGAGCGCGCCACGTTTGAGGCGATCATCAGGCCGCTGCTCGACGACGCACCCACTACTGCACGGAAATAGCAGTGAACCTGCTTGACACGCTAACGTGATTGCGCTCAATAGGAGGCGTGCGCTGGTGTAATGCTAAGTAATGCTAGTTATTTGAGAAGTTATCAACATCTGACAATAATACTGGCTAGAATCAAGCGAAAATAAAAGGTATCGGCTTTTTGAATATACGTTTCATTCTTCAGATCAGTTTTTATGCAGCGATCGGGCCAGGATTCATACTCCAGATTCGGAAGTTCGACCCTCCCCGCGCAACTATCAGGTTCAAGAGTGGGGTTACATCCTACTTGGCGCGAAGTTGGCGCGATGATGTGACGGTAGCTGCTAGGATAAGCTCTGCTTTGACGGCTGCGGGTTGTTTGAATTCCTAGCAATTCTTATGTCTTCTCGTTTGGGCTGAGGGAGTAAAGGGGACTCGAAAACCGGAGTGGTCGAAAGGCCACCGTGGGGAGCGAATCCCACCCTCTCCGCCACTTCTTTTTCAAATCAATACCTTAGGGGGATACTTCTCCCTCCACCTTTCAGCTACCCTTCTGCTTTTCTCGTGACCGTGAGGCTCAATGAAAAAGCGCGCCGTAACCATCCCTTGACGCGCGAGCAGAAAAAGCTGAATCGCTTGCGCAGCAGCACACGCATTGAGATCGAGCACACGTTCTCACGCCGCAAGAAGTATCAGATTGCTGCCGACATCTATCGCAACCGAGATGAGGGCTACGATCAGACGATGAACATCGTGGTGGGGTTAGTCAACTTACGAGCCTATGACAGAATCTTTCAAAGAACAGGATTGCAACTTTAACTCGAACAATGTGAACGGCGGCTTTGTCTTTCGTTAGCCTGCCTTATCACGCAACAGGTCTAATGTATAAGTCCCCACGTAGAGGAATGACAACTCGGCCAATATGAAAAGGCATATTTATTCTTTGTCCATGTCTCTTCTCAATCCAATCATGAATGCGAATACTGATTTCTAAAGGATCAAAACAGCCAGGTTTAGGAGATCGGCGTGGCGGACAAGCATTAAGGACAACGTTATATCGTTTGGTGATTTTCAATCCTGCTACATGCGGACGTGCCGTTATTTTAATACCCTCGGCTGCCATTTCACGGTCGATCTCTTCCATTAATGATAAGAATTCTTCCTCAGAGGCCGCACAGCCTTTCCCATCAGCGCGAATGATAAATTTTCAGGCAACGAACGACAAAAGATAGCAGAGAGCTTGGCTAGTAGTCATTACTAGAATTTCAATTAAGGCGATAGGAGAGGTGCGTCATAATGGGTAAGTCAATCCACATCTCTGCGGCTTCCGCGCGACCAATCTTGCCCTTCACGAGCAAGATTTAAAATTGCTCTTACAAGTTCTAATTCACCTGTTGTACTATTGACGGAACATGAAGCTTATCAGTGCGTCGTAGGCTGGCCTATGGGTTACTTTAAGGCTTCATTATAAGAGATTCGTCAAACAGAACCCGGACATAAAAGAGATGGAAGCTACAGGCGAAAGGTTTGTCCCTGAACTGGCGGGGCAAATTAAATATGAACACCTGCACCGCTACGCGCTGTCGCTGGAGTTGGCGATTGGCAAATCCGTTTTAGACATCGCCTCAGGCGAAGGATATGGCGCGGCGCTGCTGGCTGAGGTGGCGCAAACTGTGGTTGGCGTGGATATTGATTCGCAGGCCATCGAACATGCAACGCATAAATATTCTCGCCACAACTTGAGCTTTCGCGTAGGCAACTGTGCGGCTATCCCACTGCCAGATCATTCAGTTGACCTCGTCACCTCTTTCGAGACCATAGAGCATCACGGGCAGCATGACGAAATGATGGTAGAGATCAAGAGGGTTCTCAGACCGGGCGGCGTTTTAATCATTTCATCTCCGAATCGCTTAACCTATTCGGACGAACCTCAATACGCCAACCCTTACCACGTAAAGGAACTATACTACGATGATCTGCACGAGCTGCTTAGTCGGTATTTCAAACATCTCTATTTTTACGGACAAAGACTTGCCACAGCCTCTTTCATCTTTCCCCTAGAAGACACAGGCGCAAACTGCTATCTAGCTTACACAGGTGATCCTCTCAGCATCAATCGAAAGGTATGTTCTTTGCCATCGCCCATCTATTTTGTGGTCATTTGCTCCGATAGCCCTTTGGCCGAACTGCAAGCGGTAAGTTCCGTTTATCTGGACGGCAACGATGATTTGATGAGAGGCTCATAAACGTAGCAGTCGAAATGAATACGAAGCACGCATCAGCCACCTTATCAAGCGAACCTTTACGATGCGGCGGCGATTAGGGAGGTAATTAGAAGATGAAACTCAATTCAGAATTCGAGCAATTTTGGGAGAACGGATATATCATCGTTCGAGAAGCGTTTGAAAAAGAGGAGATGCAAATTATAAAGCGAGTCATAACCTTACAGCATGAGATAAACCAGCGTGTGGAGGATGTTCGTGAAAGAATTTTGGAAGGCGAGCGCCCTTTTTTTGAGACCATATTCGTTTGGAACGATACGGCAAGACATGACATCTTTGCCAAAGCAACCCGCTCCCATAAAATTATGGAAAGGCTTGAATTTTTCTATGGGGATGAAGTCTACGTTTATCACAATAAAGTGGCCTTAAAATATCCCGGCATCATCGGATTTGCGTATCATCAGGACTATGCTTACTGGTATGGAATGGGCAACCTCTATCCTGACATGGCCTCTGCCTTCATAGCGGTTGATAAATCCAACAAGCAGAATGGCTGCCTAAAAATAATAGAAGGTTCGCACAAAATGGGACGTATTGACCATGTCTTTAACGATGGCGTTGCAAATAGCGAGGTCTGCCCTGATCGCCTTGCTGTGATTCTAAAAAAACTACCTGAAGTACACCTTGAGCTTAACGCTGGAGATATGGTTATCTTTCACTGCAACACACTGCATGGAAGTGATGACAACAACTCGAAGAATTCTCGAATCGCTCTGATTGGCACTTACAACACTAAACACAATAATCCCTACCCCACCAACCACACGCATCCGAATTATCAGCCCCAAGCCAAAGTCTACGAGCGAATTACTGAAGCCGATATGAACGCTCTCCCTGATTTTGAGTTAGAGTTTCTAGATCAGACTACGGACGCCTGCAGCAGCCTGTAGCTCTAGTGCCGATGCCTCTAGCAACTTTCTTGTATATCTGATAACAACCTTTCTTTCAATAAGAAAGAGAGCAAGACTGTTAAGCGCTCGTGCCTGAAAAGTATTGACAAATCAGAAGGTGTGGTCTAGCTTCTCAGCCAGCTTTTACATCCTGACCTCACTAGGTCATAAGAAATGGAGGAAGTGCATATGGCCAGAGTTAAGAAATATGAGAAGCCGAAGGTTGTTGAAACCAAGAAATCGGCAAAATGCTCCACGCAAAGCAAGAAGTAACAACTACTCGCGGGGGAGCAGGCAATCTACTCCCCCGCTTTCATAGCTACAGAGCAGAAAGAGGAGAATCCTCATGCTCATAAACAACGAACTCCTCATTCAGGAAAGTCACCTTATTTACCGCATTATTGAGGATGAGTGTCTGCTTGTTAACGGGGTGACCAACAAGTGGTATAGGCTCAATCAGGTCGGGACATTAATCCTTGAGAATTTGAAGCAGCCCTCAACGATTAAACAACTGTTCGATAAAGTCTCCGGCGAAATCTCTATTGATGAAGTCAGTCCTGAAGAGCTATACACGGACATCAACGACTTCGTTCATTATCTCATCGCAGAGCAGGTGATTCGTCCCACACGGCAACCGCCGCGTCCCAAAGGTCTCATTCGCGTTGATGATTGGCGTGACGAGCTTGATGCCGTTGGCGTTGAGCTGATGATTCCGACGTGGGCGAAGATAGAAGTCTCTACTACGTGTCACCTCTCTTGCGCACATTGCTATATTCCTGCGACCGAACGCTCCTTAAAAAGAGAACTCAGAGTAGTGCGCGAAGAAAGGGAGATGAGTGACGGCGAAATACTTTCCGTCATAGACCAGTTGGCGGATATGGGATGCCTGCTGCTGACGCTGACAGGCGGCGAAATCTTCATAAGAAGAAATATTTTCGACATCCTCGCATACGCACACGAGCGTGGCTTTATACTTGAGCTATTCACGAGCGGCACGCCTTTAACGCCGGAGAAAGTATCTGCCTTATCGGAATTGAATGTAGGAAGAGTTCAAGTCAGCGTCTATAGCCATGATGCGGAAACGCACGATAGATTCACGGGGTCAGCAGGCTCTTGGAAACGTTCGACCGCCGCTATCAAATTGATGGCCGAGAAGGGGCTGCACGTAGAGCTTGTCTGTAGCATTGTCCCTGATAATTATCGTGATTTAGAGAAGATTAGAGAACTTGCCGCGTCGCTGGGAGCGACGTGCAGCTACGGATATCCTATAACTGCTCGCACAGACCAGAACCGCGATACACATTCAATGCGCTTGGATAAAACAGAGCTGCGCGACGCAATTCTTTCCGTCCCCAGTTTCTTCGCAATGCCTGAGCCGAAAGAGAAGACCGAGCGTATCTGTCCGGCAGCCGTCAACATGTGTTCTATAACATCGAGCGGTGACGTATTGCCATGCAGCCAGTTTCATCTCCCTGCGGGAAACGTGCGCGACGGCCAACTGTCGAACATCTGGCAGAACTCACCTGTCTTCTCTAAGCTGCGGAGCTTACGCATGGGCGACCTGAAGAGCCGTGATGGAGAGTCGCTCTCAAGCTACGTAGGGCTGTGCCCCGGGCTGAACTTGCTTGAAGAGGATGACTTTCTAATCCCTGCGAGCATCACTGTAGAGACGACAAAGGCTGTTGCGGACGTAATCGCAGAGCCGGATATTGATGAAGAGGTTCGTTACCGTCTCACCCATCCTGATGAAACGCGTATGCGGTCTGAATCTTGAACCCAAATGAAAATTGGCTTACTCGGACAAGCTCATACGCGGCCTGCTCGCCAATGGGTTGAACCCGTCAATGACTCTAGGGAGTGGATGAGAGTCTTGGGCGGGGGAGATATCCTGAACTACCAGCATGTAGTGTCGCGCCCTGAAATCCTGTCGGATTATGACATCGTTATCATTGAACTCACGCCCAAGACCCATCTACTGCCGCGCTTTATAAAGCGGCACACGCCCTCGGTCTTCTGTCTGGGTCTGGTCGAAGGTCGAGTCGAATACGTCGTGCGCTCGAATGAGGAGATGGAGGGGCTGTTCGAGTTCTGTCGTATCGTTAACGACGTTGATATGCTCGGCGTTCTGGTCGAGCGAACAGTTCCTTACTATCGTCTGTACGCGCGTCTGCCGGAGCGTGTGCAGTGGATTGGAATTCCTTACCCGAATGATTTGACGGACGAACATCGGCAACCCGCTGCCTCTGAACGAGACTTAATTCTAGAGCTTGGCTCGGTGATGGATCGCAACGGCGTAGCCAATCTTCTAGTGCTTAGAGAGTTGCAACGTCGTTTCCAGACTCTTCAGGGGCGCGTCTACTATTACATGGAGCGCGAGCGGCAGATTGCAGAGGGGCTGGGAATTCGCGCCGACTTTAGAAAGCCGCGTCGCTGGCGCGATTACTACAAGGATCATCTCAGCAGCTTCGCACTGCTCTGTATGGATGATAGGCGAACATGGGGGCGATATGTTCTGGATTGCGCGGCGGCGAGGATGCCATTCGTCGGTAGCGAGTTGAGCCACTGTGGTGAGCACGTTGGTATTCTTACCTGCGATCCCTTCGATACAGACCGTGCCATCGAATACCTCAGCGCTTTGATAGAGGAAAGGCTTGCAGGCAGTAGTGAATTCTACGACTCTATAACAGCTCGGCAGTATGAAGCTTTGCAGGATTATGGGACTGAAAATTCGCTGCGTAGATTCTGCGCGGCACTTGAGAGGGTAGGTTACTCCGGCCTCGCCCGACGACTTAAATCCAGCATTAATCTGCCGACAAAGAAGCTGAACGATTCAAGGATAAGGTAAGCCAGCGGCGATTTAAATTTAAGAAGCGTTCTTAAATTAGAGATCTGCCACAGAGTTTATAAACTCTGTGGCAGTGACTCAGAATTGGCCCATGAAGATTTACGTATTTCCTGAAGGCGATCCCGCAGACCCTGAAAATTTCGTCGCACCGATTCGTCTTCTTGACCCACTCAAGGCGCTATCCGTTAAGTATGGAGTGCAGTTCCTTTGTCATCATCCGTATCTGGAATCCGAACTACTTAACGCTGATCTTGCCATAGTTCAACGCGCGTGTTTCAACTCGCTACGAGAACTCAATCACGGACTGATGCTTCTTCATAAAGCGCGACGAGCAGGAGTGCGTATTGTTTACGAGCTTGACGACCATATCTTCTGCCCTAATCTGCCGGAATTGATAGCCGCGAGCGCAGTTGATGAGCTTGACGAAGAAGCCTATAACTTGACTCAGGCGCACAGGGAAATACTTGCACTTGCCGATTACCTGACCTGCCCAACGGAGCCGTTGGCGGAAGCATTGCATCAGTTAGGATGTGCGGCGAAGGCGCTTGTGATACCAACGTCACTCGATTTCAATCGGGCGCGGTGGAGTTCAACTCTCCTGACGCCGCAAGAGACCAAAAATCATCTACACATAGGGTGGTCGGGTGGCAGTCGAGTCGGTAGAGACCTTGAGATAATAGTTCCCGCTCTCACGGAAATCTTGCGAACGCACCCAAACGTAACACTTGTCGTTGCTGGCTCGCTAAAATATGCAAGGCTATTCTCCGGCATTCAATCAAAACAGCTTCGCCTTCTTGAATGGGTGGAGTACGACAGCTATCCTGCGCTGCTCTCAATTTTTGATTTAGCCCTGATACCGATGCAGGATCACGCTTACAACCGCTGCAAGAGTGCTCTTAAGGTGATTGACCATGCAGCGGTCGGCGTGCCCTGCATCTGTAGTCCAATTGCGCCATACATCACTTTCCCTAAACTTGACTGCACGCCTGTACTTGCCCTAGACGAAGAATGGCTCATGCGCATTGAAGAGGTTCTACAGTCCAATAGGGCTGGCGAGCTGCATAGAGAGCAACTTGCCAAAGATGCGCGGCAACGCTATGGCTTGCGCGAGAACCTTTCGAGCTATTGGTCTGCGTTCAATGAAATGATTGCTGAGCCGGTAGATAGCGAGTTCGTGATTAGATAGTGAGAAGATGTCAACTACGTTACTGCGAATGGCTAGAGGATTAAAGAATCGATCTGTTTATGCATTTACCCATTGAATCAATAAGTAAAGCTATTTCAGCATTGCCCATAAACATTTTCAAGCCGCCCTTTCAGACGCCGCTTCAGCCTATGTTCAGGCTACAGGCTTTTTTGAGCGGGCCTAGATTGATGGTGAAGCGTGATGACCTGACCCCTTTTGGCGGAGGCAAGTATCGCAAAGTGTTCGTGTTGGTGGAAGACGCCTGCAAACAGGGCGCGACCGTGCTGTTGACGGAAGGCTCGATTGAGTCAAGGCATGCAAAGACAGTTGCTATTCTTGCGCGTCAGAAGGGAATCCCGTGCGTTCTGGTTTTGAGTCCTGAGGTAGACCCCGATTCCAAAGAGCTAACTCTGCTGGACAATGACGAAGGCGCGCGCATCATTCTCACGAAACATTGGAGAGGGCGAAAGAGAGCGCTGGCGCAGGCTTCAAAGCAGTTGGAGGCTAAGGGAGAGCGCCCTGTTATTATTCCCTTCAGTGGTTCGACCCCGTTGACAGCGCTTGCCTACGCTCACGCCTTCCTGGAAATCAAGGAGCAGATTGAAGCGCTCGGATTAACATTGGACGCTATTTTCTTTTCTTCGGCTTCCGGGGGCATTCAGTCAGGATTGGAACTAGGTAAGAGGCAAGCGCGAGCCAATGGGACGGAAATAATCGGTGTGACTCCGGGCCTTCCCGTATCTGAAATCAAAGAGCAGACGGTCGAGCTAGCCACCGCTGCGGCTAAGCTTCTGGGCATAAAACTGACTTTACGCCGTCGTGACATCTGCATCATGGATAATTACGCGGGGAAGGGATACTTAAAACCGACGCCTGAATCGCGCACGGCGATAACGCTCGCCTCTGAACTAGAAGGTCTTACCTTAGACCCGACTTATACGGCGAAAGCGTTTGCCGCCTTGATTGATCAGATTAAGAAGCGGCGATTCCTTGAAGACCAGACCGTTGTCTTTTTGCATACGGCGGGATGACCGTAACGATCAGAATCGCTCCCGAATCGAGGGATAAAGATTTCGTAGAGGACATTATGAATCAAGTAACTCTCTTGGAGGGGGATTGTTTACAGGAGTTGAAAAAACTGCCGGGCGAAAGCGTCCATTGTTGTGTTACTGCTCCGCCTTGCTGGATGGGACCTGACGAGGGAGTTAACCATCGCTATATCGGAATGGAGCAAGCCCCCGAACAGTTCATCTTAAAATTACTCCATATTTTCCGAGAGTTGCAACGGGTGCTCTGCGAGCGTGGGATGTTCTGGCTGATTATGGGAGACTGTAGTTTTGCACCCGACGGCAGAAGAGGCATACCTTGGCATTTAGCTTTTGCCTTGGAGTCTGATGGCTGGCATCTACGAAAAGAACATATCTGGGATGACATGGAAGGCGGGCACGATTACATCTTTTTGTTTACGAAAGACAAGCTTATTCCTTTCACC
>MNJR01000026.1 GCA_001920415.1 Acidobacteria bacterium 13_1_20CM_3_53_8 | reverse complement strand
TGCGCCAGAGCATCGTTCAAGCTGTCGCTGCCATACCGCAGACACCGAATATATTTCCATCTTACAAAGTGCGGCGCATGGATATGGCTATGCACTTAATCGCGACTTCGCCGCACTACCAGATTCAGAGGTGAACGGCCAGATGATCAAGTCACGCAGAGAATTTCTATGCCGCTCAGGCGCAGTGCTCAGCGCTCTGGCTTTCGCAGACGTTCTGGAACGCTTCCGAGCGTTGGACGCACTCGCGCGCCCCGCGCCGCAGGCAGCAGACTTCAAAGCGCTGGTCTGCGTCTTCTTGGAAGGCGGAAACGACGGCAACAACATGATAGTCCCTTATGACGATTACAACGCGCCGGGCGGATACGCGTCCGTAAGGGCTGCATCCGGGCTAGCCATCTCTAAATCTAGCCTGTTGCAGATTTCGCCAGTGAGCCAGGCTGGGCGCACATTCGGTTTTCATACGAACATGACGGAGATGCAATCGCTTTTTAATCAAAGCAAGCTCGCAATGCTTTGCAACGTAGGCCCTTTGGCTCAACCTCTGACTAGATCGGAATACATGAGCGGAATAGGCCACCCGTACCAACTCTTCTCTCATTCAGACCAGCGCAATCTTCAACAGACTTCAGTCTCTTCCAGTCTGGGTCAGGCCGGATGGGGCGGGCGCATCGCAGACTCTCTAAATGGAATCAACGGCTCTGCGCCGCTCCCCATAGCCATGTCGCTTGCTGGCACCAGCCTCTTCGCCAACGGAACGCTGACGCGCCAGTTGTCACTGCCTCCCGCGCCGTCCAGTCTCAGCAACATCTTCTACATAGATGATGTTTACAGCGCCCCTGAAGAGACTGCCATTCGTATGGCTGTTCTGCGCGGGATACAGGCCAATCCCGGCGCATCAACATTGGCGAAATCCTTCAGCGACACGAGCACGCAAGGGTTCTTGACGAAAGAGGTGTTCAAGACAGAGCCTGTGCTGCCGCCGCTGCAATCGGGGCAGATTGATTTCCCCGCGACAACGCCTGGCAATCAATTGAAACAGGTCGCCAAGCTTATATCGCTTCGCGCGGCGCTAGGCATGAGCCGCCAGATATTCTTCTGCCAGTTTGGAGGTTTCGATCATCATGGCAACCAGCGCACGGGCGCGACTTCGCAGGAGAGCCTGCTGCAACAGTTGAGTCAGGCGATGAAGGCTTTCTACGACGCGACCGTGAATCTGGGCGTAGCTCAACAAGTGACCACCTTCACGCTGTCTGACTTCGGGCGCACGCTTGAGCCTTCAGGCTCTGGTTCTGGCGTAGGCTCGGATCACGCCTGGGGCAATCATCAACTGATAATGGGAGGCGCAGTGCGCGGCGGAGATTTTTATGGCACGTTCCCGACCCTTGCATTGAGCGGCCCCGACGACGCAGACGCGCGCGGGCGCTGGATACCAACTACAGCCATAGACCAGTACGCCGCGACTCTGGCCGCATGGTACGGCGTCGCAAGCACAGACATTCCCACAATCTTTCCTTTCCTTGGTCGCTTCGCAACTGCGAACCTGGGTTTCATGACGTAAAGCACGCGCGCTCAACTCATATTGAAGCGCTCGCCGCGCTCAATCTTATAAAAGAGACAGTAAAGGCCGGAGGGTGATTCCGGCCTTCGCCCTTTTATAAGATGAACACATCCCAAGCTATCCGCTCACCACTGACTTCAGAAATCCGAAATCATTCTTGAGAAATTGGGAACGATAATTACACAAACTAATGAGGTAATACCGGATTGCACAATAAAATAAGGAGAACAGATTATCCACGCGCATCACACGCGCACGACATGAAACCTAGCGACTGACTTCGTGTTGTGCGCGTGTGATGCGCGTGGACAGCTTTTGCCGAATCTTATTTTGTTCTGCAATCCGGTATTAGAACTAAAAATTAGAAATTAAAAATGATTGCTTGTCACTGTTTTATGAATGAGCGAGGTCGGGTTGTGAAATTTCGTCATGTGGTTTTGGTTCTAAGTGTCACGCTGTTACTTACGGCTACGGCAAGCGCGCAAGGGCAGACGCCCGGCGGTACAAGCACAGGACAACCGGCAGGCGGGCAAATAGGCGGAGCGCCTTCGAGTAGAGGAGGAGGCGTGAACCTTGGCGCACCGCAAGTCCCCGGTGCTGCGCGTGTCAGCACGGGGCCATCTGCGCTCAGCCTGGATCAAGCGATACAGCTTGCTATCCAAAACAATCTTGCAACTCTTCTTGCGCGCGAGCGACGGCGCGAAGCAGAGGGCGTCAGGCAGGAATTGCTCGCGGGTCTGTTGCCAAATATTTCTGCCGCAGCTTATCAGGCCAACATCACGCAGAATCTTGCCGCGCTAGGTTTTCAGCCCAGCACATTTCCCGGCATACGCTCCACCTTCATTGGCCCATTCAACAATTTCGATGCTCGCGCTCGTCTCGTTCAGACAATTTTCAGTCTAAGTGCCATTAAAAATTATCAGGCGGGGCGCGCTGGCGTTCACATCGCTGAATTGGAAGAGCAGTTAGCGCGCGAGCAGGTCGCAAGCGGCACTGCGCTCGTTTACCTTGAAGCGCTGCGCGCAGACCGTTCGGTTGCGGCTGCACAGGCGAATGTAGAACTCGCGCAAGCGCTTCTGAAACTCGCAGAGGATCAACACAACGCTGGCGTTGCTACAGGCGTTGACGTGACGCGCGCCGAAGTTCGTCTTGCAGCAGAGCAGGTGCGACTTGCTCAGTCGCAGACCGCTTCGGAGCAAGCGCGTCTGAACTTGCAGCGCGTAGTGGGTCTTCCGCTCGGCGCATCGCTCACACTTACAGATCAGTTGCGATTCATGGAAGAACCTCTGCCGTCTACCGAAACCGCAGTGGCGGAGGCCGCGCAAGAGAGACGCGAAGTTCGTGTGGCAGAAGAGCAGGTCAGGGCAAACGAGCTTGAGCGCGAGGCGGTGCGCGCAGAGCTGCTTCCTTCGCTCGAATTCGTTGGCGATTACGGCGTGAGCGGCATCACGCCTACGAACACAGACCTTCCAACGCGGCGAGTTGCGATTCAATTGAACGTGCCCGTCTTCAATGGCGGACTAACAAACGGGCGCATTGCTGTTGCCGCGAGCCGCGAGCGGCAAGCTGAGCTTGAACTGGGAAGCGTGCGCGGACAGGTGGAAGAAGACGTGCGGCTTGCGCTCTCAAACATAAGAACGACTGCGGCTGAGGTGCGAGCGGCGAACGAGAGCGTGCAGTTGGCCGAGCGCGAATTGGCGATGGCGCGCGACCGCTTCCGCGCTGGCGTAGCGGACAATCTTGAAGTCATCAACGCGCAGACTGCATTAGCCAACGCGCGCGACGCGCAAGTTGCGGCGATCACGCAATACAACGCAGCGCGATTGAATCTTGCCGCTGCCTTGGGGCGCGCCGAAACATTTCGATGGTGAGAGGTTAGAGAGCAATTCAGAACATCTTTGCGAGCTTTGGTTTTATCTTTGCGCCTTTGCGAGAAACAGCAATTCACATGAATCTTAAGAGTGAAGAGAATTGCAGTTTCTCGCAAAGGCGCAAAGGGAAATGCTTAAGCTCGCAAAGAGTTGTCGTTTGTTGGAGAAAGAATCATGGCGGAAATTCTGGAGAAGGAAGAGGCAGAGGGTAGGCCGGAGGATACGGTTGAGAGTAAGACGGGCGCAGAGGTAAGCGCGGACATTGTGGAAGACCCGGACGCGCAGGCTGGCGATGTCGAATTAGAGTCGGTTGAGACCGAACCTATTAGCGGTAGCACTGTGATTGTCAGAAAGAGGAAAATCTACAGGCGGCCTCTGTTCCTCATCGTAGCTTCTGTCATCCTCATACTTGGCTTGATATTCGGCATTCGCTACTGGCTCTACGCGCGCTCGCATGAATCAACAGACGACGCTTTCATTGACGGGCACGTGGTTCAGATCAGTCCGAAAATCGCCGGATACGTTGCGAAGGTTTACGTCACAGACAATCAGCCAGTGAACGAAGGCGACCTCATAGCGGAGATTGATGCGCGCGATTATGAGACAAGATTGCAGCAGGCGCAGGCTGCATTGGACGCCGGACTTGCTCGTTTAAGAGAAGCGCGAACGGGCATAGAGTTAACCAGAGCAAACACCAGAGCGAGCACGCAGCAGGCTTCGGCTGTTGTAGAGCAGGCGCGCTCTGGCGTTGCAGCGCAACGCGCTGCGGCGGCGGCAGAGAGAACGCGAATCTCGCAAGCGGGCGCAGGCGTTTCTACTGCTCAGGCCAATCTTCAGCAA
Organism: Acidobacteria bacterium 13_1_20CM_3_53_8; assembly: GCA_001920415.1. Taxonomy (GTDB): domain Bacteria; phylum Acidobacteriota; class Blastocatellia; order Pyrinomonadales; family Pyrinomonadaceae; genus 3-1-20CM-3-53-8. Next base: position 247,961 of record MNJR01000026.1, on the reverse strand, counting down.
TCGCGCGCGCAGGTTACTGCGGCGGAAGCCGAAGCCGCGCGTGCCAGCGCAGATGTCGCGCGCTACCAAGAGCTTTTTCAAAGAGATGAGATTTCGCGCCAGCGATTGGATCAGGCCATAGCCGCATCGCAGACTGCGAACGCGCAACTTGATGCGGCGCGCGGAAGAGTCGCGGCGGCGGCGGCTCAAGTGAATGAAGCGCGAGCCGCAGAGACTACGGCTGCTGAAAATGCGCGGCGCGCTCAGGCTCAAATCGGCGGCGCACAGGCCGGTGTGAACGAAGCTCTGGGAAGATTGGCGCAGGCCAACACAGCGCCGCAGCAGGTTGCTGTGAGCGAAGCACAGGCAGAAACAGCAGGCGCATCAATTGAGCAGTTACGCGCGGCAGTTGAGGAAGCGCAACTAGAACTCTCTTACACGAAGATTTATGCGCCTGAGACGGGGCGAGTTACACGGAAAGCTGTTGAAGAGGGCGCGCTTGTTCAGGTGGGCCAACCGTTGATGGCGATTGTGTCTGGCGAAGTTTGGGTCACTGCGAATTTCAAAGAGAGTCAGATTGGAAGGTTGCAGCCCAACCAGCCCGTCGAGATAGTTGTTGACGCTTATCCCGGCAAAATCTTCAAAGGGCACGTTGACAGCATACAGGCAGGGACGGGCGCACGCTTTAGCCTGATCCCGCCAGAGAATGCAACGGGCAATTACGTCAAAGTGGTTCAGCGCGTGCCTGTCAAGATAGTTTTTGACGAGCCGCCCAACTCGCAATTCTTACTCGCGCCGGGAATGAGCGTTGAGCCGGAAGTGAAAGTGAAATGAGCAGTAGCGCAGCAAACGCTGGACGACTTCGCGCTCCTGCTCAAAAAAGCAGTGGCGAGATTGTGCCCGCGCCGCAGGCGTGGACGCCCAGTTTCAATCCCTGGTTGATTGCTGCCGCTGTCATGCTCGCAACTTTCATGGAGGTGCTTGACACTTCCGTTGCGAACGTTGCGCTGCCACACATCGCCGGAAATCTTTCGGCGACGACGGAAGAAGCAACGTGGGTGTTGACGAGCTATCTGGTCTCGAACGCTATCGTCTTGCCTGCGACCGCGTGGCTTACGACCTTCTTCGGACGAAAGCGTTTTCTAATAGTCTGCATAGTCATCTTCACAATCTCGTCTGCGATGTGCGGCGCGGCCACAAGCTTAGGCATGTTGATAGTCGCTCGAATCCTTCAGGGCGCGGGCGGAGGAGCTTTGCAGCCGATTGCTCAATCAGTTCTTCTTGAAAGTTTTCCGGCGGAGAAGCGCGGCTCTGCAATGGCTATCTACGGCCTTGGTGTTATTCGTGGCGATGGATTTTCTACATAAACTTGCCCGTAGGAATACTGGCTATCCTGATGGCGAACATGTTCGTGGAAGACCCGCCGTACATACGCAATCGCAAGCCCGGTCGAATTGATTACATAGGCTTCGGGTTGATGGCCGTAGGCCTGGCCGCGCTTCAACTCGTGCTGGATAAAGGACAAGAGGAAGACTGGTTCGCGTCCAACTGGATACTTCTGGTTACTATCTTGGCTGCGTCGGCAACAATAGCTTTCGTCGTCTGGGAACTCAGGGCGAAAGAGCCTATCGTCAACCTGCGCGTCTTCAACAACCGCAACTTCGCTGTGGGCACGCTCCTGATTGCATCCGTTGGCATAGTGCTCTACGGCTCCACTGCGCTGCTTCCATTATTCTTGCAGACGCTTCTGGGCTATCCTGCGGTTCAAAGTGGCATGGCTGTGAGTCCGCGCGGCTTCGGCTCTGTGCTCTCTATGCTCATAGTAGGCCGTCTGATTGGAAAGATTGACGGGCGCTTTCTTATAATGTTCGGCTTCGCTGTGCTGGCATTTTCGACTAACATGTACGCTGGCTTGAATCTTCAGATAGCTACGAGCAACATTGTCTGGCCGAGCGTCATAAGCGGCTTTGCTATGGGATTTGTCTTCGTGCCGCTGACGACGATGACAATGGGCACGCTATCGAACGAGCAGATGGGAAATGCTTCGGGGCTTTATAATCTGATGCGCAACACAGGAGGCAGCATTGGCATCGCAATGGTGACGACGTTTCTGGCTCGCGGCGCGCAGACGCATCAGGCTGTCATGACCTCGCACCTGACGCCCTATGATCCTGCGTTTCAACAGAGAGTTCAGCAGGTTGCAGGAGCTTTAATGAGGCAGGGCGTGAATGCTGCGGCGGCTACGCAGCAGGCATACGGCACAATCTACGGCATATTAACGCGACAGGCCATGCTGATGTCTTATATTGACAACTTCCGGTTGCTGGCGTTTCTTTGCGTCCTGTGCATCCCGACCGCTCTGCTCTTCAAGCGCGTGCGTGCTCGGAAAGGCGCGTCGGTCGCGGCGCATTGATAAGAAGGAGTCAGAGACGAGTTTGAGTAGAAGACTTGAAGATTGTATTGAGTATGAGTTAAGTCGAAGTATGCGAGATTGAAACATGAACGATAAACGATCCACGAAGCCACACGAAACCACACGAAGAAACTCGAACCCGTTTCGTGTCGCTTCGTGTGATTTAGTGGATAATATTTTCGCTCTTCCAAATGCCGTCCGTTTCGATTTAGAGAGAAATGAAAACTTCTCAGGCCAGCGTTCGTATGCTCTTTTAATGAAAGCTCTTCCAATCATTCGGATCATTCTGCTAATGCTTTGCGCATTCATCTTGATGAGTGTGCCTGCGCAAGCACAGCAGAAGAAAAAGAGGGCGCAGCAGAGAAGCACGCCTCAGACGGAGGCCGCAGCGCAGTTGGCGAAAAGCAGGGAGGAGTACGTTAGAGTTACCAGAGAGTACAAGGCTAGTCTTCAAAGTCTTCTGGGGATTTACGAAAACAATGTGCGCAAGGCTCAGGCGCAAGTGACAAACTCAAGAGAGTTATACACGCAGGGGCTTATCTCCAAGCATGCTCTGGACGAGAGCGAAGCCAGGGTCATAGAGGCGCAGGCGAAAGTCAACGAAGTGAAACAACAGATGGCGACCGCCGATACTCAAATCGCCGACACGCTCATAGAAGCTCAGACAGATGAGCAGATGGCTCGTGCGCGGCCTGTGCCTTCCGGGAGTCTAGTTAGGACGACCGCCTATATACGCTACAACGCGCCGGGTGTGTGGTTGCTATCGGAAGCATGGAAGGTGCAGCGCTTCTTCCTGCAAAAATTCGGAAGACCTCTTCCCATAAGCGCTTTCGGGCAGTCTGCGATTCACGATCAATGGAGATTGGATCATCACAATGCTATGGACGTGCCCATCAACCCTGACGGCGCGGAAGGTCAGGCGCTGATGGAATTCCTGCGCGCAAGCGGAATCCCTTTCTCGGCTTTTCGCATGGCAATACCCGGCACTGCCACAGGCCCACACATACACATAGGCCAGCCCTCGCACAGGTATTAAGAGTGTGAGCCGGGAGATATTCTACAGATGAGGACTACCATCACAATCTCGCGTCAACTGGGAAGCGGCGGCTCTTACGTAGGGCAACTAATAGCAAGGAAACTGAACCTCAAGTACGTTGACAGGGAAGTGCTGCAACTGGCGGCCAAAGAGTTCGGCTGCGATGAACGCACCGTAGCCGCGCGAGCCGAAAGAGTCTCATCATTCTGGGAGAAAATCTTGAGCGGTTTGACATTCGGCACGCCCGAATCGGCCTATACACCGCCGCCTCTGCCCAACTTCTCAGACCGCGAGCTTTTCGAGAAGCTGGGCGAGATTCTGAAGAGAATCGCGGAAAAAACTGATTGCGTCGTAGTAGGTCTGGCAGGAGCCTACGTGCTGCCGCGACATCCGGGCATGTTCTCCATCTTCTGTCACGCGCCCATCAGCTTTCGCATAAAGCGCGTCATAAAACTCTATAAGGCAGAGACGAAAGAGGACGCGCTTGCGATGATTGAAGAGTCCGACGAGATGAGAAAGAGATACATAGAAGCCATGACGGAGTGCGATTGGGTATGCGCCGAGAATTACCACGCATCGGTTGATACGAGCCTGCTGCCGCTGAATGACACAGCCGACATGTTGATAGAAATCTACAAGCGCAAGTGCGCAGTCAAATAGGTATTGTCTTTCATAAATCACGATGCGCGAACGTTGGATTTAAGCCCACGCGAGTGGGCGACAGCATAAAGCCCAGTGCGTAAGCACTGGGTTAGCACGAGAGAAATTGAGAACAAGCTATCGAAGACGAGCGACAGCCCTATGATTATCAACGCGCTGTCGCCCACTCACGTGGGCTTAATAATTTTAACCGTGATACTAACCCAGCCCTCACGGGCTGGGCTTTATGCTGCCGCCCTCTATCGAGGGCTTTAGACAATCTTCGTCTTCGATGGCTAAAAACTTCTGATCGCATATAGATGAAAAAAATTACTCTGACGCTTGCGCTCATCTGCGCGCTCCTGAGTCTGTCGTCTTCCGCTCGCGCGACTCGAAATATTTCTGTAATCCAACCTCAATCCGCAGCGACGAACGCGCGTGCGGAAGAACTTCCAAAAGGGCAGGTCATAGAGAAAGTCGCAGTCCGCGCGCAACCTGCGCAGAGCTACGCGCTCTATCTTCCGTCAAATTACAATCAAGCGCGCAAGTGGCCTGTTCTTTACGCATTCGACCCTGTGGCTCGCGGACGGATTCCCGTAGAGTTGTTCAGAGAGGCTGCGGAAAAGTATGGCTGGATCGTAGTAGGCTCGAACAATTCAAGGAACGGGCCTATGACGATTGCGGGCGACGCTATCAAGGCAGTGTGGGCGGACACGCACGAGCGATTTTCCGTTGACGACAATCGCATCTACGCGACCGGCTTTTCCGGCGGCGCACGCGTCGCCAGCGTTTTCGGCGCCATCTGCAATGATTGTGTAGTGGGCGTCATTGCTTGCGGCGCTGGCCTTCATCCACAAATCCCTATCGCTCAAACGCTTCCCTTCATCTTCTTCGGCACGATTGGCACTAACGATTTCAACTTTCCTGAACTTAAAGCGCTCGACGACACGCTCAAAAAATTCCGCATCCTGCATCGCGTAGTAATGTTCGACGGCGGGCACGAGTGGGCGCCGCAATCGCTCGCAATGGAAGCGGTCGAATGGATGGAGATTCAGGCGATAAAATCCGGCAGGCGCAAGCGAGACGATGCGCTCTTGAATGATCTCTGGCGCAGAGGATTGGAAAGAGCGCGCGGGCTTGAAATTTTGGGGAAATTCTATGAAGCCTATCAAAGCTACGATTCGCTCTCTCAAAGTTTCGACGGAATGATTGATACGGGCGAGGCCGTACGTAAGGTCGCGCAGTTAAGAGAGACGGACGAAGTAAAGAAAGCTCTGAGAGAAGAGAACGATCAGGTTAGAAGGCAGCAGCAGTTGATAGCACAGCTAGACGCGCTAGTGGCAGGACGAAACGACCCGGACACGCGAGCACAAGCCAGCACAGCTTTCAGTCAGCAATTATCTGAGTTGAGAAAGAGCGCACACGAGAATGAAGACAGCAGCCAGCGACGCATTGCTCGCCGCGTGCTCAACCAACTGTTCGCGCAGTTCTACGAGACCGGGACGCTTTTCCTTGAAGGCCAGCACCGTTACGATCAAGCAGCCCACAGTCTCGAAATCGCCGCCGAGATAGCGCCGAAGAGCCAGCAGGTTTTTTATGATCTTGCGCGCGCCTACGCTCTTAACGGAGATAAGAAGAAAGCTCTTCAAGCTCTGCGAACGGCAATCGAACTGGGGTTCACAGACCTTAACACAATCACGAGCGACGCGGCGCTCAACTCGCTACGCAATGAAGCCTTGTATCGTGAGATAGTAGAGAGATTAAAGAACCGACATTGAAAGAAAGGTAAAAGTAAAAAGGTAAAAGGCAAAAGTGTGGACACGCCTAAAGGCGTGAATTAAAAATTAGAGATGAAGGCTTTGTTCTTCCTTTTGCCTTTTACCTTTTTACTTTTGCCTTTCTAATAGACTCGCCTTAGAACCTCGTGTCTAAGCTCATCTGCCATACCGGCATCAAGCTGTTCGAGTGTGGCTGTGTGTTTTAGGGCTGTCTCGCGGTCACGCCACTCGGCGTGTATAAGAGCTAAATAATAGTAGGCCAATTTCTCTTTGTCGTTGATGGCAAGAGCTTTTTTCATGGCCTTGATGGAGTTTCTGAAATCTCCAAGTTGGTAATACATCGCACCCAGATTGAGAAGAGCGTCGTAGTAGTTCGGTTTGATGCGCAACGCGCGGTGATAATATTTGATGGCCTCGCGCCCCTGCTGAAGATTGGCATAGGTGACGCCCAGATCGTTCAGCGCCTCTACGAATCTGGGATCGAATTCGATTGCCTTCTCAAAGCAGTCTATGGCCTCCTCGTATCGCTCAAGTGAAAAATAGGTGAGAGCCATATTGTAGTAGGCTCGCGCGTAGTGCGGCTGACCTAGAAGCGCAAGCTGAAATTTTGCGAGCGCTTCTTCGTATTGTCCTTCGGCGGCCAGCTTCATGGCCTTGTTGTTGTGGGCTATGGCTATAGCATTGTTTCGTCCGGCCCTGAAGACGATGGGGCGCGTGAGCGTCTCTTTCAGATTTATCTTTTCCAGCAATCCCAGCATTCTTGCTCCTTGCGGTAAATTTGACCGCGTTATCTTTCGTTAACTCCCATGGCGAGCGGCCCTGTGGCTGAGAGTGCGCGCTCGCGCCCAATCCGAGTCGAACTGCTCGCCCGATCTTGAAGACTGTAGAGCGCGGCTCGATTTCATTGGGGAAGAACGGGGCACAGGGGGGAACAATGCCTCACCAATGGTACCGAGCAGAAACCCTTTTGAAGTCAAAAAGGTGTCTCCGCACTCATACTTAGCATCCTGTGTTCCACAGGCTTCTTATCGGTTGGGTTGTCTGGGATAAAAATGATGAAGGCCGGATGATCAGTCCGGCCTATATAATTTCTGGGAGACTAGGATTCGAACCTAGATAGCAACTCTAGCTGTTCGACCATATGTTCGTTCACGATGACAATTAGCGCAGACTACATCACATTTTTCAATTTCTGCTAACACTTTGCTCCATGAATGGAATCTCCATGCTTGGCTAAGCGAAAAATTCTTATCTTTTCGATGGTCAAAGTCCATTACATAATATGAATAGGAAACACCGCAATCAGCACAGGGCTTCGATTTGACTTCGTTGATTAATCGTCGAAGAAATGCTCTACGTTTGGCTGCTCTTTCTAAATGGGTCTGCCTATTAGTAAGATAATGAATTTGACTTGTTGTTTTCTGGCAACGTTGACAGTAGGACTGCAATTGATTCCCACGCCGCTTGTTGAAGAACTTGAGGAGACGGTTTTTACCACAACATCCACATAGCTTTCTCATGAAGAACATTATAACGCAGATAGGTTCTGAAACACTGAAAATTTCAGAACCTATCTCGCCAATTTAATTGGCTCGGGGACAGGGATTCGAACCCCAATTCTCTGATCCAGAGTCAGATGTCCTACCGTTAGACGATCCCCGAAGAATTCTATTTATTCACCGATAGCCAGATCCAGAGTCTGGAGTCCTACCGTTGGACGATCTCCCAATAATGCTCTTGAGAAAAATTTACGTGCAGGAAGCGTGAGTTGTCAACCGCGCGACGCAATCAAAGAGACGAAAGAGAGCTATGAAAAGAAAAAGTTTAAGATTGCAGGATTGCTCTTGATTGAAAAGGCGTATCGGCGCAGAATATGGCTGCTGGACGCGAGGGCAGACCGTCGAGTCGCGCAAAGATTTTCGGCATGAAGAGCGCCTCCCACCTCAATGCTCCTTAAAAAGAAGCGTGACGGAAAAATTGAGGATAAGATGTGCCCCGAAGACTCTACGCTTAACGAAGAATCCCATGCGTTGACGAACGAAGAGCGCTTGCGCGCTCTCGTCGAAGCGTACGAAACGAAACTGTCGGAGATTATAGACCTGGTCGCGCACGTGCGGCACGAGATCAACAATCCGCTCACGGGCGTAATAGGCCAGGCGCAACTGCTCTTGCGTGAACCGTTGAGCGAAAAGGCTCGCCAGCGTGTAGAGACCATAGAGCAACTGGCCGGGCGCATACGCGACACAGTGGCGCAGCTTCGCACAGTGCAGCGCCCTCAATCCTATAAAGCTTCGGAAGACAAAAAGACGGAAACAGAAACGCCGCCCAGACATTGAAGCGTAGCTTAATCTCTAAGAAACTGTTTGAAAAAGCGGCTGTATGAGGTTCTCGCCGCAGATGCTTTTCCAAACAGCTTCTAACTTTGTATAGCCTATTCCTTATGAAAAAGTTTTTGCGAATTTGAAGTTTGATTCTTGACTGAAACATCCATTTAGATATATTGTTCGCGCCGCATGGCAAGTAGACTTGTTCTAGCCCTTTGCCTGGCAAAAACCTGTAACTCACAAAAGAAAGGAATAATATGAAACTCCTCTTGACAGTCACTCTATTTCTTACACTTCTGCTTTCCTGCGGTCTAATAGGATTAGCGCAAGGTAATTCCAGTCACCCTGTAACAGGAAGCACTTCTTCTCCCGCTCCGGCAGATACAAGAATCCCCAGAAATTCAAGAATCTATATTGCCCCGATGAATGGCTTCGACTCATACCTTGCAGCAGCTTTTCGAAAAAAGGGCGTGCCTTTAGTTATTGTTGCCGACCGGGAGCAAGCCGATTTCGAGATTACCGGCACACATGAGACGAAGAAAGCTGGATGGGCCAAGACAATTTTCCTGGGAGATGCGCGCTCGTCAGCTTCTGCCAGCATTCAGATAGTTAACGTTAGAACCAGGGTCGTAGTATATGCAGATTCATCGCACAGAGGCAGCGCTAACAGAGGTGAAAGAAGCACCGCAGAAAAATTAGCCAAGTACCTTAAGAAGAAGATCGAGGACGATGAGAGAGCTAATCACTAAAATGAATGAGGGCGGCAAGGATGAGCCGCCCTCATTCATTTTAGTAATAAATGATAAGGCTAGACGCTTATCTCTTCCTGTTCTTCCTCAATGAGGTAAGGCGAAACCTTCTTGTCTTGCCCGTCGCTGTCTTCTGCCAGAATCGCGCTGACTATTGGCAAACTGAGCGAGTTGGTCTTGGCTATGCCGGGCACGTTGTGGCCTTTGGCGTAGACGGGGTGACGACCGTGCTCGCTGTACCACTCCGATAGGTTGGCGGTCTTGTGCATATTTTCTATAATCTGCCGCCAGCCCACGCCTGTGTTGTAAGCGCAGAAACTTATCTCGCCTTCCTGCGTGCCGTAAGGAATGACGCACATCTCCGTGCGGCGGAAATCGTAGTTGAATAAATCCTGAAACCACATGCCCTCTACACAGAGCACGCGCCACACGTCCGATGTGTCTTCCGCCGCGCTCTGCGTCTTCATGCGGTCGTTGCGATCTGAATTAGAACTGGTCGAAGACGGGCGGAAGAGATTTATGATCTGAGAAATCGGGAAACCTTCCGGCGCTCGCTCCGCGTGGAAGTTTCGCATGATAGCCATAGCAAGCTGCGCGTAAGAGAGTTTTCGCCCGCGCGCCGTATCAGTGATGACGGAAACGTCGTGCATGAACTGCTCGTAGTCAAAGAACTCGAAGAGCGATTTGAACTCGCCCGTTTTTCGATTAACTACGGCGAGCGTGAATATGCCGCAGTTCGGATGGCAGTTGCAGGAAGACCAGCCCCATGGAGCGTCCGCGCCCTGAAGCATGTCCATCACGGAAGTGAATGCTGAGTACGAAGAGAGCGGGAACCAGTCGCGCAGAGGTTGAAGTTTTCCGGCGAGTTGGTCTTTGAGATCGTGCGTCATGCCTGAGAGCGTGTAGCGCTGTCGTATGCGCACGTCGTCCGGCACGTCTTCGTCGCGTCCTGTGAACGAGACAGGTTGAAACGCAATCGTCTGAACTTTATCAATGTTCTTTGCAGCGAACTCTACTATCTGGCCTATCGCATCGTTATTGATTGTATTGACGATTGTGGTGACGAGCGTGACCTTGATTCCTACTGAAGCAAGATTCTCAATCGCCCGGAGTTTCACGTCGAAGAGATTGCCTACGCCGCGATGCTTGTTCTTCTCTTCCGAGACGCCGTCGAACTGCAAATAAACGCCGTGCTGGCCTGCGGCTTTTGCAGCTTTACAAAATTCTATGTCTTCGGCGTAGCGAATGCCGTTCGTTGCGGCGAGTATTCGATAAAAGCCGACCTTCTTGGCGTAAGCAACGGCGTCAAGAAAATATGGTGAAAGCGTAGGCTCGCCGCCGGAGAAGAGAATTATTATCTGACGGCGCGGCTTGAAAGAGACTGCGCGGTCTAAGATAGCTTTCGTGTCCTCGAACGTTGGCTCGTGAACATAGCCGACCTGGTTTGCGTCCATGAAGCACGGGTTGCACATCATGTTGCAGCGGTTGGTTAAATCAACCGTCAGCACAGCGCCGCGCCCGAATTTAATGTTTGAAGTTCCGTGACGATGAACCTCTTTATCTTCAGCCGCCCTGAAATCTCTGCCGAAGAAGAGTGATTCTATACGGCGCAGAAATTCGGGGTCGGTCGCCATCACGTCCTCAAACTCGCCGTGCTTCGGGCAGACTTTGCGCATGATGACCTGACCCTTATCTTCAAGAATCTGCGCCTTAATCTCGCCCGGATGCTCGTCCATCAGAGTTTCAAGCGTAGTCTCGCCGGTAATGACGGCACTGCGAACTTCCTTGACGCAGCGCGGGCATAAAGAGTCGGTCTCGCGCGGGAATCCGAGCGGTGGGCTTGTGCGCTCGTAGGATTTCAGAAGAGGCCCCGGCGCCCACTTCGGTCGTACAGCCGCGCCTTCGGGCAGCCGCCTATTGATTGACTGAAACGCTTTCCACGCAACATCCGAAAGGCCGGAAAGCAGGCGAGAGCTTTTCACCCCGCCAAGCTTCCCCTTCTCAGATTCGCCGCGACGGAAATTATCACTGAACAAAAGTGCTTCTCCTTTGGGCGCAAAATACAGAACAAGGACGCGCCTGAAAGAATAGAGTTAATAAAAATTATTTCCCCGAGCCAAAGCTTTGCACCCGAAAACCCCGTGCAAAGCCTTGCAAAGTCACATGATAGTGGCATTACAGGGCAAAGGCAAGGGAAGAGTGCACAGGCCAATGCCTTGGGTTGGAAATAAGAGCCAGCACTCATCGGTCTGATATTTTTAGATTAGCTCACTACCGAAACATCTTAATGGCGTGCCGCCTTCTAGGATGGGAAGTTATAGAAGTATCTTTGCGCGGAAGCGTCCCGCAACGAAGTCTCAATCTAGCACATTCCCTAGCCCTGGAGTTCTCGGAAATGTTTTCATGGTTCTTATCATAATATTTATGAGAACACTTGTAGAATTTTTCGTCCTGCGTCTTTCCTGGCCGCATACGATGGCGCGCGTCGGCTGATCGGTGGGTCTCCGGCTCGGCATGCCTACCAAAGTTTTGCATGACGGGTTAATCGCCAGCGCTGACTACGAATTAGAATCAATTTTAGTTGACACGACGAGGCGACGAGGAGTATAAGCCAAGGCGTACTTTTGATGATTCTAAGACCCTTTCTCGCATGAAGGTTTCGCTTCAGCGCCTTAAGGCAGCCTCTGGGCGCGCCCTCAAATAAGCCGCGCAGGATAGTCAGATAGACTTCCTAAGTTCACGATCTTTCTTTCAAAGTTTTTCGCAGTATCTCCGCTATTCCTGAGATGCTCACGACTCCAATCGCTATTTTGATTCACGCGCTTGTGAATTAAGCCTGGATAAGCGTCATACACTTATTAGCGAAGGTCACATTTTGATCGCAAACTTAAAACCCGTCGTGGGCTAATCCCACACTGACGCCGGACGGCAAACGGAGAAGGAAGTATGAGCGCCGTAACCCAGACCGGAGAAGGGCGGAGATCACCGACCAGAGTTCTGATTGAGCCTTGGCTGCTCCCGCTGGTCATCTGGGGAGCTATCAGGGCAATCAACAGGTGGGCTTTCAGGCATCTCCCATGGAGATTCACCGTACCGTTCTTCGCTATCCTCGCAGGCTGGTTTCTCTTAATTTTCCCGCAGCTAACGCTCTGGCTCTTTCCTTTACTCAATCATTCTCTACTCGAGGCAGCGGGATTCATACAGCAAGGAATGCTTGCTGCAAGTCCGGTCGGGAACATTCTATTAGCGTTTATCAATATCATCGAGTCGGTATTCATTCTGACGTTCGCGCTATGTGGAACCGTCCTGAGCTACGGCATCGCAGGCGAAATCTACTATCGCTGGTGGCGGCGTAAAGCCATCAAGATTGAGCCGCCCGCGCCACCCCTGCCGCTGCTATCGTCAGATGAGGACATTGATGAGACGAACCCTCTCTATGGTTATGAGAGGATAGGAATCATCTTGTCCGGCGGCGGCGCTAAAGGGGCTTATCAAGCAGGAGCGATGCAAGCCATCTACGAGTTCCTGGAGCGTCACAAAGCTCATCATAGAGTGAAGATGATCGCGGGTACATCAATCGGCTCATGGAACGCGCTATTCTGGCTGGCAGGGTTGATTAAAGGTGAAGAGGAAGGCTGCGGCCCGCTAAAAAGTTGGTGGAGCAAGGTGGACGTGGAGACTCTAATAAGTCCCGTTAAGTATGTCCCGACGCGCCAGAACTTCATCCTCTCCAACGAGCCTTGGCGCGAGAGTTTCAGATCGCTCTTCGGCGGCAAGAACAGTGTGGGGCAGCAAGTAGCTACAGAGGCCGGTCGTCAACTGCTGCGCCACGCCGAAAATCCGAAGGCCAAAGACTCAATCCATTTCTACTTCACTCAGTCGAACGTGCAGAAGGCGCGGTTGGAGTTTATGACCAACCGACGCAACCTCAATCACGTTGGCAGAAACTTACCAGGCTCAAAGCCGCCTTCGACCACGCCGTACGACGCCAAGCGCGGGGCCAAAGACTTGGACGACATTTGCACTGGGGTCTTCTCCTCAATGGATCTGCCGCCGCTTTTTGAATACACGCCAATAGGTAAAGACCTTTTCGAAGATGGCGGCGTGATAGACAACCTCCCGATTCAGTTCGGCACAGAGATTGAGAAGTGCGACCTGCTTTTCATACTCCCGCTTAACGCCAGCTTTGAAGAAGAAGACATTAACAAGAAGTCTGTCATCAGGCGCATCCTGCGCGTAATGAGCATTCGCCAGGGGATACTGGAACGAAACGCTTTCAAGATGATCTACCTCTACAACGAACTGGCTGGCCTGCGTGAAAGGGTGAAAAATTACGAGGGCACGCTGCTCAAGATTCATCACGAAGTAGAGTCTCTCAAAAATAAGGTCACGGCGCAGGATATTTTGCCGCTCGTGGAACCGCTCACGCAAATGCTTCGCATTGAGAACTGTTTACAGACGCAGTCGAATGCGGATGGACACGTCGAGGCTCAGCAGTTGAGCGATGAAGAGCGGGGTTACGAGCGCAAGCATAAAAAGGTTAGCGTCTTCTCAATCTGCCCCGCGCCGGAACTTATCATCTCGACAGCGGAATTCTGGAAAACAGAACAGGCCGCGCTAGCCTTCGACCACATGTACCAGGCCACAAAAGAGCAGCTGGAAAAACAGTTCAAAGAACTGGTCTCATCTGATTGGGTCTCCATGCTGCTTGTTGATGATAAAGGTAAGGTAGAGTGCCTTTCAAACTTTTAGTTTCGAAAAAACGCGCATGTCCGCCGCAGAAAATTTCCACTCAGGAGAATAGTTATGTCCAGTCCATTCCCCGATAACAAAGTCACTGTAAACCAACCTGCGTCCGTTCAAAATGGCGAAGCCGGTTTGAAAGAATTGGAGCCACCATATCTCGTCATAAAGGAATTATTAAGAGAAGGGAAAGTCGTGGTGTTTTTGGGTGCGGGCGTAAATTCACGCAGACCGCCAGAGGCAGAATGGAAGCCAAATGAATCGAATTTCTTACCGCGCGGTTCCGAATTGTCAAAGTATTTAGCTAGACAATGTAGCTTTCCGTCCGATGAGAAACATGATTTGGAGGATCTGGCTAAGGTATCCTCGTACTATTCAATCACCGTCTCGCGCAGTGATCTACGACAGCGTTTGCGAAAAATTTTCAAACGTAACTTTGAATTATGTGACATACACACTTACCTGGCTTCGATAAATACGCCGCTCCTGATCGTCACCACGAACTATGACGATCTCACCGAGACCGCTTTTAAGCTTGTCGGTCGTCCCTACGACCTCGTCGTTTACCCGACCGATAGTGAGGACGCAAAGGGTTCCGTGCTCTGGTGGAAGCACGGCGAGCGCGAGCCTAAGGCCGTGACCCCGAACACGCTTCACATAGACCTTAAAACCACAACAGTTATTTACAAGATGCATGGAACGCTCTGTCGTCCAAAACGTAAATGGGACAGCTATGTGATAACGGAAGAGGATTATGTAGATTTCCTCTCGCGCATGACGGGGCACACGGCTGTCCCGGCCATCTTTATGCCTTACTTCCGCACGCGCCATTTTCTCTTTCTGGGCTATGGCTTAAACGACTGGAATCTTCGTGTTGTACTGAGAAATCTACGTGATGTTCTGCCGAGTAAGAGAAAAAGCAAGCTTGATGACGTGATTGAACAACCCTTGTTGGCTGCTCAAGAGGCCGCTGAAAAGCGGGAAGAGGCGGCAGGGGAAGCAGCAACCCCGGAGGAGTTGGTTGCGGAAGAGCAGGACGACGACTATGACGAGGAGGACGAGGAGGACGAGGAAGACATCAGCACAGAGTTCCTCTCTTCGTGGGCTATCAAATACAGGCCGACGCTCTTAGAGAGAGCATTGTGGGATGCGCGTGGCATCAAGATTTATAACGCTGACATTGCGGCCTTCGTGAAGCGCCTACAAGAAGAGGTTATGCCGGAAAGCCCTGCATTGCAGGCGGAAAGTGAGGCGTCTCATGAATAAGAAACGAGCCGAGAACTTCTGCCCGTACAAGGGCCTGCAGCCTTATGACCAAATGGACGGCGACTATTTCTTCGGTCGAAATAAGGACACAGAGATCATCATCTCGAACCTTTACGCCTCGCCCTTGACCGTGCTTTACGGGGCGAGCGGCGTGGGAAAAAGCTCTGTGCTACAGGCGGGCGTGGCGCGAAAGCTGAAAGAGGAGAAGGACGTTGTCGTCGTTGTCTTCCGCCACTGGCAGGATGAGAATTTTCTGTCCGCGTTCAAAAGCGAGGTGCTTCGCGCCGTCAAAGAAAAAACTGAAAAAAAAACTCCTAACATAGAGGTCAACGTTGACGAAACATTACCGCTGGATAAATTTCTGTCCAAATGCATTCGCGCCTCGCACTGCTTAATCTTCTTCATTCTCGATCAGTTTGAGGAATATTTTCTCTACCACCCGGACTCTATAGACCTAAACGGCTATAGCTTCGAAGCACAGTTCGCAAGGGCAGTCAATCGGCAGGACGTGAACGCTCACTTCTTGCTGGCGATGCGCGATGACGGGTTGAGCAAGCTTGATCGTTTTCAACGGCGCATCCCCACAATTATGGGGAACCTACTGCGTCTTGATCACCTCGACCGCGATTCGGCGGAAGAAGCGATTCTCGGACCTTTAGCGACCTATAATAAAGAGTTGGCGCAAGACCCTCCGGTAAAAATAGAGGCTGCGCTGGTCAATGACTTGCTCGAAGACTTGAGGACGGGCAGAGTCACACTCGATTTAGCTGGACAAGGACAAGTGCAGACGAATGACGAAGCCTCAGACGGAGCAGAAGACGTAAGAATCGAAACGCCGTTCTTGCAGATGGTGTTAACCAGGCTCTGGGATGATGAGAGAAAGGCAGGCTCGAACGTACTGCGACGAAGCACATATCAGAGTCTAGCAGATGAGAAGACGAATACTTCCAGTGCGACGATGATCGTGCGCACGCATCTTGACGAGGTCATGAAGAACGAGTTAGCGGATAAAGAGAGCCAGAAAATCGCCGCCAAGCTCTTCCACCAACTCGTCACGCCCGGCGGCATGAAGATCGCCCACACGAGCGCCGATCTAATTTTCTTTGCCAAGCAACCGGCAAATCGCGTTAATTCTGTCATCAACCTTCTCAGCTCACCCGAAGTGCGCATCTTGCGCCCGGTCTCGCCACCCATAGGGCTTAGAGGAGTAGAGCGCTACGAAATCTTCCACGACGTTTTAGCCCAGCCGATCCTTGCCTGGACAACGAACTATTTTCAGGAGCGGGAGAAAGAAGAGGCCGCAAGTCAGGCTGCCGAAAAGGCTGCTCAGGAAGAGGTGACCAAAGGCGCAAGGCGATTCCGTTTCCTCGCAATTGCGATGGCTGTGATGTTCTTAATCGCAGCGTTGTCAGCGGTGTATGCACTTTGGCAAAGCCGAGAGTTGAAAAGAGTGAATGGGCTGCTAGAGCAGAAAAACGGAGAATTGAAAAAAACGAGCAACGATCTGCTGGACGCTTACCATGATTTGCAGGCTAATAGAGACGATCTGATGGATGCTAACAGTAATTTGATTACTGCTAACACTGATCTGGTTACTGCCCAAGATCAACTTAAAGCTCAGAAGGTGATAGCAGAAGCTAAGGCCAGTGACGCTCGCCGCCAGGAAAATATAGCTATAGCTTACAGAAAAGCCGCCGATCAATCGAGACTCGCTTTTTTTGCGGCCTTCGGAATCAATCCCTCTATAGCAGGAAAGGCAACAGAGGAGATTGAAAGGGGACGAGGTCAAGGCGACGGAGAGGACGAGGGGCAAGATCAAGAGACCCTTAACCATTTCGACGATGCGCGGCGGAGTTATGAGAGGCTAGGTGATCTAAGGAATCAAGGGCAGGCGCTTAACGCTACTGGTGATTATTGTGCTGGCGCAACAGTTAAGCTAACAGACGTGAGAAATAAGTCGCGTGCAGTAGAGAACTATAAAAGGGCGCTTATCTCTTATCACTCTGCGCATGATAGTAGAGGCGAAGCCGAAACCTATTTCAGGCTAGGGGTTTTCTACGTTGTACACTTGGAGGCTGACCAAGACCCCATCACCTATTTCGAGCAGGCTCGCCAGCGCTACTCCAAGCTCAATGCTCCTAATGAGGAGTTGCGCACCATAAAAATGATGGTGGATCATCTCACTCCGTTAGCGGGGGCGAGCGCAAGCAGAGCGAAGCTCATCGAGACTCTCATGCGTGAGGCTGCGGTTTACCATCAGATAAACAAACCCAAATCGGAAGCCATAGTGTTCACAAGACTCGCAGGCGTTTATGAAATTATGCAGGACACACAGAACGAGGTAGATTCTCTCATGAAGACCGTCAGGCTTTACCAAAGCCAGAATGATTGCGCGGGCAGAAAGGCGGTCTTGATGAAGATTGCGCACATCTATGATAGCTTAGGTGATAGGCCTAAAGCTGACGAGTTCTCCAAGCAAGCAGATGAACTGCATTGTACTCAATAGAGAAGACGCTTGGAAAGCATCACCATGCGGGCCGCTTTAGGCAGGGCTGTGCGCCAGCGTAAGACTTACTGCTGTAATTAGCTCCCGCGCATGGCTACACTCTTTCCAGTCTTTCAAATAGAGTGGCGAGCCGTCTACGAAGCGAGATAACATCTTTCCAGCAGGTGTGGCCTGAAAGATTCAGAATAAAGATCAGGCCACACAAATTCAGACCTATGTTTCCTCACAATCTCTTTTGACTGTCAACATGAGTTAGGATTAGCTTGCAATTTGCAAACCGCCGCTATCAGTCCGCACGCGAATATAGCCGCAGACGTGCGCGTTGGGCCTTACGCTGTAATTGAAGATGAGGTGATGGTCTGTGAAGGATGCGAGATTGGCGCGCACGCTGTTATCAAAAAGTTTACTACCTTGGGGCGACGCAATCGCGTGTTCGAGAACGCAGTCGTGGGCGGCGAGCCGCAGGACGTGAAGTTCAAAGGTGAGAAGAGTTTTCTAGTCATAGGCGACGACAATCTGATTCGTGAAGGCGCTACGCTTCACCGCGCGAGCGGCGAAGAAGAGACAACTATAATAGGCTCGCGCAACTTTTTGATGATAGGCGCGCACGTGGCGCACAACTGTCGCATTGGTGACGATAACATCTTCGCAAACGGCGCAGCTCTGGCTGGGCACATCACTGTAGAGGATCATGTTTTTCTCTCTTCAGATGTAGGCGCGCACCAGTTCGTACGGTTCGGGCGTTACGCTATGGTTGGCGGAAAGTCCAAGATCGTGCAGGATGTGTTGCCGTTTTTCGTGACGGATGGAAATCCACCGCGCGTGCGTGGCCTGAACACTGTCGGCCTGCGCCGCGCCGGTTTCACACGCGAGGAGCGCGGTGCTTTGAAGAATGCTTACCAGCTTCTCTTTCGTTCAGGTCTGCCGCTCGAAGAGGCGCTTTCCAGCATGGCTCAATTTAATGATGAGAACGTCAATCATCTAATCAATTTCATAAAGGATTCGCAGCGTGGATTTACGCGCGAGCGAAGTCGAGAGGGTATTGAGGAAGAAGAGTTTTCATCTGAAGTGAGATGAATCAGCAATCGGAAACAAAAAAAACCGTTGCGGAACTGGCAGAGCGTGTGGGCGGGCGCGTCTGCGGCGACCGCCACGTTGAGATTCTAGGCGTGGCGAGTTTAGAAGACGCGCGCGAAGGCGAGATAGCTTTTGTAGAGGACAAAAAGTTTTTGGATGCGGCGCGTGCCAGTCGCGCTTCATGCTTGATCGTGCCGGAAGGCGCGAATCTGGATGCTCGTTGCTGCATTGAATCTGCGCGTCCCAAGCTTGCCTTCGCCTTGATTGCAGAAATTCTTCACCCGCCAAAACAGCTTGGCGAGTTCCATCATCCTACGGCAATCATCGCATCGAGCGCGCAGATTGCCGAAAACGTGTTCATAGGCGCTTTCGTATCCGTTGGCGAGCGTGCGCAAATCGGCACTGGCACACAGATTAGAACAGGCGCGAGTATCGGTGATGATGTCAAAATCGGGCGCGATTGCGTCATACACCCGCACGTCACTCTCTACGACAACGTGCGCGTGGGCGACCGCGTTCATCTGCACGCTGGAGTTGTAGTGGGCGCGGACGGGTTTGGCTACGTGGCGGACGAGCGGAACGTGCGCCACAAATTTCCGCAGATAGGAACAGTTCTTATAGAAGATGATGTTGAGATAGGCGCTGGCAGTTGCGTTGATCGCGGCGCGCTGGGGCAAACTCGTATAGGAAGAAATACGAAGATTGATAACCTGGTGCAGATTGGACATAACGTTGACATAGGCGAGCGCGTGGTCATTGCGTCGCAGACGGGCATCAGCGGCAGCACCGTAATCGAAGACGACGCAATCATAGGCGGGCAAGTGGGCTTTGGCGATCACGCGCGCGTGCTTAAAGGGGCAATCATAGGCTCGAAGTCGGGCGTGCTGCCCGGAAAGATTGTTCGCGCAGGAGTCTGGTGGGGCATCCCCGTTCAGCCTTTGGAAGAGTACAAGCGATTGAACGCGCACCTCGCCCGCGTGCCACATATGCGCGAAGAGATCAAGGAGTTGAAAGAAGAGATCAAGCGGCTGAAAGAACGGCTGAAATAAGGCAAAAGTAGAAAGGTAAAAGGCAAAGGAAAGGCAAAAGGTAAAAGTAAAAAGGCAAAAGTAAGGAGGAAGCCATCTTTCTTAAAATGCTTTTCGCCTTATCCCTTTTGCCTTTTTACTTTTACCTTTTGCCTTTCAAATCCGTCTTCCATCCCTCAATTGCTTGCAGGATTGTTCGCGCGGCTCTCTTTGAAGCGCCGCCCTCGCCAAGAAGCAAAGCAATTTCGCGCAGGCGCGAGCGAATTTTTGAGTTTCTTTCTTCGTCCAGTAAATCCAGAAGCTCGTTCGCAAGGCGCTCGCCGTTCAAATCCTCCTGCATCAACTCCGTCAAAAGTCTTTCGCCAGCTATCAGGTTCGTCAGCCCGTAATGCTCCGTGTCAATGAGACGGCCAAGCGTGTGCCAGTTGAGCGAAGAGGTTTTGTAAACGATGACGTGAGGACAATTTGTCAGTGCCGCTTCGAGCGTGGCCGTGCCGCTCGTAATAGCCGCAGCGTCTGCCGCAGCCAATGCCTCGCGCGTCGCGTGGTGAACCACGCGCAACTCATCTGGCAAAGCCGCGCCGCTTCTCTTAGCCGCGTCAATTAATTCTTCAGCTTCTGCGCTATCTCTGTTCGGCGCAAGCGCTGTGACGAACTGAACACGGGGTCGCTTGTGATGAATGATTGACGCAGCGTCTAGCATGGGCGGGAGGATTTTTTGGAACTCTTTGTGGCGACTGCCGGGCAGCAGCGCTACGATGGGACGCGACGCGTCCAGACCATTGCGGCGACAGAACTCTTCGCGTCCGTATTCAGCGCTAACCTCGCCAGCGAGCGGATGGCCTACGAACTCCACGTGGCGTACGCCGCGCTCGTCGTACCAACCTTTTTCAAACGGAAGAATCGTGAGCAGCAAATCAACGTCGCGCCGTATGTTGCGCACGCGATGGCTGCGCCAAGCCCATAGCTGCGGGCTTATGTAATAGATGATTTTCAATCCGCGCCTGTGCAGCGTGTGTGCGAGTCGCAGGTTGAAGTCAGGCCAGTCAACGAGTATGACTGCGCGTGGCTTACGCTCAAGAGCCGCGCGGCGTAATCTGCGGTAAGCATCCCAGAATTTTGGCAGAGCCGCTGCAATCTCAGCCAAACCCACAATAGCAAGTTCGTCAGCTTTAACGATTGACTCGACGCCAGCCGCGCGCATCGCAGCACCCGTTGAACCGAAAAATTCGAGCGCTGCTCCCCATTCATCGCGCAACGCACGGACGAGCGCAGCAGCGTGTGCATCACCCGAAGGCTCGCCCGCCACTATCATCATGCGCAATGCTTTAGATGAAGGCTCGGTCATCGAAAAAGAGAATACAGTAGTCAGCAAGAATAGGGTTTCAAGTTTCAGGTTTCAAGTTTCAAGTTAAAGAGATTGGCTCAAGTCAAGAATCGGTGCAGATGAAAACTATCCGCGAATCCACACGAAATGACACGAAGAGAAAGGGATTTATCATTCGTGAAGTTTCGTGTGGCTTCGTGGATAGTTCTTTCTCTCAACAACACCTTGCTCATTCATCAACACCTATCCTTTATTTGAGCCAAGAGATTTTCTAACTTGAAACCTGAAACTTGAAACCCCTTCCTTCTACTTTTCCATCTTTCCGTGTTAGCATCGGCGCGTTTCGTTCGGCTTCATCATTCGGAGGTCTTCATTTCATCTTTGCAGGCGTTTTTCCTGAAAACCGTCAGACGCTGCATGCTCTTCGGCGTCGCTCTGCTTTGTCTCTCTTTGTGTGCGACGCCGCTCTGCGCGCAGCAGACGAATCCTGTTGACCGTCAGGTCTCGAACCCGCTGACGGACACGCCGAACATCAACCCGCTTCAACAGGATCAGCCGCAGCCCATCAGACCGCACACGCCTGCTACAACGGGCGCGCAGTCAACGGAAGAGTTGACGGTGACGGCGGAGAGAAGCAGCGGCTCTGGCCCGCAGAACGCGCGCGTGGTCGTGTACGAGGGAAACGTTGACGCGCGCATAGGCGCGTTCCGTCTTCAGGCGGATCGCATAACCGTTTACGAGGCCACGAACCGCATCGTCGCAGAAGGCAACGTGGTATTTGATCAAGCGCCTGGTCAGCGAATCACAGGTTCTCGCGCCGAATGGAATTATGCTAAGAAGACAGGCTTCTTCGTTAACTCTACAGGCTTCACGAATCAGACGCTGGACGGCACAGTCATATACTTCACTGCGGACTCCGTAGAAAAGGTTAGCTTCGACACCATCGTCGCAACCAACGCAGAGATAACGGCCTGCGAAGATAACGTGCCGAAGTGGAGTTTCAGGACGACGCGCGCCGTCATCAAGATTAACGACCGCGTGCGCGTACGCTCGCCAAAATTTCTAATCAAAAGTATCCCTGTTCTGTGGATGCCTTACGCCTCCCTTTCCATCAAGCCGCGCGACAGAGCTTCGGGCTTTCTCACCCCGACTTTTGGCGGCTCAGGCAACAAAGGCTTTCGTCTTTCTAACGCCTACTACCAGACGCTGGGACGCTCCGCCGATATAACTTTTCGCAACGACATCTACACGTCGCGCGGCCTTGGGTTCGGCGCTGACCTGCGCACGCGCGCCAACTCGCGCTCGTTTCTAGACACGGGCTTTTTCATCATGCGTGATCGCATACTCGGACACCGCGCGGACGCAGACCACCCGGATCAGGGCGGGTCAAGCTTTTACGCGCGCGGCGTACACTATTTCCCGAACGGATTTCTAGCGGCGGCGGACGTGAACATCACGTCTAGCCTGACGTTCCGACAGGTTTTCTCGGACACCATTCAGCAGGTCATCTCGCCCGAAGAGCGCTCGCAGGTATTCATCAACAAGAATTTTGGGGATTACAGTTTCAACTTTCTGGCGCGCTCGCAGGTAATCACCATCCCTAACACGCGCATACGCATTCGCCAGCTTCCAAGCTTCACGCTGGACAAACGCCCGTCTGCGCTTCGCTTTTTCGAGCGCGTGCCCGTCTATTTCTCTTTCGAGGGAGGAATGGAAGGCGTATCGCGCAAGGAGACCGTTGACGACATAGCTGCTTTCAACCAGCAAGTGCGCGGGCTTCCCATACTGACGCCATCCGTTGTACAGCGTCTTGATATTCATCCCGTATTCAGCGTTCCTTTGAACTTCAGTGGATGGACTGTGACGGCGACCGCAGGACTGAGGGGAACTTACTACTCGAATTCGATTGATCCGGCGACGCGCCTTGTCTTGAGCCGCGATGTCACACGCGGCTACGGCGAATTTGAGTTGGACGTGAGGCCGCCCGCGCTCGCTCGCAACTTCCATCACACGGACGGCTCATTCTTCTTTCGCCACGTCATAGAGCCTTACGTCATCTACAGAAAGATTGGCGGCATATCAAACTTCGAGCGAATCATACGCTTCGACTACGTTGATACCGTAGCCAACACAAGCGAGATAGAGTACGGCCTTGTGAACCGCTTCTTCACGCGCCGCTCTACGGAAAATGTAAGTCCTGCGGCTGTGGCGCAGGCGCGGCGCAGCAATCAAACGGGCGTGCCGCTAGCCAGCCAGCCATACGAAGCGCTGACCATCACCCTGCGCGGAAAATATTTCTTCGGCGGCGTGCCCCGCCGATTCTCTCCGCTGAATCTGGACGTGCGCTATCGTCCGAGCCGCACTCTCTTTGCGGACGCGCGTACGGATTTCGATGTGAACAGGTTTGCTGTGCGCGACATTGCTATAACTTTCGGCATCAACCGTCGCTGGATTCAGTTGTTCCAATCCTTCTACTATTCTCGCGCCATAACCTTGCGCGGCGCGCTTCTGAGGTTCGCGGATGCGCGCGGCAAAGAGCCGGGCACGATACGCGGCTCGCAGTGGGGGCCTTCCCTGTTTCTGGGCAACACCGGGCACGGGCCTTACGGCGGCGTGACCATGTTCTTCGATTTCCAGCATAATCCAAACCGCACGGGTTCATCGCCGCTCATAAGCTCAACGGTAACGGCTGGCTATTCATTCAATTGCTGCGCTGTTAACGTTCAATACTTCACCTTCAACATAGGCTTGCGTGACGAGCATCGCTTCGTCTTCAGCTTCCGTCTGAACGGAATTGGCACGTTCGGCACTGAGCAGATAGGCCAGGCGTTGCGCTAGATTCAGTGCGGAATCTCCGCAAGCCCGATTTGCTATTGACCTGCCGTATATTTTCCGAATAAGGTTTGAACGCCCTATTCGGGCAGTTTGCAGATAGAGAGCCTGACGGGTCGAATCGGTTCTCGCGCGTGACATTGATAAAAAGCCTCTAAATTCAGGCAACCAGAGGCGTTTGTTTTTCGTCTCAATCCCTTCACCGCATTTGCCCCCAAGCTTAACGTTGCTAGCTAAATTTACTTGCGTTTTACGGCCTGACCCGTCTTTCGCGCAGAATCTGTAAGGAGTTACAAATGTTCCGCCTTCATTCCCCTGAAAATATTACGGCGAAGATTTTCGCTTTCTCCCTTGCGGCCTTCTTAAGCTTCGCGGCGCTTCCAGGCTTTTCTACAATCAAAGCCTCGCCGTCTCAGTCAACCATCAAATCCGTGCGTGCGTTCACACCTGCTAGCTTCTCCTCTTCCGCCGAGTTCGACCCTGAAAACCTTTTCGTAAATCGTACGGGCGCAACTGCTGCTTCTGTTGAAGCGGGCGGAGATTTTATTGTCGAGTACAAAAACGGCAAGAGCATCTGCCGCGAAGCAACAATGGAAGAGGCGCTCTCTCTTAACCGACCGGCCTCGACTAAGGGGCTGCATCGCATCACGCCGATAAGAACGGAGGCCACAGGACTGAACATAATCCTGATGGGGACGGCGCAGTTAGATCAGAACCCAGCGGCCAAAGCCGCTTTCATCAAAGCCGCAGCCAACTGGCAGGCGGTCATCAAGACGCCTATCACTGTTATCATAAATGTGGACTACGGCCCGACCCGATTCGGGACTACATGGCCGAGCGGAGTTTTAGGTTCGACGGGTTCGCAGTTCGTCTTCAATCCAGTAGGTTACAGCAGCTTTCGCTCTGCTCTGGCTTCAAGCGCCTCAAACGGAAATGACACATCCGTCTATAGCTCGCTCCCACAGGGCAGCACTGTTCCGACGGATTTTGGAAGCGTGGGCGTTATGGCTGTCAACAGTACGGTCTTACGCGCCGTTGGCCTGATGAGTCCGAACGCAAACCCGGACGGAGAGGTGTCGTCGTCAATTGACGATCTGCCTTCCATAGGTTTCAACTCAAATTTTCAATTTGATTTCGACCCAAGCAACGGCATTGATTTAGACAAGATTGATTTTGATGCGACGGCCACGCACGAGATAGGCCATGCATTAGGTTTCACTACGACGAACGGCGTTATTACCGGCCAATCGGATGCCGCAATTACTGCGTGGGACTTGTTCCGCTTCAATGGGCTTAACTCTATCAATCTTGCCACATCGCAGCGCATGTTGAAGTCAGGTGGCTCGCAGGTCTTCTACGGTGGTGGGAATCAGATAGCGCTGTCCACTGGCCCAAAGTCAGCCGGAGGCGATGGCTTTCAGCCTAGCCATTGGAAGATTGATCTTGGCATAGGCATTATGGACCCGGCTATATCTAACGGCTCGCGGCGGACTATAACCGATAATGACATAGCCGTGCTGAATCTGCTTGGCTACTGGATCAATAACGAGCCTGCGCCGACGCTTCCACAGACTTCGCCGGGCAGTACCGTTGCGATGACTTCCGGCGTAGCGCAAACCGGGGTGATAACTTCTGCTCCTGCTAATAGCTGCTCGGTCAACCCCACGCAGTATTCGATTCAAGTGCCTGCGGGTGCTACGCAGTTGAAGATTGATCTGAGCGGCGATCAGGATGTTGACCTTCACGTACGCTTCGGCCAGCGCGTACTGCGCGTGGTGGGATGGCCCGGATTGGCCGAATACATCTCTGATTCTCCGAACTCTACAGAGTCAATTACCATCACACCGTCAAGCGGTGCTCCGCTACAGGCCGGGACATACTTCATAGCCCTGGACAACTGCGGCTCGGCTGGCGCGAATTTCACACTCACGGCCAACGTAACAGTGCCCGCGCCGCCGAATCCAATAGACGATGGACGGACATTCGTTCGTCAACAGTATCTGGATTTCTTGGGTCGTGAGCCGGATCAATCGGGTTGGGATTACTGGACAGGACAGATAGCTCAGTGCGGCACAAATCAGCAGTGCATACATGACGAGCGAATAGGAGTCAGTGCAGCCTACTTCTTCTCTGACGAATTTCAGAAGACGGGCTACTTCATCTATCTACTATACAAATCCAGTCTTGCCAGACAACCAAACGCTTCAGAATTTGGCGCTGATCGTCCACAGGTTGTAGCTGGTGGAAATCTTGAAGCGGCAAAACAGACCTTTGCCGAAAGCTTTGTGCAACGCGCAAGTTTCACTGCTTTATATCCTACGACGCAGACGCGAGATCAGTACGTTGACGCACTGATTGCAAGCGCAAGACAAAGCTCTAACGTTGACCTTTCATCGCACCGTGCAGAACTGCTTGCCACATATGATTCAGGCAGTAGTCTTACGAACAAGCGAGCCAGCACATTGCGCAAACTGATAGACTATTCTGAGTATTCGCAAGCAGAGTTCAATCCAGCATTCGTTCTAATGCAATACTTCGGATACTTACGCCGTGATGCAGACACAGGAGGATATAACTTCTGGCTGGATGTGCTAAACCGATTGCCTCCTCCTAATAACTTCCGCAACATGGTTTGTGCTTTTGTCACATCAAGCGAATACCAGCTAAGATTCGGCTCAACCGTTACTCGTCATAACTCCGACTGCGCTTCTAATTGATGTGAAGAAGCTACTCAATTAATCTGTCACAGTGTGAAAGTCCCGCGAGCGATATTCTCATCGCTCGCGGGACTTTCTGTATCCAACTAGAAGATGAATTTCACAGCAAGCTGTATGTTGCGCTGCTCGTTGGCGCTTCCGTTCGGAACTCCTCTCTTAGCCTGTATGTAGTTCCCCGTCGAAATATCCGCCGACGGGTAAACCACATAAAGATTAGAGTGATTGAAGAGGTTGAAGAACTCGCTTCGTAGCTGAATCGTCTTGCCTTCGCTGAGCCTGAAGTTCTTGTAAAGCCCGAAGTCTAAGTTCCAGTAACCGGGCGCGCGGAATTGGTTGCGCCGCGTCATATTGGACGGGAATGGGCCGACTTCTGAGGTGCCTGTGATAGGGTTGATGAATAAGCCCGGCGTAAGACCGCTCAGGTCAATGTACTTGAAAAGATTCGGAAGCCCTGTGCTTATTGCTGCGCCATCCGCCCGGAATCGCACAAGACCGTTGGCCTCTACGCGCGGGCAAACGTCGAAGACCGAGCGTGTGCAGTCAAAGACTGTGAACGGAAGACCCGTGCGCGCCGTGAAGATTCCTGCGAGCGTCCAACCTCCGAAGAGATTCCCAGTGATTCCGTGCGCAGATTTAGCGAACGGCAGTTCCCAGTCAAAGCTGCTGGTGAACCTGTGGCGCGCATCAGTTTCTGCATAGCCGTAATCCAGATTGGGATTGAACGGGTCTAGCAGTCCCAGATTAAAATTGTTCGCCGAATCGCTGAGCGTCGAACTCAAATTGTCTCTCGCCACAGAGATTGTGTAGTTGGCCGTGAGTTTTAGTCCAAGACTGCGAAAGCCGTTGCCATCAAGCGAGAAGATTAGAGCATTGTAATTCGACCTGCCGCGATTACCGCGCGAGTTGATAGCGTAGTAGTTCGGGTTGAGCAGTTCTGAACTGAACATGCCCGGCGCAACACCGAGCGAAGCGTTTACGCCCAATGGATCGCCGCAGCGTTCGAGGTAGATGCAGCCCAGACCCGGCCTGTTCAGGTTCGTCAGGTCGTAAAGCTTGCGCCCCCGTGAGCCGGAATATTCTACGGAAACGACTGTGTCCGGCATCAACTCGCGCTCGAAAGCTAGACTCCATGTGTGCGCGTAGGCGGTCACGATGTTCTCATCAACCTGTCCAACGCTGATGCGCCCCGGCAGTGGAACGCTCCCGCTCTGTCCGGCCAGTGGCCCAAGGTTACTGGTCGTTGCAGGAATCGTCGCAAAACCCGTATCGCCTGAGTTAATGGTTACCACAGCGTAGCTAGGCGGATTCTGCATTACGCTGAATGTTACGTTGCCGAAATTGCGTTCGTAGGCCATGCCGTAGCCGCCGCGCAAACTCGTTCTCCCGTCTCCAAAGATGTCCCACGCGAAACCCATACGCGGAGCGAAATTATTTCTGTCAGGCTTCCACAAAGCGCCAACGGAACTGTTCTCGGCAAGCTGAATGCTTCCGTTTTGAATCTGCTCGAAAATGTTCGCGCCCTGACCGAAGTAGAAGTTGGAGTCAAGCTGCGAATTCCGGTTGTGCTGCACGCCGTAATACTCGTAGCGCAAACCCATATTCAAAGTGATGCGCGAAGTCATGCGCCAGGAGTCGTTGAAGTATGCAGCCCATTCGTTGTAGCGATTGCTGCGCGCAAACGACGGTTGCTCTACGGGCAGGTTAACGAATGAGCCGGGCAAGGATTGACCTTGCGGATTAATCGCTACCTGAAACATGCGCAAGCTTCCCAGCACGAAATTGTTCAAGGCGGTCGCAGTGTTCTCTGTTCCGAAAGCTTCGAGCGCGTTCTGGAAAGCTTCGAACGTGCGATTGTCCTGAATGTATATGTACTGGCCGCCGACGCGGAAAGTGTGGCTGTCTCTCGTGTAGCTGAAATCCTGAGAGACTTCTCCCAGATTCTGCGGCCCGCCAGAGGGAATGACAGCGTTTGGCGCAAACGGCATGTAGCCCGGCAGCGCTACTGTAGTGCCGAAGAAGCTCAACGGCACACTGCTTCTCAGGTAATAAGAAGGAGCCGAAATCTTTTGGCCGAGCGGCTGCTGGTCGTTGAGCCTGTTAAAGACCAGTTTCGTCTGAGAGACGAGTCTGGCCGAAAAGGTGTGAGTGAGATTCAAGAGATGGTTCTGGTTAAAGACACTGCTTCCTGTGTCGTATCCGACGTAAGGGCTGAAAGAGTTCGAGCCAGCAAAATTCTTCCTGCTTTCGAGCGCGAATCTGCCATAAAGTTGAGTTTGGCTGCTCACGTTGTAATCAACGCGCTCCACCGTCGAGAAAGAGTTCTGCGGGGAGCCTGCGCCTACGTTTGCGTGCGACAATAGGTTCACAGTGCTGAATGCAGGCAGGCTAGAGGACAGCGAGAAGAAAGCTCCTGCGGGGAGCGCGCCCGTCGCATCTCTGAACAACTCCTGTATCTGTCCGGCAGTATAGACAGTGCCGCCCGTCTGCGCTCGCAGCGGGTTGATGTCGAAGATGCTTCTCGTGCGTGCGTTGCTCGCGGCGAGAAGTTGCGGCGTAGGAACAAGCATGGATGTTACGCCCGTGCCGCGCACGCGAGTCCATTCGGTGCTGCTGAAGAAGAAGAGCTTGTTCCTGATGATTGGCCCACCCAGCGCGTAGCCGAACTGGTTGCGCGCGAACGCAGACTTTGGAACTCCTCTTGAATTGTTCTCGAAAGTATTCGAGGCAAGTGCGGACATGCGATTGAATTCGTAGAGCGTGCCGTGAAAATCGTTCGTGCCCGCGCGCGTTGCTACGTTTACGATGCCGCCGGATGCGCGACCGTATTCGGCTGAAAAATTGCTCGTGATAACGCGCACTTCCTGTGCCGAATCAAGCGGTACGTGCTGGCCTACGGTCGAGTTGAATGTGTCTACGTTTTCGCCGCCGTCCAGCAATGTGCTTGTGCTAGCGGAGCGCTGGCCGTTGATTGCGAACCCCGTGCCCCGTCCCGAACTCTGCGTGCTGTTCGTAGCGTTACCAGCCAGACCAACCATGTCATAGGCGTTGCGCGTCAGGGTCGGCAACTCATGAATCTGAGTGCCGCTGACCGTATTGGAAAGCTCTTGCGTTTGAGTGTTGACCTGAACGCCGCTTCCACCGACGACCGTTACCTGCGCGCTGACTGTCCCGTTAACGATGACGCTATAATTGCCACCGCCGCCACCGACGCCAGCAACGACGCCACCGCCGCTACTGACTCCGTTGCCAGCGCCGCTATTGCTGCCCGTGCCTGCGGGAGTTTCGACGGGAACGTCAACGCGAACGGGTTCGCTCGTGTCGGTTGTGACTGCCTCTTCAACCGCGACGAAGGAAGTGAACTGCGTCATCAGTCTGTAATCCAGACCGAGCTTAGTTATCGCTTCGCGCACGTCAGCGCGCATGTTGCCTGTCTGCAAGCCTTCCATGTCTTGATTCATCAGGTCATCAATCTTGCGCCGCGCCCAAACGGTTGCTAGAGCATCGTGCTCTGCTTCGCGCTCAGGCAGATCAACGGGAATCTCCCTGACGAAATCCTGCCCGCTCATCTTTCCCTTCAATCGAATCACGCCGCGCGCTGCTTGTGTATAACGACCGCTCAGGATTACAGGCTTGGCGCTGAATAGATCGGGAATCTGTTTTGGATAGACATCTGTGACGGGCAGACCATTCCAGTCAACCGAGATGTCCGTGAGCAGCGGGTTTCGCACGCGCTCGTGGAATCGTCGCGCAGCACGAGCGCCGTTGCTTGAGTCGGTCACGTATTGGACTTCGCCGCGACCGTACTCTGCCATGTGATCCAGAAGAAAATGGTTCGGCGCGTCGCCGAAGCCCATTGCAAAGACGCGCGCGTTCGGATGTCGCTGAACCTCTGCGAGAATCTCCATGTCGTTGCCGACCTGCCCGTCCGTCATGAAGCAGACGATGCGAACGTGATCCTGCGCGTCCGATGGAGCGAGCGCAGCCTTTATGGCCTGCATCATCTCTGTTCCGCCTTCGCCTCTGCGGCCAGACAAAAAACTCTTCGCCTGCTCTAGATTTTCGGGCGTGGCTGGCACAGGCTCTGGAAAGAGTATGCTGGTGTCGCCCGCGAACGTGATGAGATTGAAAGTGTCCTGCGGGTATAGACCATCGAGCGCCAGCTTCATAGTCTCTTTAGCTTTCTCTATAGGAAAGCCTTCCATTGAACCCGATGTGTCCAGCACGAACACAAGCTCTTTCGGCATGACATCTTCAACGGTCACGCGCTCCGGCGGTTGTAGTATGAATGTGAAGTAGCCGCCCGTAGTGTCCGCATGCGCTAGCAGCGCGTCTTCTATGCGACCACCTGTGACTTTGTATTTGAGGGTAAAATCTCTGTCGGGAATCGTCACAAGGTTTTTCAGGCGCACAATGGCGCGCCTGGCGTCAGGCATCTCCGTTACGACTTCGTGCGTTGTGGAATTGACGCTTTCAATCGGCACGCCAGCGTCCAATGTGACTTCTATGGAGATGTCGTGACCCGCGCGCTCGCCGCGTGGCATGACCATAGGAGTGATGCGCCCATCGTCGGGCACGCGCTCGGCAGTAGAAAGCTCGCCCTGCGTAGATTCTTCTGCCTGCGACTGTGTTGGGGGTTGCGTCGGTGCGGTTGGGGTGTAGCGCCCGCCTACGACCATAGGGAACGAAAATTCGTAAGTTCCATTTTCGTACTTCAATGTCTCTACGTAGCTGATGGTGACTTTCACTTGCGCGCCCGGCATTATGTTGGCTACGGATTGAGTGAAGATGTTTGGGCGCTCCTGATCCAGCAGGCTTGCGACCTGGCCTCTTGCGCGAGCCTGACTGTATGTGGCCTGCGCCTCTTCGCGCCGCATTATCTTGCCGCGTATGGTGCGCGAGCCTACTAGCATTGTCATGTCGTCAACGGCTGCCGATTGCGGCAGAGGGAAGACATAAACGGCTTCTATCTTTTCGTCGAAAGGATTTTCGAACTCCTGCGTGACCGTGACGCGAGAGATAAAGCCGCTTATCTCCGCTTTGACATCCGTATGTTTCAATGGGCATGAGCCGCGCGAGTTGCCTTGCGGATCAACTGCCTGTAGCGAGCCTTGTGTTGTTTGCTTCCGATTGCGAGCCGCGCGAACGGTGTTCCAACTTTTCAAGTCGGTCAGTGCGAAGGCGGCTGCGATTGCGATTAAGGTAAGCAGGGAGAGTTTCAGGGAGAGTAGATAGCGCATAAAATCCTCCAGTGGTAGGCAGGCACACCTACGGATAACGCGGCTAAGTAATAGCTCGCATGCCGCGATCATCTTCGGTCTGTCTTAAGTTTTTAGCGTAGACCTCTGGGGAGGCCGGTCTTTGGTTACGAGAATCTACGGTCGAACTGGGAGACTTTTACCCTTGTTGCTCCAATGGATGCGTAAGTGATGTTGCAAGGTGGCCTGACTGAAAATTTTTTTAGAGGCTGTTTGAAAGAGCAGCCCCGTGCAGAGCGTTGTCCCTGACAGGACTCTTTAATCTGCATGATGTCCTGCGCTCGGCCTGCAATCAGCGCGGTCGGCGCTTGTCCTAAAGAAGAGAGTCGTTGTAGTCTGTCTCAGGTTGAGGGTTATTCTACTCAGTGGCGGCCACAACAAAGGGGCAGAGTTATAGTCGCTCGGATGTGGTCAGCCCTTCGCAGTAAATCCTCGGTTGTCCGAAATTTCATTTACATCTTAGGCCAGAAGTTTTGCATCAAAGAGACGTTATCGGCCCGAATCCTCCGGCTCGGTCGTCTGGAAATCCGCTAGACAGGTTTTTAGAAAGTAGATGGAGCATTACCCGCAAGCGGGCTGGTTTCATCAAAACACAGGTTGCGCCCCCTGCAAATGAACTCTTTAGAGTTTTAGGAGTATGTTCCCCATGTCTTTGCGTTCGCTCAGAAGGTCGTCTCTAGTCACCAGCGCCATCGTTCTAATCCTTTTCGTCTGCCTTCTTTCATTCTCACAGGTAAGCCCGCACGCCTCTCTGGCCGCCACACAGACGACTGAACAGCCGACCTTTCATACACAGGTAGCCGGGAAGCGCAGCCACGCGCGTTTTGTGCCCGGCAACGTGATAGTCAGATACCGTGATGAGGCTGCGGCCAAGACAGAGCAGCGCGCAGCAGCAGCGCTCAGAACTGATAACGGCGAGCAGCTTCAGATTAGAGTTGAGAACCTGGCGGCCAATTCGATTGTGCCCGGTCTTCGCCTGGCTAAGGTTGATCCAAACCGGACTCTGGAAGCAATAGCCGCCCTTAAAGCTCGCCCGGACGTTCTATACGCAGAGCCTGATTACATAATTCACCGCGACGACCTTCCGAACGACCCGTCCTTCGGTCAACTATACGGCCTGAAGAACACAGGCCAGTCGGGCGGCACTGCGGGCGCGGACATACACGCGCAGCAGGCCTGGGACATCACACACGGCAGCAGCAACGTAGTCGTTGGCGTAGTTGACGAAGGCATAGACATCAATCATCCGGATTTGCAGGCGAACATATGGACGAATCCCGGCGAGATTGCTGGTAACGGAATTGACGACGATGGCAACGGATTCGTTGACGACGTACAAGGATGGGACTTCATACCCTGCAACTTGGGCGACGGGCCTGTTTGCGGCGACAACCATGTCTATGCAGGTTCGCCTGGCGACAACGGAACGGACGCGCACGGCACGCACGTGGCGGGAACAATCGGAGCGGTTGGCAACAATGGCGTTGGCGTTGTGGGCGTAAACTGGCAGGTCAAAATCATGCCGCTCAAGTTTCTTGGGCCAACGGACGGCACTACGAGCGATGCAATTCGCGCCTACTCTTACGCAAAACTGATGCGCGATTTGTGGGTGAGCACAGGTGGAGTGAAGGGCGCTAACATTCGTGTGCTGAACAACAGTTACGGCGGCGATGGCTTTGCGCAGTCGCAATCGGACGCTATAGCTGCGCTCAACAGTTCCGGCATTCTGTTCGTAGCGGCTGCGGGCAACGATGCTGTCAATACGGATCAATCGCCGCATTACCCGTCAAGCTACGACCTGCCGAACTTAATCTCTGTCGCGGCCACAGACCGTGCTGACAACATCTCCGGGTTCTCAAATTTCGGTTTGAGCACGGTTCAACTCGGTGCTCCGGGCAGTAGCATTCTGAGTACGACGCCTAACAACACCTACTCGACTTTCAGCGGCACTTCTATGGCCTCGCCACACGTAGCGGGCGCGGCTGCGCTGCTTCTTGCGAAGTTCCCGAACCTGACCGTTCAGCAGTTGCGCGGCCTTCTGCTATTCAATGGCGATGAGTTATCTGTTCTCTCCAGCAAGACTCTAACGGGTCGCCGATTGAACGTCTTCAACTCTTTGCAGGCCGGAGCGGAGAACGACACTACACCGCCGGGCACTGTACAGAATCTGACTCTTACCTCTCAGCAGGAGCGCACGCTTAGCTTGCAGTGGACGGCTTCGGGCGACGATGGAGCGAGCGGGAGAGCTTCGCTCTATGACGTGAGCTTCGTTGACGCTGCGAACCCCAGCGCGCCCATTTCGCTTGCCAAGTTAAAGCCAGCAGTTTCGGGTGCGTTGCAGACCGTGACGGCCAAGATTCCACTCAGGCACACGTCCGGCAACATACGCATACGCGAGTTTGATAACGTCGGCAATGAAGGCACACCTGCCTCGCTGTCCATAAGCATAAGCGCAGACATAGCCGATCCTTATCTCGTTTCTGAAACGGCTCCGCCGGGCAGCCTCTCTACGGGCACGCCGCTTGGTTTGGAAGCCGACGATAAGTATTTCGAGGGCTACGCGTTGCCTTTCAGCTTCAACTTCTACGGACAGGTCTACACCTCCGTCACCATCTCCACGAATGGCGCGCTCTACTTCTCTACGCCACCGAAGCGCGCTAACGGCGATGCGGACGACGTACCGAGCGCAATCTCCGGCCTCAACAGCCAGAAGATGATCGCTGGCCTTTGGGACGACCTGCGCACGGACGCGCGCACGGGCGACGACGTTTACGTGAGCACGCCAGACCTTAACCGCATAATCTTCCGCTGGCAGGCTGTGACCTTCGGCGACGGTACGCCCTCGACAGAGTTTCCCGTAAACTTCGAGATAGAACTCCGCCGCGATGGCAGCATCATCACGCGCTACGGCAGCGGCAACACAAACATCTTCCCCGTCGTGGGGATTTCGGGCGGCGAACCTGACGCTTATTCCGTCAACTCGCACACTTCCGAGACCTCGCCGACCGCGTTGACCAACGCGCAGACAGTCAACTTCGTCTTGCGCCCACCGCTTCTGCCGGCCATTGACAGCAATGGTCTCTCTCCGTCCAGTGCCACGGTTGGAGGGGGCGCTTTCACACTGACAGTGAACGGCGCGAACTTCGTCAGCGATTCAGTGGTGAGGTGGAACGACTCCAATCGCATGACCACCTTCGTGAGTAGCACGCAACTGACCGCGCAGATTACTACTACTGATATTGCTTCGCCCGGCACAGTGGCAGTCACAGTGTTCAACCCCTCGACGGGCGGTGGGACATCTAGCTTGGCGGTCGCGCTCACCATCAACAATCCCGTGCCGACATCAAGCAATATCTCGCCTACGAGCGTCACGGCGGGCGACCCAGCATTCACTCTAACTGTGAACGGTTCCAACTTCGTCAACGGCTCGGTCGTAAGAGTCAATAACGCAGACCGCACTACAATTTTCGTCAACAATTCACGGCTGACCGCTCAGGTCACTGCTGCAGACATTGAGTCTGCTGGTACATTGCACATCAGCGTCTTCAATCCCACTCCCGGCGGAGGCTCGTCCAACTTCGTTGATCTGAGCGTGGTAGGGCCGAATCCGGTGCCGACTCTAAGTAGCATCTCGCCATCGAGTAAGATTGCCGGAGACGCAGCTTTCACTCTAACGGTTAACGGTTCCCGCTTCGTAAGCAATTCAGTTGTGAGGTGGAACGGCTCTGACAGGCCGACAGCGTTCGTCAGTTCGAACCAATTGACCGCACAGATTAGTGCGGCTGATATTGCGACGCCAGCAACAGTCCAGGTTGCTGTCTTCAACCCCACCCCCAGCGGGGGCTTGGCCGCCGCTCAGACATTCATTATTAACAAGCCGCCTGCCAGTGTTCAATTCAGCATAGCAAACTACAGCCTGCCTGAAGGTGGAAGCGTTCAGGTTACCGTCAATCGTACGGGGGATACCTCAACTGCCGTCACGGTCAACTATGCCACGAGCGATACCGGCCCCTTCGCACCGTGCACTGCTATCACCGGCTCGGCCTCGCAGTACTGCGATTATGAAATCACTGGCGGGACGCTCAGCTTTGCGGCCAACGAAACGAGCAAAAACTTTACCCTGCTCAGCACTGACGACGCCTATGTAGAAGGTAACGAGACCTTTACGTTAACATTAAGCAGTCCAGTCGGGGGCATTTTGGGCGCCGCGAGCACTGCGATGGTGACCATCATAGATAATGACACTGCCCCGCCGACAAGCAATCCAATAGACGATGCGCGAACGTTCATACGCACGCACTACTTAGATTTCCTGAACCGTGAACCAGACCAATCAGGCTGGGACTACTGGACGGGACAGATTACTCAGTGCGGGACGGATCAGACCTGCATACATAACCAGAGGATAGGAATTTCGGCAGCCTTCTACATAGAGTTAGAGTTCCAGAAGACAGGCTCAGTCATCTATCGTATGTATCGTGCATCTTACGGTGTTCTACAGAATGACCCTCTGGTAGCCAACATCTCTTACACCCAGTTTTCTCAAGATAGACCGCTGATAAACCCAGACCCTGCGCAGATTCAACAATCCACCATTGATTTTGCCAATCAATTTGTGCAAAGGACGCAGTTTAAGAGTGCTTACCCTAACACTATGACGAACACTGAGTTTGTCAACAAGTTGTATGACACGGCTAGCCTTAGTCCGTACACAACAGAACGTCAGGCACAAGTTACAGCCATGCAGGGAGGCAAAACGAGAGCACAGGTTCTACTGGATGTCATAGAGATTTCAGAGTTTAAGAACCGTGAGTTCAATCGCGGGTTTGTGTTGATGCAATACTTTGGTTATCTCCGTAGAGATGTGGATACAGGAGGGTATGATTTCTGGTTAGATGTGTTGAATAACCGATTGCCTCCTCCTAATAATTTCCGCAATATGGTTTGCGCTTTCCTCACTAGCGACGAATATCAGAAGAGGTTCAGTTCAATCATCTCGCGCCATAACTCTAATTGTTCATCCAACTAAGAGTGAAAAGTAAGGATGAAGGAAGAAGGGGTAAGAGGGGAAGAGGAGAAAAGGAAAGGCTAACTGCTTTTCTCCTTTCTACCTTTTACCCATTTCACCTTTTATCCCTCTCTCTTCACCCTTGCTCTTCGTCGGCGAGAAAAAATTCCCTCAACAACCGTTCGTCTGTAGTAAAATCATTTCCCGGCGGGTTACTGCGATCCGTCGCAAAGAGTTTTATCCCCTGACTTAAGTTTTTGTAGAAGTTCCCTTGAAGTACAAATACAATCCCCAAACGGCGCGCGCCTCTGCCCCCCTACATAGCGCTCGTTTCGTCATCACATTCCTGTTGCTGCTGAGTCTCTGCGCCGTTGGCGTGGCGGCGGCTGCGCGCCATCGCGCCGCACGTTCCATGCGCGGGTCTGTAAAGACAGCACGGCGCTCGCACACTTTTCGGAAAAATCTATCAGGCAAGCACAGAGCCGCTTCTTCTGTGCCTATGCGCGAGCCTCGCACGCCTGATTCACTGGAAGATGAGGGTGAAGTAGAAGGGCGCGAAGACTGGTTCTACTTTCAGCGCGCATATCCTTTCGGCGCGATTCCGGCGGATGGAAGACGACGCGCGTGGGATACTCGCCCTCCAAATGCGAAGACTGGCGTTAGCACCGATGCCGCTCAGATTCAGAGTTGGCGCGCAATCGGCCCTGCGCCCACGTCGTCTTACTTGCTCAACAACTGGGGAGTGACCAGCGGGCGCATCAATGCAATCGCCGTCAGCCCCGCGAACTCGCAAATAGTCCTCGTAGGCGCGGCCACAGGCGGCATCTGGCGCTCGACTGACGGCGGCACAACCTTCGCGCCCGTCACGGACAATCAAGTTGATCTCTCGGTCGGCTCAATCGCTTTCTCCCGAAATAATCCGTCTGTAGTTTACGCAGGGATGGGTGATGTTTCGGGTTACTTGGGCACGGGCGTTCTTAAATCAACTGATGCTGGAGCGACGTGGACTCGCGTGAGCAACGCCACATTGCCTTCGCCGGGGACGACCATGAAGATTGAGGTTGACCCGTCAGATTCCAACCGCGTCTATCTAGCTCAATATTCTGCGCTCCTTGGCGGCACGACTTTCTCAAGCGGCTTCTTTGTCTCGACAGACGGCGGCGCGAACTGGGTCAAGAAGTTCGCAGGGTTGACGCGCGATTTCGTTGTGAGCTATGCCAGCGCGCAGACGCTTTATCTTGCGCTGCGCCGCGTTGATCCGCCCAACTCCGGCGCGCCCGGACTCTACCGCTCGACCGATGGCGGCAGCACCTGGACGAACATCTACACGTCTTCAACCGACGCGGCAATCAGAGAGATAAAAGTTGCAGTGACGCCCGCAGACCCGCAGCGCGTTTACGTCTACACGGGCGACACCAGTTCGCGCCTGACGGTCGGCGTAAGCTCTGACGGAGGCGGCACGTGGACTAACATATCGCAGACCACGCTAGACAACGGGCAACTGGGTTACAACAGTTACATCTTCGCAGACCCTGCGAACGCAAATACCATTTACGTTGGCGCGCGCGACCTATACAAATCAACGAACGGCGGCACAAGTTTCGCTAACATAACAAAAAACTACGACGCCTCGTTTGCTTACCACCCGACGCTTTCAAACGCGCACCCGGATCAACACTCTCTGGCATTCTCGCCTGTGAACTCGAACGTACTCTACATAGGCAACGACGGCGGGCTTTACTATTCGACTAACGCGGGCGCGAGTTTTCAATCGCGCAACTCTCAGCTTGCTCTGACGCAGTTCATAGGCATCACAATGCACCCTACGCAGGCCGGAATAACTTACGGCGGGACGCAGGACAACGGCACGCAGCGCACATCGTCGTCCCCCTCTACTCAGTGGCAGGAATTTTCCTCCGGCGATGGCGGCCACTGCGTAGTAAACCCGCTTGACCCGAACACTCTGTTTACAACCTACGTTTACGGAGAGATCACGCGCTTCCGTAATGGCGGCACGTTCGACCGCGACGTAGCAACGAACGCCACATTCGGCGAGCCGGACACAAATCCGCGCATAGCCTTCTACGCGCCTTTCGTTAGCAACGGTGTTGACGCGACTCTCTATTTCGGCACGTGGAAACTTTTCACCAGCACAGACCTTGGCAGCAGTTGGTCTGCAACAAGCGCGACAGACCTGACCTTGGGCGGCACAGATGTGCTCAACGCTATAGCGGTCGCGCGCTCGAACAGAAACGTTATCTACACAGGCTCAAAGCAGGGGCGCGTCATGGCGAGCGCGGATGGCGGGCACAACTGGACTGACATCACTGCGGGACTTCCCGTACGCACTATCACCGGCATCACTGTTGATCCGTCGAATCCTGCAATCGTTTATCTTACAGTCTCAGGCTACGGCTCAGGCCACGTCTTCAAGACTGTGAACGGCACTGCGCCCGTTGGCACCGTCTGGGTGGACATAAGCGGCAACCTGCCGAACATTCCCACGAGCGCGTTTTTGATTGACCCGTCGAACCCGAACATCTTTTACGCTGGCACGGACGTGGGCGTTTTCCGCTCGACCATTGGCGGGCTTGTGTGGGAGACATTCAACGCGGGGCTGCCGCCTACGGTCATCACATCTTTTGCAACGAACTCAAGCGGGCAGATTCAAATCTCTACTTACGGGCGCGGCGCTTACGAAGGTGTCACAGGAGCGACAAGCGATTTCTCCGTCTCGTCCACTAGCAGTTCGCAAACGGTGAGCGCAGGAACTGCTGCCACTTACAACATAGCGACGACGACCGTTAGCGGCAGCGCGCAGACCGTTAATCTTAGCATCGCAGGTAACCCTGCGGGCGCAAGCGCTACGTTCAACCCTGTGTCCCTGACCTCCGGCAACTCTTCCACGCTTACAGTGACGACGAGCGCGCTGACACCCGTCGGCAATTACACTTTGACAGTGACGGCTGCGGGCGCGACCACGCATTCCACGACCGTCGCGCTCAACGTCACGTCTTCACCTAATCCGATTGACGACGCCAGATATTTTGTGCGCCAGCATTATCTAGATTTCCTGAACCGCGAACCGGATCAGGGAGGATGGGATTACTGGACAAGCCAGATTACGCAGTGCGGCGCAAACCAGCAGTGCATACACGACCAGCGCCTGACAGTTTCCGCAGCCTTCTTCATAGAACTGGAATTTCAGGAGACAGGCTATTACGTTTACAGATTCTACAAAGCATCGTATGGAATAAAACCGACGTATGCGCAGTTCACTCCAGACCGCGCACTTGTGCCCGGTGGCTCGCAGTTGGAAGCGGCCAAGCAGTCTTTTGCAGATAGTTGGGTACAGCGCAGCGCGTTTCTGGCTGAATACCCGCTCTCCATGAGCGCGTCCAGCTTCGTCAACCATCTATTCGACAAAGCAGGCTTAACGGACGCTAGCTTCAACACGCAACGCGCGCAGCTTGCGAGCGATTTGCAGACGGGCGCAAAGACAAGAGCGCAGGTTCTTAGGGCTGTTGTGGAAATACCTCAGTTCAAGACACGTGAGTTCAACCCTGCGTTCGTTGACATGCAGTATTTCGGCTACCTGCACAGAGACGGTGACGCGGGCGGTATCAGTTTCTGGCTAGATGTGCTTAACCGTCTACCGCCACCCAATAATTACAGGAACATGGTCTGCGCCTTTATCACCAGCACAGAATACCAGTTGAGGTTCGGGCAGACGGTCACAAGGCATAATTCAGATTGCTCTTCGCAATAGAGGACGGCTTCAGCGCCGCGCTGATTTCACAGAATTATATCTCTAGTTCAGGTTGCTATCTGCCCACGATGGCACGACGGGAAATTAGCCAATGGTGCAACCACTTGAAGTGCGGATTCATCAATTCTATCTTAACGTGAGTTAGATATAAGCCTTTGGAAGATAAGAGCGAATGAATTGTCCACTAAACCACACGAAACAATGCGAAATGAATTCTTCTCTTCGTGTCACTTCGTGTGATTTAGTGGATAATTCTCTCCCTTTCCTCTCTCTCCTATGTCTAACTCGCATTAGATTAACCCTGTGAGGTGCTGCGGAATATTTCCAGCGTCTCCGGCGGGAACGCACACGACAGTTTACTTGAGATAATTTTTAACAGGGCGGCTGGCTTGCGCTCCCAGTCAGCTTCCGCGTAAAATAAGTTTCTTTGACCGCTGGGTGTAGCTTACTCCACCTGCGCATTACTACTGCTCAAGCTCCCTGAGCATTAATCTTTCGTAACCGTGTACTTATTCGGAGGCTTTTCCGTGAAGCAGGTTCTTCGTTTGTCGCGCGCCGTAGCACTGGCGTCCCTATTTATCTTCGGCGCGCATAATTTAGCTCAAGCCCAGACTCCCAGCCCGTCGCCGACCCCTGACCCGGTCATCGCCCAGGTCACTTCTTCGTCGGCGGATTCGTTTACGGGCGGCACGAGCGGCAACGGTCGTCTGGTAGTCATTGAATCCACTGGCGACATTGCGACCGAGCGAACCGCTACTAGAAACAACGTGGACGGCAACCGCGAAATCTTTCTATATGATTACGCGCAGCGTCGCATCTTTCAGATAACCAACACGAAGAGTTCTATTCAACCTTCTGCTAGTCCATCGCCTACGCCAACTCCTAGTCCCAGCGCCAGCCCAACGCCAAGCCCTAGTCCGACGCCTGTTCCATCGAGCAGCA
Source organism: Acidobacteria bacterium 13_1_20CM_3_53_8 (assembly GCA_001920415.1). Taxonomy (GTDB): domain Bacteria; phylum Acidobacteriota; class Blastocatellia; order Pyrinomonadales; family Pyrinomonadaceae; genus 3-1-20CM-3-53-8. The sequence goes on along the minus strand of MNJR01000026.1, from coordinate 206,573 downwards.
TACTGATAGAGGTAAGCAACAATCGTCCAATCATCAGCAACGACGGGCGCTACATAGTATTCAGTTCGAACGCGCTCACGCCGGACAACTTCGACGCCGCGACCGCGCCGGCAGGCTACAGCACGGATGCAAACCAGGAGCTTTTCATCTACCGGATTCCGGCGCTGTCGAGCGTTGACCTTTCAAACGGCGCAGACCCGCCTTTCGTTGATCTGAGCACGGGGACGTTCACGCGCGTCACGGACACCGTAGCGAGCCGAGCGCCAACGCCCGGCTCTGCCACAGCATCTCCGTTCGTCGCGGACGATAACCGCGAGGCGACGTTAAGCGACGACGGCTCAATCGTGGCATTCGTCTCTACGCGCAACCTGACGGGAGGTAATGCGGACGGCAATCCCGAAATCTTCATCTGGGTGCGCTCTTCAAACACCTTCTTCCAGATGACGAACACGCAGAACACTACGCAGGGGAACCTGACCGTAGGAACGTTCAACGAGAACCCATCAATAAGCGGTGACGGCTCAGTAATAGCGTTCATATCGAACGCCAACATCTCTATAGGCGGGACTGGGAATAACGCGGACGGAAATGCCGAAGTGTATCTTGGGAGCTTCACAGGCTCTGCGGCGACCGTGACAAAGCAGGTGACTCGCACGACTTCTACGCCCACTGGCTCGACTGCGAACGTACTCAGTTTCGGCAAGCGCATAAGCCGCAACGGCAAGCTCCTCTCTCTTGAGTCGCTTTCTAACGATCCGAAGAACAACGGAACGCTCGCGGGAACTGCGCTCTACGTTTACGATATAGCGAACGACGCATTCACGCAGATAGGCCCGCGCGAGACGACCATAGCGGACATACGACGCCAGCCTATCTTCACTGGCGACAATTCGACGCTCGTCTTCTCGTCTATTCTGAATTTCGACGCGACCGGGACTGTCCCGACCACAGCAGCGAACGGTCTTAATCCGATCAATCGCTCTCAGCTATTCGGCGTGCCCGTCAGTTCGCCTATGACCGCCAGCCCTGCGATTACGCTGTTGACGAACACGCCGTCGAACTCCGCAGGCGCAAGGCTCGCTGCGTACCCGAGCAACACGAAGGAGCGCATAGCATTCGATCTGGATGTATCTGAACTCGGCGCAGGTAACCCGGACGGAAGTCTGGAAACTTACTACCTTCTGGAACGCAGCGGCACGGATGTATCGTCAGCTACGGTCGCCTATTTTACGGGCGCGAGCAATCGTCCTGTGGTGGCAGCAAGCCCAACGCCTACGCCTTCTCCTTCGCCGGATCAGGTTCTTGGCCTTGCTCCAGGCGAGCTTGCAATCATGCGTTCGGTCTCGCCGCCCGCAACGCCTGTGGCTCTGGCTCCGTCGTCTCAATCCGCAGGAACTGCGTCGGAAAGTTTGCGTACGCCGTCTCTTCCAGTCGAACTGAACGGCGTGACTGTTTCCATCACAAACGCTGCATGCGGGCTTTACTTCGTTAGTCCCACGCAGATTAATTTCGTGATACCCGTGGCGCTGGGCACGGGAGTGCACCCGCTAGTCATCAATAATAACGGCAATGTGATTCGCTCACAGATAAATATCATAGCCCCGCAGGCGGACATCTTCAGTACGACTATGGATGCTGGAGGGCGCGCCGTCATCATTAACGTAACCAACCCTAGCACGCCGACGACAGAGCCTGCTGACGGTTTCCCTGTGACTTCGACGGATGCTTCGGGCGCAACGGTCGCAACTATTCTTGGCATACATGTGAGCGGCGTGCGCAGGGCATTGCGCACAAATGTGACCGTGACCATCGGCAGCGTGACCATTTCCGGCAACGATATACTCTGCTCGGATCAGACGACCACAACCACGCCCTGCTTCAAGACGGACACGCCCGGCTTCGAGCAGATAGACGTGCGTCTGCCTGCTTCACTTGCAGGCGCGGGCGACGTGCCTGTAATCGTAACCGTCTCGGGCACGACGAGTCGCCCGACAGATACAGCGCCGCACACGAAAATCAAGTAAAAGGAAGTCAAAAGGTAGAAGTAAAAAGTCGAAAGTAAAAAGGCAAAAGTGAAGAAGGTTCATTCCCTTCCTTCCTTTTTACTTTTACCTTTTGCCTTTTGACTTATAGCTCGCATCCTCGTAGCCTGCAAAGTTGAAAGGCTATACGAGTGTGCACGTGTCCGACGATGTTCGAAATCAGTGAGCCTGAAATCAGTGTTGAGAAGTTGACGGAAGCTGCGCGCGATGGCGTAGAGCGCGGCGCAACTGTTGGTGTGGCCGCGCACGAAACTTTGCCGGATAGTTCTTCAAGATCATTTCAAACAGATAGCGCCGCCTACGGGCCAATAGAAATTCAGCCGCTCAATCTTCAAACTTCTTTCACGCCGCACGCGGACGACCGCTATCACTTGAGCGATCTGCTCAAATACCACGACCGCAATTTCATACAGAACGCTTATCTTGCAATCCTCAAGCGCGGGCCTGACGCTACGGGCTACCAGGGGTTCATAGAGAGCCTGCGCTCAGGTCGCCTCAACAAAGTGGACGTGCTGGCGCGCCTGCGCTATTCGCGTGAAGGCCGAGCCAAGCGCGTACAGATTGAAGGTCTGTTCGTGCCAGCCGCATTGAGACTCGTTTACAGGATTCCAGTCTTGGGCTATATGGCGCGCTTCGTTGTGGGATTAGCGCGCCTGCCTTCATACATCAAACACCAGCAGCAGTTCGAGGCGCACGTCGCTGCGCAACAGGATCAATTAGTCGAACACTCGAATCAGATTGCGCTTCACCTCGTCAATCATACGCGCGCCGAATCTTTTCGCTTAACCGACTTGATTGAGACCACTGCACGCTCGCATGAAGAGAGCGTCAAGCGCACGGACGAACTCGCGTCGCGCTTTGCTGTAGAGCGCGAGGAGCGCGAGCGTCGTTTCGACGAGATGGCGACGCAAACAGAAGAGCGCGAGCGGAAATCTGCAAAAATTTATCGCGAGCTTAAGAGCGAGTTGGAGAAGACGTTTCAGAAAGAGCAGGAGATTCGCATGGAGCTTGCTCTGCAAGGCCAGCGAGTTGCGCGCCTGTTGGAAGAGCTTCGCAGCGCTCCGCGTGAAGATTTCAGAGCGGAAACTCATCCTGCGAATTTGCCCGCTTCGCTTGAAGTAGAAAGTCATGAGTTGGATGCGCTCTACGCCGCGCTCGAAAACCGTTTTCGCGGGACTAATGATGAGATAAGAGAGCGCCTGCGCATCTATCTGCCTCTGCTCGAAGGCGAAGGGACAGGCGCGCGCCGTGAGCCTGTTCTTGATTTAGGCTGCGGTCGAGGCGAGTGGCTTGAGCTTCTGCGCGACGAAGGGTTCACCGCGCGAGGCGTTGACTCCAACAGCATTCTCATTGCTGAATGCCGCGAACACGGTCTTGATGTGATTGAAGAGGATTTGATGAATTATCTGCGCAGCACAGAGGATGCAAGCCTTGGCGCGGTGACGGGATTTCACGTCATAGAACATCTGCCGTTCGAGATGTTGGTGAAGATGCTGGACGAAACGGTGCGCGTGCTTCAGCCGGGAGGCTATGTGATCTTCGAGACGCCCAACCCGCAGAACGTTCTGGTCGGAAGCTGCAACTTCTACTTAGACCCTACACACCGCAACCCTCTGCCCGCGCCCGTCATGCAGTTCCTTCTGGAATCTCGCGGCCTCGCGCGTGTCGAAATCATCAAGCTCAACCCATCAACAGCCGAACCCGTCGAAGGCGACGGCGATCTCGTCCGACGCTTCAACGAATATTTTTATGGCCCAATGGACTACGCCATCGTCGGTAGGAAAGGGGAGTAGACAGTTTTCAGTTTTTAGTTTTCAGTCTTGAGAAGAGTGCTCTTCAATCTTGAATAGACATCTGCATCCGTCTTCGCTCAACAAGCTGCTGAAAACTGAAAACTAAAAACTGAAAACTGCTTTATGCGTATATTGATTGCGACGACGCACGTGCCGTTCATACGCGGAGGGGCAGAGGCGCACGCGGAAGGGTTGCGCGATGCGCTCTCTGCGTCAGGGCACGAGGCGGAGATCGTCGCCATTCCTTTCAAATGGTATCCGCCCGAAAAAATTCTGGAGCACATGCTGGCGTGCCGTTTGATAGATTTAACGGAAGTTTCAGGCACGCCAGTTGACCTGCTCATCGGTCTAAAATTTCCAGCCTATCTTATCCCGCATCCACGCAAGGTGCTCTGGATTCTTCATCAATTCCGAACGGCCTACGAACTCTGGGATCACCCGCTCGGAGATTTAATCTACTCGCCTAACGGCACTGAGGTGCGCGACGCAATTCGTCGTGCCGATATGAAATTGATTCCTGAAGCGAAAAGAGTTTTCGCAAATTCAAGCACGGTCGCGCGCCGCCTCAAAGATTTTTGCGGGATAGAGGCTGAGCCGCTTTATCATCCGCCACCACATGCAGAAAAGTTTTACTCGTCAGACGCGGAAGAATATCTCTTCTTTCCCAGCCGCCTCTGTCTTCCCAAACGGCAGGCTCTAGTGCTGGAAGCGCTGGCGCTGACTAGGGAAGCTGTGCGCGTGCGATTCTCCGGCTCGCCTGACAATCCAGCATACGCGGATCAGTTGAAAGCTCTAGCGCGGCGCTTGCGCGTGCACGCGCGCGTAGAGTGGCTGGGGCAGGTGAGTGAGGAAGAGAAGCGCGCTCTTTATGCAAAAGCTCTGGGCGTAATTTACCCGCCGATTGATGAAGACTTCGGTTACGTCACGCTCGAAGCGATGCTCGCGGCGAAACCCGTCATTACGTGCGTGGACTCTGGCGGGCCGCTCGAATTTGTTCGAGACGGAGAGACGGGTTCTGTGGCGGAAGCTTCTGCTGAAAGTCTGGCGGCGAAGATGGACGACCTTTGGCGAAACCCTGCGCGAGCGAAGCAATGGGGCGTGCGCGGGCTAGAGCTTTTCCGTGAGATGAAGATCAGTTGGGCCAACGTCACCGGGAAACTTCTGTCATGAAGATTAACTGGTTCTCTCCACTGCAACCTGCAAGCACAGACATAGCGCATTACACTGGGCGCGTGCTGCCTGCGCTGCAAAGCAGGGCACAGGTCACACTCTGGACGGATCAAGCCGAGTGGGATAGATCGTTGGAAACTATTTGCGAGGTGCGCAGGTTCAATCCCTTGCAGATGGATTGGGCGGAGATGAATCGCGCAGACATCTCAGTCTATAACATAGGCAACAACCCGCTCTTTCACGGCGCAATCTGGCAGGTGAGCCGCCGCCATTCCGGCATAGTCGTCTTGCATGACATACGCCTTCATCATTTCTTCGACGGCCTCTACCGCGTAGCATGGCGAGACCTTCCGGCTTATCTTAACGCGATGCAGTTCTACTACGGCGAAGAGGGCGCGCGCGACGCCGCAGAGTGTTTCGCCGAGAATGCGCGCAATATTGATTACATGGCCGAGAAGTATCCGCTCACCGAACACGCTGCGGAGAATGCTATAGGCCTGCTTGTACACACACGCGAAGCGTTCGAGAGATTGAAAGCTGATAGCCTTTGCCCGGTCGCTTACGCGCCGCTTCCGTTCTCTCATTGCGGAATGCGGATTGCGGATTGCGGATTGGAAAGTGGAGCGAAGACACATACTGTAGATTCAATTCAACCTTTCTTAAATCCGCAATCCGAAATCCGCATTCCGCAATCGCTCGCCCCGCCTTTCCGCCTGATCGTTTTCGGCTACCTCAGCCGCAATCGTCGCCTTGATACTATACTCGAAGCGTTCGCAGAATTGCCTGAGCGCGAGCAATTTCGTATGGACATATACGGAGAGATTCTTGTTAACGAAAGACGGCTGCGCTCTCGAGTTCGCTCGCTCGGTTTGAAAAGCCTTGTCACATTGCATGGATTCGCGCCGGAGGCGGAATTGGACGCCGCGTTATCGCGCACACACATGGCTATTAATTTGCGATACCCTACGATGGGCGAGGCTTCAGGGAGCCAGCTACGCATCTGGGCGCACGCGCTGCCGAGCATGGTAAGCCGAACAGGATGGTACGCAACTCTCTCGGAAGAGGCCGTAAGTTTCGTTCGCGTTGAAAATGAGAAGGAAGATATTCAATCGAACTTGAAAGCTTTCCTCAAAGACCCTGAGCGCTTTGCTCTGGCGGGACGAAAGGGGCGCGAGATTCTGGAAAAATTCCACTCGCCGGAAGCTTACGCGCACGCGATTGTAAGTTTAGCTGAGAGCGCACGGGCGTTTCGACCGCGCGCAGGCTTCATGAAACTTGCGTGTACGGCGGGCGCGCGTGCCAGAGATTTGTTCGGAACAAACGTTGCGGACGAACTTTTACGCAGAATTTCTGAGAAAATTCACGCGATGGGTGCGGGGTGAACCGAGACTATGCTTGTTGGCCTTGACGGCATCCCGCTCAGCGAGCCGCTCGCGGGCGTTGGGCATTACACTGCGGAGCTTGCGCGCGCGCTCGCGCTAGACAATCCGCAAGATGAATTTGAAATAGTAAGCCCGCGCCCTTTCATAGAATCAATCAGTAACATAGAGGTTCCAGAAAATTTAAGTTTCGTCAGAGCGAAAGTGAATGCGTTCAGCCGCCACTGGTGGACTGTGGGGTTGCCGCGCTACGCAAAGCTACGAAAATTTTCAATCTTTCATGGCATTAACTACGAAGTGCCGCTGCGAAAAATTTGTCCTTCGGTTCTGACCATTCACGACCTCTCTCTACAACTTCATCCAGACACGCATGAGAGACGCAGAGTCTGGCGCGCGCGTCGAAGACTTCCTCTGATGGTGCGCGCGGCTACTGCGATCATCACGCCTACCGAGAGCGTGCGGCGCGAAGTTTTAGAGCACTTGGGCGTGTCGCACGAAAAAGTATTCGCTGTGCCGGAAGCTGCGCGTGAGGTTTTCAGAAGGGTGGGCGCTGAAGAATCAAAAGGCGTGCTCGAAAGATTGGGTGTTGAAGAAGAGTTTCTGCTCTTCGTAGGCACAATCGAGCCTAGAAAAAATCTTGTGACGCTTGTGCGCGCCGTCGCTGAGATAATGCGCTCGACGGATTTTCGTCCGCAGTTGGTCATTGCAGGTGGAAAGGGATGGGTGACGGACAAGCTCTTTGAGATGATCGAGTCGTCGGGCATAAAGGAGCGTCTGCTTTTCACAGGCTATCTGGGGGACGAGGATTTGCGCGCTCTTTATTCAGCAGCAAGCGTCTTCGTCTACCCGTCTCTATACGAAGGCTTCGGGCTGCCGCCGCTTGAAGCAATGGCTTGTGGCGCGCCCGTCATAGCAAGCAGCATCGCAAGCATCACAGAGGTAACAGAAGACGCAGCGCTTCTGGTCGCGCCCGACGATGTTCCATCGCTCGCGCGCAGCATCGTCACGTTGCTCAAAGATGAACGAGCGCGCGCAGCATTATCGAATGCGGGGCTGCGTCGAGCGGCGGAGTTTTCATGGGGAAGAACGGCGCGGCTGACAAGAGAAGTTTATAAAGAGGCGATTGCGAGGTTTGGTCGCTGAAGGGTCTGTATAAGAATCTGGAAGGAAGGCAAAAGGTAGAAGTAAAAAGGCAAAGGTGTGGACACGCCTTGCAGGCGTGAACTAAAAATTAAAAATCAGCGTGTAATGATGAAAAGGGCTTGCTTCCGAAGAAGCAAGCCCTTTTGAATTTCGATTCTGTTTCCAGAGTTTAGAACCGTTCGCGATACTCCTTCGACAGTATGAAGGCTGCAACCATCGCGCGGTATCCTGTGGCGTCGTTGGGCAGTTTGTTGTTCAGTATGTTCAGCCAGAAGGCTTCGCCGCCCTCGTCTGGATTTCGGCGCAGGTAACCGAAGTATTGCATACGCACGAACGCCTCGTTGTTCTGAGACTGATCGAACGCAGGGGTCTCTATGACCTGTCTCACGACCTGACCGCGCGTTTGACCGCTGTTGAGTTCGCCAACATAGAAACTGGCCTGAGATGACAGGTCAACGTTGGAGATTTGCTTCACGGTTGCGAGCAGCGCGTTGACGAATTGAGTCGGGGTCATCGTCGCCGGATATTTTTGTGTGAACTCTGGGCGCTGCGTGAAAGTTTCAGCGTAGCTGGCTCTTCCTGCCTCCTCATTCGCGCCGCCTACTACAAGCCTGCGATCCGGCATGAACTCTTCGTAAGTGGGCTTGCGAGCGAGCGCACCTTTGTAGAAGCGATAGACGTAGTAGCCCGTATTCTTAAACTCTAATTCTATGAAGAAAGCCGCCGAAACTGTGATGCGTGCCTGATCAACGCATGATGCGTTCGTGCCACACTGCGTTATCTGGCTTGTCCAGTAAGAGAGACCGCCCGCATCCGGGTAGCGATTCAGGAAATCGAAGTAGTGCTCCATGACGAAGAAGTCAGCATCATCAATCGTGATGCGCTGGTTCGTTCCCGGTCGCACGCGCACGGGCTTGACCTTGATGTCGCCGTAATAAAGGTCTGCCGGGAGGCCGGGGCCATTTGATTCGACGATTCTAAGCGTAGGCGCATTCTGCGCTGCTGCGCTCGCGGCAACTATCATGACCGCTAGAATCGCAATGATAAGCTTTCGCATCTAACTACTCCTGCTCGGTTTGATGGCTTGTTTCGCCAGAGATTATAGGATTGAAGGGAGGCTCCAAATCACTATCAAGAAGGGTTGAGGCTTTGCGCCCATCTAACCCAATTTTCAGTGTAGCTTGCCCGTCAACCGTTTGTCAACGCGGTTTTTCAACGCGCCTGTAACACACAACTTTGGACGCTTTAGAGAGCGTATAAGACGAGAAATTTCATGAACGAGCAGACTTTTTTAGTCGCGCTGGTATGCTATACTCGCTCTCCGGCTCACGCCTCTTGAATCTCCCTTTAACTGAGCCGCGAGATACCTTCTTTGAACTTTGACGTTGCAGCAAGCAGGAGATTTTGTTCAGGTTAGACACGCTTTCCGCGCCGCGCGTGCCGCGCTCAAAATCAGTTGCCGAACCGAATTGCCATCAAGGGGAGTTTTATATGCGCAGGACAATTTTAGCGCTCGCACTCATATACACTATTTTCGGCTGGTCGCTCCCGGCTCGCGCCTACACGCTTCAATACGCAGATTCTGCGGCCACGATTCAGATCAAATGGCCGACGACGAGCATCACGGTCGCGCTTTCCGCTTCGCTCAGTACGCCTCCAGCTAATATCAAAGCGGGAAGCGACGTGGTTGGCGCTGCGCGCAGGGCGCTGGCTCGATGGGAGCAGGTCTCGAACGTGCGCTTCACTGTGACAAATTCGTCCGCGACGCAGGTGAGTCCAAGCAATAGCGGAGGCGACGGCATCAGCCTCATCACTGTCTCAGCGAATAATGGAGGCGAGTTTTCTGGCGCTAACGATATCAGAACCGGGCGCACGCGAAACTTCTTCAACCCTGCGACGGGTGGCATCACGGAATCCGATATAGCGCTGAACCCGAACATCTCATTCTCCACGGACGGAACCACAGGCACATACGACGTAGAATCCGTATTGACGCACGAGGTCGGTCATCTGCTTGGGCTTGAGCATTCGGCAGACCTGGGCGCGACGATGGCTCCGTTTCAGGGGCAGAACGGATATTATGGAGCGCCTGCCGTCACGCCTCGCTCGTTGTCGGAAGATGATCGCGCGGGTGTGAGAACGATTTACGGCCCCGTGGCAGGAACTTCTATTTCGGGGACGGTGCGTGACGCTGCGGGTCAGCCTGTTTTCGGGGCGCACGTGTGGGCTGAGGATGTTGGCAACGGTCACGTGGTCGCGGGCAACGTCACGCTGTCGAACGGCAGTTACCGGATTGACAATCTGCCTGTTGCAACCTATCGCATGATAGTTGAGCCGCTGGACGGGCCTATAACGGCTCAAAGCATAGCCGCATCCGGCGGCGGCTACGCAGGATTGGTGACGAATCCTCCTCCTCCGTTTCGCACCTCTGAATATCCGACTCAGATTAACTTGAACACCACTCCAGTAGTGGGCGGCATAAACTTCACAATCACTGGCACGCCCTCGCTCAACCCTACGTGGATGGGGCTTAACGGGCAACTCTCTACGGTCGTCGCGCCGATTGATGCAGGGAAGGTTTATACGGTTTACGTTGGCGGCACAGGAATAACTCAGGGACAAATTCCTGCATCCGGCGTCTCCATAACCTCGCCCTACTTTACAGTCAATCAGGCGAGCGTTTCGTTTCTCTCCTTCACAGACCCGCAGGGCAATCCCATACCCGCCATGAGCTTCGACGCTACGGTTGCGCCGAGCACGCCTTTCGGCGACTACAGCATTCGCGTTCAGAACAATTCCGGGGAGATAGCATATCTTTCAGGCGTGCTCTCGGTTGATCCGGGCGCGACCTTTTTAGTCAACACCACTTTCACCGCGCCGCCTTATTTCACGGCGAACGTGATTGATGACCCGCGCTTCTTCGTGCGCCAGCAGTATCTGGATTTTTTAGGACGTGAACCTGATCAGGGCGGCTGGGACTACTGGACTGGACAGATAACTCAATGCGGAACGGACGCGGCGTGCGTCAGCGCTCGTCGCAGGGAAGTCTCCGCCGCATACTTCTTCTCTGACGAGTTTCAACAGACGGGCTACTACATCTATCGTCTATACAAATCGAGTCTGGGTCGCCAGCCGGGCTTCAACGAATTCAACACGGATCGCAATCAGGTAGTAGCTGGCGGGAATCTTGATGCTGCAAAGCAGTCTTTCGCAGAAAGTTGGGTGAGCCGCACAGCATTTTTGCAAAAGTATCCTGCGACGCTTGGGCGAGACCAGTATGTTGACGCTCTGATTGCGAGTGTCAAGCAAAGCTCTAACGTTGACCTTATGTCGCATCGCGCCGAACTGCTCGCCACTTATGATTCAGGGACGAGCCTGACCAACAAACGCGCCATAACCTTGCGCAAGCTCATAGAATATCCTGAATACACGCAGGCAGAGTTCAACCCTGCGTTCGTCTTGATGCAATACTTCGGCTACCTACGCCGCGACGCAGATACGGGCGGCTACAACTTCTGGCTCAACATACTGAACACAAAGCTGCCGAATGATCCAAGCGGCTTCCGCGCGATGGTCTGCGCCTTCATCTCTTCGTCGGAATACCAACTCAGATTCGGCCTGATAACCACGCGCCGCGATACGGATTGCTCGGCAGGATAAAAATGAAGGCAAAAGTAAAAAGGTAAAAGGCAAAAGTGAAGACAGCGCTTCGCGCGCTGATTTTGAATTTTTAATTCACGCCTTTAGGCGTGTCCACACTTTTTCCTTTTACCTTTTTACTTTTGCCTTCTTTCCCTTCCTGAACGAAATATAGCGGTCTGTGTTTGACTTCGCCGTAGATGCGTCCGACGTATTCGCCTATGATTCCGATGGAGATTAGTTGCACGCCGCTCATGAAAAGAACCGCTACGAAGATAGAAGCCCAGCCGCGAACCCAGTGTGATGGATCGAAGAAGAATCTCAGGACGATTGCGTAAAGGATGCCCAGAAATGCTAAGCCGATTGCGCCTACGCCGAGCCAGATGACCAATCTCAACGGCACGAATGAGAACGAGATTACAGCGTCCGCCGCAAACCGAATCATCTTCAGAAGCGGGTACTTGCTCTCTCCGGCGAAGCGTGGGGCGCGTTTGTAAAGAACGGCTATCTGTCGAAATCCTACCCAGCTAACCATGCCGCGCAGGAATCGGTCGCGCTCAGGCATAGCGCGCAGCGCATCAACAACCTTGCGATCCATCAGACGAAAGTCGCCCACGTCTACAGGCATCTTCAGGTTCGACAGTCTGTTCAGCAGACGGTAGAAAATCTTCGCAGTCCAGAGCTTGAACGTCGTCTCGCCTTCACGACAGGTGCGCGCGCCGTAAACCACATGATAGCCGTCGCGCCATCGCTCGACCATTTCGGGAATGACTTCGGGCGGGTCTTGAAGGTCTGCGTCAATGACTACGACCGCCTCGCCATGCGCGTAATCAAGCCCGGCGCTGAATGCTATCTGGTGGCCGAAGTTGCGCGATAGACGTATGAAGCGCACGCGCTCTTCCGCCCGCTGAACCTGCCCTAAAAGTTCCGGCGTGCGGTCGCTGCTCCCGTCGTCAACGTATAGAATTTCCCAGTCCAGATTCTTCATCCCGCTCAGCACTTCCGATAGTCGGCGGTGCGTTTCGAGAATCACTGCCTCTTCGTTGTAGCAGGGAACGACTACGGAAAGGAGCATGCGTTAAAATTCCTCTCATGTTCGGAAACGCTCTAGAATTTCAATCGCCCTGAAAAGCTTAGCTAAGCGCCAGACTAACGTTGAGCGCGTACATGGCAGACATCAAACCCAGCAGGACGAAGAAGACTGCGCGAATCATCTGGTCAACCCACGCGCGACGCGCAAAGTGCGCAAGAACTATGAAGATAGGAAACACAACCATCACATAACGCGTGAGCGACTGCAACCCTATTTCGGATGAAGAGAGCGGCGCAAGCACACAGCCCAGCGTGTATAGAGAAAGCGCCCACTCTCGTCTCACTGCCAAAACGACTCCGCACGCGAGCGCCATGATTGACGCCGAAAAGTTCAGTAGCCCGAAGTCCCAGTATGAGCCTACCAGCAACGGGTTCATCATGAAATTGTAGAGCGGCGTCAGAAAGAAAGCTCCGCTACGCTTCCAAGCCACAAGCACGTCTTTGAAGGCCAGCGCATTGCCCGTCAGGCGATAAAGATGGAGCATGAATAGAAGCAGACCCGTTGGTATGAGCAACAAGCACGCAACTTCCCACGGCCTGAACTTTCCGCGCCGCCTTTGCAGGTATAACACTATGAGCGCGGGCAGCAACAGAATCCCTATTGCTCGCGTGGCCGATGCTATAGCGCCGGTCAATCCTGCGGCCAGCCATCGCTCGCGCCGCGCTGCGTAAAAGCATCCGACCGAAAGCAGAAGAAATAGCGATTCGGTCTGGGCTACGGAGAAGAAGTAACTGGTGGGAAAGGCTGCGGCGTACAGAACAGCGCGGTCTGCTACCTTTTCATCCGAGCCGAAGACGAGCGCGGTCTTGTGCAGCAGAACGAGCGCCAGCAGCAGAAAGAGGTTTGACAGCGTCATGGCGGAGAGCGCGTAATCGCCCGATAGCAAGGCCGCCGCACGCACCATGAGCGGATAGACAGGGAAGAATGCCCAGTTGTGCTCCCTCGTCGCGTCGAAAGGCGCATTCTCGTAACCGTCGCGCGCGATTCCCAGATACCAGTTGCCGTCCGCGCGCTGAACCAGGTCTCTCATCTTACGCGCGAACTGGACGCGCTCAAGAGAGACGCGGACGTTCTGTAAGTCGCCGAACTGTTTTGGAGGATTGTCATAAAAAGAGAGCTGCGTAGCCATTATGAAGATTGTGAAAACGATGGCGCGCGTCAGCGCGAAAGCGAACAGACCGCTTCGCACGCTTCGGTCGGACGAAAGACGAGCGAGCACGACCTTAAGCCGCGACTGCGGGCGCACGCCTTCGTCTACACGCGAGTCTTCATTCGTGATCGGTTCTTCTGTTGTCAGCGTTGACTGCTCTTCCAGTTTCATTATGCGTCTTACTGCCGCTCGGCTAGTCCTGAACTTGAAATTGAAGAACCAGCGGCTCCGAATTTTCCCCCTCGAACCAGCAGATGCCCTGGTCAATCAAATCAATCTTGAGCGTGTAAGAGCCTGTAGCATCAGGCGCACGACGTTCGAAAGAGAGCGCGACGGATTCATTCGGCGCAACGGGCAACTCAAGAGGCGGTACGCCGTGAACTTCATCAACAATAGCTCCCTCTTCATCAAGAATCCGCGCGGCCAGACGAACTGTTCCTCTGAGCGCGTGTCGGCTGGTGAGCCATAGCGTGTCGCCACTATTTTCAACCTCGAACTCGCAGCGCAACCGCTCGCCTCGAAAAACTCTTTCTCGCCACTCGCCGCGCAATCGAAAGCGTGCGCGAAGTTGGCCGGGCGCGCGGCTGTCCTTCAAATTCAATGCATCAAGGTTTGGGCCAACTTTTTTGCAAAGCAGGTAGTTGAACGCAGACTCAGTCTCTATGTGAAGACGCCCGCCCGTCTCAACACAATCGCGCTCGACGAGATCATTGACGCTTATGTAATCGCCTGCGATGGCGAAACCATGCTCGCGCAAGACTCTTAAAAGGTAATCGCGGCTAAACGGCGATTCAAGCGTTTCGTACTCTCGCATGACTCCCAGAAGCTCGCGCGCGGTCTCAGAATCTTGCGGCGGGCGCTCGCCCTCCAGCACAAATAATAGTCCGCCGAAAGGAAGCATAGCGGCCAGGTTTCGCAACACCGCGCGCTCGTCCTCGAAGTGATGCAGCGAATCGTAGCAGATGACAACATCGAACTCCGCTTCAAGGGGCGCGCTCTCAATGTCGTGCGCGACGAATCTGCACTTGAGCGGCACGCTATTTTTCAGGGATGATGGCACGCTATGAAGGCGCTCTTGCGCAATCTCTATAAGGTCTGGGCTGATGTCAACGCCTGTCACGTAGTAACCCAGCCGCGCGAAATATTCCGAAAGCCAGCCTGAGCCGCAGCCAACGTCCAATATGCGCGCGCCTGCCGGAAGCGCTAGCAGCCTAGCCATGTTTGCAAAGTCGCAGAACTGACGATGCGCGTCATCATCTAATCCAGCGTGCGACCAGCGCGAGACCTTGTTCGCCAGATCATAGAAAGGCTTTGTGAAAAGATGCTGGCGGTCGCCCTCGTTCAGCTTGCGCGGATATTCTATTGCGCCGCGCTTGAAATCCATCCCATCAAGCTTGATGAAGCGACCGCCCTCGCCTTGCGCCGAAGTGGGCGAAGTCGCATCATGAGTTTCAGGTTGTTTTCCCCCAAAAATATCCTGTGATGAAGAGCCGCGACCATTCTCACGTCTTTCCAAAATGAATTTCCGGGCGTTTTCGCCCACGCGCGCGCGCAAGCTCTCGTCCCCGATCATTTTTTCAAGATAGGCGCGCAGCAATGCTTCCCCGTAAATGTCCGTGTCAACTTTGACGACTGAATCATCAGGCAATTCTTCGTAAGTTAGCGTGCGAGGAACGAACGTAACCGTCCCAGCCTCCATGAATCTTTCAATCGCAGCGCGAGCATCTTCCGTTTCGCTCGTCTCAAGGCAAAGCGCTATGTCAATCTCTCCAGCATCCTGTTCGGGCAATTGAATCTCGAAAGAATAGTTCTTCCTAAGTTCTTCGAGCACACGCACGGCGCGACGGAACAGCGAACCCTGTTCCAGATTTCCGAAAGCCGTGATGTTCAGCACACCTTTTGTCAAACGGCGCTCCATTAAGTTCAGTAGTGAAAAACCAGCAAGCACAAAGATACCTGAAAGAATGGAAAGTCAAAACCTGAAAGTGTGCGGGTTTGACCGAGCTGACTAAAGCCCGCGAGAGCGGGCGACCGTCTAAAGCCCGGTGCGTGAGCGCCGGGAACAGATAGCAATAAAGATTACCGAAGCCCACGTTAGTGGGCGACAGCCCATAACAATCAAAGGGCTGTCGCCATCTTCGATGGCTCGCTATTCACACTTGCACTCTCCCCCAGCCCTGACGGGCTGGGCTTTATGCTGTCGCCCGCTTTCGCGGGCTGAAATTTGACCTTAATATAGACAGGATGATACGCCCCGTTTCATTTCACATGCCGCGCTCGCTTCGCAATTCGCTGCGGAGCGATCATAGTATCGCCGCGCTCATCTTTCTGTTCACGCTTCTGCTCTTCGTGCGTTCGCCTGTCTTTCAGGGAACCGATTCGGGCTATTCAATGCTGTTGAGTCAGAGCCTTATTGACTACGGCAGTTTTAAGCTGGACAACTACGCCATACCGCGCACAGAGCTTGCCGACTGGGTTTATGGAAACTACTTGAGCGTCAAGAACATTTATCAAATAGAGGTCGTGGGCGATCACCTCTACTATTATTTCCCGCCGGGCACGCCCGTGCTCTCCGTTCCCTATGTGTTTTTGATGAACCGTTTCGGCATCTCGGCTGCGAACGAGGACGGAACCTACAATCTCAAAGGGGAGCACCAGATTGAAGCGAGTCTGGCCGCGCTGCTGATGGCTGTGCTTGCGTGCGTCTTCTTCTACACGGCGCGGCTGTTACTGCCAAAAAGTTGGAGCGTGATAATCGCTGTGGGCTGCGCCTTGGGGTCGCAGGTGTGGAGCACTGCGTCAAGAGCTATGTGGTCAGAGACGTGGGGACTGCTTCTGCTTGGGCTTGCGCTGTGGATGCTGCTCGCGGCTGAAACGGGAAAAGGGAAGTTAAGACCTGTGCTTCTGGCAAGCCTGCTCGCATGGATGTACTTCGTGCGCCCTACCAACTCTGTCACAATTTTAGGCGTAAGCATTTACGTGCTCATTTTCTACCGCCGAAAGTTTTTAAGCTTCGCGCTCACAGGCTCACTCTGGCTGGCAGGTTTTGTGCTTTACTCCTGGCACAACTTCGGTCGGCTGCTGCCCAGCTACTACGAAGCAAGTCGTCTGAGCTTTGACAGCTTCTGGGTGGCGCTCGCAGGGAATCTGGTAAGCCCCGGGAGAGGGCTTCTGGTTTATGTGCCCTGGATTCTCTTTGTGGCTTATCTGTTGATTCGCTACTGGCGCTACGTTCCGCACAAAAAAGTTCTGATTCTCTCGCTGCCCGTCGTTGTTGCGCACCTTCTGGTGGTGTCATCGTTCGGCCACTGGTGGGGCGGTCATGGCTTCGGCGCGCGTTTCATGACGAGCATGATCCCTTGGTTCGTACTTCAAACAGTGCTGGCCGTGCGCGCTTGGTTAAATGAGCGCGAGAAGAGAGGTGAAATTCCATCGCGCATCACATGGCGTGCTCAGATTACTATGGGCGCGTTGCTCTTGCTGTTGAGCGTCTTCATCAACGGGCGTGGCGCTATGAGCCGCAAGACGTGGGAATGGAACGTGAGGCGATTGGACATTGACCGTCACCCGGAGAAGGTCTGGGATTGGCGCGAGCCGCAATTTCTAGCCGGACTGGTCGAATCTCCGCAGCCCAAATCTTTTCCGATTGTTAACGATACTACGGTCGAGTTCGGTAAGGCGGAGTCAGATGATTACATGGGATACGGCTGGTCTGGCAGCGAAGGGAACTTCCGCTGGTCGGACGGTCGCAAAGCTGCTCTGCTTTTCGGTCTGGAACGGACGGATGGTATGCTCGTACGCATGAAGATGGGCGCATTCATAGTGCCGGACCAGCTTGATTCGCAGCGCGTCAACATCTCTTTGAACGGGCGACCCATTACAACGCTGACATTGACAACGCGCGATGCGGATGTTTACGAAATAGCTTTGCCGAAAGAGGCGCTCGCTTCAGAAAATGTTCTAATCTTTGAACTGCCCAACGCTGCTTCACCTTACTCGTTCGGCCTGAACGAAGATAGGCGCGAGCTTGGCGTTGCAGTTGAGTGGATGCAGTTTCAAACAAGAAGGGCGAGCCAGTAGAATTTCAGTTAAGAGAGTTCGACAACATGGCTTTGGTCTGAAGGCAGATGAGAGCTACCATGTAAAGAGATAGAACCGGCGCGCGTCGCTACTCAAAATATACACATATGCTGAATCTCTTATGGCAATGACGGAAGAGTTGATTGACGTGAAAGAATTGATCGCCAGCCGTAGTGTAGAGGAGCACTGCCGGTTGGCCGAGCATTACTTCACGGGGCTTGACGATTGGACTTATTACCTGGGCAAGCCTTTCACAGACCCGGAACAGACGCCGCAACTTCTAATCAACTTCGCGCTGCTCCTGCAAGGATTACAGCTTTGTCCCGGCTTGAAGGTTCTGGACTTCGGCGCGGGCAGTTGTTGGACTTCGCATTTCTTAACGCAACTCAACTGTAAAGTGTTTGCGTTGGACGCATCGGAGACTGCTTTGAAGATGGGGCGCGAGTTGTACGCGCGACATCCCCCTTTCGGCCACAGACCCGCGCCGCAATTCTTGCGCTTCGATGGAGAGCGAATTGATTTGCCTGACAAGAGCGTGGAGCGCATTGTCTGCTTCGACGCTTTTCATCATGTGCCAAATCCCGAACGCATTCTCTCAGAATTCAGTCGCGTTCTTGTAGAGGGCGGCATCGCAGGGTTCTCCGAACCCGGGCCGCAGCACTCTAATTCGCCAGACTCGCAACGCGAGATGAGAGACTTCGGCGTGATTGAGAACGACGTAGTGATAGAGCAGATTTGGAACGAGGCCGAGCGCTTGGGGTTTACAGACCTAAAGCTTTCAGTCTTTCATCTGCCGCCGTTTCATCTCTCGCTCGCGGCTTTCAACGATCTAATCGCAGGTGGCGCGACCGCGCAGGATTACACCGCAGCCACGCGCGATTACATACAGCATCAACGAAATTTTTTTCTGTTTAAGGGCGAGCGCAAAATTTCTGACAGCCGTTTCCGCAGAGGGTTAACGGCTAAGATAGATGTGCAGGAACAAAGGCTAAGGTTGCGCGCTGGCGAGGAGATTAGATTTCCCGTTACGATCATCAATGATAGCCCGGCAATCTGGCTGCCTGTGAGCGAGCGCGTAGGCTCTGTCGAATTAGGCGTGCATGTGTATCTGCCCGATGGCACGCTGCTGCATCATCGTTTTCACTCCGAACCGCTCACGCCGGACACAGGCCGCGCCATCATGCCGAATGAAAAAGTTGAACTCGTCACGCGCATCCCGCCTCTCTGTGCAGGCAGCTACGTGCTCGAACTGGACATGGTGAGCAACGACGTGTGCTGGTTCACACAAAATGGTTCGCCGACGGTACATGTGCAGGTGGAAGTGAACTAAAGTAAAAAGGTAAAAGTAAAAAGGCAAAAGTGAGGCGGAAACCAATTTTAAATTTTTAATTGAAATGCTTTTAGCCTTATAACTTTTTCCTTTTTACTTTTACCTTTTGCCTTTCCTTTGGAGAAAGCGTTGGCAGTAAACGAAGAGTTGATTGATGTGCGCAGGCTTATGGCGGAGAGTTCTCTGGAGGAGCTAAACCGTCTGGCCGAAGAGTATTTCTCGCGCTTGTCGGATTGGAACTTTCATCTCGCAAAACCTTTCGGCTCGATTGACGAGACGGCGCAACTGCTAATCAACTTTGCTGTGGTGCTGCAAGGGCTGTCGCTCTGCCCCGAAATGACTGTGCTGGAATTCGGCGCGGGCACTTGCTGGGCTTCGCGCTATCTCACGCAATTGGGCTGCAAAGTCATAGCCACTGACGTTTCGCCAACGGCGCTAGAGATTGGGCGCGAGCTTTACAATCGTCAGCCCATCGTAGGCGAAAAGCCGGAGCCGCAGTTTCTGCTCTTCGATGGCGAGCGGTTCAACCTGCCCGATGCGTGCGTTGATAGAATCATCTGCCTGGACGCATTTCATCACGTGCCCAACCCTCCGAAAGTGCTTTCGGAGATGGCGCGCGTTCTGGTCGAAGGCGGCATAGCAGGTTTCGCTGAGCCGGGGCCTGAGCATTCGCACTCGCCGCAATCGCAGTACGAGATGAAGACGTTCAACGTAATCGAGAATGATGTGGTAATCGAAGACATCTGGCAGCAAGCGCAAAGCGCAGGATTCACGAACATCAAACTCGCCATCTTCAACGTGCCGACATTTCATCTGACCCTGGATGATTTTAATGACTTTTTAGCGGGCGGCGAAGCCTTGCAGCGTTGGGCGCAGGCCACGCGAGACTTTTTGCAGAACCAGAGAAATTTCTTTCTATACAAAGGCGAAGATGTCATCTCGGACAGTCGTTTCCGCACGGGGCTTATGGGCGAGATAAAGATTGCGCCCGACCGTTTGAGCGCGCGCGAAGGCGAACCCATTACGCTGCGGGCTACCGTGACGAATACTAGCAAGTCGCTCTGGCTTCCCAGAAGCGCCGGACTCGGTGCGGTTCAACTCGGCTGTCATGTCTACGACGCCGATGGAAAGCTGCTTCATCACAGCTATCACTGGGAGGCTCTGACGCCGGGCGAGGGGCGTCCAATCTTGCCGGGGCAGACCGTAAGCTTTGAAGTTCGCGTGCCCGCTCTGCCCGTAGGCAGTTATATCTTAGAGTTCGATCTTGTAAGCAACGATGTCTGCTGGTTCGCGCTGAACGGTTCAGGGCAGATTCGAGTCACAGCGAATGTCAACTAAAACTCCCGCGCGTTTACAAAAAGATTTTAAGGAGATTTCAGGTTGGGGTCGCTACCCGCGCTCCTCCGCCGCAATCGTCTCTCCTGAAACAATAGAAGAGGTCGAACCGTCATCTTACGAGAGCATGATTGCGCGCGGGCAGGGACGAAGCTACGGCAACGCCGCTATGAACGAAGGCGGCGTTGTGATGATGACGGAAAAGCTGGATCGCACAATCTCTTTCGACGAGCGTACTGGCTGGCTCACAGCCGAAGCAGGCATGACGCTCGCTGAAGTCTTCCAAAAATTTCTGCCGCGCGGGTGGTTTCCTTCCGTCACGCCGGGCACTAGGTTCGTCTCGCTTGGCGGATGCGTCGCCGCAGACATTCACGGCAAAAATCATCATCACGACGGAACGTTCGGCGCGAACACAAGGGAGATTGAGATTGTTCTAGCCGACGGTAGCCGCGTTCGCTCGTCGCCGGAAAAGAACTCAGAGCTTTTCTGGGCAACAGTCGGCGGAATGGGCTTGACGGGCATCATCACCGAAGTTACTTATCGTCTGGTGCCAGTAGAGAGCGCTTACGTTGTTGTACGACACGACAAGGCGCGCGACCTTGACGCATCGTTAAGTTTGTTAGAAGGCGAAGAGTGGGACGACCGTTACACCGTCGCGTGGATTGATTGTCTAGCAAAGGGGCGAGCGCTCGGAAGAAGCGTGTTGATGCGCGGGCATCATGCGCAGGCTGCCGAGCTTTCCCGGAAAATCAAAGAGCCGCTTCTGTTGAAAGAGCGTGGGAAACTTAATCTCCCTTTCGATCTCCCGCAATGGGTCTTGAACTCTCTCACAATCTCAGCGTTCAATCAGTTCTATTATCTCTGGCAGGGGGCGAAGCGCGAGCCGTTCGTCACGGACTACGCGACATTCTTTCATCCGCTCGACAGCATAAACAACTGGAACCGCATGTACGGTCGGCGCGGGTTCATACAGTATCAGTGCGTTCTGCCGCCCGTAGAATCTTTGGAAGGATTGCGCAAGCTATTGGAAGAATTGGCGCGCGAGCGTCGCGCAAGTTTCCTGGCGGTGCTGAAACGATTCGGCCCGCAGAATCAGGGCTTGCTCTCGTTCCCCATGGAAGGCTACACGCTGGCGCTCGATATGCCTGTGAGCGACGCCGGACTCTTCCGTTTTCTTGATCGTCTTGACGAGATTGTTCTGGGTCATGGCGGGCGCGTTTACCTTGCGAAAGATACGCGCGTGAAAGCGGAAACTTTTCGACGCATGTACCCGAAATTTTCCGAATGGGAGAAGATCAAACGAAAGGTTGACCCGGAGAATCATTTTCAATCAGACCTGGCGCGCATGCTTGAAATCGGTAAGCAATGAAACCGAGTAAGGTATAAACAGGTCAGTACCGCCTGCGGTAGCGGGCGGGTAGAGTTTTGAGATAGCAGCAGAGTCATGCAACAACGACCCGCCCGCTACCGCAGGCGGTACTGACTTGGCCGCTTGCTAGAGTGGCTGCATTCAATGGAACGCCTCTATAAACTTTGAGAGTTAACGCTAAAACAACTGTGACGGCGCTGTGGCGCTTGATGCGGCCCAGGCAGTGGGTGAAGAACGGCTTCGTGTTGATGGGCGTGCTCTTCGCAAACGTATGGCGCGATCCATTGATGCTGAGACGCGCGCTTCTGGTATTCGTGGCGTTCTCGCTTGTGGCGAGCGGCGTTTACATCATCAACGATTTTCTTGACAGGGAGAACGATCTTAATCATCCGCGCAAGCGCTTTCGCCCACTGGCATCGAAAGCGATTTCGGTGAGCGCGGCATTTTCGTTCATGATAATTCTGTGGCTGGTGGGCTTTCTGCTGGGAATAGTTGTCTCGAACACAGTCCTGTTCATACTGCTGATTTAC
This sequence comes from Acidobacteria bacterium 13_1_20CM_3_53_8, assembly GCA_001920415.1. GTDB lineage: Bacteria > Acidobacteriota > Blastocatellia > Pyrinomonadales > Pyrinomonadaceae > 3-1-20CM-3-53-8. The sequence continues at coordinate 184,520 of MNJR01000026.1, read as the reverse complement.
GTTGCAATCAACCTGGCATATTCGCTTGGGTTGAAACACGTAGTTCTTCTGGATGTCTTCATCATCGCGGGCGGCTTTATGCTGCGCATACTGGCAGGGACAAGCGGCATCGGGATTGCTCCTTCGCAGTGGTTGATGCTCTGCGGGTTGATGACTGCGCTCTTTCTTGGTTTCGCCAAACGACGCGCAGAGCTTTACGCGCTCTCAAACGAGAAGACGAACCATCGCCGTGTGCTTGAGCACTACTCGCCAGTGCTTCTGGACAAGATGATAGTTGTGACGGCTACCTGCGTGATTCTCTGCTACAGCCTTTACACTATGAGTCCGGTCACGATTCAGACGCATCACACAGAGTCTTTGGTCTACACAGTGCCATTCGTGCTCTACGGGATCTTTCGCTATCTCTACACGCTGCATATTCAACAGACGGGCACAGACCCCGCGCAGGAGCTTTTCCGCGACCCACACATTCTGGTCTCAATCCTGGGCTGGTTGCTACTAACGCTCTGGCTTATCTCACCACGATAGCGGCGCGGAAATTCAAAACTCTTTGCGAGCTTAAGCATTTTACTTTGCGCCTTTGCGTGAACCCTCAATTCTCTCTATCTTGAGCTTCAAGAGAATTGCAGGTTCACGCAAAGGCGCAAAGTAAAATGCTTAAGCTCGCTAAGAGGTTGAGTGATTGCTTTCGGTTTTGAATTATTCTCTCAGTTGACTTGTCCGAAGCCGCGCCAACTGTTCTTGTTGTGCCAGCTAATCTGCACATCACTCGCTTTAATCTCGCGCCACCATTCTTCAAATTCGGCGCGCGAGATGTAGAAAGCCGTCGGCGCGACCAAGTGATCGAAGACAATGGAATGCTGCTCGCGCCAGCCGAAGACGGAGATGGCGTTCAGGTAATCGTTGTAGAAGAGATGACTGGCGAGGCGCGCGCCGCTCGCGCTGCGATTCAATGGGCCATAGACTAGCTTGGTCGCGGCGTACATCACAGCGGTCGGAAGCGCTGAGAGATGCAGCAGCGCGCGCGGGTTGATGCGTGAGGTCAATCGCTCGCGCAGAGGATTAATCCAGCGCGTTATCCATTCATTGTTCTCCGCGCCGTAAACCCATGCGGAAATGTGGCCGCCCGGTTTTACTTTTTGTGAAAGCCCCCGAAACCCTGCGCGCGGGTCTGGCAAATGATGAAGCACGCCTACGGAAAAGGCGTAATCGAAGATTCTGGCGAAGGGAAGACGGTAGATGTCCGCCTGAATGATGTGCGCGTTCTCAAGGTTGCGCGTCGCTGTGAAGGCGGTTTCAACAGCCTCGCTCAGATCAATGCCTATGACATCACGCGCTCCCCAGCGCGCGGCCAATTGCGTGTGACGCCCTTTGCCGCAGCCTCCTTCGAGCACTACTTTGTCCCTGAAAAATTCGGGCTTGACAGGATGCAGCCAGCCTAAAAGCTGGTCAGCGTATAGCTCATCGCCGTGAGTAAAATGTCGCCACTCCCAGCCGAAGCTAGCGGCTGTCGCGGCCTTATCCTGTTCGACCTCGCCCAGGCGTGCGAAGCGCGGGATGCCGCGCTCGATTGCGAAAGAGTGCGCGCTAGACTCGCAACGCAACTCGCCTTCTAAAATCTCGCTGCCATCGCTTTTGGTTACGTTCGATAGCTTTATTGCGTCGCCACATGACGGGCAGGTTAAATACTGTAATAGCCTGTGCTTCATTCTCTTCCAATCTGCTTTTGATGATTCACTATCTTAACGAAATCTAATTTATCCTTTTGCGCGTTGCTTGCCAAATCTGACGCGCGCAGGTTATTTATCAAGACCGTTTTGAATTAATTTCGATTGGGATAAATTTAAGAGTATGCGTAGATGAGCCGCGTTAGCGGCTCGGATGAATTTAGCCCGGCGTTTCAACGCCGGGAGAGTGTGCCAATTTTTGATCCTCGTCGCGCTAGCGACGGTTGAATTATCACTTTATCAATCGTCGCTCACGCGACGCCTTTGCTCTCGTTGACTTGCGATTCCCGGCGTTGAAACGCCGGGCTAAATTCATCCGAGCCGCTAGCGCGGCAAAAACTTCGTGGAGTATGCATAATGAATAGAGAGAGGTTGCGAGGATTCTGGCGGGCGTATCGCGCAAGTTTTGGCGCAATCTCGCTCTTCGCACTCTATTTCATAATTTTCTTCGGGCCTGAAATCATTAGAGGCAGATTCTTTCTCTTCTTCGACTCGTACATAGAGCTTTATCCAGAGCGTATGACGGCGTGGAGCATGATTCGTCATGGCATGCTTCCTCTCTGGACTCCGCTATTACTGTCAGGCTATCCATTGCTCTCAATGGCACAGATTGGTTTGGCTTATCCGCTCACGTGGGGCTATTTGTTTCTGCCCGGACATTGGGCTGAAGAGATTTATGTGCTGGCTCCTTATCTGCTCTGTCCTCTGTTCACATACGCTTTCGCTCGGCAATTGAAGCGAAGCTGGTTGGCATCTGTTCTGGCTGCGCTCGCTTACGGTTACGGCGGGTTGATGATTATAGGCTATACGCACAACGGGCTTCTGCCAAACTCTACTATGTGGACGCCTCTGGTGCTTCTGGCAATAGATCGTTCGCTAACAGAGAAATTCATACGCTCATGGCTATGGGCTACAGCCGCATATTCAATGTCTGTCTTCACAGGCATAGGCCAGGGCTTTCTGTTCGTTGGCCTGATGGCAATGGCTTACGCTCTCTTCCTGTCTCTATTCCAGCCTGATTCAAACGGCGAAACGCACGAGGTCAAGAAAGAATGGCTCACGTTGAAGCGTTGGAGACCTGTGCTGGTCACAGTCGCTGCGATTGTAACCAGCGTAGGCTTAGATGCTTTTCAGATACTTGAGACGATGCGCGCTCAGCGACGTAGCATTCGCAGCAGCTTGAGCTTTCCCATCTTCGCCCAGCATTCGTTCACGCCGCTGACCTTCTTAAAGTCTGTGTTAGCTCCCATCTATATTACTAACACCGATCTGGCTACGGGCTACGTGCCGCTGCTGGCGCTTCTACTCGGGGCTTGCGCCGTAGTGGCGGCAATTCGTAACAGGCGACGCGATACGCGCATCTTCTTCTGGCTGGCGATTGCGCTCGTCGGAGGAGTCTTGATGCTTGGCATATACACGCCCGTCTATAGCCTGCTCTATTATGTGCCCATCATAAACAAGTTTCGCGGGGCGGCAAGACACGGCTACGAATGGACGTTTGCTGTAGCCATTCTCTCGGCCTATGGGTGGGATGCAATCTCGGAAAAATTTTCGGGCGCGCGTGAAAGGCTGAAGCAAAGCACTGTGCGCGATATTTTGTTGGCAGTCGTTCCGCTCGCTTTGAGTCTTTTGATAGGTCTGCTCTGGTGGCGTGTGACACGGCCTTTGAAGAGCGCAGACGTAGATATAGACATGGACATAAGCATAGCCCTCTCAAGCTATCTGCGTTGGAAACTTCTTTTCACCATTCCGCTTCTCTTTGCTTTCTGGCAGGTCTTGAAGCTCGCGCCAACACGAATGCGTTTGATATTGGCCGCGTGCGTTATCTTCGTAGGCTGCTTCTCCGATCCCTTCATAATGGTTTCCAGGTGGTGGTGGCCGCAGACCAAAACAGCTAGTCGAATCACTACGCCTACGCTGCCGACTCGCCTTCTACAACAATTTCCTCCTGAACAGAATCGCATCTACACGCGCGTTCACCTGGATGCGGAGGAATACAACCCGCATCCCCTTTTCGATTCGCAGAACTTGACGATGGTTTACGGGCTTCAGAATGTTGCAGGTTACGAACCGTTGATGCTTGAGCGATACAGTCGCGCGTTAGGCAACGCATGGCTCGACGGCGTTGGGACGCGAGGCGAATACAATCCAGACCCTACGCTCTTTCAATCAAGCTCTCACGTTCTGGATTTGCTGAACACGACCTACACGCTCGTTTACGTGAACCCATTGGAAGTTCCAGACCACAGGCTTGAGAGAGAAGGGATAAAGTTCGCGCGCTATTACGACAGCTACACTTTAGAGCATGATGAATCGTCCAGCTTGATGACTACATTTCCCGCGAGCGGCGACACGCTGGCAATCGTTTCTACGCTCTCTTACGGTGCTGGCGCGGGGCAGGGGCTGACCGTTGGCCTTGTGCGCGTCGTAACAACTGATGGTGAAATTATAGAGCGAGAGATTCGCGCAGGGGTGGACACTGCGGAATGGGCGCATGATAGACCCGACGTGCAGCCAATCGTGCGCCATCAACTGGCTACAATCTTCGACCAGCCCGGCAAGTCCAACGAAACTTTCCCCTCTTATCGCTACTGGACGCGCATCGCTCTGGGCAAGCTGGTAAATGTCGAGCGGGTTGAAATCAGCAACATCGCGCCCGGCAACACTGCGCTCGTTATCTGGAACACGATTCTTTACGATTCCGCCAGTTCAAATTCGCAGATTCTTCAACTCACGGTCTTCGATAAAAATAAGTGGCGACCCGTTTACAACGAGAACAATGTAGCCATCTATCACAACGAAGGTGCGCTGCCACGCGCGTGGCTTGTGGCCGAGGCTGAAGCCGTTGACGATGAGGAAGCCCTGAAGAGAATCAGAGGCGAGAGCGAGCACGAGTTCGACCCAAGGCGAACTGCTCTTCTGGAGACGAGCATAGAGAATCTTCCACGATTACCCGGCGGTGCAATCTCTCAGAATTCTTCAGCGAAGATAGTCTCATACGAGCCGAACCGTTTGTTGATTGAAACAAGCGCTGATACGGCCTCTGTTCTGGTTGTGAGCGAGATGAGCTATCCCGGATGGGAGGCGATTGTTGACGGGCAAAAGGCTCAGATTCTGACGACAGATTATTTGCTGCGCGGAGTTGCGCTGCCGGAAGGTTCGCATCGTGTGGAGATGCGCTACACTGCGCCTGCTGCGCGCAACGGGGCGATTATCTCTGCCGTGACACTGTTTCTTCTCTGCGGTCTTGCGTTTTACATTCGGCGCGAGTCTGCTAGAAAAAATTAGTTTAGGAGTTACGCAGTTGAGCGAACAGGTCAGTACCGCCTGCGGTAGCGGGCGGGTGATTGGTGCGGCAGAGACCCGCCCGCTACCGCAGGCGGTACTGACAAGGCTTGAGCATTTCTGTCAACTGTGTAACTCCTATTAGTTGTTAATTAAACTGTTCGGTGATAATAAACAGCAGAGGCATTAAGCGCATGAAAAGCTGCCCGACCTGCAATCGCACATATCCAGACAATACGCTGGCCTTCTGCTTAGTTGACGGCTCGATTCTTTCCGCTCCATTTGATCCAGAAGAAACGAAGCGCATCCACGCGCCTCGTAGCAGCGATTCAACGCCGACCGAAGTCTTAAATCCTGCGGCGATGCCCGGTATTACAATGCCAGCGCCACAGTCAACCCCACAGCCCACTATACTTGCACCCGAACCGCCGCCCCTTTATCAAGAAAAGCAATCAACTTATCCACAGAAGAAACGAAGCGGAAAACTGTGGCTCATCATAGGCGGCGCAGCTTCCGTCTTGGTCATTCTACTTGCTCTGTACATCTTCTGGCCTATGGCATCACTTGGAGTTTACAGGGGATCGCTGGCCGAGCTTTTCCCGAAATCAATAGGTGATTACCAACTCAGCGATCCACACGAAACAACTGGTCTCAGGCAGGAACTCGGTGCTACAGATGGCTGGGAGGGTATCTATCAGAGACGAACTAATGCGACGATGACGCTGTTCGACTTCGCGCAGCCAGTAGAAGCTCAAGGTATATCAACAGACTCTGTCTCAGTAACAGCATTTAAATTCTCCTCAGTTGAGAACGCGAAAGCAGGATTGCAGAATTTAAGAAAGCTGATTAGCCCCTCAACAACGGTTGTTGATCAGGGGACTAAAAGAAAAGGATTGACTGCTGTTGGCGACAGATTGGTTTTCAGGCCCAGTACAAATATCAGTCAGCGTGACGACGAGATGTTGCCAGGGGGAGCCAGACTTACAATAGCGCAGGGGTATCCATCAGACTGGAAAGGTGTGGCATGGACAAATGGCTCTGTGCTTTTCATCATGCAGGGTAAACAGGATACAACCGATAAAATTGAAGATGGTTTCCCATATTGATATAGCTGGTTGCTCCCGCTCACCATTCAAAGCGTAGTGCCGTCGAAGAAGTTCTCAAGGAATTATCTCTATGTTGCAGACTGCTACCGAAAGCTCGCGGTCGTCCGGGCTTGCGTCGTCATGAAGGCTGGGCTGCCACGTCCGGTCTGCTCTTATCTCAAGCTCGTAATCTGTCTCGCCTGAAATTTCCGAGAAAACTTCAAACCAAAGCTCCTGCCATCCGGTTTGTATGATTGAAAGCCAGAGGACACGCTCGCCGTTTAGATAAACTTCTAAACCTAAAGGTCGCGCCGTCAACTCCGGCATGTGCGTTGTCAGATCGAAACTGAGCCGCGAGATTTTTGTAGATTTGAATTTCACGCGCCCTCTCTCGCTCATCCAGCGCGCGATGGGCGGAAAACTCGCGGCCTCGTGCCAGCCCGCGTCGAAAGCGGCGTGCGTCGAGCGATCAAGACAGATGGATTGATGCTGGCTTCTTGCGTGCGATGATGAAGGGAAGAGGTCTGTGCGATCAAGATGCTCGTTGTAGAACTGGCCTAGCGGTTGATTCGATGCTTTGACGAAGACGTAGCCGCTCTGCGGCAAGGGTATTCCTTGCTCGGAAATCTTATCGAACACATAGCCCATAGCCATGTTGAATGCTCGCCGCTCTTTGAATGAAAGTTTTCGCAGGTAATCAAGAAAATCCGGCTCGCAAACCTTCATGTCGTATTCGTCCGCGAGCTTTGTCATCACATCGCTGGGCAGGCAGACGCCGAAGCGCGACGCGGTCTGAACGTGCCCAAAAAATTTTCGGAAGCGGGCGGCGATTGAAGGCTCGTCCTCCATACCAACATGCCCGTCAACCTGCACGAAGCGCCGCAACTCTTCCTCAGACATCTCGTTGTAATCCTTCTGCCACGCGCGGTTCATGCTCTCAATGCCGTGAAGGGTTACGCCGTCACGCTTAAGCACGCGCCTGATTTCTGCCAGCACAGCATCTTTTTCGGCAAACTCCACGTGACCCATCACGTCAAGGCTCACCACATAATCGAAACTCGCGTCCGCGAAAGGAAGCGCAGTGAGGCGCGCAACGTATGTCGCATCGTAGCCATTCAAGTGCGAGACGGCAGCGCAAGCGTCTGAGATGTCCACGCCGAAGAGCGTCACGCCTTTTCTTTTCAGCAGCGCGAGCACGCCTCCGCCGCAGCCTAAATCCAACACGCTAGAGTTGCGCCGCACGTTGTCGTAAACCCAGACGGTGCGCGCCCAGCGAATGTCGAAGCGGTTGAGCGCATCGAAATAGCGCGCGTCCAACAACTCATCCGACACAAACCGCGTGCGGTAAAAATGCGCCAGGTCATTGATGCCTGCGCGCTCGTACAAACTCTCTTTCTCTCGCTCGGCCATAAAACAGTTTTTAGTTTTCAGTTTTTAGTTTTCAGTTGCTTGCTTTAACTTAAAACTGAAAACTAAAAACTGAAAACTGCCTTCATCGTTGGGCGTCAATCTCGACCCACTCGACGTATACGCCTAAGCGTCGTGTCTCGTTCGGACTTACGCCTATTGATTTGGGAGAGACTATGTCCGGCATGTAGAAGCTAAGCACGTTTCTTTCCGAAAGCGCGTCGCGCGGAATATCAAGCGTGAACTCTTCCATGTCTGGATTGCTCAACTGCCACGTCGTCAATTCTCGCCCGTTGAGCGAGACGGTGACGTGCTGCGCGTTCAGCTTTCCGGGCGCTGTGAAAGTCCAGAGCTTTATGCGCAGCACAGAGTCTAGAATCTCGTCTTCGTTAAGAGCGAAGATTATCATTGCGCGCTCGGCATCGCTCCACCGACCGAAAGGCTCTCGCACGCTCCACCCTGCCCAAATGTAGCGGCCTGCCTGCTCGTCTGCGAAAGCGATTTTAGTCCCGAGTTTATAGAAGGGGAAGTCTTCAGGCCACGTCGCCGGGTCAGTGTCTGATGCGACGAGCGGGTACGTTCGCCAGCCTTCTCTCTCGATTGCTTCGTCCACAATCGCGCTTGGGAAGAGATACATGACCGGCAGCTTCAATTCGTTGCTGATGGGAATCTCTATTAGCTTAGAGGTCTTGGGTATATCGTATTGTCTCTGATCGGTTGGGAGGAAAAAGTTGTTCAGCGCTGAAGGAACGTCACCAAATATTGGCGCTCTCACCTCATGGCTCATGGGATATGCCGGGCCTAGCAGCAGGTTCACGCGCCTGTCCAGCAGGTACTGCACAGTCGCCATACGCTGATGTCCGATTCTCTCGCCGACCACTGCGCCGTTGCGCGCAATCCAACGGTCGTTCAACCCCAGCATGTCAATCGTCGTCAGGCGCGAATAGAAGGGGATTGCGCCCGCAGGACTGACAGCAATCGTGACGCGCGAATCGTAGTTCAGAGCTTTCCCAAGAGCTTTCCCGGCATCCTCCCAGCATTCGCTGCCGCTCACGTGCCCGGCCAGCCCTTCGATTGGCTCCACGCCTCCTGTGAGCGTGAATGTCTTGCCGTGATAGACGGAGCCTGCTATGACGAGCGCAATGCACGCACTTTGAAGTATGGGATTGCGAAGCAGCGAGAAGACCATCCAGCCAAGGATTACGAAGATGAGCGGCATGATGGGAACAATGAAACGAAACTCCATGAAATCGCCGCCGACTTTAATGACATAGAGAAGCCAAAGGATTGTCACGGATAATGAAATCAAGAGGCCGTAGCTGAATTTTTGGGAAAATCTTCGCGGCGTGATGACAGGTATCAGGAACAGAGGAAGAAGCCAGTAGTAGCGAAAAAAATAGTAAACGTAATTAAGACCATCAATGTAAGAGCTGAGCGAAGAGATTTTTGCATAAAAAGTGTTCGGCAAGATGTCGCCGTAATAATAAAGCTTCCACAGCATCCACCCGCCGACGAGTGCGGCCAGCGGAGCGCAAAGACAGGCAACCTTCATGGCCTTTCGCTCGCCTTCAATCTTCTCTTTTAATACTGGCAAGAGAGCGGCGGGAAAGACAATTGCGAAAAGAAGCGCGGAGTCCAATCTGGTGAGCAGCGCGAGGCTTAACAGCAGGGAGATTCCCAAAAATCTTCTGTTCGTCCATAGCCCTGAACGTTGAGCGCTGGCGAGCGCGTAGAGAGTCGTCACAAACAGGCACGCCTGAAGCTGAGTCTCCATGCCGCTCGTAGCGTAGCGGCTGAAAGTGTAGTTCGTGCCGAGCATAATGATGGTGACGAGCGCGCCCGTTTTGGAGGAGAGAACCAACAGGGCGAGTCTATAAGTGAAATAGAGCGACGCTACGAATGACAGCAGACCGAGCGCCATGGAAAAGCTTACAGGGCTAAGACCGAGCGCTATCGGCACGGCCATCAGCAGAGTCCACAGAAAATTTGTGTAGCCTTCGACGCGCTCGCCCTCGTTCCAGACCAATCCCCACCCGCGCGCCAGATTGTCCGCGTAGCGAAACGAGATGAAAGCGTCGTCTAGCACGAAGCGCTGCCACCACGCGAGCGCAACGAGACAGGCTATGACTGCGAGAAGAATGAATCTGAAATTTTGTTTGTAGAATTTAGAGATGCGGTCAAAGGCCATGCAGATTTTTAGCCGTCTTTAGACGGCGATAGCATAAAGCCCAGTGCGTAAGCGCTGGGTTAGCATGAAAGAATGAAGAGAGAGCTATCGAAGGCGAGCGACAGCCCATTAATAATCAAACCTCTGTCGCCCATTTCATGGGCTTCGGTAATCTTACTTGTTGTCTTTACCCAGTGCTTACGCACTGGGCTTTATGCTGTCGCCCGCTCACGCGGGCTGAAATCTTATTACATGATTTTTATGCTGGCGGTTCGTTGCGGTTGGCAATCTCGTCAAGCCGCATTTCAAGTCTGCGCGCGTCGCGCTCTGCTCGAAGCGCCGTCTCGCGTATCTCGAGCGCGAGTTGTTTCAAGTGAACACGCTGCTCATCAAGAATTTGTTCCAGCAGGACGCGCTGCTCATCGCGTAGTTGAGAAAAGCGCTCATCCAATATTCTGCGCAAACCGGCAACTTCCGCGTCTAACTCTTCTATCTTTTGCGAAGACACTTTCAGCGCCGCAATTCTAGACGCGAGCGACGCTAGATCAGAATCATTCGTCGCGCGTGTGCCATAAGAAGTTTCGCCCGCCGCTTGATTATGCGCGATTGAGTTGAGCGCGCCAGCAATCTCCCTGAGCGCTTCCGTGACCGCGCGATTGAAGTTGACCTGCTCCCATGCGTACCAGCGCGTGGCACGACCAGCCTGCCCTTTGACCCAAAGCTCAAGGCGCGCAAGCCAGCCCGTTCGGTTGCTCACCACAGGAGGCAGACGGTCTTGCGCGCGAGCAAGCGTCTCAAGCTGCACAGAGAGTCGTTTGAGCAGCGCAATCAGATCACGATCAAGTTGAGTAGCGCGCCCGTTACCCACGATCGAAGCTGAATGAAGCTCTGACCGTTTTTGAGATCGCACCTGCTCGCGTATCTCCCCTAAAATTTCTGCGACTTCACGGTCGGCCACCGCTCAAAGTCACCTCCCTTTCATGATCACTGCTTTTCTCTCTAGAAACTTGTCCCAATCGTTTGCCCGCGACCGTAGCATTCAGGTTCGCTATGCCTTCGACGGGCACGGGCGCGATGACGCGGAAGAAAATGACGCCGTCAATCCAATCGTAGCTTATCCCGGCCTCGCTGTGCGCTGCGAACGAAACGTTGTAAAGGTCTGCCGCGAGCCAGCAATCGAAGCTGAACATTACTTCAACAACTTCGCCCCTGAAAACTTTTCCGAAGCGAAAACTTTTTTGCTCTGTGTTTGCTCCGTATGCGTGTATGCCGTGACGGTTGCGTATGAGAAAGCCGAAGAGCGGATCGTCCACATCGCGGTGAAACAGAACGCGCATACGCACAAGCACGGGTGCGCCGCTTTCAATGAGATCAACGCAGCGTCGCTGAGCATCCAGAAGCTCTGCGCTCAGAATCTCCGCGCTACGGTCGCCGTGCCTGAAGTTGTATTGAAGCGCAGGGCTTCGTTGGCCCAAACTTTTATCATCTTGGATAGAAACGTTTCCGTCTCTTTCGCTTTGCTCGCCTTCAGATTGTTCGGCCTCGTAAGCCTCTTCGCGCTCCATTATCAATTTCTGGTAGCGATTGAGAACATCCAGGGGCTTTCCGTCTGCCTGCACCTTGCCGCCGTTAAGAAGAATCGCGCGAGAGCAGAGCGCCTTAACAGCCGAAGGATCGTGCGAGACGAACAGTATGGTCGTGCCCCCGGCCTGCATCTCGCGTATGCGCCGCAGGCAGCGATGTTGAAAGACAGCATCGCCCACGGAAAGCGCTTCATCAATGATGAGTATTTGGGGGCTTGTGCTCACGGCAGTTGCGAAAGCCAGACGGACATACATCCCGCTCGAATAGGTCTTAACAGGCTGGTGTATGAACGAGCCGATTTCCGCGAACCGCTCAATCTCAGGCAGAAGCTTCTCCGTCTCACTTCTTGAAAAGCCCATGAGCGCCGCGTTCATGAAGACATTTTCGATTCCTGTGAATTCCAGATTAAAGCCAGCGCCCAGTTCCAGCAGCGCCGCAATTCTTCCCTCGTGCCAGACTAGCCCGTGCGTAGGCTCAAGCGTACCCGTCACGATCTGCAAGAGCGTTGACTTGCCGCTCCCGTTCGGGCCTACGATTCCGGTCGTAGTTCCGGCTTCAACTTCAAAGTTAATGTCACGCAGCGCCCAGAATTCGCGGTGACACTTCCAGCGCCCGCGCGACAACGTCTCCTTCAGACGGTCGCCCGGATGGTCGTAGATTCTATACTGCTTGGAAACATTTTCGACGCGGAGCGCAACACTCATAAGACTAGAGTCTATTAGAGTCTGGAGCCTAGGGGCAAATCAATTTTGGATTTTAGATTTTGGATTTTAGATTGAAAAACAGCTTGTAAGTTAAACTCAGGCTCGTTCGCTAATCCAAAATCCAAAATCCAAAATCTAAAATCAATTGGACTCCAGACTCCAGACTCTCTAGACTATGCCGCGTATGATCTCTGCTCAAACTGCCAGACGCGCTGTGTGGCGGCCACTTTTCGAGTTGCCCCAGAAATTCGATCTAGTCCTCAGTTTGACGAAGCGCGAGTTGGCGGCAAGATACAAGGGGAGCGTGCTGGGCATACTGTGGGCGCTTCTAACGCCCGTTGTTATGATAGCCATCTTCACCTTCATCTTCGCTGGAATTTTTCGCGCGCGGTTTGGCCCAAACGGGTCTGCGTGGGATTACGCGCTCTATCTCTTCTGTGGGTTATTGCCGTGGACGGCGTTTCAGGAATCATTACAGCAATCATCAAACACCGTAGTCGCGCACGCGAACCTTGTGAAGCGCGTAGTCTTTCCCTTAGAGACTTTGCCGGTTGCGCAGGTTCTCTCGTCAATCGTCAACCAGATGTTCGGCACGCTGGCGCTTCTGGTTGCGGCGCTCATCATTCAGCGCGAGCTTCACACGACGATTCTATGGCTGCCCGTCCTTCTTCTTCCTCAAATCTTACTCATGCTTGGCGGCGCGTGGCTCATCGCCTCGCTAGGAGTTTTCCTGCGCGACATAGTGCAGGGCATAACGCTAGTGCTGATGGCCTGGATGTACCTGACGCCTATCATCTATCCCGAATCAATCGTGCCGGAGCGCTTCAGGATGTACGTCAACCTCAATCCCTTTACGCCGCTTGTCAGAAGCTATCGCCGCGCGCTTCTGGAAGGAGCGCAACCAGATTGGAACGGACTTCTTTACTTCACAGTCTTCGCCCTGGCCCTTTTCTTCTTCGGCTACTGGTGGTTCGCAAGGACAAGAAAAAACTTCGCGGACGTAATCTGAATAACTTTAGAGCGAATTTCAAAACCCCTTAGCGAGCTTAAGTTTTATCTTTGCGCCTTTGCGAGAACATACAACGCACATGAATCTTGAGTGTTAATAGAATTGCAGGTTCACGCAAAGGCGCAAAGGAAAATGCTTAAGCGCGCAAAGACAGCGCGCAAAAATTTTTAGTTGACAGCTAATGGTTTCATGTCGTACTATATCGCCGCTCGATATATCGGTTGCCGATAGTTTAGGCGCGGTTGGTGTTTCAGTTGAAGAAAGAGAGTAGAAACCCGGAAGAGTTTTTGCCGCTGAGTCCGGCGACGTTTCACATATTGCTGGCGCTGGCAGACCGTGACCGTCACGGCTACCACATCATGCAGGAGGTCGAGCGGCACACGGACGGCAAACTTCGGCTTGGGCCTGGGACGCTCTACGGCTCTATAAAGCGCTTGCTGGCAGACCGGCTGATAGAAGAGTCTGACGAGCGGCCAGATGCGGAGCTTGATGACGAGCGGCGGCGTTACTATCGTCTGACGGAGTTCGGCTACCGCGTGGCTGCTGCCGAGGCCGAGCGTCTTCAGCGTCTGGTCAAGACAGCGCGAGCCAAAAGCTTGATCCCGAAAGTTCAGGGTAGGTGAAGATGATTTCAGGCTACAGACACGCGCCATTTTCCCAGAAACTTTACAGCCTGTTTCTCATCCTTTACCCTGCGGAGTTCAGGCGAGAGTACGGGGCGCACATGGCGCAACTGTTTCGTGATCGCTGGCGCGAGACGAAGGCTTCGGGCGGCGCGAGTCGTTTGCGTCTGTGGATGTATACGCTGCTTGACCTTATTCAAAGTGCTCCGAAAGAGCATCTTGAAAAACTCAGGAAGGGAGATTCAATCATGCGAGCTTTGAAGACAATCGGTCTGGCAATAATCATCTACGTTGTAGCTTTCGTCGTGACGGGAATGTTTCTGGAAAAGATGAGAACGCAGATGCCCTTCTTTCTAGGCTCATTAATTGACGCGATTGTGGCCGTAGGCATTCTCTTCAATCTGATATTTCTCATCCTCTGGTCAACCAGATTGATGCCAGTCGCGCGCGCAGTCATAGCATCTGGTATTGTGAGCGCATTAATGCTTGGAATATTTCTCGCCATCATCGGTTCAATCGTCCCGGCGAATGCGCGACCAAGCGGCGGCGCGTATCTTTCAATCGTTTTAAGCCTGTTCGTTTGGTTCATAGTTCACTGGACATGGGCACAGAGAAAGGCGCAGCCCCCTGCTACAGTTTAGACGCTAACTGTTCTGGTTTGCTCTCGAATCCGAATTCAATACAACGACTGTTCCTGCAAGCCACCAGAATACTAGCGCGACAATGCCTGCGCCGAAGTTGTAGTTAACAATCGAGCTTGCGAAAAATCCTGCGAGCGCGCCGGTCGCACCTAGCAGCAGCCCTGCGCGATTCGCGTCTTCAGATTTTTGGGCCTCTCTTTCAGCCTTGGTCGCCACAGACCAGAACGCCCACATAATCCAGAGCCAGAGTGCGAGCGCGGGCAAGCCTCTATCAAACGCTAGTTGCAGCGGCGTTGAATGTAGATGAATCATCAACGTGCCGGGGAATCCCCACTCTGTCCAGTGCTGCTTCACTGCGTCCATGCCGTGTCCGAAGATTGGATGAATGGGAATGCGCGAAAGTCCAACGCGCGCGACCTGCCAGCGAAGCGACGAGCTTGGGTCTCGCAGTTCGAGCGCGCCAGCATTTCGAGTTCGCCATACGACGAGCGCGCCCAATGCTAGAACGACTATGATTGCTGCTGCGATGATTAATCTGGCGCGCCTAGCACTGGCGCGCACGGCTATGACACTTGCGCCGATTACCAGAGCTACGAGCACGGTTCGCATTGCGGTCAGGGCTATTCCGAAAGAGAGCAGGAGGAATGCTGCGATGGCAAACGAAGCGCGCCGTTTGCCATACGGATTCTGAAGATTGACGAGGGCCAGGCCGAGCGCGCACTGAGCCAGGATTTGAAGTATCTCGGCGAAATACTCGTAATGGCGCGTCCAGCCCGACGCGCGAAAGCGATGCGCGCGTCCTGCGCCCGTGATGCCAGATGGTGAACCGCGCGTCTTCATCTCGTCAGTGACAATGAAGCCCGGAAACTCCGCGTTCTCGCCCTGCGAAAATGCGCTTACGGAAAGCTGTGTCCCGGCTGGCTGCTCTCTTATAGCTTCGTCAATCTCTTCTACGGAAGACACACTATGACCGCCAATGCGCCAGAGGGCGTCGCCTTCGTTGAGCGGAAGCGAGCGAAGCGGACTGCTGTCGCCCATGCGCGCTATGACAACTCCGCGCCCCAGCATTAAATCAAGAGCGCTCCAGACCGAGCCGACCGCGCCCGATGCAATCATCACTAGGGCGACTATGATTGCAGTGCGGCGCGCGAGCGTTCCTTGCGTCAAGTAAAAAAGGAAGAGCACGCAGACCGATTGCAGTTTCGCTATGCTTATGCGCGGCTCTTCAGAGAGAAAGGCCGAAAAAATCGTCCAGATGAAGAAAAGTAAGATGGGCAGGTCGAAGGATGTGCGGCGCAATCCTGTCCGCCCGGTCAACAGAGTGCGCAAGATGTAGCCAGCGCCTGCGATTGCTAGCGAGAGTTCCGCTCCGGCAATCGAGTGGGGCGCGAACACTGCGAAGAGCAGAAAGCCCGCGAAACCTGTTCGCTCGGCGAAAATAAGAGCCGTCGCTCGCGCGCCTCTTGAAGCTTTAGATGAAGGTTCTGCTGGCAATACTTAAACCTCTCTACGGGCGGCGCTTGAGTCTTCTGCAAACAAGAGCGTTGACACCGTTGTTTGAGCGTGTTAGCGTACTAAACAGGCGCCCCAGACCCTCGCGGGCGTCCCTTGTGACCATCTTTGCCGGTGTGCTTCTTACTAGGCATTAAGCTTGCCGCCCACCGCGAGAATTTTCCCCAAAACCTTTTTGGCTCTATAATAGACGACACTTTAATGGCTTTCGATAAGGCAAAGGTTCTGCGTGCGGCTGAGAAGTACCTTGCTCAAGGCAAGATTCCTGCGGCCATCAAAGAGTATCGCGATCTGGTTCAGCACGATCCCGCCGATCTTAATACTCTAAACATTCTAGGCGACCTTTACGTTCGCACCAACCAGAAAGAGCGTGCGATAGAATGCTTCAAACACATCGCAGAGCATTACCGCGATCAGGGCTTCGGTAATAAAGCCATAGCGATGTTCAAGAAGATAGAGCGCCTCAATCCCGGCACGCCCGAAATAGCCGAACAGCTTGCAGTGTTATTCGAGTCGCAGGGGCTGACGGTTGATGCGCGCTCTCAATACATGTTCCTCGCAGAGGCTTACACGAAAGCGGGCGAGGCGCAACGCGCGCTGGAAGTCTTGCACAAGGTCGCAGACCTTGATCCGCAGAACGTGGACATTCGCTTGAAACTCGCCGAAGGCTTCCTGCACGAAGGATTGAACGAGGACGCGGCGCGAGCTTTCTCGCATGCAGGCCAGCAACTTCACGGGCGCGGCGATTTCGAGCGTTCACTCTACGCATATGGCCGAGCGCTGGAACTCATACCGAACGACTACGAGGCGCTAAGCGGGATGGCCTCTACTCATCTCTCGCGCGGCACGGGCGACGAGGCCGCAGAGATTCTGGAGCGCACGGTCGCAGCCGCGCCGGAAGACGTAAAGCTGCTTGAGCTTCTGGCACACGCTTACATAGAAGCTGAAGACGCGCCCGCAGCCGAGCGTGCAACCGTAGCGCTTGTTGCCCAGCAGCCCGCAGCTTATACACGCTTCGTTGATGTCTCGCGCCTTTACATCAAAGAGGGTGACATCACTGCGGCAGTCCGTGTGCTGGAAAGCGTCATAGGCCAACTGCTCTCAGGGCGCGATGAAGAGTTGGTGATAACCATCCTGGGCGAAGTGCTCGCGCGCGATCCCGAACAGGTTGACGCTCTGCGCTTGCTCGTTCGTGTTTACTGGTGGCAGCGCGACGCCGAAAAACTTCACTCTGCATTGGAGCGACTTGCAGAGGCTGCGCAAGCGGCGCACAGAGTCGAGGAAGAGCGCTCTGCGCTCACGCAGCTTGCCAGACTCGCGCCGGATCAAACGCGCTACCTGGAACGCCTTCAGGAACTCGGCGGAGCGCCCGAAGATTCAGTCACCGAAGCAATGTTCTCCACACCGCCCGTCGAAGAAGAAGTCCCCACCTTTGAAAGCTTCATGCCGGAAGTGCAAGCGGTCACATCGGAGTTCTCCGACGCTCCGGCTGCCGACGATGTACAGTTCGAATGGAACGCAGTTGAAGAGCCGGAAGCCACAACCGCTCTGCCTGAGACGACTGCGATTGCGGAGTACGCTCAAGCAGACCCTTCGTCTTCCTTCGCAGACCTGAACGATTGGATGGATGATGCAGGACATGACGAAGTTAAAGAGATTGCCCCGGTGATGCCTACTTCTTTTGAGATCGCTCCTTCTTTTGAGGATGTAGCTGCTACCGCGAGCGTTCCCGACGAACCGGCTGTTGACGAGCGGCGCGATCAGATGTGGCGGCAAGAGCTTGAGAGCGTTGACTTCTACATAGCGCAGGGCTACGCGGACATTGCGCTCGACACGCTGGACATGCTCGAACGTCAGTTCGGCCAGCACGCAGAGATTGAAGAGCGGCGCGAAAGATTGAAATCAGGGAGCGCACACGCGCCCGCGCCCGCCCGTCAGCACGAAGAGACCATAGAGTTCTCTGCCATCACTCCTTACGATCTGGCAGAGGAGGTTGAGGAGTCCAAAGCGAGCAAGTCCATAGAGCCTTTTGAAATATCGGAGACGCACGAGCCGTCTCTTATCGTCGAAGAACCTCAGCCGGTGCAAGTGAGCGCCGCGCAGCCTACGCGATCATCCGCTCAGCAGGGAATTGATCCTGGCCTGGCCGCCATCTTTGATGAGTTTCGTGCGGCGGTTGAAGAAGAAGACCCGGCGCTCGCCGACGGCGATTACGAGACGCACTACAATCTAGGCCTCGCCTACAAAGAGATGGACTTGATGGACGAAGCTATTGAAGAATTGCAATCTGCTGCGGCGATTGTCTCGCCCCGGGACGGCACGCCGCGCTACCTTCAATGCTGCAATCTGCTGGGGCACTGCTTCATGCAGAAGGGGATGCCGCAGGTCGCCGCCATGTGGTTTCAGAAGGGACTGGAGACGCCCGGCCAAACGGAAGAAGAGTACCAAGCGCTGCGCTTTGAACTCGGCACAGCTTATGAGAAGATGGGTGACTTAGAGCGAGCCATCAAAACTTTTACGGAAGTTTACGGCATCAACGTCACCTATCGCGGCGTCGCCAACAAACTGCGCGAGCTGCAAGAAAGAAGAAAGTGATAAGAACAGTTTACAGTTTTCAGTTTTAAGTAAAAGCATTTCGCTTCTTTCTGAAAACTAAAAACTGTAAACTGCTCTTATCACTTATCACTCAAAAACATGTCCGCAAGGCTAACTGTCATCTTCTACATCATTCTGTGCCTGGAAGTGGGGCTGGTGTTGACGCTGCTTCCCTGGATTCCGCACGGGTTTCTGGGCTTGAGCGACTGGGGCGACAACTACTTTCTGCTTTATGCGGCGCAGAAGGCAGGAGTTGGTTTGCAGCGCGTTATCTCTTCCGGCTGGGTGCGTGGCGCTGTAACGGGACTGGGCATTCTCAATCTGGGGATGGCTTTCTGGGAGATAACGCACTTCAAGCAAGTAGTTCAAGCGTTGCAAGGCGGCGCGCAATCGGACGCAGATAAAAAAGATGCCGCTCGACCTAAACCCCAAACCGATCCTCTATCTGATTACCAGCGGCGCGACGACTCAAGCGACAAATCCGAATAGCCCGGAGTTCTCACGCATACTCCATTTGATAGAAGCAGCCGTCGCCGCCCGCATCTCTCTAATCCAACTGCGCGAAAAGAATCTTCACGCCAGAACTCTTTTTGAGTTGACGCTACGCGCGGCGAGGTTAATGAAAGGGAGCGCTACGCGCCTTCTAGTAAACGACCGCGCTGACATTGCGCTAGCAGCGGGCGCAGACGGCGTTCATCTAGCAGCCACCTCTCTTTCCGCAAGCGTCATTCGCCGCAACTTCCCTAAAAAATTTTTAATAGGCGTTTCAACGCACTCGCTCAACGAAGCACAGGAGGCGCGAGACAATGGGGCAGACTTCGCAGTCTTTGGCCCAGTCTTCGACACTCCATCAAAGCGCACTTATGGCGAGCCGCTCGGACTCGACAAGCTGCGCGAGGCTGCGCAATCTCTCCGAAAATTTCCGCTAGTGGCCATCGGCGGCATCACGCTCGAAAATCTAGACAGCACTTTGCGCGCAGGCACAAAGGGCATCGCAGCCATACGCCTCTTCAATAACACGGCGACTCTCGCCAGCCTGATTAACTCCATACGCGCCGGTTATTCTAAAGAGCAATAGTTATGCTCTAATCATCTAGGCATGGCGCAGAGAAGCAAGCAACCTGTGGCGCTCAGCATAGCCGGGCTTGATCCTTCGGGCGGGGCTGGAGTAATTGCGGACATTAAAACTTTCACAGCGTTCGATTGGCGCGCTACAGTGGCCGTCACGTCGCTCACCTTTCAAAATAGCTCAGGCGTTTACGGCGCACTTCATCAATCTGCCGAAGCCGTGCGCAATCAAATCGCGCCCATTGTAAAAGAGTTCCGCGTGGTGTGCGCAAAGACCGGAATGCTGCCTACGCGCGAAATTGTAGAAGAGGTCGCACGCCTGTTTAGTGAAGAAGATTTGCCCGCGCCCGTCGTTGATACCGTCATGCGCTCGACCACAGGATTCGACCTGATTGACAAGGGCGCAATCGCTGCTCTCTTGTCCGAGCTTTTCCCGCTCGCTCGCCTGATTACGCCGAACATCCCCGAAGCCGAACAACTCACAGGATTAGAGATCGCTGATGAAGAAGCGATGCTGCGAGCCGCGCAAACTTTGCGCGAGATGGGAGCGCGAGCAGTGTTAGTCAAAGGCGGTCATCTGGCTGGCGGCGACGCCGTTGACGTGCTTGACGACGAAGGGCGCGTGTCTGTCTTTCGACAGAAGAGAATCGAAGCGGGCGACGTGCGCGGAACAGGCTGCATGCTCTCGTCAGCAATCGCCGCCTGTCTAGGCAAAGGCATGAGCCTGGAAGAATCCGTAAGCGAAGCAAAGCGCTTCGTCACACAGAAAATAAGAGAAGTGATAAGTGACGAGTGACAGGTGACAAGCAGGAATCACTTTTAATTTTTCATTCAGATTAATAAGAGAAAGCAATTAGCTTATTTCTATAAACTGAAAAGAAATTAAATTAAAAACTCACCTTACGCAAGATTGGATTTCAGCCCGCGCAAGCGGGCGACCGTCTAAAGCCCAGTGCGTTAGCGCTGGGTTTAGTGTTGGGTAAAAGATTACCTAAGCCCGCGTGAGCGGGCGACAGCCTGTGGCAATCAAAGGGCTGTCGCTCGTCTTCGATAGCTCTAACTACATTCTTTCCACTCTAACCCGGCGCTCACGCACCGGGCTTTAGACGGTCGCCGTCTTCGACGGCTCAAAACTTTTGGCTGCGTAACATGAGTTAAAAATTAAAAATTTCTTTCCTGCTCGTCACTTGTCACTGCTTTTCAATTGTGACCTTCTCCATCTTGACTTCCGAATTCGGACGGTCGTTGTGGTCTCTGGGCGTAGTTGCGATTGCATCAACAACGTCCTGGCCTTCTATGACGCGCCCGAACTTTGTGTAGCTGGGCGGCAGTGGATAGTCAACATGCATGATGAAGAACTGCGAGCCGTTGGTGTTCGGCCCCGCATTCGCCATTGCCACAGTGCCCTTCGTGTACTTGCCCTGATAAAGTTCCGACGAGCGATTAATCTCGTCGTTGAAGCGGCCACCCCAAGCTGATTCGCCACCGCGCCCTGTGCCCGTAGGGTCGCCGCCCTGAATCATGAAGCCCTTGATGACGCGATGAAAGATGACACCGTCGTAGTAGCCGCGTTCGGCGAGCGTAATGAAATTCTCCGTGGTCTTCGGCGCATCCTGTTCCAACAACTCGAACCTTATCGTGCCCATGTTAGTTTTTATGTTCGCTATTCGATTAGCCATTCATGCTCCTTTTAATTTTGGATTTTAGATTTTCGATTTTGGATTAAGCGGTTGAGCATCTTTCAAGCTGAGAGTTAACTGCTCAAGCTTGATAATTATTCCAATCTAAAATCCAAAATCTAAAATCCAAAATCACCCGGACTTTTTCTTAAGATGAACTCTTCAATCGCCATTGCCACTCCGTCCTCGTCGTTCGTGGCGGTTGTGTGAAAGCGCGCAGCGTCGCGTAAGAGATCGCGCAGTGTAGGCTCGGAGTTTCCCATTATCACGCTA
Organism: Acidobacteria bacterium 13_1_20CM_3_53_8; assembly: GCA_001920415.1. Lineage (GTDB taxonomy): Bacteria > Acidobacteriota > Blastocatellia > Pyrinomonadales > Pyrinomonadaceae > 3-1-20CM-3-53-8. The sequence continues at coordinate 163,161 of MNJR01000026.1, read as the reverse complement.
GTGCCTGCGTATCGGAGCATCTCAAGGTCGTTGAGATTATCGCCGATTGCCATCACCTCTTCGCGCTCGATGTTAAGCTCGCGCGCTGCGGCGGCCACGCCCTCGCCCTTTGACGCCGCAGGGTGAATGATGTCAAGAAGCGCGAAGTCCTGTTTCGGATACATTGTGGCAAGCATCTTCACGCTATTTCCGAGTTCGCCTTCGATGACACAACCCAGACTTCGCATAGCTTCGCAGCCGCCGGAAAACGCTATGTGCACGGGCGGGTGATCCATGTACTCTTCCAAACATTCTACGCGTCGCACGGCATCTTTGACCTCGTCGCCGTGTATGCGCCTTGCCCATGCTATGTATCTTGCGAGCGCCGTGTTGTTGTCGCTCAGGTGATCGTAAACAAGAACGCCAGCGCCTTGTGGGTCATCGCTCACGAGCGCGTCACCGCCGTGCTCGCGGCCAACGCGTAACACCTCGCGCGCTGCGTCCAGAGGCAGCAGCAGCGCTTCAACAGTCTCAAGCGTGCGCGCGTGCTTCGTTAAAGCTCCGTTGTGCGAAATCAAGGGCGCGTCCAATGCAAGCTCAAGCGCAAGGGGGCGCGCGTCGCGGAAACGACGCCCTGTGACCAGCGCGACCTCTACGCCGCGCTCACGCGCCAACGAAATCGCCCTACGATTTCTCTCCGAAAGCTGGCCGCGCGAATCTAGCAGCGTTCCATCCATGTCGAGCGCGAGTAGTCGAATCATAAAAACAGTGACAAGGCGCGTAAATCGTAAATCGTAAATCGTGAATAGTAAAGACAGGTGAATGGAAAATAGTAAATGGTGAATGGACGGAAAGCTCTTTCCATTTACCATCCACCTCTTCTCTCTATTAACGATTTACGGCTTTTAAGGCGCAAGAGAATTGCTCCACCTGACGGAAACCTATGGGAGTGTTGAGGCCAAGCCTATGCAGGTGAAAGAGTCCGGGAATAATCTAAAGAAGAATGACGATGAGCTTTGCCGCCTATAAATCTAGGCCGTTTTGCGCGTAAAATCGAGAATAAATTAGGCAAGTCATCTGGAAAGGAATCATTTCATCATGAACGTTACGCACCTTGAATGCGCTCAGTGCGGGCTAAGCCACGAGGCACGGCGGTTGCACAATCTTTGCGAGAAATGCGGAAAGCCGCTGCTGGTTCGCTACGATCTGGAACGCGCCCGAAAAACTTTGACAAAAGAATCTTTGCGTGGACGAAGGGCAGACCTCTGGCGATACCGCGAACTCCTTCCGGTTGAAACGGACGAAAATCTAATCTCGCTCGGCGAAGGTTTCACGCCGATGCTTCATGCCGAACGGTTGGGCGAGCGGCTGGGCGTTCGTGAACTCTACATTAAAGACGAGTCGCAGAATCCCACGCAGAGTTTCAAGGCGCGAGGGATGGCCGTGGCGGTCTCTATGGCGAAGGAGTTGGGCGCTCTACGACTCGCAGTACCTTCAGCCGGAAACGCTGCGGGCGCGCTCGCAGCTTACGCCGCACGCGCAGGGCTTGAAACTTTCATCTTCATGCCGCGTGACACGCCGCGCGCTAACGTCATCGAATGCGAGCAGACGGGCGCGCACGTTACATTGATGGACGGCCTCATCACGGATTGCGGCGCTGAAGTGGGAAGAAGAAAAGAGATGGAAGGCTGGTTCGACGTTTCTACTTTGAAAGAGCCTTATAGAGTTGAAGGCAAGAAGACATTGGGCTATGAACTGGCGGAACAATTCGATTGGGAGTTGCCGGACGTTTGCATCTACCCGACGGGCGGGGGCACAGGGCTGATTGGAATGTGGAAAGCTTTCGACGAGATGGAAGCTCTTGGATGGATTGGCAAAAAGCGTCCGCGCATGGTGACTGTGCAATCCGAAACCTGCGCGCCCATCGTGCGAGCCTTTCAAGAAGGGAAGCGCTTCGCAGAAGAGTTTCCAAACGCTGCTACGGTCGCATCAGGCTTGCGCGTTCCACGAGCCATAGGAGATTTTCTGATTCTGGACGCGCTGCGAGAATCAAACGGTTCGGCCATCTCGGTCACTGACGAAGAACTACTCGCAGCCGTTAGTGAGATAGGCGCGAGCGAAGGTCTCTTCGTAGCACCGGAAGGCGCAGCCTGCTTGCCCGCATTGAGAAAATTGATAGAAAACGGAGAAGTCAAACGGGACGAGCGCATAGTTCTATTTAATACGGGCGCAGGCGTAAAATATCTGGAGAGCTTTGAAGAGAAGAATCTATGAGAGTTTGCCTAGGGGGAGTTTGAGATGAAAGCTGGTAAGCATGTTCTGATACTGTTGCTGACCATCTGCGCGTTCGGTTCGACTCTTGCGCAACAATCTGTGACGCAAAGCGCGACCGAGCCGGATAGGGCTAAGTTTGAAGAGTTGCGCACGCGCGGTTTCGAGGCGCTTTACAATCTGGATTACGACGAGGCGCAAAAGAATTTTCAGGAGTTGGAGCGGATATATCCTACGCACCCTGCGGGAGCGCAATTTCTGGCCGCCGCGCTCTGGTCTAAGATTCTGAATAAGTCACGAAGGCTTCAAGCCTCGCTCTACAATTCAGACTCTTTCTACTCGAACAATGAAGACCAGGTTGACCCGAACGATCTCAGTCAGTTTCGCGAGTTAACAAGGCGCGCCGCGACGCTTGCGAAAGCAAGATTGAGGGCAAACCCGCGCGATGTCGAGGCGCTCTATTTTCTGGGAGCGACCGAAGGATTAAAAGCTGCGTTTGAGGGCGCTGTGCAGCGCAGCTTCATCTCTGCTCTGCGCGACGGTTCTAGCAGCGTTGATCGCCATCGTGATGTGCTCAAACTAGACCCGGATTTCCACGACGCAGAGTTGACCATAGGTCTTTACGATTACGTCGTAGGCAATCTCCCTTTGCCCGTGAAACTGCTGGCGAGCATAGGCGGCTTTCACGGCTCGAAGAAGCGCGGGTTGGCGACGCTTGAGCGAGTCGCGCGTGAAGGAAAGTTTGTGCGCGACGACGCGAAGATAGTTCTTATTGCGCTCTACAAACGCGAAAAGCGTTTCAACGATTCGCTCGCAATCTCGCGCGAACTTGGCACAAAGTATCCGCGAAACTATCTATTCAAATTGGAGACGGCTGACGCGCTCGTTTCGCAGGCTTCGCTTGACCGCGCCGCCAACAAACCCGCAGACGCCGCAGGGGAAGAGCGCGAGGCTTTCGGAACCTTCGACGTACTTTTGCATGATCGTGCGGCTGCGCGTTACCAGGATTTGATTCATTTCAAGTACGGCGAAGCATTGATGACCGCCCAACAATTTGACCGCGCAGCGCGCGAGTTTCTGGCTGTGACTACGAGCGCGGGCGCGGAAGCAAACCTGGTCACGATGGCGCATCTTCGCGCTGGTCAGGCGCTTGACCTTGCGGGAAAACGAAACGATGCGCTCACGCAATACCGTGCGGTGCTCGCGCGCCCCAACGTTTACGATTCACAAACGGAAGCACGCGATGGATTGCGTGCGCCATACAAACCTAAGAAACAAGCAGGTGACACAGATGAAGAATAGCAACGCGATTCAAGATTGCCTTTGCGACTTTGCGCCTTTGCAAGAAACTAATCTCACGCAAAGACTCGAAGACGCGAAAGGCGACGCAAAGGTGTTGACGTTCTCGCCTCGTGAGCAGGAGACGCGTCAACGGGTCGCAGGTGCGACGCGCGCGCGAAGGCTTCTGCTCTGTCTGGACGGCGTGCCGTTCGATGTGATTAGAGAAGCAAAGACGCGCGGGCTGTTCGACGGGTTCAATGCGCCTTCGCGTCTGCTCTCGCCTTTTCCAACGATGACGAACATTGCGCTCTCTGCAATGCTCAAGGCTAGCGTGCCCGTCGGATACGAGAGCCGCTATTTTGATCGCAACACGCGGGAACTTCGCGGCGGAGCGCAGAAGTACATTGGCCGACGCACGCCCGAAAAAATTCCTTCGACCTACATGGATGAACTTGATTACCAGGAGCCGCTACCCTTCGAGTATCTAGTTTACTTCGCGCCGGAAAAGATTTTTCGCGCAGACATTCAGCGCTTCCGAGAAAAGTTTCGACGTGCGCCGCAAGACCGCGATTACTTCGCATTCCTTAAGGGGACGGACGGGTTGATGCACATGCGCGGGACAGAGAGCCTGAGCGTCGTGCTGGAATCGCTCGACAGGCTTTTGACTGAGATCAAAACTTTCTGCGGCGACGAAACCGAAGTTGCGCTTTTCTCAGATCATGGGATGAACCTGGAAGAGAATCGCCGTGTGCATCTTCAAACACACCTGCGCCGCTGCGGATTTCAAATCACTAATCGTCTTAACGGCGCAAACGACAAACAACAGGTCGTGCTCCCCGCATTCGGTCTCATAGGCTTCGCCGCGCTCTTTTGTGAAGAACAGACTTCACCTAAATTGGCAGATGCGCTCGTGCCGCTCGAAGGCATTGATTTTTCGCTCTACCGCGACGGCGAAAACATTGTAGGAGTGAAAGGCTGGCGCGGCAGCGCGCGCATTCATCGTCGTGAAAGAGACGGGCGCGCGCTTTACGCTTACGAACAAGTGGAAGGCGATCCGTTGCAGCTTGCTTCAATTTTTCGGAGCTTAAGTGAAGATGGCTTAATGGACGCTGAAGGTTTCGCTTCTGACGAAGCTTGGGCAGAGCGCACGGGCGAGCACATCTACCCTGACGCTCTCAACAATCTCTACACTTCGATTCAACAAACGCGCGTGCGCCATCCTGCTGATGTGCTGGTGAGTTTGAAAGACGGCTACTACTACGGCTCAGCCCTCTTCAGCCGCATAGTCCGTCTGGCAGCCACGCACGGCAACGCCATGCGCGCCAGCACCTCTGCATTTTTGATGAGCACGCACCGCGAGTTTCCAAATCATGTGCGCGGAAGCGAAGCGCAGCCACTACTACGTGAATAAAGCTCTCTTTCTTCTTTGCGTCCTTTGCGTCTTTGCGTGAGATAAATTTCACGCAAAGACGCAAAGAAAACAGTTCATCTATGCCTGAACCGTTGAACTTTTGCTCGCAGTGCGAACGCGGTTGGTCTCAGATTCAAAAATGAAAGCGAGCGATTTGTAGATGAGCTTGGCGCAGAGGAAGGCCGAGGCGGTGTGGCCTTCAACGTAAGAGTATTCGGTTAAATCCATTCCGACGATGTGCCGTTTTTTGGCGGCTGTGCGAATAAGGCCGATGACTTCGTACCAGCCCAGACCGCCGGGTTCGGGCGTGCCCGTTGCTGAAACAAGCGAAGGGTCAAGGCCGTCAATGTCAATCGTCAGATAAACATTTTCGGTCAAACCTTCAACGGCTTCATCCCACCAGCCGCTCTTGCCAACAATATCCTTGGCCCAAAAAATTCGCGTCGGCAGTTTATCAATCGCTCGCGCCTCTTCAGCGGAGATAGAACGAATCCCGCACTGCACGGAAGGAAGACGCATGTCTCCTATAACGCGCGCCATGATTGAAGCATGAGAATGCGGCGTGCCATCGTAGGTGTCACGCAAATCTGCATGCGCGTCTATCTGCAAGACAGACAGGTTCGTATACTTTTCGGCATGAGCGCGTATGACAGGAGCGCTCACGGAATGCTCGCCGCCAATCATGGCTACGAACTTTCCGGTCGAGAGCAACGAACGCGCTCGCTGGTAAAGCGACTCCATCATCTCTTCAGGCGGCTCTAATGAAGCAGACTCTCCGACTGTGCTTATGCCCAGCTTGTAAACCTCCGCATCAGTCTCTTCGTCATAAAGCTCCATGTTGCGCGAAGCGTCAATAATGGCCTTAGCGCCTCGTCCCGTCCCCGTCCCGTAAGAGACAGTGCCCTCGTAAGCGACAGGCCACACGACGACGCGCGCCCGCTCGAAATCGGAAAACTCCTCTTCGGCAATACCGCCGAAGTTCATTGGAAGATTGGCTGATTCAGACATAGAAAAAGTATACAGTAGTCAGTAGTCAGTAGTCAGTAGGTCGGAATGATGGTAAGCGAAAAGTGTAGATGTTATAATCGAAGCCATGAAAATCCTGAATTACACAGTTATCATGACGCCTGATGAAACCGGAGGATATGTAGTCACCTGTCCCGCACTGCCCGGTTTGGTGACGGAAGGCGATACGCTCGAAGAGGCGCGTGAGATGGCCGCCGATGCAATTCGATGCTACTTAGAGAGCCTGCAAAAAGATGGAGAGCCTATTCCTGCCGATGAATCAATCACAGAAGAAATAACTGTCGAACTCGTATAATTTCTTCCTTCTCTTTCACAGCAAATCTAAAAACTCATCTACTGTTAAGCCAGCTTGCTTAATAATGGACGCAAGCGTGCCGGGCTTCAAGTCTTTGTTGTGATAAAGGATTGTTACTCTCAACTTCTCTTTCTTGAGAATGTAATGACTTCCCGTTGTGTGATGGACTATAAAGCCATTACGCTCAAGAACCTTGATGACCTTCTTGGGTTTTATAGCAATTCTCAGTTGAGTGCGACTAAAGTCAGTACCGCCTGCGGTAGCGGGCGGGTCATCGTCGCAGCAACACCCGCCCGCTACCGCAGGCGGTACTGACATAAGTCGCACTCAATCGTAAACCGTAATAGTGCTGGAAAATTCTTGGTCATCAATCTTCACCTATAACAGAATATTTATCACCAACCTTTTTAATACATGCGAGACGCGAAACAAAAGGTCGCCGGAACTTAGTAAACTCCGGCGACCTTTGCTTATTGTTTGCCAGCTAGAAGAAGCGAGGCCGTTATTGCGCTCTACTTCTATGCGCTTATGATCCACACTCCTCATTACGATGTGTGACGACAGAACTGAACCTCTGTTGGTATTCGGCGCTCGTGATGAACGCACAGACCATAGAGCGGTAGTTGCCCGGCACACGGTTGTTCAATACGTCTAGCCAGAAGTTGAAGCCTCCTTGATCTGGATCGCGCCTGAGGTAGCCGAAATACTCCATTAGCACAAACGATGGATTATATTCGGCTTGCTTAAAGGCATCGTTCTCCACCAAGTCTCTCAACACCAGGCTGCGGCTCTGATTCATGTCCCCGCCCGTGCTGTACTTCGAGACGAGCGCGTCACGTTGCGATGATAAATCCATCCCAGACGACTGCTTCACCGTTTGCAGCAGCGCGTCAACAAAAGAGCTTGCAGTCGTGGCCGACCGATATTTTCCCTGAAACTCTGCACGTCGCACAAAGGCGTCGGCAAAAGCTGCCTTCCTCGTATCCAGATTCGATCCTCCGACGACCTGCGGCCTGTCTGCCGAGAAGAGCCAGTCTGCTGGAACTCCTGCTCGATGAAGAACGCAGCCGATATGCCTATGCGTCTTGAGTTGACGCAAGCAGCATCATCGCCGCATCTATCCATCTCGTTGCTCCAGTAATCAAGTCCTCCCTGATCTGGTTCGCGTCCCAAGAAGTCCAGATACTGCTGGCGCACAAAGTATAGGCCAGTGTCCAAAGGATTCGCCGTTTGAGCAGCCGCGTCTGCTGTGAACGTTACATCTGTCTTATCTGCGTTGAGAGAGAAGGAACGATCCGCAGGGCCGAAGGTGTAATTGGCTGCTGATGGAGTAACAGTGTAGAAGCTGCCTACTCCAACATTCTCGAAGCGGTAGAAACCGTTACTATCCGTGATGGTTCTGGCAGACTTAGCACCATTGAGCGCAAGGGCAACTCCGCTCAAAGGAGCGCCGTCACTGGTAGTGATACGCCCGCTGATCGTTGCCGATGCAGCAGTCGGCGCACAGGCCAGGTTGTTAATCACCAGATTGTCAATGTACCAACCGCTATCCGTGCCCGCTGTCGTTCCTGCATCCGAAGTCATGCGGAAGCGTATATGTACAGGCAGACCAGTAGGATTATGTATTCCACCTGGAGCAAATGCTCTGAGCGGGATACGCACATGATGCAATCCCTTGGCGCCCGTGTAGGCGCGACGGCCGTCAATAATGTAGTATCCCAGATCGAAAGAGGTGGTATTGTTCGGATACGGGGTGAGAGTGGGATCGCTGCCATTGGCGGTGTTGCTGAAAGGAGCGCCCACCTTAATCTCAATCACGCCGCCATCGAACGTAGATTCTGCGCTGAATTTGTGATCGAACTCCATAATCGAAGTGGGCGTTAACGTGAGACCAGTGCCATCACCAATCTCCGTCGAAAAGTCGCTCGGCGCGCCTCCACCAAAAACAGGATTAGAGGCTGGATCGAAATCCGGTGCATAGATCGTTGATGTTGTTGGTAGACCGCTATCAAGAACGACGCCCGTCCTGCGTTGGAAAACAGGATCAGCTTGCGCTGATGGAGTTGCACTGCTGGATTCCACCAGATTTGGAAAGAATCGAGCATCCGCCCCTGTGGTTTCAAAGTTCTCTTGCGCAAAGACCGGAGTGTTCGTCTTACCCGGTGTAGTCGGAGCGCTGAACTTGGCGATCGTGTTGCCGGTGTTGTTCGTGTCAACCAATCCGTTGTTCGTATCGCGCGCCTGCACTATGTAGTAGTAAACGTGATTCAACTCCAGATTAGTATCCGAGTAGGACAGACCGCTGAAGCCGTTAACTATGCGATTGGAAACCGACGGTGTGAACGTAGGGTCTTGCGTGCCCGTGTTGCCCACAGAGTCAATCATATCAACACGGTAAATATCGTAAACGATATTCGCGTTGGGATTGGCTGAAACTGCCGGACTCCAACTCAAGACCAAGCGACTGCACTGTCCCGGATCGGAAACTTGACCTATGCCCGCGAACGTCGGAGCAATCGGGAGAATAACTCCCGTGGTCACTGTAATGCTCTGGGTATCGGATGTGGAGACGCAAAGTGAACTCGTATCGCGGCTCGCACGAACCTGATAGTAGAAGGTCTGGCCGAGCGGCAGCTTTGCCCCGCCGTTATCATCATTGTAAGTGGTCTGCGTGGCCGGAATCGTGGCTATAGTGGTGAACGGCCCATTCGCGCTATTGGCGCGCGAGATGACGTATTGGGCTGCGCCCGGATACGCAGTGCCGCCGTTGATCGTGATCGTGACGACATTGTTCGTAGTATTGGAGAGAGCAAAGGGCGGTGGCTGTAGAGGCCCAGACTGCTCGCACGTTGTGACGCCTGCCGGAACTGAAAAATCTTCGACCACGACCGGAGCCGATGAGCTACCGGGATTCTGAGCCGAAGTGGATTGCGCCAACATGCCTACGCCGTGACTTGCGAATGCGCGCCAGATGATCGCCTGATTCTCTCCGCCCGTCATTTCGCGGTCTGCGGCCAAGATAGAGTCGCGCTCATCCACGAACGAAGGATTGCAAGGGGAAAGCTGCAAGCCGCGTAATACTAGAGTGTCAGAGAGCCGCGCGGCTGTGCTGACTGCCGTTGCCAGCGGCCCGTTGCGGTTTCCTAGCGATTGAATCTCCGCCGCGAGCATACCGGGACGAACAATCGCCTGGCTCGCAATAATAGTCACCGGATCATTCGTATTGAAAGATGCGCGATAGTCAATCGGGTGGCTGGTGTCCACCGATTGCACTTGCCTGTACCCAATGAAGAAATTAGTGCCGCTCCCCAGACGCCGTGTTCCATCAAAGAAGATGCCGGGAAATGTAGCGCCGACCTTCTGTTTCATAATCAACAGCTCGCGCATATCCCAGAGCGTTGCAGCCCAGAGTTCTCCCACGTCATGCACTTCAAATGGAACTCCGGCTCCAACGTCAGATGCTGTTCTAGTGTCGCGGCGCGTGCGAGCAACGCCGTTGGCGGTTGCATACGAATAACGGTAATTGGTGTAGGGCAGACGGCGTATGCCAACGTCGAATTCGCCCGTCACATATTCGCCTTCCGAATCATCGTCGGCTATTGATGTGGCGTTATAATCCGACCAGCCCTCTCCCATGCCTCCAGGCTCGCCGACCAGCGCAACACCCAGACAGCCCGTATCACCCTTGGCCGCAGAACGGTTGGAGACGCCGTGATAATGTTCGTGCGCGACTACGTCCCAATCGAAATCTCCGTCAGAGCGACGGAACGTTGATTCGGTAAAGAGAAACATCTGCATGCGCGGATAGCCGCCGTCTGCCGGAGTGCCGAAGTTAGCATTGTCTGTGCCGGAGCCGTCCTGCACTTGAGCGCTGATGGCGTCACGGCCAGCGCCGCCCCTGTCAAAGTTGTCCTGCTGAAAATTCCAGAACTGTTCGGTGAAGCCTATGCTGTAGAGATAGTCGTGTATGAGGTTGTTGTAGTAGAAGAGCGTCACATCGCCCGGATAAACATCAGGGTTGGAGCTTGCAGGATAGGTCACAGGTGTGGTGCTGCCGTCCGCGTCCACGCCTCCGTACTCGTAGCTGTTGATGAAATCGAAACGGCTCGCCGTGAACTGCCGGTTCAATGCGAAGCCTTTGATGCCGTGTGTTGTTTCATCGTCGTTCTCGCGGTCATCGGCTGTGAACACGTTGTTGCCTTCCGTATAGTTCGACTCGAAGACAGAGTTATAGGTATTGCCGTTGATCGTTCGGGGAGCTAACAAGGTGGTGAGCGCAGCAGAAAACGGCTGGCTGCCGTTGCCCGTCGGAGAATTTGCCGCATCATTACGTGTTTGGGCTTCGGAGGACATCACGTAACCGATGGCGCGTGTCGTGGCGCGATTATTATCTGATGTCGTTACTTCCGTTCCAGCCGTCGTGGTTGGCAGATAGAACCATCCGAAAGGAGATTCTGCCGACGGATTGAGCGCATCGGGGAATGCGCGCAGCACCTGTCCGAATGGAGTGTTATAGACTAATGCGGTTGCGGGGTCTGCGAATGGGTCTTGATTGCGCGCGGAAACAAAACTCTTCCTGAAGCCTCGACCGCTGGCTTGCGCCGTTGTTGACTCGGCAGGATAAGTCGGAGGGGTGCCGGGCGCAGGCGATCTTCCAACTCCTAATGTGCCGGAAAGCGCTGTAGGCATACCATCGAAGACTTTGCCTGCCGCAGTCCCCGCAGGATTCATTGCTTCAACGCGATCCTGTATGTCAGGGCGAAAAGTTGATCGCCTGTTGGTACTAGGCCCGCCTCCCATGTCGCCAAAGAATGATGTCAGGCTGAAGCGGCGCAGCACTTCGCCCGTCTGCGCGTCAACAATGTGCTCCCACATGACGCCTTTGTATTGCGGAGTGGTGAGAACAAATTTATATGCCTGACGGGCAGTGTCGCCAAGCGGAAAGACTGTGCGCGTGACCACAATGTCGTCCGTGAAGACGCCGCCCTTGCTGTATTTCGACGCGGCCACATACTCAGGCGTGAGATTGCCATAGGTCTTCAGCACCTGTGCCGTTCCCAAAGATTGCGGCGTAAAGTTAGAGATGTTTAGGGCTGAAGCCGCGGCGGTAATCGCCTGGGCGGGCGTAATCGTCTGTGCATTTGTGATTGACAGTTGCGGAAAACTCTCGCTGCCAACGTCTATAATCTGTCCGCTGCGATTGACGTTGACCAGCACCTCGCCATGATAGACAGGCAGGCCGCTCGCCTGCTGCTCAAAGAGCAGAATGGTCGTGCCCATGTCTGGAACGGTTGCGCGGCTCTTGAGTCTCAAACCCCGTAAATCTTCGTCACTAAAGCGAAAGATTGCGCTCCAACGTTTTAAGAAGTTTCGCGCAATCGTTTCAGGCGAGTCTGAACTTGGCGGCGTCAGGTAGCCGTCAAAACTGAAGAGGTGTCGCGGTGTCGCGGTCAGTCCATTGTACTCTACGCGAAGTGTGACGCCGCTCACAGCCTGCAACGAGTTTATCGCTTTCACTTGTGCTGCGGTCGGCGAGCGCAGCGCCGTGCCTTTCGGCACTCCGTTCGAGCCACGCACATCAATCTCGCTCGGAAGACCAGACTGCTGTAGCGATACGAGCATTGATTTATTGCCGATCACGTTGCCCCCGGCCTTTGAGCGTGGCGTTGCGCTGAAAAGCAGGGTCACAGAGCAGAAGAGGAAGAATGTAAACGCTATTAACCAAGCTCGTCCGGTTCGGCGCGCATTAATCTTGGGTCTCATTTCTCTGGCTCCTTTGGGGGATTACAACTGCTGAGCAGGACAGCACCGTGAGCGGTCATGCCAACGAAATTGTTTGGGGGAGGAAAATAACTTTTGCGACGAATACACTATATTGAGGGTGGTTGAGAAATTCTTGAGATGAGCAAAACGTAACGGAATGGCTTGAACAAAAATTGTTGTTAATTCAACGTGAGTTCGACGTAAGAGAGAAAGGGAGAGAACTATCCACGCGCATCACACGAAATAACACGAAGAGAAGAATTAGTTTAGTGTCGTTTAGTGTGATTTATAGCGGTTCTCACTTGAATGCGAATGCTGCGGCAAAGCGGTCAGGTCAGTACCGCCTGCGGTAGCGGGCGGGTGATGCTGCGACGATGACCCGCCCGCTACCGCAGGCGGTACTGACTTTAGTCGCACTCAACTGAGAATTGCTATAGTGGATGATTCACTTGCTCGCACTTCGTCTTACATCGAACTCACGCTAATTCAAATAAAGAAGCCAGCAATCAGCATCTTCCTCCTGCTGACTACTGGCTTCTGATTTTCTTTTGATTATTTTTTCGTTACGGCACTTCAACAATCAAATCTTTAGCTATAAAAGTGAAGTTCGGACGCTTGCGGCCTTTCATGTATTTGGCGGCGGTTTGGGAGAGCGCGGTTACTAGGATGGGGAGCGCTATGGTTGCGTCGCAGTTGACGTAAGCTGTGGTTGCGCCGCGTGTCAATTTGCCGAAAGTTAGCGTGTCGTCGAAGGTCGAGGCGTTGGAGCGTCCGCCCGGATGTGGCGCTTCCGTAGAAATCTGTATGGCGTACTTGTGACCGCGTGGCGGCGTCTTCACAATGTTCGTGGCAAGCTCCATCTTCTGCATGAAGCTTTTGGTCGTGCCGCCGCCAAGGTGAATCGCGCCTGTCACACGGGCTTTAGCGAAAATCTGCGCCATGTCCAGAACATCCTGCACTATGTCGAACTGGAAGTTGTTCTTCTTGTCGAAGCGCGAAGCGCCGATGCCTACGGCGAGCGAGCTATCCATGATGGCCGGGCAGAAGATTGGCACGCGCGCTTTGTAAGCGGAGGTGAGCACGCCGTCTTCCGTTGCAATCTCGGCCAATTCCCGGCCAAGCATGTGCAGAAACTCGCGCGTCGCGTACGGGCGCGTCTGGTCTATCTGGTTAGTAAAACCGCCGACCCATTCTTCAGCTTCGTGATACTCCTCATCGCTGGCAAGCAGATCCCACATGCGGCTTATCTGTGAAGCCTCAAGCTCTGCGTCCGTCATCGAAGGATGAGATTGGAAGTGATGGCGACCCAGAGTTTCGTGCAGGTCGTGGAATAGAAGTGAGCCGGAGAGCACAAGCACGTCAACGAAACGGTTCTTGATGACGTAGGCTAGAAGCCGCCGCATCCCGGCAGGTATCAGCGCGCCGCTTGCTGCGACCATAATGGTCGTGTTGTCGCCAAGCATGTCCAGCCAGATGCGATGAGCCTCGGCCAATTGCCTGCCGCCGAAGCCAGTCCCCTCCATCTTCTCCAGAAGTCCTGCGACCGAGCGGTCACGGTCAACCTGCACGGGGCGCGTCGGCACAGTCAAATATTTCGAGGCTCGCGGTTTTCGTTGAGTCACCATAGTCTTCTCCGAAGAAGTGACGAAATTAAGTCTGGAGTCTGGAGTCTAGAGTCTGGAGTCCAATGTCAAAAACAGTTCTTTGCTTTTGCCTTTGACTCCAGACTCTAGACTCCAGACTCTAGACTTTTCTGTCACTGCTTTCCATTGACGGCCAGATAAGTATAGGCGTCGTAGCTTGATTCGTAGAACTCGTTTAATCGTGTCGCTTCACTTTCGGACATCTCACCGGCCTTGACGCGCTGTGCGACCTGGCGGCGGAAGCCGTCGTGCAGAAGCGAGCGGTCGTAGCGTGCGCGCCCGACGGCTTCGCCCACAGTAGAGCCGCGTATCACTTTCTTGATGAGATAGCCGTTATCATCAATGTGGACGTGCGCTTCGTTGGGCGCGCCGAACAGGTTGTGATTATTGCCCATCACTTCCTGATAAGCGCCTACGAGCATGAACGCTATGTAGTACGGTTCGCCTGCCGTGAGCTTGTGTAGCTCCAGCACCTGCTTGACATCGTGCAGGTCAACGAACTTGTCAATCACGCCGTCCGAATCGCACGTGATGTCGCAAAGCGTGGCGTACTCTGTCGGCTGTCGGTTAAGTCCGTGAATGGGTATGATGGGAAATAACTGATCCAGCGCCCAGTGATCCGGCACCGAGCGGAAGACGCTAAAGTTGGTCAAATATTTGGCGCAGAGCAAGCGCCGCAAATCATCGAACTCTTCGGAAACATATTTTGCAGTCTGCGCGAATTTGTCTGCGCGCTCACACACATCCCAGAAGAGCACTTCGCCTTTCGCGCGATCTTCCAGCGTGATTAGACCCAGATTAAATAGTGTGAAAAGCTCTTCGCGGTGTTCCAGCGCGTCGTGATAATATTCGCGGTAATTCTTCACCCCTATGGTCGCGCGCAAATCGCCAAGCTCTATGACCACCTGCGGCTCGTCCGCGCGAATCTCAATCGGCGTGATGTCTTCAACTACGGTTTCAATCTCGTCAAGCACGTTCGTGACTAGAATAGCGTGGTAAGCGGAGAGGAATCGCCCGGACTCTTGAATGATAGTAGGATGCGGCACGTTTTCGTCGTCTAGAACCTGCTTGATTGTATAGATGACATCGTTGGCAAACTCTTGCGCCGAGTAGTTCGCAGATGAATCGAAAGCAGTTTTCGATCCGTCGTAGTCAACGGCCATGCCGCCGCCAACGTCCAGCAATTCTATGGGGACTTTCATCTGATGAATTTTGGCATAGACGCGCGCGGCCTCTTTCATGGCGTTCTTGATGCGCTTGATGTCTGTGAGTTGCGAGCCTATGTGAAAGTGCAAGAGGCGCAGCATGTCTATACGACCGGCCTCCTGCATGCGCGAGATGACTTCCAAGATTTCCGTCGTGGTCAGCCCGAACTTCGCAGCCTCGCCGCCGGACTTCTCCCACCGGCCAGAGCCTTTCGAGTAGAGTTTTACTCGCATGCCCACCATCGGCATAGTCCCTTCGTGAGTTTCGGCGACGCGCAAGACATGTCCCAACTCGCTCAACTTTTCTATAACTATGACGACGCGTTTTCCCGATCTCGCGCCCACGAACGCTAGCTGTATGAACTCTTCGTCTTTGAATCCGTTCAGGACTAGAAGACTGGCGGGCGTCTGCTCAAGCGCGAGCGCAGCATAAAGCTCTGCCTTAGACCCTGCTTCCAGACCAAAATCATAACGCGAGCCTTCACGAAGATATTCCTCTACAACGGAGCGCTGCTGGTTGACCTTCATAGGATAGACGCACAGGTGCGCGCCGCTGTACCCGTATTCGGCAATCGCTTTCTGAAATGAGCGCTGAAGCTTTCGCACCTGATTCGCAATAAGTTGGGGAAAGCGTATCAGCACTGGCGCTTGAATGCCTCTGCGGGCTAGGTCGTCAATAATCTCTTTCACATCTGCTGCGCGCTTGTCGTCACGGGACGGATGCACTATGAGGTTGCCCTTGCGATTAACATCGAAGTAGCCAGCGCCCCAATTTTCTATGCCGTAAGTTTCGAGCGTCTGTTCAATAGCGGTGGTCAATTCTTGCGGTCTCCTACCTTGCTTTTCCCGGTTCCCAGTCGCTCACACCGTCACTTTTCCACTTGAAGCGTGAGCGCGCCTCTTACCATGTTGCGGAGTAATCAGGGGATGGAACACTTGGAGGCGAAATGTAACAAAAAAAGGCGTGGGGGTCAAAAACTATTTTTTTCAGGGTAAGCCGCCCCCTTTGACTCTTAACTCTGCGGGCGGCAAAGGTTTAAGAGAAAAAGCGAGCCGGTTGCGCCTCTCCGTCCGAAATTTAATTGCATAGAAAAGCTTGACAGAGACGGTTCTGGAACTATAATTCAAAGCTTTTTATGCGCCGCAGCAAGATGGCGCGCGACCGCGCTCGACATTCCTTCGCATTTGAAATCAGGCCGCCCCAAAAGCTCACGGGGCGGATAGCACCCCCAACACTCTTAAAATCATCCAGGAGATACAATGAACGCAAAAACGGCCTTGAAGTATGCCACAGATCAGGGAGCGAAATTCGTTTCCGTGCGCTTTACCGATTTTCCAGGCTCATGGCAGCACCTGACTTTCCCAATTGACCAGTTTACCGAAGACTCTTTCGAAGAGGGCTTCGGCTTTGACGGATCAAGTATTCGCGGGTGGGCGGCCATTCACGAATCCGACATGCTCTTGATTCCAGACCCAGTGCGCTTCTGGATGGAGCCATTTTCGGAAGAGCCGACCATCTGCATCATAGCCAACGTCGTTGACCCAATAACGCGCGAGGACTACCCGTATGATCCGCGTGCCGTTGCGCGCCGCGCAGAAAGTTATCTTAAATCAACGGGCATAGCCGATACTGCTTACTTTGGCCCCGAAGCGGAGTTCTTCGTCTTTGACTCGGCCAAGTTTCATAACGAGCAAAATAGCGCTGGCTACACGATTGATTCGGACGAGGCGCACTGGAATAGCGGACGCCAGGCAGACGAATTTTCTGGAGTCAATCTGGGCTATCGTATCAGAGCGAAAGAGGGCTACGTGCCCGTGCCTCCTGCTGACAGTTTGAGCGACCTTCGTTCCGAAATCTCTTTGACGCTCGCGCGCCTTGGCATCAACGTAGAATGTCATCACCATGAGGTTGCTACGGCAGGACAGTGCGAGATTGATTTCCGCTACTCGACTCTTTTAGGCACAGCCGACAACCTGCAAATCTTCAAATACGTCGTGCGCAACACGGCTTATCAATACGGCAAGGCCGCGACGTTTATGCCTAAGCCGCTCTACGGCGATAACGGAAGCGGTATGCACTGCCACCAGAGCCTTTGGAGAGACGAGAAGCCACTGTTTGCTGGCGACGGCTACGCGGGCTTTTCCGAGCTTGGGCTTTATTACATCGGCGGACTCTTGAAACACGCTCCTGCAATAGTAGCTTTCGCAGCGCCAACTACGAACAGCTACAAGCGACTTGTGCCCGGCTTTGAAGCGCCCGTCAACCTTGCGTATTCGGCGCGCAACCGCTCTGCCGCCGTTCGCATTCCAATGTTCTCTACGAACCCGAAATTGAAGCGATTGGAATTCCGTCCGCCAGACCCTTCGTGCAACGCATACTTGGCTTTCTCTGCGATGGTGATGGCGGGATTGGATGGCATTCAGAACAAGATTGATCCGGGGCAGCCATTGGAGAAAGACATCTACGATCTCTCGCCGGAAGCGCTGAAGAATGTTCCGAGCCTGCCGGGTTCTCTTGATGAATCTCTGAACGCGCTCGAACGCGACCACGACTTCCTCTTGAAAGGCGGAGTCTTCACCCAAGACATAATTGATCGCTGGATTGGCTACAAGCGCGAGCGCGAGATTCAGCCTCTAAGGATGCGCCCGCACCCGCTTGAGTTCAGCATGTACTTCGATATTTAAGAGTCTGGAGTCTGGAGTCTGGAGTCAAAGGCAAATTGCTTTTGACCTCGGACTCCAGACTCACGACTCCAGACTCCAGACTTCTTCTTGTCACTGCTTTACTGGTATTTGTGTGTGGACTTGCAGACTTCGACGCGGGTGCTGGCCGTGTAGTTTGCGACCAATATCCTGTCGCTGAAGAGTTGTAAGGTGACCGCCGTTAAATTGGCGACCTGAATATTTTCCAGGTACATGTTTCCGCCGTTAAGCTGCCCGTTGTTTTCATAGATTATAATGTAGAGGGATTGGTTGCGATCCGTACATCTGTACTGATGTGTCTTCATCGGTTGCGGCTGCGACGCGGGAACGCTGTGGGCTGAACTAATTACACCCAACGCCACGATAATTACTAGCTTTGCCAGAAGTCTCTTTCTCATCTCATCTCCTTTTCATGAATAAGATTAAAGTCCGAACTAGCTAATGCGCTTTGAGGCCGCGTAATATATCACCGTCTTGGCCTTTTCAGATGAAAAAGTTGAAGCTCTGGTGCGCGATCTGCCGGATGCGGAAAGCGCGCGCCTGTTCTATGAGCGACTGACGGCGGAGCATCCCCGCGCCGCTCGTACGCTCGCGCGCGATGCGGCGCTCCTTTCAAATATGCTGGCGCTCGCCGCGTGGAGTCCGCTTCTGGCGACGACGATTCTACAGAATCCAGACTACATTCAGTGGCTGGCGCGCGAACGCCAGCAGGTTCGCGTGAAGACGCGCGAAGAATTTGGGGAATCGTTGGGACGCTTTGCCTTAACAAACTCGCAGCTAGACCCTCACCTGCTTCTATCGCGCTTTCGTCGCCGCGAACTTCTGCGCATTTACCTTCACGACATAAGGCGCATCAGCACGATTGTCGAGACGACCGAAGAGATTTCAAACCTGGCCGATGCTGTGCTCGAATACGCGCTGAATCTAGCGCGGGCTGCGTTGGATAATCGTTACGGCGTGCCGCTCTGCGCGGACGAGAAGGGAAGAATTTCAACTGCGAGTTTCTGCGTCGTAGCGTTGGGCAAGCTAGGCTCGCGCGAATTGAATTACGCTTCGGACATTGATCTCTTCTTTCTATTCTCGGACGAAGGCAAGACTTCCGGGCAGGGCGCACGCGGCGAGATAACCAACCGGGAGTATTTCGTAAAGCTTGCACGCGAGATGACGCGCATCGTAGGACAGACGGCTGGCGAAGGCGCTGCCTATCGCGTTGACCTGCGGCTGCGACCTCACGGACGCGATGGCGCGCTCGCTTCGTCTCTGGACGAGGCTGTGCGTTATTACAGCGAATCAGCACAATCTTGGGAGTTGCAAGCGCTGATTCGCTCGCGCGCGTCTGCAGGCTCGGAAGCGCTCTTCGCGCGCTTTGCAGAGCGTGTGCGCCACAGAGTCTTTCGTCCAGAAATCACTCCAGCGTCCGCGCTCAGAGACGTGCGTCTTGCAAAGCAGAAGATTGACAGGCAGCACGCGCTGGCTTCGCACGACTTCAACGTCAAGCTGGGACGTGGCGGCATACGCGAGATTGAGTTTATAGCGCAGGCTCTGGAACTCGCCTTCGGAGGCGCGGACGCCTGGCTGCGCGCTCCGCACACGCTCATTGGATTGAGCCGTCTGGCAGACCGGCAGCTAATCACAAAGCGCGAGCTGGCAGAGCTAACGAATGCTTACTCGTTTCTTCGCATGCTCGAACATCGCCTTCAGATGGAGCACGGGCTGCAAACGCATTCTGTTCCGGCTGATGATGAAAGACGCGCTCTTGTAGCTCGCCGTATGAATTTCGCGGGCGCTAATGCTCTCGATGAATTTGATAGTGCGCTTCGCTCACACACTTTGAAAGTGCGCGCGGCCTTCGAGCGTATTTTTGGAAATGATGAAGAGCATAACTCGAAAGGTGAGGTAACGGGACAAACGATTCCTACGGCTCCCTGTATTCATCAGATAAAACCGGTTCAGCCGCTTGATGCGGAAAGTTTAGCGACGCGCGCCGCAGCCGAAATCTTCGCCCCGCGTCTGTTTGAGCGACGTGCGACGGCTGGCAGCGCTCTTGTCGAACAGACTGAAGAAATCTTACGCGATGCGGCGCGCGCGTCGCTCAACTCGCACCGCGCTCTGATGATGGCGGCGCGAGTTGCTGCCTCGCTTGAAAAATCTTCCGAAGAGGTTGAGTTAAGCGAAGAAGCTCTGCGCGCTTTGGTCAGCATCTGCGGCGCATCTGAATTTTTCGGCGAGATGGTCGCGTGTCATCCAGAGCTTGTCGTGTTGGCCGGGACGCCTGCGCTCCCGGATTATCGCGCTCTTTTGTTTGAAGCCATCGAACAGAGTTCGGATTTTCGCTCTCGTCTTTCCGCTTTGCGCCGCACGTGGGCCAGACTGCTCTTCGAGATAGGCGCGCTCGATTCAGCCTGTAAGATTTCTATGTTTGAAGCGAACGCTCGGCAGACTGAGTTGGCTGAAGCAAGTCTTGATGCGGGATTGAAGATTGCGCGCGACGAGCTTTTCAGAAAATTCGGCCATCTGGACGCGGAGCCGCGCATGGCCGTGCTTGGACTTGGACGACTCGGCGGCAGAGGCGTGGATTACGGCTCAGATTTGGACGTGGTTCTGGTTTATGAAGACCTTGCGCCTTCGCCCCTGAAGCATCTCACGCATAAAGAAGCTTACGCGCGCATGGCCGAGTTGTTGGTCACTGCGCTTTCTAGCATGACGCGCGACCGCTACCTTTATCGCGTTGACTTGCGGCTGCGCCCAGACGGGAAGAACGGCGCAACCGTTTCAGGCGCGCGCGGGTTTCTGGATTATCTTGAAAATCGTTCGGTCGCGTGGGAGTGGCTGGCTTACGTGAAGCTGCGCGCGACTGCGGGCGAGCGTGCTTTGGGAACAGGGGTTGAGGAAGAGGCGCGGGCGATAGTTCATAGAGTGGCTCTAAGGGCAAGCCGCGAGAATTTACGTGCCGAAACTCTGCGAGTGCGCGAGCGGCTTGAGCAGGAGAAGGCTGACAGGCGCGCACGAAAAGTTGACATCAAGTATGGAGCGGGCGGCATGTTGGACGTTTATTTTGCAACGCGATACCTGCAACTGCGCGACAACGTGCCGGACGAGGGAGAAGACCGCTCTACGCGCGCCACGCTGGAACATCTGCGCGAGGCAGGCTCGCTCGCCGAAGAGGATTTCAAGGCGATGAGCAGTGGTTACTCGCTGCTACGCAAGGTGGATCATAGCTTGCGCCTCGTCATAGGCCGCGCAACACGATTGCCCGCGCACGGCCACCCAGCGCTCGCAGACATCGCCCGCGCCATGAACTACGCATCAGCCGCTTCTCTAACGGCAGACCTCGCCCGCGCTATGCGGGAGATTCGCGCGGCATACGAGAGAATCATGAAAGACCAGACGCGGTGACGCGGAGACACGGAGACGCGGCGAAGAAGAGCATCTATCGTGAAGCAAATCCTTCTTCCTCGCCGCGTCCCCGCGTCACCCCATCTCCGCGTCTCTTCCTCCTGTCTCTTCATGCCAGCATAGCGTGCACCATCGGTGGCGCGCTTCGCGCTCTGCGCGAGTGTAGTCGGCAGAGGCCGGAAGGCGCAGCACGACCATTCGCTCCTCTTCGTTTAGCTCACGCCATGAACGCAATCGGCCTTCGCCGCAACGCGGGCATCTGTCTTTGAATTGAGCTTCCGTCATTCTTTATAGCTGTATGCGAAAAGTTGCGACCCTTGTTTAGAGTTCACGCTTCGAGCGTGTTTATACAAACAGCCTGAAGGCTGAACTCTAAACAGTTTACACTCTTTTGAAAGATTAGATGCAGAGCATTTGAGTCTTGGGGCAGAAGCGCGGTAACATTCGCCGTTGCCTTCTCAAATTCATAAAATTTTCTGAAAGCTTGCCCCGAACAAGATGATAAGCCAAAAAATATTCCGCGCCGCCTCGTTGCTCTTCTTCTGCGCTCTATTTACTTGCGCCGCC
Organism: Acidobacteria bacterium 13_1_20CM_3_53_8; assembly: GCA_001920415.1. Taxonomy (GTDB): domain Bacteria; phylum Acidobacteriota; class Blastocatellia; order Pyrinomonadales; family Pyrinomonadaceae; genus 3-1-20CM-3-53-8. Next base: position 141,621 of record MNJR01000026.1, on the reverse strand, counting down.
CATGCGCAACAGCAACGCGAAGAACCGCGCTTCGACTTTTACGCGCGCGGGCCTTACCGCGATAGCGTGCCGCGCCCGCAAACGGTCACGCGCTTTGACGTTGGCGATTTTCACACCAACTACGCGACGATGGAGCGCGTCGTCGAAAAAATTGCTCAAACAGCCACAGACCGTGTACGCGTACTCGACATAGGCGAGACGAACGAGCATCGCATGATGCATCTTATTGCTATAAGCTCGCCCGAAAACATACAGAGACTCGATCAGATTAAAGCGAACATGGCTCGTCTGGCCGACCCGCGCACGACCACACCGGCGCAGGCGCAGCAGATAATTTCTGAGACACCCGTCATCGTTTGGCTCGCCTACGCGATTCATGGCAACGAGTCGTCGTCGTTCGAGGCCATGATGCAGGTCATATATCAACTCGCGGCGTCGGACGAACCCGCAACGCAGAGCATCTTGAAGAACTGCCTTGTGCTGATAGTTCCGGGCGAGAACCCGGACGGTCACGAACGATTCGTCACATGGTACAACTCTTTCGGGCTTGGCAACCCAGACCCTCTTGCGGGCGAGCACCGCGAACCCTGGTCAATTTACGGTCGTCATAATCACTTCCGCTTTGACCTCAACCGCGACAATATAGCTTCGACGCAAGTTGAGACGCGCAACATGGAGCGCGCATTTCTGGAATGGAACCCGCAGGTCGCAGCGGATCATCACGGCCAGCCTTCTCAATTCTTCTTCCCGCCAGCATCGCTTCCTATAAATCCAAATCTGCCCAGACAGCAGGCAGACCGGTGGATGACTATCTTCGGTCGCGCGAACGCCGCACAGTTTGACGCGCACAACTGGGATTATTACGTGCGCGACATCTTCGATCTTTACTATCCGGGCTACTGGGATTCGTGGCCGAGTCTGACGGGCGCAACCGGCATGACCTACGAGACGGACGGCGGAGGTTTCAAGGGCTACAACTGGCGGCGCGATGACGGCACAATCGTCACGTTGCGCTCTTCTATAGCCAAACACTTCGTCGCTTCTATGACTACGCTTCAAACGGCTGCTGATAATAGAGAGGCGCGGCTTCATGATTATTACGATTTCAAACGAACGGCGATTGAAGAGGGACGCACAGGTCGCATGAAGCGCATTGTGTTAGTGCCGCATGGAGACCTTCCGCGCGCGATTGATCTTGTTAACGTGCTGCTGCGCGCTGGTATTGAAGTGAAAGCTTCGCGCGCTCCGTTTCGTTCTTCGGCGGCGCATGATTATTCAGGGCCAAATTCGGCTGCTGCTGCGAAGACTTTTCAATCCGGCGCATTCGTAGTTGACCTTGCGCAACCGCAGAAGCGTCTGGCAAAAGCTCTGCTTGAGCCGAACACTGAAGAGGATGCTGCTTTCGTGCGTGAACAGCTTGCGCGCTTTGCTCGCAACCAGCGACGAAGCCAGAGCGCTTTTAGGGAAGATTACGGTTTCTACGACGTGACCGCGTGGTCGCTGCCGCTAGTCTTCGGCGTCGAAGCTTACTGGACAGAAGACGCACAGGATTTCGAGAACGTCGAATTGCGTCTTGAAAGGCCGGGCGAGAATCTTCTGGCTGTACCTGTGGGAACGGCATTGCCGCCTGAACGCTTGCTCGCAGACGCATACAACATTGGCGTCATAGGTGGTCGCGCCTCAGTCGCTTACATAATCCCCTACGACCGCAATGCTTCGGCTGCGCTCGCTTATCGCTTGCAGCGCGAAGGTTTCCACCTTGCTGTTGCCACGCGCACATTGAACGCGGGCGGGCGCGATTGGCCTCGCGGCACTTTAATCGCTCGCGTATCGCGCAACCCTGAAAGCTTGCACGAAGCGATTGAGCGGCTCGCACGCGAGACTCGCGCTCTTGCTTACGCCGTCAACTCAGGCTTCAACGAAACGGGCGATACAGGCATAGGCTCAGAGAATGTGAACTCTTTGAAGAAGCCTAACATCATAGTCGCTGCGGACGATGGAGTTGACCAGACCAGCTACGGCGCGATGTGGTGGACATTGGATCAGGCGGGAGTTGATTTCACGCCTATGACAATCAACAACATCAAGTCGGGCGACATTGATCGCTTCAACGTAATCATACTGCCCGATGGCTCGCCCGGTCGTTACTTCTCAGCATTCGGCAAAGGCGGCGTTGACACCTTGCGCGCATGGATAGAGCGCGGCGGAACTCTGGTCTGCATCAAAGGCGCTGCCGTGTTCGCTGCGCTCAAAGACGTAAACCTGACTTCATCGCGTCTTGTAGGAAGCGACGAAGACAATCAGGCTGGGCAGAGCGGTGAAGAAGCTCAGCCAAGTCCGACACCTACGCCATCACCGACGCCGAACGAAATGTCCGCGGCGACAGCGCCGCAGCGCAAGACGCAACGCGCGCAAACTCAGACCGCTACGGAGCAGCAGCAGACGGAAGCAAACGAGGCTGAGAGACTCGCAGGCGCGCCGCCCATCTTGCCGCCGCTTGCGTCGCCGTCTGCGCGACCGGAGCGCGTGCCCGAAGGCGTGCCCGGCGCAATCCTTCGCGCTACGGTTGATCGCACGACGTTTCTGACTTACGGCTACGATGACCCTACGCTTCCTGTGCTAGTCTCTTCCGGCTACTTCTTCCGCCCGTCGCGCGAGGGCACGAATGCTGTAGTGTTCACTGGCACAGGCTCTTTGCTTGTCTCAGGCTTCGTCTGGCCTAACAACACGGAGCGCTTGCTGCACAACACTTCATACGTCATAGAAGAGCCGACAGGGCGCGGCCACGTCATAGTCTTCGCCGAAGACCCGAATTTCCGGGGTTTCTGGCGCTCGACCACGCGCCTCTTCTTCAACTCCTTTTTGTTCTCGCCATCGTTCTGAAGAAAGTCAAAAGGTAAAAGTAAAAAGGCAAAAGTTAAGACACGCCTTGCAGGCGTGAATTATAAATTAAAAATTGCTTTGTCCTAACTTTTGCCTTTTGCCTTTTTACTTTTGACTTTCTTCAGTTTGCCTTTTTTCCCTTTTACCCTTAAATTTTTTCTTGAGGTGATTTTTTGTGCTCCGAATAAGGGCAGAGTACAGCGAACAGTTTGAATTGAGAACGAGTTTGGATTGTGCGCGCGCATTCTTCGGCGAGTTGCGCAACGTCGTTGACCTGATGCCGGGGATAGAGAATATCCGAAGCGAGGCTAACGGCATCAAGCGCTGGATGGTTCGCGCAGATGTGCCCATGCTTGGGTCAATGCGCGAAGCCTTCGCTGTTGAATTGACCGAAGATAGCCCGCATCGTCTTGAATATTCTCCGGCGGCGGGCGAGAAGAGCAACTTCCTTCGCTACGTCGCTGCATTCGAGGAGCGCGGCGCAAAAACGCTCGTGCGAATAGCGCAGCGCGTAGAGATGCGCCGCCCCAACGCGCGCGACCTGCATATGTTCGCAGGTCTGGTTGGCGAAGGCCGCCTCAGCGCAGAGATGCAGAAGCGCGTAGCCGAGATGATTAAAACATTCCTGCAACGCGCACGCGCGAAATTAGAAGTTTAGGCTCTAAAATTAACCGTCAAGCGTGTGAGACGAAGACGGTCTGTTCGTTGGTGTGAGCTTTTACTACGAAGCTTCCGGTTCGAGCTTGTCCATGCGCTTCTCTAAATCTCGCTGATCCGCGCGCACTTCCAGCACATCTTCGGCCAGCAGCCTGACTTGCCTTTCAATCCTGCGGAAACCGCTCTGCATTCCGCTCTCAAGATTATCCAACCTTGCGAGAACCTGCTCCCAGATAGGTCGAGTCTCCATTAACCTGCGGTCAACCTTATCCTCAAGCGTCGTAAGGCGCATGTCTATGGAATCCAAGCGCGCAAGGATTAGCCTTAGATCATCGTTCGGTAAATTCTGAGTAGTCTCTTCGCTCATGACTTTCTCCGAAAAGATTATAAGCCATTATTGTGTGTGGATTCAAAAAGGGTGTTCTAGTGCAATGATCTTATACCAAGTTGCAGTACAAAGAAAGGTCAGTGCCGCCTGCGAAGGGATGAGGGATGAGGGATAAGGGATGAGTAAGATAAAGTCAATTGCATGTTGACCTATTCACTCCTTCTTATTCACCCCTCATCCCTTCAATCCCCTGACCCTATGACCGCATGTCATCTTTTTTATTGCAACTTGATCTTACTTCGTTGGTTTCCAGATGAAATTTCCGCTACGATCAATGTAGCCTATCTTTCCTGCCACTGTAACTCTTGCGACTCCTCCCGAAAAATCTCTGGCGTAGTCGAACTGCGAGCGTATAACAAGCGCGCCTGCATGGTCTATGAACCCGTACTTGCCGCTAACTTTAACGACCGCAAGCTCTTCCGAAAACCTTTCGGTCCAATCGAACTGCGCAGGAATGACGATCTTTCCAAGCTTATTAATGTAACCGAATTTGTTGTTCTGAATTATAGGGGCAAGCCCTTCTGCGAATGTTCCGGCGAAGTAGAAGGTCGGCTCAATCACAACCTTCCCAGCCTTGTTGATGTAGCCGTAGCTGTTCCCGATTTTTACGTTGGCGAGTCCATCGGAGAAGTGAAATGCGTTGTAGTAAACGGGCTGAATGACTGTGCGCCCGTGACGGTCAATGAAGCCGTGCTTGTTGTTGACTACGACGAGCGCCAATCCTTCGTGAAAGCCGAACGCGCGGTCGAACTGTGGGCTAATAACCATCTTCCCTGTCTTATCAACGAATCCATACTTGCCATTAAGGAGCACTGCGGCCAAGCCTTCTCTGAAACTTTCTGCGGCCTCGAACTGCGGGGCAATCACCAGGCGGCCCTGCCGGTCTATGAAACCCTTTCGAGGGTTCATACCACTCGTCTGAACAATGGCTAAGCCTTCGGAAAAGTTTCCGGCGAAATCAACTTGCTGGAGATCAATCACCATGCGCCCGCTTCTATCAATCAGCCCGCGCTTCGTGCCCGCGCGCACGTAGGCCATCCCTTCCGAAAACTCCCACGCGTCATCGTACTGCGGGTTAATAATCAGATCGCCGCGCGCGTTGATGTATCCCCACTTGCCGTTCTGACGCACGGGAAAGAGCGCGCCCTGTTCGTAAGCGGCTCGCGCCCACGCTGTTTGCGCGAGAGCGAGTAGAAACAGACAGAGAAGAAATCCAGCAAGAACTCTCTTCATAATTGACTTGGACTGAAAAGGGGACGTGCGGTCATGTAGTCAGTACCGCCTGCGGTAGCGGGCGGGTCTGTTAGCAAAGTCAAAAGTAAAAAGGCAAAAGGAAAATAAGAAGATTGGCTTCTTCTCACTTTTTCCTTTTTCCTTTTGACTTCTTCACCCGCCCGCTACCGCAGGCGGTACTGACCTCTCTTTGTATTACTATTGGCTGCCGTGCGCTCGCCCGTAGCTTATCATGTTTGCGAAGACTCTATATCCGCCCGCGTTGCCAGCGCGCAACTGCCTGTACCAGACGATGCTAGTGTAGATGTAGCGCCCGCGCCCATAATCAGCCGCCAGCAATCCGCCGCGCAAAACGGGTTCGTTCGCATCATTCATAGCAAGCGGCGCGCTGTAATGCTCGTCCCACTTTTGTGGAAAGTAAAGCCCGCGCTCCTGAATCCAACCCTGGAAATCATCTTGAGAAATTTTATTGGGAAAGTTGAGCAGCGCGTTATTCGGTTCGGTGAAAGTCACAGGCGCGTTCTCGTCCGTGACGCGCGCGTTTCCTAGAGTAATCGGATAGGGCGCAAGTTGCGGGCGATTCGTTTGCGCATCCTGATTCCACTCGTTCGCCTTGTGATAGAAAACTATGAGCGTGCCGCCCGCGCGCATGAAATCTAACAGGTGCGAGTTTGCTGCTATCAATTCCGGGTGAGCATAGTAGCCGCGATTGTCTATGATGATTGTGTCGAAGCTGGAAAGATCGCCCGCGCGCACGTCCTCAATCGTCAACTCTCTGCTCTCAACGCCGAGCTTAGCATTGACCAACTCCATAGGAATTTTTAGTTGTTCACGCCCCGCCGATCCATTCGCGCGAGAAATTGAGAAACCCAATCTTCCAACATAAGGCTGATCCATCATATGCAAGCCTCTCATCAACCTTGAAAGATCGTTGCTTGAAATTTCAACTGCGCGGGATTCACCAGCCGAAAGCCTGAATGGCGTTGCGGTTTCGCGCCGGTCTAGGTCGGAAACATAAGCCGTGACGATCAATCTTCCTGTGACCATCGTCTTCTGATGACTAATGAGCCGGACGCTCAAAGAACCCTTACGCATCATCGTCGCAGGCGTCAGAACGAAAGGCGACGGGCTGACGCTTGCTATCTCTACGGGCGGCGCGACATCAACATGAGCAGACACGGGGAGATGAAACCGTATCTGGTTGTCTATAAATTGTGTATTGCTATCTATAGCTACATTGTAGCTCTTGCTGAATTCAAAGCCACGCAGATTCCCGTCATAAAGATGCTCAGAGCGCGGCACGTTGATCGGCGTACTGGCCGGAACTTGAGCAGATTCCATCAGGGTCAGGGAACTTCCGCGCGCAAGCGCTACGCGCAATCTCCTGCCAGAGACTTCCCTGAAAATCTCTGCTTGATGAGTGCCAGTGTTAGAAAAGGTTATAGAGAAAGTCTGCCATGATGCGGGAGCGGCAAACTCTTCGCGCGGCGTAACTGTTATCTTAATACCACTCGCAGCAGCAAGAGCGCGGTCTAACCGCTCATTCATTAAACGAAGTTTCCGTTCATCTCCTGCTTCTACCGGCGCAATCCTCCATATATCCCGGTGTGATGAGACCAGATCATTGAATACGCGGTTGCGTTCGTCCAGAAAATCAACAGGCCGCCCATCAAACTTTAGCGTGTCGAGCCACATGGAGACTGCGGCTGAAGGCTGCAAGCCGTCAAGAAACGTTTGCGAATGGGAGGGAAGCGCCAGAACATGCGTGGACTCGCGCGCTAGACGGTAGCGTATCTTCATCATCGCATTGGGAACCGTATCAGGCCAAGGGCCTTGAGAAGCGTGCTGGTGGAGCGCTTGTAATGCTTGCTCGGCATAAGTTGAATTGCGCAAAGGGTCGCGCTCCGTTACATTCACCGAAACAACTTTTCCATTACGCTCTGCTTCCTCTTCAAGATTTCTGCTCCCCGTTCCGCCTTCGTAATTGATGCGAACGAAAAGCCGCTTGGCCTGCCACGGGGCCACGCCGTTGTCATGAATCTGTTCTGAGAATCGTGTGGGGTCTGCCGCAGCGTCGAATGCTTCGAGCACAAGACGGCCTGTCGCTTGATGATGACCGTGCCCGCTAACTGTGTCGTGGTTTGTGATGATAACGTCGGGACGAAGCTCGCGTATCGTCAGCACCATGCGCCTAAGAGCTTCGTCGTGTCCCCAGATGCGGAAGGCTTCTTCAGCGGATTTCGAGAAACCGAAATCACGAAGACCAAGAAAGTAAGGCTCTGATCCCTGAATCTTCGCCGCAGCTTCGGTCTCTCGCTCTCGTATCGCACCCAACCCTTCGTAAAGCTCTGGCCCCGTGGCGTTCTGCCCGCCCTCTCCATAAGTGGAAAAGAGGCTCACAGTATGCACACCGTATTTTCGTCGAAGAAGAGTCAAGGTCGCTCCGTCTTCATCATCCGGGTGAGCCGCGACGCACATCACTGTCCAGGGGTTCGTCAAATCCAGCAGCGCTTGATGAAGCTCAACTCTATCGCTTTCTGTTGAAGACGACTGAGCGCGCTCAGTTGCGCGTTGAGCAAACGGCGCTGGCGCAATCAGCGCGAAGAAGAGAAGCGCCAGAAGAAGTTTATACACGCGGCCTGTAAAATTTTTGTTCATTCAAACCCTGAATTCGACGGAGTTGTTAGCGAGAGGAATTATATTCTCGCAAAGGCGCAAAGTGAAAAGCTTAAGCCCGCAAAGTTATTTAACTCTAAGCCTCTGCTCCACGTTCCAACCTCGCCGCGACGATCATGCTAATGGCTATAATTAGAATCAGCGCCACGCCGTAAGCCGCCGCCGTCCCCAGATTGAAATCACGCATCGCGGATGCAATCGCAATCGAGACGGGGCGGCTGCGTGGTACGAACACCAGAACGCTGGCAACGTATTCGCCGAGCGCTATGACGAAAGCAAGCAGCGTCCCTGCTAGCGCACCCGGCCACACGAGCGGCAGCCGCACACGCAGGAATCTGCGCCACCAATTAGCCCCTAAACCTTCTGCTGCCTCTTCCAGCCGAGCGTCCATCTGCTCAAGACTAGCCTGCACAGCGCGCACCACAAGCGGCATGAAGCGAAGGAAGTATATGACAGGCAGAATCCAGAACGTGCCGACGAGAATGAACGAGCCTGTCAATGGATTTTCTCTGCCGTAACTTTCTGCGATTGCGACCGCAACGACCGTGCCGGGCAGCGCCCAGGGTATTAGAACTAAAAAGGAGATGACTCGCCGCCACACGCTTCTCTCTTTCGTAACGACCACGCTCGTAACAACGAAACTCCACACGAGCGCAGCCAGCGCGCTCAAGCCGGACATGAGCAGGCTGTTGATGAAGACGGAACTCGCGTCTTCTTGTCCAAGAATGCGCGTGAAATTTTCGAGCGTGTAAGCGGGCGGGAGCGTCTGCGTTGTCCAAGAGCCGTCGCGCGCGAAGCTTACCAGAAGGAGCGTGAGCACTGGAAAGCTTAGGATGATTGTGAAGACTACTGCACAAAGGGTCGCCGCAACGCGCACTCTCCCTTTTATAACGGGCGCGCGCCTTCGCGTCGCTCCTTTCATAGCCGCTGCGGCAAACTTGCGCGTCCCTTCGTATCGCTGAAAGAAGAGCAGCGAACAGAGCGAGATGAACGCGAGTATCACTGTCTCTGTCAGCGCAAGCTGCGTGTCGCCGCGTTGTCGAGCGTTGTAGATTTCCAGCGTAAGCATTCGCACCCCGCCGCCAAACAGTAGCGGCGCGCTGAACGACGCCATAGAAGTCATGAAGGTTAGAAGAGCAGCAGCCACAAGCGAAGGCGTCAGTTGCGGCAGCACTACACGCGCCATCACCTGCCACCCTCGCGCGCCAAGACTTCGCGCCGCTTCCGCCAGTCCAGCGTCAATGCGGCGAAGACCAGCGCCAGCTAGAACGTAAAAGAACGGGTACATCGTATAGGTGTGGAAGAGCAAGATAGCCCACCAACCTCGCAGCGTCCACGGCGCTCCTTTTAGATGAAAGACGTGCTGGGTTGCGCGCGCTAAGATTCCAGATTCACCGCAGAGGAAGATGAAGGCGACTGTGCCTACGAGCGGAGGCAGAACAAGTGGAAGCGCTGCGAGCGCCGCGAAAAATCTTCTCGCCGGAAATTCATAACGCTCGAACAGAAAAGCAAGGGGCACGCCGACCATCGCGCACAAGCAGACAGTCAACAACGAAACTCCCACGCTCGTCGCCGCCGCTTCCCACACGGCGCGCTCGACAAACACTTCAAAAAATTTTGCGGGAGAGAATTCGCCGCCCGGCGCTAGCGCTGCCCAGAAGACGAAGAAGTTCGGATAGATTATGCCGTAGAGCAGCACGAGCGCTACGACGAGCCAGAGCAGGAAAACGCGGAGACGCGGAGACGCGGAGACGCGGAGACGCGGCGAAAAAGAGGGCGTTGCGCGAATCTTTGTTCTTCTCGCCGCGTCCCCGCGTCGCCGCGTCTCCGCGTCTCTTCCGCCGTGTTCCCGCGTCTCCGCGTCAAATTCTTTCTCTGTCGGCTTCATGCCAGGACCGTTATGTGTTCGGGAGGGAGTTGGACTATGCAGGAATCGCCGACCAAAAGGCCGTTGGTTTGAAGAACGAGGGCTTCGAGCGTGAGGCCGTTCGCGTCTAGCCTTATGGTGGTGGTTGAGCCTGCGAAGATTATCTCGCGCAACGTAGCCGCGAAAGAATTTTGAGAAAGCGCGCCGTCCTCTACTAGAATCAAGTGCTCTGGACGAATGGCTAGTGTGCAGGGCTTGTTGATTGGAGCAAGCTTGTCCGCGCTCGCCTGCGCGACGAGCGTATGGCCGCCGCGCAGAGTCTTGAACTCACCACGAGTGTCATGCAACTTGCTCACGCGCATAGCCTCTATCAAATTGTTTCTTCCAAGGAAACGCGCAACCGCGACGTTTGCAGGTCGCTCGTAAAGCTCGCGCGGCGCGCCCGTCTGTAGAATGCGGCCAGCGTTCATTACGCTTATGCGGTCGCACAGGGCGAAGGCTTCTTCCTGATCGTGCGTGACGTAAACGGCTGTGAGGTTCAATCGTTTGACAATCGAGCGCAATTCGCCGCGAGTCTCTTCGCGCAACGCCACGTCCAGATTAGATAGCGGCTCGTCGAAGAGAAGAAGCTGAGGCTCGATTGCTATGGCGCGTGCGATTGCAACGCGCTGCTGCTGCCCGCCTGATAGTTCGTCAACGCGCCTCTTCTCATAACCCGGAAGCTGCACGAGCGAGAGCGCTTCTTTAACCTTCTCTTCAATTTCATTCTTAGGTCTGCGGCGAGCGCGAAGCCCGAAAGCTACGTTCTCGAAAACATTCAGGTGAGGGAAGAGCGCGTAATTCTGAAAGACCATCCCGAAGCCGCGCTTTTCAGGCGAAAGATTTGTGATGTCAGAGCCGTCGAAAATTATTCGTCCCGCATCCGGCGTCTCTAGTCCGGCAATCACTCGCAAGGTCGTAGTCTTGCCGCACCCGGACGGGCCAAGAAGTCCGAAAAACTCTCCGCGCTCTACCGCCAGTGAAACGTCCGCGACGGCTGCCGTCGAGCCGTATCGCTACGATATGTGTTCTAAAGAGAGAAAAGGCATCAAACCTCAATCAGCCGCGCTAGCGGCCTGAGTGAATTTAGCCCAGCTTTGAAAAGCCGGGAGAGCGTGTAAATTTTTGTGGGCGTCGCGCTAGCGACGATTGAATCATTTCCGATAGTCTCTCTCAATCGTCGCTGACGCGACGCCGAGGCGCTTGTGGTGATGCTACTGTTCCCGGCTTTGAAAAGCCGGGCTAAATTCATTGCGCCGCTAGCGCGGCTCACTTTGCGCACATATTTCACCTTACTTATTTCTTCCTCGAATCTCGGCATCCCAGTATTTCAGCCAATCGTTTCCATCTCTTCTCAATAAATCCCAGTCAACAGGCATGCGCGTGAAAGATTCGTTCATCCATGCGGGCAGTTGAGAGCGGTCTAAATCTGTTCGCACAGGGATGCGGTAAAAGGTGCGCGCGGCGTAGATTAAACTTTCCGGCGTCGTGACGAACTCATAAAATTTTCGCGCCTCTTCTTCATGCTGCGCGCCGCGCACGATTGCTATGGCGTCTGTGATGACGGGCGTGCCACTTCGCGGAATCATGTAGGCGACCGGAAAATGTTTTTGTTCCTGATAAAGACGAACGTCCGGCATGTTCCACAAACTTACCAGACCTTCCTGCCGCGCTAATTTCTGCATGAGAAGCGTGCCGTCCGCCGTGTACTCGTGAACGTTTGCGTCCAGTCTTCTCAACCAATCATAGCCGCCCGCAGGTGAATTCGTCTGGCTGTAAAAGCGCCAGATCATCGCGCCGAAAATCGCGCGCATGGAATCCGAAGGGTTCGGATTGCGAATCAAAACATGGTCGCGCCATTTGGCATCAAGCACGTCGTCCCAATCATGCGGCGCGTCTTCGGCTCGAACGGCGTCACTGTTATAGACTATGACTTCGGGCGTGGCGTAAGTGCCGTACCAGCGATCCTGCGGGTCGCGCGAATCCCCGGAAACTTGACCTGCCCACGTTGGTTTGTAAGGCGAGAGAAGATCTTCGTCCGTTGCTGTCTGAAATGTTGTATGCGCCGCGCCCCACCAGAGGTCTGCCTGCGGACGGTTGCGCTCGGCTCGCAATCTCTCAAGAATCTCGCGCGAACCCATATCTAGAAATTGAATGTCCACGTCCGGGTTCTGCTGTTTGTAGCGATTGATGAAATCGCGCAGCATGTCTTGGCCGTGCGGCGTGTAGATTAGGAGCGTGCGTCTTCTGGCTGTGCCTGATGGTTTGCACGCGAGCATTATGGCGAAGGCTAGCAATAGCAGAAGAGTTGCGCAGCGTTTGACCGTTAATCGCATCTGGCTTAAGCCGGAACAAAATTCTATCTGAAATCGTTGAGCTTAACTCTAACGCGAGTTCGATATAAGCATTGAGGAGATAAAAGCAGATGAATTATCCACTAAATCACACTAATCTACACGAAATGATTTCTTCTCTTCGTGTGGTTTCGTGTGTCTTAGTGGATCGTCTTCTCTCTTTCTCTCTTATATAAAACTCACATTAACTCTATGCTAGCACATTGTCGCACGGCGCACGGCCTGTAGCGCGGAAACATTTTTGTAGATGCGTTGCGATGTAGCATTGACGGTTGAGTTGTTAGTAAAATAGACGAAACCTGCTCCCCTAGAAAATTTGATCACTGGCTTTTACTGAAAAGCTATAGGGAACGATTGATGGCAACGACTCTTAAGAGAAGACTTTTGCGCGCGGGCGGCTGGGGACTGGCGAAGCGTTTGATTAAGCCTATCCCGGTCGTAGGTTCTGTGTTTGCAATTAGCCTTGCGGGTTATGAGATAAGGAAGAAAGGGTTGCTGCGCGGCGGCATTCACGTCGGCCTTGACGCAACGCCCGTCATTGGCACTGCCAAAGGGCTGGTCGAGCTTTTCACAGGAGATTTAATTCCTGACAAAAAGCCTGAGCGGCGAAAGCGTCTGCCCGGAAGACCGGCGCACGAATCGTAGTTAAGCATTGCTTCAGCAGCGAAGAAGCGGGGGCAAGCCCGCCTTCCTGACCTTTGAGAAACTGTTGGTTGAATTATTCAAGCTGCCGCGCCTCATAGGTTAGGAAGGGCGGCTTGCCCCCGCTGCCTTAGATTATTCTGCACAGAAGCTTCTACATTTCTTTTAATAAAAATCTTCACTCGCTCGCCGACGCGACGTGAACTCGCGGTCGCGCCTCAAACGGATGCGCGCGCTCGTATGCATCTGCCAGACGGAAGAGCGTGGGTTCGCTCCAGTGCGCGCCTAGGAGTTGGAAGCCTATGGGCAAGCCTTCGGACGAGAGCGCGCAGGGCACATTGATTCCGGGAATGCCTGCTAGGTTCGCTGTGCAGGTGTAGATGTCGTTCAAATACATTGCCAGCGGATCGTCCGTCTTCTCGCCTATGAGAAATGCTGTCGTGGGTGTAGTAGGCGTCAGAACCGCGTCGCACGTCTCGAATGCTCTGAGAAAATCGTGCTTGATGAGCGTGCGCACCTGCTGGGCTTTGCGATAGTAAGCGTCGTAGTAGCCAGAGGAGAGCACGTAAGTGCCAAGCATTATGCGGCGCTTTACTTCCGCGCCGAAACCTTCGTCGCGCGTGGCGCGGTACATATGCTTTAAATCCTTAGCCTCTTCTGCCCTGAAACCGTATCGCACGCCGTCGTAGCGCGCTAGATTAGACGAAGCTTCGGCGGTGGCTATGATGTAGTAGACCGCTATGCAATATTTAGCGTGAGGCAATTCGACTTCGACAATCTCCGCGCCGAGTTCTCTGTAAGCTTCAATCGTTTTAAGAACAGCCGCGCGCACTTCATCGTCCAATCCCTCGCCGAACAATTCTCGGGGAAAGCCTATGCGCGCGCCCTTGATGTCGCCCGCCAATTCTCCAACGTAATCCGGCACGGGAACGTCTGCGGTCGTCGCATCGTGCGTGTCGCGCCCTGCGACGATGCCTAGCACGCTCGCTATGTCGCTCACCTTGCGACCGAAGATTCCGATTTGATCGAGCGAAGAGGCGAAGGCAACAAGACCGTAGCGGGAGATACGTCCGTAGGTAGGCTTGAAGCCGACGATGCCGCAGAGCGAAGCTGGCTGACGCACAGAGCCTCCCGTCTCTGAGCCTAGAGCGGCGGGAACAATTCCTGCGGCAACTGCTGCGGCGCTTCCTCCGCTTGAACCGCCGGGCACGCGCGCTGTGTCCCAGGGGTTCTTCACAGCCCCGAACGCGGAGTTCTCGTTTGACGAACCCATAGCGAACTCGTCGCAGTTTGTCTTGCCAATGATGACAGCGCCAGCTTTCTGTAAACGTTCAATCGCGGTCGCGCTGTAAGGCGGATGATATGGCCCAAGTATGCGCGAGCCGCACGAAGCTTGCAGCCCGCGCACGCAGATATTGTCCTTGATTGCAACGGGCACGCCAGCGAGCGGCGCGTTTCTTAAATTTTTGGATGAATCAATTTCGTCGGCGCGTGCGAGAGCGCCTGCTCTATCAATCTGAAGAAAAGCGTTCAGCGTCTCGTTAAGTTTCTCTGCCGAGTCGAGCGAAGATTCAACAACAAAGCGCGCTCGCGCCTCGCCGTTGCTCAGGCGCGAGCGAAGTGTTTCGATGCTGTATTCTGAAAAGTCCATAGTCAAAGATTAGAGGTCAGAGGCTAGAGGTTAGTAAAAGCATTTGACCGACCTCCGACCTCTAACCTCTGTCATAAAACTTTCGGAACGCGGAAGTGTCCCGATGCAGGGTCGGGCGCTTGATCAAGCGCTAATTCCTGGCCCAGAGAAGGCTGCGCTTCGTCTGCGCGATCTGCTGTGGTGCGCTCGCCTTCGGGCGTCAAGCCTCCGGTCGAAGGTTCAACGGCGCTCGTGTCCAATGCGTTCAACTGCTCTACGTAAGTCACTATCTCCGCAATCTGCGGCGTGTAGGCGCGAAGCTCTTCCTCGGTTATCTCAAGATGCGCAAGCTGCGCAATCTTCCTGATGTCAGATTCTGTGATAGGCATGGTTCAATTTTGGATTTTAGATTTTGGATTAGCGTGGCTGCCATCCTGAACTTTGGATTCAAAAGTTCGACTTTACCGAAAGACTTAATCCAAAATCCAAAATCCAAAATCTAAAATCCAAAATCACTTCTCTCCTTCCTGTCTGTCAATGCAGCTTCCGGCGGCGAGCAGGAAGCGATAGCGCAGGCGTTCGTCTTGAATGGCGCTATTGGCTGCGGCGAGCACTATGCCGCCAGCGCTTCTGAGCGCGCGACGCTCCTGCTCCTCTTTGTCAGTCTGACGCCCTTGCAACATGGCGCGCTCGGCCTTGACCGTTTTCGGGTCAATGCGAAATTCGATGAAGGTCACAACGGCCTGCTCTAATAAAGAGTTCAGACGAAAGAGAAGCTGACCGCTAATGGCTTCGAGCTGCTTCTGCCATGTGGCGTCCGCGACCGAAACTATCAGCGTCTTGCGATAAAGACGGAACGGAACGGCCTGCGTCCTCAGCCCCTCGCCAGCTATCTGACGCCATGCGACGAACGCTGCGGCCTCCAAGACTTCCTCCGATTCGCCCGCCGCGCGCACAAGCTTAGGCAGCGCTTTGATTAAAGCTTCCATAAGGCGATGACAAGTAACGAGCAAGAATCATTTTTAATTTTTCATCCTCAGTTTTAATAAAGAAGCGAAGGCTTCTTCTTAAACTGAAAACTAAAATCTTAAAATTAAAGATTAAAAATAATTCCTGTCACTTATCACGGTCTTTCTATTGCTAATCCGAAATCTGAAATCTAAAATCGAATTGAGTGTAATGGAAAGAGAGTGTGAGCGACAAGCGGAGGGTTGCAGTGTTGTCTGTGAATGGATTTTTGAGAGAAGCGCTTGTGCTGGCGTCGGCAAGTCCGCGACGCGCTGAAATCTTGCGCGCGGTCGGATGGCCTTTCGAGATTTCTGCGGTTGACGTTGACGAATCGCTCTTCGATTCCGAACCGCCGGAGGCTTACGTCACTCGGCTGGCTCTTGCTAAAGCCGAGACGGCAGCCGCGCGTCATACGTCTCGCCTGGTGCTTGGAGCGGACACGACCGTAGTAGTTGACGACGGGATTTTAGGGAAGCCCGGCGACGAGGAAGAGGCCGTGTGGATGCTCAAGCGTTTGAGCGGTCGTTGGCATGAAGTGTTGACGGGTGTGGCGCTCGTGCGAAGAGATGAAGACAGATTTCAAAAGCTGGTCGCGTTTGAATCCACGCGCGTGCGTTTCGGGCCAATGACTGACGAAGAGATACGCTGGCATGTCTCGGTCGGCAACACTCTAGATAAGGCAGGGGCATACGCCGTTCAGGGAGCGGCTGCGCTCTTCATAGAAGAGATTCAAGGCGATTACTGGAACGTCGTAGGCCTTCCGGTTCAGCTAGTCTATAAAATGGCGCGGGAGATGAGGGAAGAAGGCAAAAGGTAAAAGGCAAAAGGCAAAAGTAAGGAAGGAATTTAACCTTCTTCACTTTTGCCTTTTGCCTTTTTACTTTTGACTTATCTTATCTTCGGTTCGTGATGAAACGTTGAAGCTTACTGCTCCAGTCCAAGAACTCTGTTCAGAGGCTTGGCGAGTTCGTTGTTTAGATCAATGTCCGGGTCAAGCCCGTTCATAGGCTCGCCGTAAACGCGCCCTTGCTTGTCTAAGATAACAATCGCCGGAATCTGGTCTACGCCGAACTGCTTGGAAATCCTTCCGTCAGGGTCACGCAGGACGGTCAGGTTCAAATCATATTTTTTTGCAAAATCCCGAAGCTGCGCGTCCGATGCGTAGTTCCTGGAATGCGGCGAATCTGAATCGGTGCTTACCCAGTAAACTATCACGCCGTGCGCGCTGTAATCGTTGGCGATCTTGCGTATCCCTTGGGCCAGCTTCTTTGAGAGCGGCAGCCACGACGCGCCGAAGGCTAGCACAACTACCTGGCCGTGCACGTCATCGTTTGTCACGGTCGCGCCGTCAATCGAGTGGAAAGAGAATTGGACTGGTGTGTTGCTTCTCTGCGCGAACAGGACTGTTGAAAAAACGAGCAGGAGGGCCAGGGCCGAAGCCACAGCCGACCTGCGAAATTTAGGGGTCATCTTTTCTCCTTCTAACTTCCCCGAAAACGTCCGGCCTATTTGCCTGACGAACCTGAAACATAAGGCGTCTCAGGCGATAACTTAGATGAGCCTGACGCCCGCGCAGTTGGATGCTGCTAACGCTGTAAAGAAGCTTTGTGGCCGCACGTGAGGAGAGTAGCCCAGAAGAAGGCAAAAGTAAAAAGGTAAAAGGCAAAAGGTAAGACGAAAGCTTTCATCCCTTATTTTTAATCTTTAATTCACGCCTGCAAGGCGTGTCCACCCTTTTGCCTTTTTACTTTTACCTTTTGACTTTCCTTTGCCCTATAATTCATTGAGCGAGATGATCGTCTACATAATTGTTATGCAAAGGGTTTTGAACGTTGTGATTCTCTCATTGATTAGTCGAGCGCGAAACGCTTCAACGATTTACCTGCCTGCCTTCGCCTTGCTCCTGCTCGTCTGCGGCGCAAGCGCATCAGAGACGCGCGCCTCCACGCCCTGGTCAACACGGCTTGATGGCGAGGTCAGGTTCTACCAGTCAACGGAAGTGGGTGTGCTTCTGGTCGGCACGGAGAAGTCGCTCTACGGCTTGGACGCAGAGACCGGCGATGTGCTCTGGCGGCGCAAGGACACACTATTGGACGAGACGGACGTTGCCGCGATTCCCGGCACGGATTTAGTTCTTCTCAATCTGGAACGCGGCGGAAAGACGCGCCTTGAGGCCGCAGACCTTTTGACGGGCGATGCAGTCTGGCGCACGGACAGAACACGCGGCGCGGTAATGCAGATGGCTTTCGAGCCGAACTCAGGTCTGCTCGCATCCGTTTTCGCCCGCGACGCTCGCGGACACGCGCGAGATGATTTCAAGCGAAAGCCTGTCGTGCACGTCTTCGACATAGCAACGGGGCGAGAGCTTTGGAAGCGGGAACTAGAAAGCGAAGTCGAGATGATGCCTGTACTGGCGGGGAGCGATGAGAACGCAGAGGTTGATTACACGCTGGACAACTACCGTCCGCCTGCATTCATGGATGGTCGGCTTTATCTATTTTACGAAGGCGTCACGTCGCTAGACGCGCGCACGGGGCAGGAGCGCCGCCGCGAGAAGTTTCGCGTCAACGAAGAAGGGCTTGCTCTGACTGAAGCCGACCCTATTGCGGACGAGCAATTACTTTATCTTTCTGGTCGAGGTCATGTGCGCGCAATCTCGCGCTCCAGTGGCGATGTCGCATGGGAGTCGAACGATCTGGGCTTAACGCCGGAGATGATTCTGGCAAACGGCGTGATCTACGTCAGGACGGGCGGGCAGTTCACTCGCCTGCGCGACGGTGAAACTGTGGAGCGCGGCCCTTACGGTGTGAGCGCTCTGAATCCAACGAACGGAAAAACTCTCTGGCGTTACAAGGGAGCAGACAGAGGCATCACGAACATAGTGCTCTCGGACTCTTCTACGATTATCGTAGCGGATCGTGACGATCTCATCTTCATCAATACGGCAACGGGCAAGGTTAGAAAGAAGGTCTCGCACAATGTTGAGCGAGCGGCTTTCTTGCTACTGAACGAACGCGGCGAGGCCGTAGTGGGCGGGCAAAACGAGGTCGCAGCATTCGACACCAGAAGCGGACAGAACACCTGGCGCGAGCGGCACAACCCGCCTGGACGCGGGCTTCTTCGCACCGTCGCTGCAATAGCTGCGCGCGCAGCGTCGCTCTATTTTCGCTACGGAGGCACGGCCACGACCATCTTTCGCGGCGCGCAAATGTTGAGCGCGGCAAGCTCTCTGCGCTGGTCTGGATTGGTGGCGCACGCTACGCTCCCGGACCTGACCAGCCTCGCAGCCAATCGCGCGCGCGAGTACGCAAGCGAGCGCTTCGCAACCTACGGCATACTTTCTCGCGCACGGCAAAACTATACGCCACGCGTCTCATCAGCCATCCCGCGCCCATCGGTTGATGTTGAAGACCGTTTGCTAGATCGTCTTGATCCTGCCAGACAGTTGGAGCGTCTTTCACATTTCCTCTGGCGGCGACGCAGGCTCGCTGAGCTTCGCGGTCAGTGGATGTACTTTTACACGGAGTTGAGAAGCGGCGGGCACGGACTCGCGGGCGTGAACGTCAACACGGGAGAGGATGAGCGTGCAATACGATTGAACGACGTGGACGGGCGTTTCATCAGCGACGAGGCGGCGGAGTTGCTCTACATCTCGAAAGGCAATCGTATGCTCGCTTACACTCTGAGCAGTAGTATCGAGTGAGCCGATGTTGCCTGCTCAGAAATTTTCCAGCAGGCGCTGCAATTTGTCTCTGTAGCTTCGTCCTGAAGTCAATCGAGTGCCGTCACGTAGCAGAATCATGTATTCGCCGTGAAAGAGCGGGCGGAGTTCTTTGATGCGCTCTATGTTGACTATAACGGAGCGATGCACGCGCAGGAATTTTTCTGGATCGAGTCTGGCTTCCAACCTGTTCATTGTTCCGTGCAGCAGATGCGATTCGCGCCCTACGTGAAGACGCACATAATTTTCCGCAGCCTCTATCCAATCTACCTCTTCTGTGCTCAGGAAGAAGATGCGCCCGGCTGACTTGATAACCAGCCGCTCAAGATATTTTTCTTCTCTCTTTATCTCTTCAAGCCAACCCAGAAGCTTACTATCAAGCTCTCGGTCGCGCGGACGCCGAATCTGCGCTTTGGCTCTTTCGAGCGCTTCGTAAAAACGCTTTTTTGTGAACGGCTTGAGAAGATAATCAAGGGCGTGCACATCAAAGGCTTGAAGCGCGTATTTGTCGTAAGCTGTAACGAAGATAATCGCAGACAAGGGAGCGTCGCAGACCTCAGCCAGCACATCAAAGCCGTTCATCTCAGGCATCTGAACGTCCAGAAAGATTAGGTCAGGTTTTTGTTCAGAGATAACGTGGACGGCCTCGCGCCCGTCTGCGCACTCGCCTATTAACTCTATCTCCTCGTCCGTGTCCAGCAGCATGCGTATGCCCTCGCGCGCCAGCGGCTCGTCATCAACTATGAGCGTGCGAATCTTCTTAGTCATTCGAGCGCCTCAGCCCTCGCTCGCGTTGCGCCGCAAGCGAAAAGGGATAGTCAGGCTAGCCACTGCGCCGCCCATTTCTCCCGTGCGAAATTCCAACTTCTGATCATCGCCGTAAAGCCCGCGCAGTCGAGCGCGCGTGTTGGCGATCCCTATCCCAAGATTCTTTGAATCCAGAGCGTCGGGAGCAAATCCCTGTCCGTCGTCTCTAATCTCTATAGTGAGCGTCTCGCGTCCATCGTGCCGCGCTCCTATCTCTATAAAACCTGCGGTCGCGCTCTTACCTATGCCATGTCGTATGGCGTTCTCTACGAGCGGCTGTAAGATCAGGTTCGGCACGAGCGCGTCCAACGTCTCTTCGTGAACTGCAAGGCGCACGCGCAGGCGATCACGAAATCGCACCTGTTCGATCTCAAGATAGCGCTCAAGAAATTCTATCTCCTGCTTGAGCGTGACCTCCTGCTTACCAGTGTCTTCCAGAACATGGCGCAACAATTCGCTCAACCCCGTCAGCATCTCTGCTGCTTCGCGGTTGCTCTCTTTGCGCACTAGGACGACTATGGCGTTCAGAGTATTGAAGAGAAAATGGGGATGAAGCTGCATTTTGAGCGCGCCGAGTTGCGCCTGAGCAAGCTGCGTCTCAAGGCGAGATGCCAGGAGTTTTCGCTCCTGATATTTCCGGTAATAGTCTAATACCTGAGTGATGCTCAAGATTGCCCAGTAGGTAAGCAAGTCCCAGTGAAAATCTATTACGAAGACGGCCACGTAGGTAGAAGTGAAAGTCTGTCTCATCCAGGGCAAGCCTACGAGCGGAGTGACCAGCACGAAGCCCAGAAGTTCAACGAGCGAGAAGAGGACGCTGGCCGGTAGATGAAACAGAAAACCTCTCCGCCAGTTTTTCAACTCGATGGGAAAGCGTCTTGCAAGATAGAGAACCATCGGTGTGAGCAGCGCCCAGAGGTACGCGCTGCACATCCAGACCGCAAGCAGACGTTTCCACTCGAAAGGTCTTCCAGCGTATGCCTGCTGTATGTAGGACTGGCTGAGGAAGAATAGGCCGAACAGCGTCCAGCAACCGAAGATCAGCAGCCATTTCATACAGCGTCGCCGGGCAAGCTTCTCTTTCATCATCAATTCAAGATTAGCCTAAAACGCTTCGGCAACAAAAACTTTAGGTTGAGCTAACGGAAGCCGAGTCAGTAGCAGCCTGCTGTAGCTTCGCAAAGGCAAAGGAAAGGCAAAAGGTAGAAGTAAAAAGGCAAAAGTGTGGACACGCCTTGCAGGCGTGAATTAGAGATTAAAAATTAGAGATGAAAGCTTTCGTCTTAACTTTTGCCTTTTGCCCTTTTACTTTTGCCTTTGCGAAGCTACCGCAGGCCGCTACTGACTTGCTGCTTCGCCTTGCTCGGTCTACGTTCGCCCGACCATTTTTCTGAACTCACCAATCGTAAGAATGCGACCGTGGCCGCTTGCTATGGTCTCGACCTGCAACCCTAGCGCCTCTATCTTCTTCAAGAAATCCAAGTTCGCAGGATTCGCCGCAGAAATGTGCTCGCCTGTGCCCCCTGCAAAGATTCCCGCCACGTCGCTGGCGAAGACTATCCTTTCTTTCGGAAGGTAGGCTATGACCATCTCGTCTGCGTGCGGGCTGCCTATGTTGTAGAGTTCAACTGTGTGCGCGCCGTCCGTTATCACTCTCTTGTTTGTAAAAGTCTCAATCACGGGCGGGCGCGGGTTGCGCGCTAGCGTGTCGGGGTTAAAGGGCAATGGCGTTGCAGCCATTCTTTCAATCAAACTACGGTTGCCGGGCGTAGTCAAAACGGTCGCGCCTTCTGCTATGAAGCCGCGCACTCCTCCCAGATGATCGAAATGATAGTGCGTCGCGGCGACATATTTTATAGGCTTGCCGGGCGCTATCTCTTTAATCTTTCCAATCATCGCCTGCGTTATTCCGTCGTTCAAAGGCGCTTCTACGACTAGGACGTAATCGTTGAAGACTACGAACATAGAGCTATAGAAGAAGATGCTGTTGATGCTGAAATTCGGGCGGCCACGCGACGAGTGTGTGACGAAATAGACATCGGGCGCGAGTTGTTTGACGGCTGGGGCGTTTGGGCCTCCTGTTTCGGGGCCGACTTCTGCACCTTCTGGTCTTTCAAAAAGAGCGTCGCTCGGATGAGTGTCGAAATTTATCTGGCCGTAGCGCAAGTCTGTCGTCAACTGGCCTGCTATCTTATTAATCACCCTGAACGGTAGCTTCACACTCCCGACCGTGCGGTAGTCAGAAAAAATTGTCTCTGCGGTTGAGAGACCGAAGGCAGGGCCATCTCCAATCGTTTCAATCTTGGTCAGCAGATGAGTCCGCGCGTCGAAAAAAAGTGTGACCGTGCCGCCGGAGTCGAAACTGATGACCAGTTGTTTTCGTCCCTCGAAATCGGTTTCGCCCAGCGCGCGCAAACTGCTCGCAAAATTGAGCGCAGCCTTCAGCACAGCTTGAGGAAACCAACGCTCGACTGCGTTGTAATTAGCAGCTACGGCAGACTGTGCGACAGGGTACACGGTATTGGAAGTCATCTCGACCGTAAACGCGCCTCTCTCCGTGATGACCTCTTTAATCTGTAGCGGCAAATCGCCCAGAAAGTGTGTGCGCAGTTCCTGATAAACACGCTTACCGCGAAAATCTATGACCCTTGTGCCAGAGGCTTCGGTCACATAAAAGGGCGCTTCAGGATTGGCGCTCTGACCTATTTCCACAGCTTGCGCGCTGTACTGCATTGACAGATCACCCAGCGCCTGCACGCCCTTCATGTCGCCCATAGCTTGAATCGCAGCGTCCACAACCCCGCGCGCGCGTTCATAGGATTGCAGGCTGAAACTTTTCCGCTGCTGCCCGCCACTTTGCGCGCAGAGCACAGAGATTAAAGTGATGGTTGCGACAGATGCTCGCCAGATTATGCTTCTCATTCTCTCGGCTCCTGATAGACGAACTCGACCGCATAACCTTAAATCGAAACATCTATCCAATTGAATGAGGTTTTGACGAACCGCAGCTATTTTTTGATGAGCGGGCGCAAACGCAGGACGAATGAAAAGCAGTGCAGAGTGCAGAGTGATGAAATAAATCAAAAGCTCTTCTCTTCTTATTCATCACTCATCACTCTGCACTCATCACTACTTTCCTTCTGTTCCGAAAATTTCGCGGTGCAGCGCGCGATAATCTTCCCACTCGTCCATGTCGCGCGCGACGTAAGGCGAAGAGACTGGGACGCGCAAGACCTCTTCGCTGTGAGCGTCAAAGAGCGAGCGCAGGCCGCGCTCCGGGTCTAAGTTTTTTAACTCTTCACGGAGACTCGCGTCGAGCAGAACAGGATGGCCGCCGCGCCCCTCGTACACAGGCACAAAGAGCCGCGCGCTTCCTAGCTCTTTCTCTTCCAGAAGCTTCTTTATCACTTCCGCTCCGACCGCAGGTTGATCTACAAGCGCTATGAAGATGCTTTCAATTTTTTTTGGCAGTTGCTCCGCACCGCGCGAAATCGAAACTCCCATCTCGCTCTCCGCGTCCTCGTTGATGGCGAAGCGTACAGGAAGGTGAGCTAGCCTTTCATGAATCTCTTCGGCTCGATGCCCCACGACAACTACAATCGTTTCGACTCCGCCTCTCAGAAGATTATCAATACAGGTTTCGATTACGGTCTTGTCACCGAAAGGAAGCAACGGCTTGAACGCGCCCATGCGACTGGAGCGCCCGGCGGATAGCAGAATAGCGGCAATCACAATGGGTATTGGGTATCAGGTGCCGGGTGTCAGATTTTAGTAAAAAGCTTTTACCGGCACCTGACACCCGACACCTGACACCTATCCTCTCAACTCTTCCAGAGCGCGAACCACAAACGGCCTAGCCATCTGCTTTCGCCAGTTCATCACGAAATCCGTGTTGTCGAGCGGTCGCGCTTTTATATAACTTGCTTCAGCAGCCGCTTCGATTGTCTCTTGATTCAAGGGATTTCCAACTAAAACCTTCTCAGCCTCTTTCACTTCAACCGGAGCAGGCGCAATGCCGCCAAGAATCAACTTCGCATCTTTAACAGCGCCGCTCTCATCCAAATCCACACGCGCCGCCACGCCCAGCACAGGAAAATCGAACGCGCCGCGCCGCCGAAGTTTCTTATAAGTAGCGCGCCAGCCCATAACAGGCGGAAGATGAATTTCTGTCAAAAGCTCATCCGGCCTCTTGTGCAAATAATCAATGCCGTCATCGTTGTAGAGCTTCGCAGCATCAACCATTCTTTCGCCAAGCGTCGAAACCAACTTCACGCGCGCGCCGATTGCAACCATCAACGGCACAAGGTCTGACGACTGCACAGCCCAGCACTTCTTGCTTCCCGGCGCAACCCAGCAAACATCGCCGTCCTTCTTCAAACAGAAATTTATCCCGCGCCGCCACTCGTAATTCTGGTCGTAATAGTTGCATCGCGTATCAAGCAGAAGGTTGCCGCCAATCGTGCTCATGTTGCGCAAGATAGGCGTAGAGATAAGCCGCGCCGCGCGAGCCACAAACGCGTAATCACGATTAATAACCGGATGCTCGCAAACATCCGTCAACCAAACAGACGCGCCTATTCTCAAACCCGTCTTCCCGTCACCCTCGATTTGATTCAACTCCTTCAACCGCGTCACGGAGATAACAGTCTTAGGCGTCTGCTGCCGCCGCTTCATATTCGGATAAAGGTCTGTGCCGCCCGCGACAAACTGCCCCACTGGGCCGGCGTCAGCCATCATCCGTACCGCGTCCGCGATCTCTCGCGGCACAAGATAGCTGAATTTAGGAAGTCTCATCATAGGCTTTCAATAGCTTCTTTCAAAAAGAGATTCAAAAAGTATCAGGCTCAAACACAACTTCAATCGGAGAGTGATCGCTTAACTTAGATTCTCGAAATGAATGCAGATAACCGCACTTGGTAGCATGAAGTGAACGAGATGCAAAAATATGGTCGTAACGCCGCCCATTCCCACCTGCATAGTAACTAAAGTCGGTGACTCTATCGTAACCATTCACCAAGCGGTAAATATCAGGCAAATCGAAATCTAATAACCTAGAGAGAATCTTTCGTTCAGCTTTATCCCAAAGCCGTGAATCGAAGCCACGTTGCTTAGTGAAAGAACCATTCTTGGTTAACGTGGCCCAAGTTAGATACTGTCTATCTGAAAATTCTTCTTTTGGCATGTTGAAGTCACCACAAAGAATTCTTGGAAACGAGCCTTTACTGGCTAATCTTTGGTATATAGCCTCAATCATGTAAACCTTAATCCAGCCTCCAGGGTTGCTTGATGGCTTGTGAGAGCGAGCAGGTGGAATATGAACAGTGTAGAGTTCAATATTTCCCCAAGGGCTTTTGATATTTACCGAAAGAAATCTCTCGGGGCGGAACATATCTTGAAGAATCTTAAGTAGAGTATCAGGCCAGATATTATGGAGGTTAGGTCTTTCCAACCGGGGTAACACAGAAAACGGCCAGCGACTAGCAACCAAAATACCTAGCTTCCCTTTCTGTAAGGAAGAAAGTTCAGAGAAATCTTTGTTAAGAGTGTCTGCAATAAAATAGTCCTTTAGATTTTCTTTGATGTAAGTCGCAGAATCCTGTGTAACCTCCTGAAGTGCAATTAAGTCTGGATTACAAGACAAAATATTTTCTACTTTGTCTTGTAGATTGCTGCCACCACGTATATTCCACGAAATTAGATGCAATGCTCCGCCCATTCATCAAGCTCGCTTCCTGTCCTTGATCTTCAATTCTGGATGTCGCTCAAGGAAGCCGCCACGCTTTAGTTTGTAACGGCCCGGCTTGAGCATATCATCGTCATTCCAGCCACGCTTTAAGCCTGCCTCATAGTCCTCCTGCGTGACTACAAGTTCGACCTCTTCCGGCGTACACTCTGATTTCTCATCTTTCTTGTTCTTCATATAACTTCCTTTCCGTCGGCGTCGGCGGGCGCGCCGAGATGATCCGAATTACGTCGCCGCGCCGCCCAACAAAGACGACGAACAATATACGTTTGAATGAATATCCAATAATGAAAAAACCCTCTCCGAAGCTGACACTATGCTTCTCAAGATTGCTAATGGCCTTCTCATCATCCCACTCGAATATCACTGGCGACCTTCTTTATGCTTCTATCTCATGAATAAACAGCCACACGGCATCTCACGCCAGTCAGTTATGCAGCTTCATCTTTGCGAAAATAGAGCTTCATCAGCTTTTCGGCGGGCACGGCGGCAAAGGCATAAGCCTTTCCCGTGTCGTCGCTGAACTCGATCTCAAAGACACCATCGTTCCATTTCTCAACGACTGTTCCGACCTCGCCACGTCGCAATCCTTCTGACTGTAGATTCTCCGTCAGTGCTACCACGTCAAGAAGTTCGATTGTGTCCATCTTCGGCGATTCTCCCTTATCACCGTCTCTATGGTCGCTTGCATCTCATAGGTTTTACGCAGGCTCTTTGAAATTACCGCGAAACTCTTTGAAGTCGGCGCGGAGCGTCAGCATCTCAGGGTGTGTGGCATTGACTACGCTTTCAACGCGATCCATTCGCACATCGAAATCTTCGTAACGTTGACGCATCTCTTGACGCATTTCCGCTATCTCTGTCAGGGCACGTTCCCAAATCGGCTTTGTGTCATACTGTTTGGCTTCAAGTTTCTCAAGCCGCGTTTCAACGCTATCAAGACGAGTATCCAGAGCATCGAATCTAGCAAATACCCGCTCTTCAAAAGATCGCGCATCGGGTGTCTCTGTCGTTTTATCCTCGCTCATTTTCTTTACCTTTCACGAATGCACAGCTACGTGCGGCATCTCTCTGCCGTCTCCGCCTTCTTCGGGTGTAAGAACTTTCAACGGCTGCGGCCAATCAACTTCGGGAATGGACTTTGGCCCGAAGCGGCCTTCGCGCCCTTTAGATTTTTCGCGCAGCGCGTAGAGAACTTTTTCGGGCGTGATGGGCACTTCGTCTATGCGGACGCCTACGGCGTCGTAAACGGCGTTGGCTACGGTTGGAGGGACGGGAAGGAGCGGCCCCTGACCGACTTCCTTAGCGCCGAACGGGCCGTTGGGGTCTGCGTCTTCGATTAAGTAGGTCTTAACGTCGCACATCTCAAGCGTCGTTGGACTCTTGTATTCGAGTAGAGAAGGGAATTTGTGTACGACGTTTCGATTGGCGCGGTAGGCCATCTCTTCCATTAAGGCTTCGCCCAAGCCCATGTAAACTGAGCCTTCGACCTGTCCCATGACTAGCATGGGATTGATACTGCGTCCTATGTCGTGCGCTATCCAGACGCGCTCGACCGTGACTATGCCTGTCATCGGATCAACGTCAACTTCCGCGACCGCAGCCGAATAGCTGTAGGCGGGCGATGGGCCAACGCCTGCGCCCTTGAAATGGCCGGGCGAGCGCGGCGGAGTGTATGAGCCGACCGTGCCGATTGTGCCGAATTTGGATTCTGCGAGCACGACAGCTTCAGCGAATGAAAGACCGACCTCTGGATTCTCAACGTCGAAAACGCGACGCTCCGCGAAAGAAAGATTCTCGGCGGGCACGCTCAGTTTTTCAGCGACGGCTATGGTCAGCAGTTCACGCGCGCGTTCGGCTGCTTGCAGTGCTGCGTTTCCTGTCATCAAAGTGACGCGGCTCGAATAGCTGCCGAGATCAACGGGCGTCAAGTCGGTGTCGGCTGTTAGAACGCGAATGTCGAACGGGTCAATGCCTAGAACTTCAGCAACGATGTAGGCGAGTACGGAATCTGAACCCTGACCTATGTCTATTGAGCCGCACTGGACGCAGACGCCGCCCTGACGATCAAGACGAAGCTGAACGCCACTGTGCGGCATGTTGTTCCAGTAGATGGGAAGACCTGCGCCGCAAATGTAAGAGCTACACGCCAGCCCAACGCCCTTGCCGAAAGGAAGTTTTCTATTTTCTTTGTCCCAACCTGAAAATTTATCTTTCCAGTCAGAGCCTTCTACAACTTTTTCAATGCAACGGCCTAAACCCATGCTGCCTATGCGCAGGTAGTTGGCTGTCACGGAAAAAGGTTTGACAAGGTGGTTCAGACGAATCTCGGCAGGATCAAGTTTTAGCTCTTCAGCAATTTTATCCAGATGAACTTCCAGAGCATAGCGAGGCTGCGGCGTGCCGTGACCGCGCTTTGGCCCGCACGGCGGCTTGTTCGTGAAAACGCGAGCGCCGCGAAACTTGTAGCGCGGGACTTCATACGTCACGGTTTGTAGCGCGCCCGTGTAGAAGGTCGAAGCGACGCCGTATGAACCATAAGCGCCGCCGTCCAGAAACGACTGAAAATCCATAGCCGTTATCGCGCCGTCTCGTTTCACGCCCGTTCTGACTTTCATCAAAACCGGATGACGACCGCGATGGCAGTAAAAAACTTCTTCGCGCGTGAGCGTTGCTTTTACGGGGCGTCCCGTAATCATAGAGAGCTTGCTGACAATAATCTCGTGGTTGAAAGGATCGCTCTTTCCCCCAAAACCGCCGCCGTTCGGAGTGGCTATGACGCGAATGTGCGCTGCGGGAATTTCTAACGTTTTAGTGAGTGCGCGATGAACATAGTGCGGCGTCTGCGTGGAACTCCATAGAGTCAATTTGTTATCGGTATCGAAATAAGCTAGAGCCGCGTGCTGCTCCATAGGCAGGTGCGTGTTGCCTTCGTAGAACAGAATGTCTTCGCGTATCAAATCCGCTTCGGCAAACCCTTCGTCCATGTCGCCGAATTCGAGCGAGACCAACTTGTGAATGTTGCCGCGCTCGCCATAATCGTGTATGCGCGGCTCGTCCACCATCAAGCCTTCCTCGATTGATGTGACGGTCTGCAATTTTTCGTATTCGACTTCAATCAAGTTCATCGCGTCGAAAGCCGTGTCTTCATCAACGGCTGCGACGGCTGCGACGGGGTCGCCTATGAATCGAACCTTGTCAATGCAGATGGCGTGCTCGTCCTGGCTCACAGGAAGAATGCCGTAAGGGATGGGCAGGTCACGGCCAGTGATGATTGCGTGAACGCCCGGAAGTTTTAATGCTCTTGAAACGTCAATCGTTTTGATGAGCGCGTGCGGTTCGGGCGAGCGCAGGATTTTGCAGTAAAGCATACGAGGCAAAGCGATGTCGTCTGCAAACTTCGTCTGCCCTGTGCATTTCGCGCGAGCATCAACTTTGCGAAACGGTTTGCCTACGACTTTCAAAGGCTGTTCATTCTTATCTTTTTCGTTCTTGCTCATATTGTTAAGGGGTGCCGGGTATCAGGTGTCAGGTGACGGTGAAAAGCTTTTGACTGGCACCCGGCACCCGATACCCGACACCCTTACTCATATCCATAAACGCTTTCTTTCGGCAGTTCCACACTTTCGCCGCGCATCTTCGCCGCAGCCAACTCGACCGCCTCGTAAATCTTTATGTAGCCCGTGCATCGGCACAAATTTCCGCTCAACGCTTCTTTAATCTCTTCGCGCGTAGGGTTTGGATTTTTTGTGAGGAGCTCTTTCGCAACCAATAGAAAGCCGGGCGTGCAGTAGCCACACTGAGCAGCGCCAGTGTCTGCGAAAGTCTCTTGCAGCGGGTGAAGCTGCGCGCCCTCATTCATGCCTTCAACGGTTGTGACCTCGCGCCCCTCTACATCAAGGCCAAGCATCAGGCAAGAGAGAATAGGTTTTCGGTCAACAAGCACAGTGCACGTGCCGCACTCGCCCAACTCGCAGCCGTGCTTTGTGCCCGTGAGATTCAAATCTTCTCTTAAAACTTCCAGAAGAGTTTTATGAGGCGCGAAGGCGACTTCCGCAGTTTCGCCGTTCAATGTGAATTCGATGTGAGCTTTCTGTTTAGGTTTTCGAGACATGGGATAAAAAGCAGCTAAATCAAAGTTCAGGTCAGTACCGCCTGCGGTAGCGGGCGGGTAATGTTTTCAACAATCAGATGAGTCGCATGCACGACACCCGCCCAGCTTAAGCAGGCGGTACTGACCTGAACCTGAATAGCGCAGGTGTTATTCAACCAAATTAAGATGATACAGAATTTCAATCAAAACCCGTAGCGACGACCGAAGAATCTCAAATCTGAAATCTTCAATCGTCCCTACGGGAAGAAGAATTTTACCGATTTACTATTTCTTCAAACTACACTTGAGTAGTCACAGCTTCCTTCTGCTTCGCGCGGTTGAGTATGGTGTTGTCAATGAGGCGTGTGTCGCCTATCGTCACGGCGATGGAGACTAGAATGGCGCGGTCGTCCATTTTCTCAAGACGTTCGAGCGTGTCTGCGTCCGCTACGCTGATGTAGTCAATGCGAGCGCGCGGTTCTGTCTCAATGGTGGCGCGCACTATTCCGGCTATTCGCGAGCCGCTTCGTTCGCCCCCTTTGTGGGCCTCTTTCGCTCGCTTCAATGCTCTGTAGATTACTGAGGCGGCGTGGCGCTCTTCGTCGTTCAGATAAGCGTTGCGCGACGAGAGAGCAAGGCCGGACTCTTCGCGCACGGTCGGCATGACGACTATCTCTGCGTCGAAAGCCAGATCGCGCACCATGCGACGAACTATCACGGCCTGCTGCGCGTCCTTCTGTCCAAAGAAGGCGAAGTCCGGGCGTATAAGGTTAAAAAGTATGGCGACGACCGTTGCGACGCCGCGAAAGTGGCCGGGGCGCGCGACACCTTCCAACTGCTCCGACAATCCCTCGACCGTCACGTAAGTCGAAAAGTTTTTCGGGTAAATCTCCTCGACCGTCGGCGCGAAGATGAAGTCAACATTGTAGTCTGTGAGAAGCGCAGTGTCTTTCGTCAAATCGCGCGGGTAGTTGCTGAAATCCTCGCTTGGCCCAAACTGCGTGGGGTTGACGAAGACAGAGACAACTACTATGTCGCACATGCGACGAGCCTCGCGCACAAGACTCAGATGCCCTTCATGCAGCGCGCCCATAGTAGGCACAAGCCCTATGGTCTGATCCTGCTCGCGGCGCACCTTTCGCGCAACACTGCTCATGCGTTGGCGGCGATTAATAATCTCCATAAAAGACAGTTTTCAGTTTTCAGTTTTTAGTTTTCAGTTAGTCGTTAATCAGCCTGAGCCATCGGCTCTTGCTGAAAACTGAAAACTAAAAACTGAAAACTATTTTTCGACCTTCGCATCTTTTTCATGCGTTTTGATGTTCAATTCTTGAGCGGCTTCGGCGGGCAGGCCGTAGGATTCCGCGTCGGCTGGGTAAGCGCCTGTGCGTACATCTTCGGCCCAACGGCTGATGGCGTCCGTGATGGTCTCGCGCAGGTTCGTGTACTGGCGCACGAAGCGCGGCAGTTTTCCGAAAGAGAGACCGACGAGGTCATGAAAGACCAGAACTTGTATGTCGCAGTGCAGGCCAGCGCCGATTCCTATGGTCGGAATCTTAACGCTATCAGTTATCAACTCTGCTATCTCGCGCGGGACAAGTTCAAGAACGATTGAGAAAGCGCCAGCGTCTTCCAACGCCCGTGCGTCGTCTAAAAGCTTTCGCGCAGCTTGAGCCGTCTTGCCCTGAACACGGAAGCCACCGAGCTTGTTGACGGATTGCGGCGTCAAACCTATATGCCCCATTACAGCAATCTCTTCGTCAACGAGTCGCTTCACTAAATGCGCTCTAGCGCGCCCGCCCTCCAGCTTCACAGCTTCCGCGCCAGCCTCTTTCACAAGTCTAAGCGCAGCGCGAACCGTGTCGTCCGCGCCCGTGTGAAAAGTGCCGTAGGGCATGTCTGCCACCAAGAGCGCTCGCTGCACGCCGCGACGAACAGCGCGCGTGTGCATCACCATCTCGTCCAAAGTGACGGGCACGGTGTTGCCATAGCCAAGGACTACATTGCCGAGGCTGTCTCCCACAAGAATTATGTCAATGCCCGCTTCGTCAACCACGCGCGCCGTAGGGTAATCGTAAGCCGTCAAACAAACCAGGCGCTCGCCGCGCTCTTTGCTCGCACGCAGAGAAGGAGCGGTCACTTTCTCAGGACGCTCCGGTTTAAGGTAAGCCATTTGAACTCTTTCTTCGCCTGAGCGAAAAAACGCGCTGCCGCGTAACCTTTGTCGCTTACGCGCGGGCGCTCAACTCCCAGCCACAATTTTGTACGAGGGTTCGCAAAGGTCAGATTATACGCGCGCGCCGCGAAAGCCCGCAACTTGAAAGTAAAGCCCAGCACGCTCCTCATGCTCTTCAAGGCCGCCAGCGTTTGACAGATGAATCGTCTTCAGATTCAGCCAGAAGATCAGAGATGGTTCGTCCCCACATAGGATGAATAAGTTGTGGCTCAAGCTCTGCGAGCGGCACAAGGACGAAGCGGCGCAAGTGCAGACGCGGGTGAGGAAGCCGCAGGAATTCCGTCTCTCTTGTTTCATCGCCATAGAGCAGAAGGTCAAGGTCAACAGTTCGCGCCCCCTTGCGCGCCTCTCTCTTTCGACCGAGCGCGTGTTCAATACGAAGCAGCCGCGCGAGCAGTTGTTCAGGCGCGGGCAGTGGGCGGCGAAGTTCAGCAACCATATTCAGAAACGCTGGCTGGTCTGTTACCTCAACAGGCTCGGTCTCGTAAACGGACGAAAGACGAGAGACGACCAATCCAGCATCAATCATCCCACGAACAGCCAACAGCAGATGTCCCGCACGGTCGCCCAAGTTAGAGCCTAGTCCGACAAATGCGCGATCTGAAATTAACAGTCTGGAGTCTGAGTTCATAGTAAGGCAAAAGTAAAAAGGTAAAAGGCAAAAGTAAGGCCGCAAACCATTTTTAATTTATAATTCACGCCTGTAAGGCGTCTCTTAACTTTTACCTTTTTACCTTCCTTTGCCTTTTTACTTTTGCCTTCTTTCGTGCGTACGGAATTTAATAGTGGAGTATGATACACTCAAAGTGTTCGCGCGGAAATCGCAGATGTCCGAAGAAATGCTTTCGACTAACATCCGGCATCCAGCATCTGACATCTAATATCTGTTCTTAATTCCAGAGGCGCGCCGAGGTTTGAACTCTTCGTTTGATTTCGAGTGAAAGCGCCCGGGCGGGTTCGTCGTAGCCCCGTCACTACAGAAATGGCTCGCAGAAAATTTCGCAGCAACCAGCGGCACGAACCCACCACGGAGCGATCTTTCCATGAATTCCTCTCAACTATTCCTGCGCCGCAGACTTCGCGCACAGAGCTGATGCGCATGGTGCGCGGCGGCGAAGATACTTTCCTTGAACTTAAAGTCAAGCTTTCCAACTCCGAGAAGATTGCGCAGGAGATAGTAGCGCTCGCAAACACTGGCGGCGGCGTGATTGTCTTCGGCGTCAATGACCAGCTTCGCGTAGAGGGCGTTGACGATGCAGAGAGCGTGCAGGATGAGCTTGTGCGAATATGCCGCGAAGAGATTACGCCACAGATGGTGCCGTTGATTGATCGCATAGCTTTCGATAACGGTCGCCGCGTCGTTGCTCTGGACATTGAAGGCAAGCGCAGACCATATCGCACGCGCGACGGTCGCTTCTACATACGCATAGGCTCTGAAAAGAGAGAGGCTACGCGCTCAGAGCTTTCGGCGCTTCTGGACGAATCGCGCCCGCTCGGTTACGAGAACGTGCCCGTCATAGGCTCCGAGATGTCGGACGTGGACGAAGCGCACCTGTGGAGTTTTGTCAGAGAATTCGAGGGCGATGCTTTTGATGAAGCGAGTTTGACTGGCAAAGGTTATCCGACCGCAGACGTGATGGAGAACCACCTGCTGCTAGCCTTCAAGAGCAGCATTGATGTCGTTCCTACTGTCGCGGGGCTTCTGCTCTTCGGGCGCGACGAGCGAGTCACGGAACTTCTGCCACGTTCTAACATAGTGGCGACGCGCTTTGCAGGCGAGAACGCACAGTCGCCTGTTATAGAGCGAGCGCAACTCACTGGAAACCTGCACACGCTCTATGAATCTGCCCTAAAATTCGTGGCTCGCTATTGCGATCTCTGGGACGAGCGACCAAGAAAATTTCCGGGCGAGGACGGTGTGGACGCGCCCGTTATGGCGCGTGCCAATTATCATCGCGGCGCGATTAGCGAAGCGGCAGCCAACGCGCTCGTTCACCGCGACCTTGCTCTGCGCGAGCAGCCGACGCGAATATTAATCTTCGACCGCTCGATTGAGATTATCAATCCGCGTCGCACAGCAGGCTTCGCACCCTCTGGCCTGAAAGCCATTCGCTACGGCATCCCGCAGCGACTCAACCCGCAGCTAGCAGCCATCTTTTCAAATCCAGCTTACGGGCTGAAACTTCCACAAGGCGGACTGCCCACGCTTCTACGCTTTGCGCGCACTTTCTCAAATCGCCGCGCAGAAATCCACGCCTTCAACGACGAATTTCGAATTAGATTTTATGGAAGATGAAAGAGCAGTTTTCAGTTTTCAGTTTACAGTAAAAGCCTTTCGCTCCTTTCTGAAAACTAAAAACTAAAAACTGAAAACTGCTCTTCTCACTGTTGTTGAGGCTTGGGCGCGTTGTAGTATTGTCGGCTCTGCACCACGTAGTCGTGGTCGTCGTAAGTCCCGTCGCCGTCAACGTCAACCTTGACGACGATCTTGTGCTGCCGACCGTCGCGTACGTCGCCGGGATTGTAGCCTAGACTGTACTGGCTTCTAAGGAGCGAGTTGATTGAATCGAGCGCTTTGGGAATCTCGCCGGGGAATGTGACGGGAAAATACATGCCGCCCGTCTCTCGCGCGAAAGTGTTAAGGGCGTTCTGCGCCTGCTGGAATGTCATGCGACCGGGATTGCCCATAAGATCGTCATTCGCTGACAAATCCTGATCGTATCTCTTAAGGAAGAGGTTCGCAGTGCCTATGATGTAGATGGGCACGCCGGAATCCTGCGCAATCTTGCGCGCCTGCCCGTAATTAATCTTGCTGAAAGTATCTATCCCGGATGCTATCAGCAGTAGCGCCTTGCGACGCCCTCGCAGGCTTGCCAAGCCAGCGTAATCTGCATGCCGCTGGTTTGACTCCTCAAGAACAACTGCGTCGCCGCGCCCGCCCACGAGCGTGAACTTCAGCGCGTCGTAAAGATTGGTCTCGCGGAACGCAGGATAGCTGCGGAGCAAGATGTTGATGACAGCCTGAAGGCGCGCAGGGTCATTGGTGAAATCTGTAAGCGGCGTGGGGCGCATGTCGTAGGCTATGACGGAAGCGTAGTCATCAGGCGGTCGTATGAACTTTGTCAGGAACAGGGCAGCAGGCCGCACGACTTCCCACGTTCCAGGCTCCATGCCATTACTGCCGTAATAGCCGTAAGTCTCCGAAAGCTTGCTGAATTCTACGACGAGCGCGACCGTTATGGGCGCTTCGGGCGTTGAGAAGTAGGTGATTGGCTTCTGAACGCCGTCCTCGAAGATGGCGAAGTTCGCCTTCTTCAGATTCGCTATGATTTGATGAGACTTCTTGTGATAGACGACCGCGTCAACGTTGACGAGCGCTGAGTTGACCGTGATGGTCTCGGCTTCCTGCGGACGGTTAATGATGTCTGGCGGAACTTGCTCCTGCTGCTGTTCGCCTTCGCCGGGGCGCTTGTTCTTCTTCTGCTGCTGGTTGGTCTGCGGCGGCTGTCGGCGCGATTGCGCCAGAACGTTAGGTAAATTACCCGACGCTCCGAGCAGAAAAGTTAGCATGATTGCGAGGGCAAAGACGCGGAGCGCTAGATTTGGGCTTCTCATAATAAAAATCCTTTGACGGTAAAGAGAGGCAGGGAAATTTCAGGCTCAACCCGAACTATAGGCGCGCCTGCCGCGCAGGGTCAAGCCAGTGCTTTCCGAGTGACGCGGTTTTGATGCGAGCGCAATGGACAGAGTTTGCCGATGAAAAGGAAAGGCAAAAGGAAGGCAAAAGGTAAAAGTAAAAAGTCAAAAGTGTGGCGGAAGCCACTTTTACAGATTTAGAGAGCATTAGTAATAACACTCTCTTCATCCTTATCCCTTTTGCCTTTTACCTTTTTACTTTTACCTTATCTTATCGCTTCCGCTTCAATCACAGCGTCGTAAGCGCCTGTGTTGTCGTTGAGGTTGCCTTCGTTGACGCCTAGGAAGAGAACACCGTCGCGCTGGGCTACGAACTCGCGGCGTGCGCCTATGAAGATGAAGTCGTCGTTGTCGTCGCCTATGACGGCAATGAGTCCGCCCGTAGGCTCGTTGCGCATAAGCTTGTTCGTGTCTGGAAGATTGGGAATGCCTGCGGGCGTTGAGATGCGATTCGCGCCTAAAGAGACGCGGCCTGATGCTGAGACGCGTATGCGCTGGCCGCGCCTGACGACCAATCCTGTGTTCGTCCATCCGTTCGATGTGTTATCGCCACGAACGCGCGTGTTTATCTGGAAGAAGGTTGGCGCTGTGCCCTGTGAAGTCTGCGGCGCAGGATTCGATGGAGTGACGCTGGAAGTTTCCTCCGGCGGAGGAGTGACGCGAGACGAAGGTGACGGCTGCGGCGCGGGGCGCGAGGGTTGAGAAATGGGCGCAGGCGTGTTGCTCACAGAGTTGATCTCTTCGCCACCGAGCGCAGCGGCAGCCGCGCCCGTGGCCGAATCGAACTCAATGGATTCCACGTCTTCCATGTAGATAATGATGCGGCTGCGACGACCGCGCGCGCCTGTCCCTATGAGCACTATGAACTGCTGGTTGTTGAAACCTATCACCTGGCCGTGAATGACGCTTCCGTCTTTCAAGTGAATGGTATCGGCAAGTCCGGCAGCGGCGAGCGAGAGCAGCAATATGATTGCGACGAGCGGAGCAAATATTTTCTTCTTCATCGTCTCCTCCAACGGTCAGAGCTTCTTTTGATAATTTGAAACGGTGCGCATTTGAAGCCAAAGAGGGTTTAGCAAAGACCGGGCTGCTTTGGCAAGCGGGAGAGGTTGGTTATCCTAACGGCAACTGAGACGCGCAACGCAGGCGCGCAGGTTGCTTGCGCAACGGAAGCGCAAGCGCGCATACGATTGGTCGTTCTAGTTGCTGCGGCCAAAAATTTAGCCGCGCACGTGCTGTGATTGATAATTTACTCTAGCGTGTGGGCGCAAAGTGGGCTAATATAAGCGCTGTCGCCATTGAATATTTGATTCCAGACACCGCAGGCGTCAACGCTTGCGGGGGCCATTTTCGCTTGCTAACCGACAGCCCTTGCCGCGATTCTCCCTGAACGCGCCGCAAAGGCACGCCTTTCGCGAATAAAGAAACATGCTATCCCCTAATTCAATCTTACAAGGTCGTTATCGAATCGTTCAGCAGCTAGGTCACGGCGGCATGGGCGCCGTCTATCAGGCTATGGACGAGAGCGTCAACTGCATGGTCGCCGTCAAAGAGACTTTCGCGGCGACGGACGAGCATCGCAGAGCTTTCAAGCGCGAGGCGGAGCTACTGGCGAATCTATCGCATCAGGCGCTGCCGAAAGTAACTCATCACTTCGCAGAAGGCGAGGGGCAGTTCCTTATAATGCAGTATGTGCCCGGCAACGATCTTTCCGAATTGCTTGGCTTGCGCGAGAGACCTTTCGCAGTAGGCAAGGTGTTGGAGTGGGCGGACACGCTGCTGGACGCGCTAGAAGAGTTGCACTCGCACCACCCGCCGATTGTTCACCGCGACATCAAACCTGCGAACCTGAAGCTCACGCCGCGCGGCAAGATCATACTGCTCGATTTCGGACTTGCGAAAGGCGCTGCGGGCGGGATGTCGCAAGACGATCCCGATAGCGGCAAGAGCATCTACGGCTACACAAGATACTACGCGCCGATTGAGCAGATTCGTGGCTCTGGCACAGACCCGCGCAGCGATCTTTATAGTCTGGCTGCGACCATGTGGACACTGCTGACGGCGCAGATTCCGCCCGATGCTCTAGCCAGACTTTCCGACAGCGCCGTGGACGGCAACGCAGACCCTCTGAAGCCAGCACACGAACTGAACCCTGAAGTCCCCGTCGCAGTGAGCATGGTCTTTCACAAGGCTATGGCGATTAACCGCGCAGATCGTTTCGCTGGCGCGAAAGAGATGCGCGATGCGCTGCAAAAGGCCATACATGCTCCAGCGGTCGAAACAAGGCCAGACCAGCTTCAGGAGACTATGGCAATCAGCGAGGAAGAGCTTCGGCGCATGAGCGGTCAGGCTTTCGACGATTCGGAAGCTCGCCGTCAACGGGAAGAGCAGATGCGGCGCGAAGGGGAAGCCAGAGCGGCTGAAGTGCGCGAAGCGGAAGCGAGTCGCAGACGTGAAGCCGAGCGCCGCGCCGCTGCTCCTGAGCGATCAGAAGCACCCACCTGGCAGCATCCAAGTTCAGGAGGGCAGGTTCATCAGAGCACTCCTCCACAAATTCATCAAAGCGCTCCGCCGCAATCTCATCAGAGTACGCCGCCGCAAGTAAACCAGAGCACGCCACCGGCTCCGACCATGCTTAACCCTGGCGGCCCTCCGCCTGTCAGCGGAGGCTATCCGCCTACTCCACAGAGCGGAGGCTACGGAAACCCGCAAAGCGGTGGCCCGCCGCAGCAGAGCGTAGTCGGATATGGAACGCCACAGTCGGGTGGTTACGGGCAGCCTCCTTCGGGTCAACAGTGGCCGGGCGGCTCTGTGCCTTCGCAGCCGGGTTACGGTAATCAACCTGCTTACGGTAATCCACAAAGCTACGGCAACCAGCAGTATCCGTATCAGTACCAGCCGCCGCCATCGCTTACCTCTCAGCCATTGTCGCAAACAGGTCGTGGCGGTGGCGCAAAGCTCCTGATTGCTCTGGGCGTTGTGATTCTCGTCATACTTCTAGCATCGGTCGCGGGCATAGCCTACTGGATGACGACCAGAGAAGGAACAACGGCAAGCAGCAGCAATCCTACCGGCACGAAAGCGACGGGCGGCACGACAACGACCGGCACGACAACTTCAACAACATCTACGACCAATAACATCACGGCGTCTTCCATCAAAGCGCTTGGCGTTGTGAACGCGCCGGACGGCGTGCATAGAGTTGCGCTCAGTCAGGATGGAAAGACGGCTGCCTCTGCAAGCAACGACAATGTGGTTCGCCTGTGGCAGACAAGCAACGGCAGTCTTCTTAGAGAACTGAGAGGACACACGGGCACTGTCATGGCCGTAGCAATTACCCCGAACGGCCAGACGGTCGCTTCGGGCAGTCAGGACGGCGAGATAAGGCTATGGAATCTAAGCGACGGACGCTTGATTAAAAGCTGGAAGGGACATTCCGACTCGGTCTGGAAGATAGGCTTCAGCACGGACGGCGCGACGCTCTTTTCCGCAGGCTACGATAAGACCGTAAAAGTCTGGCGCACACCGGACGGCTCGCAGCAGGCAAGCATGACGCTGCCGCCGAATGATCTTGTCATCACGGTCAGCCACGATTTGAAGACCGCAGCGCTTTTTAACCCCGCCTCGAATAATGTAGAGCTATGGTCAATACAGGACAGCCGTCTCATACGCTCGCTCGAAGGCCATAACAACAAGGTGAGCAACGGCGATTTTAGTCCTGATAACCAGAATCTTGCGCTCGGCAGCTACGACGGCCCCGTGCGCATCTGGAGCGTTAGCAACGGTCAGTCAGTCAAAACTTTGAATGGCGGGAGCGCTCGCGTAGGCGACGTGGCCTACTCGCCGGACGGGCAACTCATAGCCGTCGGTTACGTGGACGGAACCGTCTATCTATTAAAGGCAAGTGACGGAAGCGTTGTGAAGAAGTTTGACGATCACCAGCGCGGTAAAACTATTTGGAGCGTCGCATTCAGCGACAACAAACAGGTCTTCGCCTCGGCAAGCGATGATAGA
Organism: Acidobacteria bacterium 13_1_20CM_3_53_8; assembly: GCA_001920415.1. Taxonomy (GTDB): domain Bacteria; phylum Acidobacteriota; class Blastocatellia; order Pyrinomonadales; family Pyrinomonadaceae; genus 3-1-20CM-3-53-8. The sequence continues at coordinate 101,934 of MNJR01000026.1, read as the reverse complement.
ACGATACGTCTGTGGCAGTTAGCCGGATGACGCCATCGTCCATATGATTCACCTAAGTAAATTACACTACAGACTCAATTAACTTGCCGCTTGATGAGCGGCACTTTGGAGAGGTTTCAATGAATCAGAACAGTTCCCAACAAACAAACGCAGCGCTACGCACGGCTCTAGGCCTGCTGCTGGTATTGGCAGCCGTGCTCGCATTCTCCCTACCCTCTTTTGCCTCCTCGTCTGGGAAATCCGGCGCGGCGGTTAGGGCGGCCACTCAGACAGGCCCGGAGGCCAAGCCAAATCGAGAGAGCGGCCAGAAGCCAACTATCACAACCGGAAACCATGTGCGCATACGGCGACCGCCGCCAATAGTGGTGACGCCAAGTGCGGGTTCAGTGAACCTGATAGGGACAGCATGGCGCGGGCCTGATTTCGATGACAATCTGACTAGAACATTTGAATTCCTGCCCGGCGGGAATTTGAAGATGACAGGCCAGGACGGAACAGTCTATTACGGCACATGGTCAATGACGGGAGCGAACCGCTTCCACATTGACATCAACGACTACACGCGCGAAGGCACAGTAGTAGGCAATGTCATTAACGGCACAGGCGTGGTGCAGGGTAGGCCGTTCACATGGCGTGCTACCAGAATATCAAGCCCTGGAGGAGGTACAGGTGGAGCGGTCGCCGCAAGCGTAGAGGGCACGACCTGGGACTGGCGTGATTCCAACGATCATGGCTACGTCTATGAATTCTTGCCCGGAGGACAACTCAGAGCAACGGATACCAGGAGCGGGCAGGTGATAACAAACTCCCGTTGGTCTCAGCAGGGCGCGACCGTAACCATGATGTTTGATGCAGGCGCTCGTGAGCAAGGCGCAGTCTCAGGCTCGCAGATGGGAGGCACGGGACAGAGTGGCGCTGGAAGCGATCAATACACATGGACAGCCAATAAGATCACGGATTCGGTGAATCGCAGCACGGCGGAGAATCTGGAAGGCACATCGTGGCGAGGGCCTGATCATGACGACAATCTGACCAGAACGTTTGAGTTTCTATCAGGCGGAGACCTGAAGATGACTGGTCAGGACGGGACAGTCTATCACGGTCGGTGGCGACAGAGCGGGAATCTCTTCCACATAGATATTAATGACTACACGCGGGAAGGGATGATCGTAGGTCGTCACATCAAGGGGAGCGGATTTGTTAGTGGCCGCCCCTTCTCGTGGGATGCTGACTATGTGGGCAGAGCAAGCGGCGTTGGCGTTGGCGGCGGCATTGGTACTGGCACAGGCTCAGGCCAGTACGGCAGCCTTCTGGGCACGAAGTGGCGCGGGCCTGATTTTGACGACAATCTTACGAGAACCTACGACTTCAACCCTGGCGGCGATCTTCAGATGACAGGCCAGGACGGAACCGTTTATCACGGCACGTGGACGCAAACAGGCAACCGCTTTCACATAGACATAAACGGTTACACTCGTGACGGTGTAATCAACGGCGATGTGATTGATGGCACTGGAGTCGTTCAAGGTCGTCCATTCACATGGCGTGTTACCAGAATCGGAAGTGGCGGGGGTGGTGGCGTCAGTCAGGCTGGCAGCGTAGTCGGCACTACATGGCGCGGCCCAGACTATGATGACAACCTTGTGCGCACATTCGAGTTCCATTCCGGCGGTAACCTTCGCATGACGGGGCAGGACGGCACCGTCTACAACGGAACGTGGTCGCAGAGCGGCAACCGCATACACATAGACATCAACGGCTACACGCGCGAGGCTACGATACAGGGTAATCACCTAGACGGCACAGGTGTGGTGCAGGGTCGGCCATTCACCTGGAGCGCCGAAAGAATCGGATCGGGAAGCGGCACAGGGTCTACCTCGGCTTCCAGCCTCGTCGGAACCCGTTGGCGCGGCCCAGACTTCGACGACAATCTTGTGCGCACATACGAATTCCATTCCGGCGGAGCCTTGCGCATGATAGGCCAGGATGGAACTGTCTACAACGGAACCTGGTCGCAGAATGGTAATACTCTGCACATAGACATAAACGGCTACACTCGTGAAGGCGTAATCAACGGTGATGTGATTGACGGCACTGGATTGGTTCAGGGTCGTCCCTTCACTTGGCGCGCTACCAGAATCGGCGGCGGAGGCGGAGGCGGGCAGGCTCGCAACGAGCAAACTGGCAGCATCATTGATGCAGTCTGGCGCGTCCCGGATAGCGACGGCAACTCGACTGGAACGTCCGAGTTACTATCGGTCGGTAACCTGTACATGGCAGCGCAGGCTGGCAGAATCGTTGGCACATTCCTATCGGGCGGTAACCTACGCATGACCGGACAGGACGGCACCGTCTATCACGGAACGTGGTGGCAGAGAGGCAATCGTATACACATAGACATCAACGACTACACACGCGATGCCACAATCCAGGGCAATCACTTGGACGGCACAGGCGTGGTGCAGGGTCGGCCATTCACATGGAGCGCCGAAAGGGTCGTCTCAGCCCCAAGGCTCGTCGGAACCCGTTGGCGCGGCCCAGACTACGATGACAACCTTGTGCGCACATACAGGTTTCTGCCTCGCGGTAGCCTGACCATGATAGGCCAGGACGGAACGGTCTATCACGGCACATGGACGCAGAGCGGCAACCGCATACACATAGACATAAACAACTACACGCGGGAGGGCACGATACAAGGCAATCACATAGAGGGCACTGGAGTGGTTCAGGGTCGGCCATTCACCTGGAGCGCTACAAGGTTTTAACTAATCTCAGAACCGCCCGACTTAATCGTGTGGGCAAAACACTGAAGTCGCGTGCAGACGCTAGAGCAGTTGGCATTGAAGCCCGCGATCAATCTGAACTTCCGCAAGCAGCAGGCATTCATAGCCTGCTGCTTCTTTTTCATCAACCAAGGCCGCAGCCCTTCTCGCTCGGTTTACTCAAGAGCGCGCTCGGTGGTAGATTCAGCATACTTCGGAAACTTTTCAGCGAGTTCACAACTTCAAAAGGGAGAGTAGACGCTATGGCAGACGAAAAGGACAGTCAAGGACAGGCCGGGCAAAGCGCAGAGCAGACTTATACGGTGAAGCCCGGTGACACGCTCTCGAAAATCAGCCAACACTTCTATGGCGACGCGAGCAAATACATGGACATCTATTACGCCAACCGGGACAAGATAGAAGACCCTAACAACATACAGGTTGGGCAAGAGTTGACCATCCCGACCGCGAGTTAGATGGTTGGACGTACAGGAAACAGACACGATAAAGGGGCGGCTCTAAATGTCCGCCCCTTCTTCCTACAGTTTAATCTCATCTTCATTCACTCAGGGGGATTCAAGATGCGACCGACAGTAGCTCTTTCAATCTTATTCACCGCTTCGCTTTGTTGTGCTTGCGGCACAACCACTACAAGTCCAAGCGCGCCTGCGAACGCAAACGCCGCAGGGGCTACCAGCAATATTACAGGGACGAGCGGCAGGAGCGGTACATCCGGCGTCACACAGACAGGCAGCACGAATGCGCCTCAGAGCGAAGGCGTTGGTCCTCACAACGCAGGAATTGGCGGAACAAACAGCAATGCGTCCAGCGATGTGCCGGGAACTCAGCCGGGCAACGTTCACCAGAGCGGCGGCGTCACCGCGCCCGCTTCAAACGCCAATAGACATTAGGCCGTGCCGCGTGCTTCGCAAAGTCAAAAGTAAAAAGGTAAAAGGATTAGGATGAAGAGAGAGCTATTACTCTTTCTCTCTTAATCTTAACGTGGATTCAACGTAAGAGAGAACTATCCACGCGCATCACACGAAACTACACTAAACGAATTCTTCTCTTCGTGTTGTTTAGTGTGATTTAGTGGATAATTCACTTGCTCGTACTTCTCTTTTGTCTTATATCGAACTCACGTTAATCTTAAATTTGATTTCCGTCTTACTTTTACCTTTTGCCTTTTATTATTCGCGCGTTCATCTGCAAATAGCTATAAATATATCTTTACCGCTTACAAACTGCTTTACACTTTGTTCTTAAGTGATAGAATGTGCGGCGCATAGAATATAAAAGTCATAAAACCGTTCTTCCTTTTTTGGCGATGATGAGTCTGGGGATAAAGCATCAGTCAATCGCCATAGCGCTTTTCGCCCTCATTCTAATATGCGGCGAGAAGGCTAGCGCGCAGGATGCCGGGCTTGGACCGGAAGATACTATCTCTGTGAACACAAGGCTGGTGCGCGTCTCCGTGTCTGCGACCGATACCAGGCGTCACAGGGCTATTGCATTGGACGCCTCAACATTAAAACTCTTTGCAGACGACCGCGAGCAGCAGATAGCTTTCATACAGCAACATGAAGCGCCCACGACCGTAGCATTTCTGGTTGACATCTCCGACTCTATGCGCGGAGTCGCTGCCCAGCGCACGCGCCATATCGTTAGCACGTTCGTAAAGGCCGCCGATCCGCGCAACAATTACGTGCTCTTCGTCTTCAATAACAGGTTCAAGAGGGTTGGCGAATACGCAGGGGATCAAGCCGGGCGCAAAGCTCTGATTTCGGCGCTCGAACATCAAAAGTATGGAGGCGGCACGGCTCTATATACTTCTGCGCGCGACGCTCTCAGAAAAGTTGTAGAGACTCGTAGACAAGGGAAGCTAGCTTTCATCATCATCACGGATGGAGTTGATAACGCATCGTTTGCGAATTACAGGCAGATGGGCAATAGCCTTGATACTTTCGGCGGGTTCGCCTGCGCCTTCGTCGTCTCAACTCCGGCTTATGCCGACGGCGCTTATGTTCCCGAAAGCGAAACGTCTCGCATAGCCGCTCGATTAAGTGAGGCCATTGGCGCTGAAGCTTTCGTCGCGCGCGGCCTTGAAGACGATGTCACACAAATCGCGCAAAGGGTCGCAGAGATGATGACGCTCTCCGTTGAGCTTAGCTTCTATCCAGAATTTCCAACCGGCGAAATAGGCGCGCATTCGATTCGCGTCGAATATAGCAACAAGCCACGCAACGTCAAGATCAATTCACGCACGCGCTACATAATCGAAGCGACGACCGCAAGCGCCGGCAACGGCTCTTTCTGAAGCCGCTATTTATTCGTCAACGCTCCTATGAGATTGACTTGTCACCTCAACTGTTATAGAAAGCCTTGCTCAACTTCTAATAATTTCTAATATCTGGAGGCACACGAATGGCAGAGACAGTAAACAAGAGTTTTGATTCGCCAGAGGAAACGCGCAATGTTGATAAGGGAAAGGTGGAGATTCTGGACATGGGCGGCGCTCAAGTAATGCGCGCGACTTTTCAGCCCGGCTGGAAATGGTCAGAGTGCGTCAAGCCCGTTGCTGGAACTGATAGTTGTCAGGTTGCCCATATGGTTTACACAATCTCCGGGCGTATGGGGATTAGAATGGATGACGGGTCAGAGCTAGAGATAGGCCCCGGCGACGTAACCTCGATTCCTCCCGGACATGATGCCTGGATAGTCGGCGACGAACCTTTCGTCGGCATAGACTTTCAAGGCGGCGCTAACTACGCGAAGCAGGGAAGCTAACTGGAAGGTCGAACCTGCGAGCAGAGCAAGGTGAGAATGTGTTGAAGCCGGTGCGTAAACCTATGCGCGCCGGTTTCTCATTTTGTTAGATATATCTTTATCACTATACTCATAAGTGAGCATTCATTAGTGATAGTTAGGGTCTATTCATTCTTGAAAGAAAAAGAGTTATTCACTAAATCACACGAAACAACATGAATTTCATCTAGCTCGTTTCGTGTTGTTTCGTGTGATGCGCGTGGATAGCTTTTTCGCTCTGGCGGGAAAATTCGGTTGTTGACATAGAGAATGAATAGTACCTGAGTGATAGTTCCCTGACCATTGACTTATCGCCATAACAGGCATACTGTCCATCTACTCCAAGCAGAGACTTGTTCAAGCAGTCTCGCAAGGTTCGCCACCTCGCTTCCAAGCTTCCCAGTTCGAGATTAATTCGCATCTCTTCTGTTAAGCCTTTCAATAATCAGATAGGAAGGAAACTATGAAACAACTGAGGTATATTCTTGTAATCGCGGTTCTGACACTAGCGGCTTCTTCAATCGCCTTCGCGCAAACGACGGGCGACAGGACGGCTCATAGAAAGGCTAGCAATAACAGCAGCGCCGAGCAAGAGTTGATAGCCCTGGATAGACAATGGACGGCAGCCGAGTTAAGGCTCAACGATGCGGACAGACAGACTATCAACGGTATAGTGGCCGACGACTACGTGGACACTACGCCCACCGGTCAAATCACGAACAAGACGCAGTACATGGCTGGCCTAAAACATAGTGACGACACGGACGTGGCCGACGAGTATCAGGTTCGCTTCTACGATAATGGAAGGCTTGCGGTGATGACTCATCGCGGGGTTGTAAACGGTAAGCCTACATACAGAAGCACTCACGTTTGGATAAAGCGCGGAAATAAATGGCAACTCATACAGAATCACGTGAGCAATATCGGAGAGCCGCCAACACGATAAAGCAGGCCAATCCAATCCACCATTCAGGAACACAAAAAGTAGATGCGGCGGGCTGCTCTCACTGCAACCCGCCGCTGTCTTTATACCGGATTACAGAATAAGGTCAAAAGACTATCCACGAAGACACACGAAACGACACGAAACCTAGCGACTGACTTCGTGTCGTTTCATGTGATGCGCGTGGATAGTCTTTTGCTGTACCTTATTTTATTGTGCAATCCGGCATTACTTTCTCACTGTTTGAATAGAGAAAGCAGAACGGCCAACCACACGGCTGGCCGCAACTGCTTAAATCTTTTGGTGGAGCAGAGGGGGATCGAACCTTGGCCTCCGCATTGTCAACGTCACCTGAGTAGCTTTCTGCCTCTAGATGCACTTTCACCTGTTTGCGTATATTCTACGCCCCATCCATAAGAAACTCATGCCTGTCTAAAGCGGGGCATTAATCTATTATGCTTTTGTATAGGCTTTTATAGATTCAATCGAATTCGCTCTTCGTGCAGGTATAAGCGTTGCCGAATTTATGGCATTATATGCCCTCAAAGTTAAATTGCTTATGGCTTGATAAAATTCTCATGAATCATCTTCTACATAAGCCCTTATTACAAAAGGAGCGATAAATGATTACTTCAAAAGTTCGCCAAAGACTTCAAGAATTGTCGAATGAATATTATCCAAGAGTTCAAGTAATTGAAACGAAGGCGCACCAGTTCTTAGAATATTCTCAAGCTGGCTCTCATATTTCCTTCACGCCTCATGGACTATCTCATATCTCAGCTGTAGAGAGAAATTATGATTGGCTTATACCTGACTCAGATTTGCAGCGAATATTTAACGCCTCTGAGTTATTCTGTCTAATATGCGCAACCTTCTTTCATGATGCTCTTATGATACCTCGTAGACCGGACGATGAGAAAGCTGCCAGAGATAACCATATTCAAAGGGCACATGATTTCCTCCTAAAATATCGAGATATTTTAGGATTAAGCATTCATGAAAGTGATGCTATATCCCAAGTGATCCGCGGACATGGTGTTTATGACCTAAATGATATTCCTCATCGTACTGTATTGGGAAATGAGGCTGTGGACTTAAGAAAACTTGGGGCTTGTCTTTCTCTTGCAGATATTTGTCACGCAGATGCGTCTCGTGCTCCTGAAATTGTGTTTCGACATTTGGAATTGGATGAAACCAGTGCGTTTCATTGGAGAAGACACTTTCAAATCTCAGGTATAACAAGGGAAGAAGATAGCATCTTAATGAGTGCTTTAACATTCAGTGAACAAGGTGATCAAGCAGTTTTGGAATATAAAGAGATTATTGAACGGCAATTGGAAATCGTACGCCCCTATTTTGATACGATATTGAAACCAATTAGGAGAGTTGAATTAGAGCAGAGAAGGCTTGAGTCTCCACTAGACCAAACACTCCAATTCAAAACTAATACGCCAGAGATTCTAAGGATATTAATAGAGGGGGTTTATGATCGGGAAGATGTGTTCATACGTGAATTGGTCCAAAATAGTCTTGATTCATGTTTGGTTAGACGCGCTAAACAACAGAAGCGTAACGCATCGTATAATCCTCAAATATTATTAACAGTTTACTATGACTACGAGCAGGACAAACCTAGAGCATTTAGAATTGATGATAATGGCATTGGTATGGATCTCACCGACGTACAAGACACAGTAGTATGGATTGGGAATACTATTTCTTCTAAGCCTGATATTGTAACTCTACTTCAGCAAACTTTAGGGAAAAATCTTATAGCGACGTTCGGGATTGGTCTATTATCTTGCTTCAAATCCTCTGGCAGCATCACCATCAGAAGCCATAAAGAGAATGAAACGCCACTTCAATTTGAACTAACTAGCGTAACGGACAATATCAAACTTGAGAAATCATCTGATGATACAATTGGAACTACTGCTATTGTTAAATTGTCAGAGAATAAAATTGAAGAATTTAAATCCGAGGAGGCAATAGCATATTACTTTCGGAAGGTGGAGCAGGTAGAGCTAAAAGAATTATGGTTAGAATGGGACCCTGATTTACTAGAACTAAGTCGAGACGACATATCCAAGATAGCTTTAACAGAAGGCTGGAATATAGAGCCTAAAGATTACTATCAACCATACGAGCATGTTGTCGAATTTGAATTATATGGTGATGATTTTAGTGGTTTTATTTGGCTGCCGAAATCCGACATGCAATCCGTTGTTAACTTCGAGGGATCTGTAGATATTTTAAATGAGGGCATATTCGTTACAAATGAGCCTATAATAGATTGGTTACCTGAACATATGTCTTTTTGTGAGGCTGTTTTCAACTTCTCGTCTAATTCTATAAGTCTTCCCGCAGGCCGCGACCGAGTCATCAAAGATGAAAAATTTCGAGCAAAGAAACGTTTCATCATGGATAAAAGCTTCGGCTTTATAGATAAACTTGTAAATCAAACCCATCGCAAGGAAATAGAGGAGCGTGATTTTGCAGCACTTGTACTTACTTATATGTACAGTAATGCAGAAGCTAGTTTGAGAGAGCGTATACTTAAGCGTTTAGACGATTACAAAGCGCGCAGATATAAGCGCGAAGAGCGGCTCTCGTTAAAACAGTTGTTAGACTATGAAAAAGTTTATATCCAATACACTCAAGGCAGGGTGGTAAGTGAGTTAACGGATCTCGACGGCAAAAAACTATATCACAAAGAAGATGATTTCGTGGAACTTCAAGCTGCAATGCTAGCGCAAGAAGATAGTATTGTTATATCCGCTACTCGACACGATGCTGAACAAGCTATTTTAGAAGCGGCACTTATAAAAGCTTACTTAGCATCGTTCAACAACGAAATAATTGACCTTACAACAACTAATATACTTGAAGGAAAACAAAGATCAAAACCCGTGCCTAATATTGTTAGGCAAGAGGTGGGTCCAGTAATAAAATTTGTTGAGGTTACTGGATTGCCTAGTAAGAAAGCATGGAAGGTAGGTAATGAAGTCTGGATAAATCTTGCTAATCCTTCGATGAAAGGAGTGTATAAAGAGCTACAGCAGATACAATACGAGCCTGATAATGTGATTTTTGCTTCAGTTCTCTTCAAAATCCTGTCTTACCAATTTGATTCTGCAATTCATGATTTGATAGGAATAATTAGACAAAATAATACACTGTAAATATTAAGGAGCTAACTCTAATATCTTTTAGCTGGGCAGATATTTTGGTGCAGCTGTTGAATCGAAAATGTTCCATGAAAGCGTTCCGAAATAGCTACAGCCGCCACAAGGACGGCTGCAGACTGTTAAAACTAAAAGTGGAGCAGAGGGGGATCGAACCCCTGACCTCCGCATTGCGAACGCGGCGCTCTGCCAAACTGAGCTACTGCCCCACGTGTGACGAAAAAGATATTAGAGAGCGAGCAGCCAGAGTGTCAAGCGTCGAACGCTGCTTTGTTGAAGCTCAAGCTTGAGCTTCAACAAAGCAGCCAATAACTGTCTCAGTCGGGCTGAGAATTTATTGCCCGCACTCTGCGTTGCTGCGTGTCACGACAGAAGAGAACCTTCTCTGGTACTCACTACTCGTGATGAATGAGCAGACCATCCCTCTGTAATTACCAGGCTCGCGGTTATTCAATACGTCCAGCCAGAACTGATAGCCTCCCTCGTCCGGGTCACGTCTCAGATAAGAGAAGTATTCCATGAGGACGAAGGTTGGATTGTACTCCCTTTGCTTGAAGGAAGCGTCTTCAATCGCATGGCTCAGCACGTAGATTCTGGAAGCCCCATTGTTTAGCGCCGTGATGTAGTCCGCTCTCTCCTGCTCGTCCATGATGCCCGCAGTATCGAACAATTTTTGGACGAACTGCTCATTGCTCAAATTTTCGGGATATTGCGCTTTGAAATCTGCTCGCTGCACAAAATCCCGCACAAGCGCTACCTTGCTCTCTTCAAGAGTGTTGCCACCGATGACGCGGCTGCGATCAGCACTGAATTCCGCAAAGTTTGGTCTGCGCCCTAAAGAGCCTTTGTAGAGGCGATAGACGAAAGAGCCTGTTTCTTGAAACTCGCGCTCCATGAAGAAGGCTGCGGAGACATTTATGCGCTCTCTGCGTATGCAGTCAGCGTCATTGCCGCAAGCCTTGATCTTCGCGCTCCAGTAGTTGAATCCGCCTTGATCCGGTTCGCGTCCCAGAAAATCAAGGTAGTGCTCTCGGACGAAATACTCAGGCGTGTCAAGCGGATTCGCCATCTCTGCGATTGCCTCGGCTGTGAAAAGAGCATTCACATTGTTCGTGACAGAGAAGCTTCGGCTCGATGGACTAAACTGGTAGTTAGCCATTGAAGGAGTAACGACGTAGAAGCCTCCGGCTGCAACATCTGCGAAGCTGTAGTAGCCCTGATTGTCTGTGATAGCTTCGCGCGATTGTAAGCCGTCGAGTGAAATAACAACGCCGCCCAGAGGCGTGCCATCGCTCGTCAACACTTGTCCGCTGATAATGGCTGGCGCTGCCGTCGGCGCAGCAGTGCAAGGCGTTAGCGCGCCGAGCGCGGTTGTGTACTGCGTCCCGCCGCGTGTGATGTCCTGCTTGTTGTTGCCGCTGCAATTGCCTGCGCCGCATGCGCTGGTAAATGTGCTTCCGCGCAAACCTGTCAGAACTGTTCCCACGCCAAGAGCCGTATGGCCTGCGGTGAGAGCCGCGTTGAGTTTGCTGAGAGCGACTTTGACAGTAATCAGGTTATTCGCTGTGTCAAAGAAGCCGCAGTCGGCTGCGCCTAAGTCTGTGTAAGTGATCCCGCCAGTCGAGGCTCTCACTGCCTTGCCATACACGAACGACTGAATGTTGCCGGAAGAAGGATCCGTGATGGCTTTAACATAGAACTGATCTCCTCGGTCGGAGAGGCCGAAGGTATAATCCCCTGTGGGACTCAATGTTGAATTAGGCGCGTTGGCCGTAAAATTCATACGCCAGTAGGAATCCGGCGGTGGAGTCGGAGAGAGTGACCCGGAGACTCTCATCGCGGCGACGAGCACGGGCGAGTTATCAACCGCAGAAGTAGGCTCAGTCGAATATTTTATCGAGAGAACGTCAACAGGATCGTCAACTGCAAGAGCAAAAAGTCCTCCTGTCTCAGGATTACCTCCGAGCCTTACGTCGCGCGGAAAGTCTGTCACTTGAGAGCCGGGCAGACCGCAACGTGTGAGGGCTGTATTACAGACATCAGTTGCGTGCGGATATGGTCCCGCAGGGTCTGGCGCTGGCGCTGGCCCAGGGTCTGGAAGCGCGCTGCCGTTGATGATGTTTGGCCCACTGATCTGGTGCGCAATGTAGGTGTGACCAGTGAAGTCGTTGTGGTCATCAGTCCAGCCGACAACAGCGGCTCCCTGCGGATCAAACGAAACCTGGAAATAGTCGAGCAGGTTGCGATTGGCATTGCCAAGAAGTCCGCCTTCGGAGATGTTGCTGCCGTGAATGAAATGATCGCTCACCTGAGCTTGTCGGAAGGTCGGCATGTTGGCCGTAGCATCAAAGCTCTGCGCATAGAAGACGTTCCAATCTGCGTTGTCATTATTCGACGCTTGTGTCGTGCCATACCAGACGACACCAACAGAGCCGGGCGTTGGCCCCGTCTCCAACCAAGGGAAGACACTAGTTGCCGTCTCTGGGCCATTGCTCACACGCACAGGCTGGCTCCAAGTCACTCCACTGTCCGTCGAATGCAGCAGGAAGATGTCGTGGTCGTTTGAGTATGCGACATAGACCGTTCCGTTAGCCGTCCCGTCATCCGCCACCTTCACTACGAAGAAGAGGTGAGCAACGCCATTGCCGTCGCTCGCCGCCAGATGGCAATCGTAAACGGCAGCCTCTCCCGTTGGAAGAGTCGTGGTGCTGTGGCAGACCTGGCCGCTGCTTCCGCTAATGTAAACCGTGCCTGTTGCCTGGTGTACGTCAATGTATCCGGCCTGACCAATGGTTGATGCTGTCTGCGCAGGCCCGAAGGTGAATCCGCCATCAGTCGAGCGTTGAATCTGGCTGACGGCTGGCGCGAGCGTGCGGTAGAAGAGATAGACAACGTTCTGGCCCAGAAACTCCTCCCACTGCCGGTCGTCTCCAGGCACGCCTCCCGTAACATTGCCCAGAGGGTTTCTATTGTAGGTGTTTGCACGGTCGGTTGAATTCCCTGTGGACATATTAGCGGCGATAAGGCTCGTGTAAGAGAGCGTCGGCGGGTTGTTCTTCGTCCCCGAAACAGGGTCAGGACGGCTGACTGCCAGGTCAACGTCGCCGCCGCCGTCGCCCCCAAGCTCCGTATCGCTGCATTCAGGCGGAGGCGTCCCACCGCTGCACGGATTGAATGCGTCTGGCTGCCCCTTATATGTCCAGTTTCGCATGTAAGGGTCGTAGCTAGGATTCGGGTTGCCACCAACTATAGGCCGCAAATCGTCGTACCAAAGATCAATACCTGCGGGGAAGCCGCGAATGCCGGAGATATAAAAGTTGCCTTCCGTATCAGTTCTACTGCTCGGCTCTCCATCGGCTGCCGCGACAGGCGCTTTCACAGTCACGTTCGGACTGAACGTCATGCCGCCTGAAATGTAGTTGGCAGTGCGGCCAGTATTCTGATTCGGGGTCGGCAAGGGTTCGCCGGGTGCAAGCACAGGCATCGTCACCTGCGAGTCGCAAGCGTCGGTCGTGCCGGGCGCGGCGTTGGTGCAGGCCGACTGCGAGTCGTAGTAGATGTGTGTGTTCTGCTGTGTATCAATAAAAACCGGATCAATTTGGAGAACGATTTTGCTGCTCGCAGTAATGGGGTTGGATGTGTCAGCCGGTTGGTTCTCTTTCACGAAGACTGTGATTGTGAGCAGTTGCGCAACATTGGGTAGAGATGGCGTGACCCTCACACGCTGCAAAAATTTTAAGTTCCCGTCCGCCCAAATCCGTATGTTCCAATCGGCGTTGCCAGTGGCAGAGCCGCAAGCGCCACACGATGCCCACCAACGAATCTCCATAGGGCCACCGATTATCGTTGGGCCAGAGAGCGTCCAAACCCAGTTCGGGTCATAGATGTTGCGATCCCCAGTCCCGTCGAGCGCAGGGTTGGGAACATCCCAGTGACCGGGCGCGCCCGTCCCCAGCGTCGCAGTAGTTTTCAACGCCGGAAGGGTTGTTGTACCAGCAACGTCGCCATCACCAGAGCCAGTGGAGCCAGCATCATCCGACGGGTTGCCATGAAAGTGCAGCACCGTCGCATTGAAGGCGCGTGTATGAGGCGTGTGGAAGAAGAGAGGAGTGATTAGGCAAATGGCAATAAAGAGCGCAGGTAAGAGAATCCTGAGCCAACTCATACGCACATACATCTGCTTGCGCGCCGCATTTGATTTTTTCATGGTGCACTTCCTTTATCAAAGTAGATAAGACAGGGCAGCCGCTTAATCAGGGGCATCTATCGCTGCTCTTGTGAGATCGGGGTCGAAGCCAGGAAGAGACAAATCCACCCACCGTTTGAACAGAAAACAGCACGGCTCTCACAAAGCAAGCATGCCTCGTGGCGAGAAGCAGTCGGGGTTCAAATTTCAGATAACTTAGGGGGAAGGTCTTGTCGCACTTCGAGTCGGGAAGGTGGCGCAAGAGTCGGGGAACAGAGCTTCCTCTAACGTCGAACTCGCTTTTTTGTCAGGGACGAGAACGGACATTATCACCGACCATGAGTTCATGTCAAATTCAATTACGACAAAGGTAGGGGTTCAGTTTGGGTTGAGTGTGGTGAAAAAAATATTCACCGCAGAGGTATTTGCAGTGGAGACCCGGAAGGTTGAAACTGCTCAACATCTCTGCATACTCCGCGTAGAACTGCGGCGCTCTCTGTGATGAAGTTTTGGCTCATGTCAAGAATCGGTGCAAACGAAGAGCTATCCACGAATAGACACGAAAGATGAATCTGTTCTTATTCGTGTTGTTTCGTGTGTATTCGTGGATAGCTCTTTCTCTCATCATTATCTTGCTCTTTCACCAGCGCCTATCCTTTACATGAGCCGAAGTTTTTTAGTCGTATCCAATAGCTATAGGCCATCCTAATTCTTCTCAAGAATTCAATCTACGACGCGAGCGCGCTCCGTGCCGCTTGAAGCGCATCGCTCAATCTCTCAATGTTCTGCCCGCCGCCCTGTGCCATGTCCGGCTTGCCGCCTCCACGCCCTCCGACGAGCGCGCAAGCCTCGCGCATCAATAGATTCATGTCGCCTGCTGCGTCCGTAGAGCGCGCGAAGACAAGTCGCGCCGAGCCTTTATCACTTGAGCCTAGCAGGGCGACCGTTTTTGGATGAGAGGCTAGCTGTTGAGCAAGACGTTTGAGCGATTCGGCGTCGCGCTCTTCAAAGACACGCGCGATGATTCTTGTTCCATCATCCTGCGGCCTTGCGCTTCCGTATAATTCCTCAGCTTCGACGCGCGCGGCTAGTTCTTCCAGAACACGCACGCGGCGCATTAGCTGCTTGTTCTCTTCCATCAATCGCTCGACTGATGCGACCGATTCATCGCGCGCGACACTGAAGAGTGCGGCGACGCTGCGCGCGGTTCTATTGGCGCGGCGATAATCTGCGGCGACTCGTGTGCCCGCCAGAAATTCTATACGCGTCAAACCCTTTGCGCGCTCCCAAGAGCGCACAGCGACTATGCCGACTTCGCCAGTGCGAGTGGCGTGTGTGCCGCCGCATGGGCTAAGGTCGAAGTCTTCAATCTCTATAATTCGCAACTCGCCTTCGCGCGCGGAATCTTTTCTGAGCGGAAGCTGCTCTGCCTCTTCTGGCGTGACCTGCCGAACGAGAACGGCGCGGTCTTCCCAGATGATTTTGTTGGCAAGCTCTACGGCCTCGTTGATGCGCCCGTCGCTAGCGTTAGCAAGCTCTATGTCAATCTCTGAGTATTGCTCCATCATGCGAAAGCTGCGTGTCTCAGCATTGAAGAGTTTGAAGAAGGCTTGCGAGAGTATGTGCTGTCCTGTGTGCTGCTGCATGTGATCCAGACGGCGCGGCCAGTCAACGTGGCCTTTCACGATTGAGCCTACCTGCGGCAGCCTGCCATGTATGATGTGAAGTATTCCAGCCTTTTCGTCGTCAATGCATTCGACTACGTGCGATGTGCCCAGAGTCCCCGTGTCGCTAGGCTGGCCGCCGCCCGTTGGATAGAAGGCTGTGCGGTCAAGCGTGACAGCGCCCCATCCGCTCACGCGCTCAGAGACCGACGTGACGCGCGCCTCAAACTCCGTCAGATGTGAATCATTGTAATAAAGACGCTCGGTGGTGCTCATGGTCAGGCAACAATGCGGATGAACTGGGCTTTCCGAAAAGATGTTCAAACGTAACGGACAGGGGCGGCGCGCGTCAAGGCTAAGAAAAGGTTTCAAGTTTCAGGTTTCAAGTTAGGAAAGCTTATAATTCATATTACACAGCCAAAACTTTTCAGCCGTCTTTAGACGGCGACAGAGTAAAGCGAGAGTGCGTAAGCGCTGGGAGAAGGTAGCAGTTAAAGACTACAGAAGCCCGCGAGAGCGGGCGACAGCCGTTTGATTGATAAGGGCTGTCGCTATCTTCGATAGCTAGCTCTTCATTCTCTACTTTTACCCCAGCGCTCACGCACTCTCGCTTTACTCTGTCGCCCGCATTCGCGGGCTAAAATCCAAGATTGGCAAGGCTGTGTTTTCCAACCTGAAACCTGAAACTTATTTGCTTTGACAGTGTGCTGGGAAAAACAGATAATCGCGCAACTGTTCACTACTCATCTGCTCGCCGTCTCTTTATCAGGAGTCTTATGTCTTCAAACATCAATCAACAATTTCGCCGCGCCACGCTTCTTTGCGCGTTACTATTGCTGGCTTGTACGGGAGCGTTGGCACAGCAAGAGTCTCCGTTCAGAAGCATCGCCTACCACCTTGAGATGTCGCATCCGGCTTCGCACCTGTTTGAGGTGAGTATTCACGTTGAGCTTAATGCTTCGCTCGATCACGTTGATTTTCAGATGCCAAGATGGTCGCCTGGACGCTACGCCGTTTTCGATTTCGCAAAGAACGTGCAGGAGTTTAAAGCCTTCTCCGCTCTCAGACACTTGAATGGGAATGAAGAAGTTCAATTCGTCTCAACGCGCCTGCCAGTCGTGCGCGTTGACGATCAAACATGGCGAGTCGAGACGATGGGCAATCAGGCTGTGAATATTATTTATAAAGTTTTCGCAGATGATCTGTCGGGCACGTTCTCGCAGTTGGACGAGCGGCACGCAGATTTCAATGGCGGCTCGGTTTTCATGTACGTGGTTGACCATAAGCAAGACCCTGTGAGCTTGAGCATCACGCCGCCTCAGAACTGGCGCGTCATCAACGGACGAACGAAAACTATAGGAGAACATGAATGGCAGTTTCCCAATTACGACATAATGATTGATACGCCTACTGAGATTGGGCCTGACTGGACTATGGATCAATTCGAGGTCGGAGGAAAAACTTATCGCGTCGTAGTGCACTCATTCGGCAGCGAAGGAGGGAAAAGACCGGAGTTAGTGCGCGGCATAGAGAGAATCGTACGCGCCGAGACGGCAATGTGGGGCGCGCCTGAATTCGATTCTTACACTTTCCTGATTCATTTCGCGCCGGGCATAACGGGCGGCGACGGCATGGAGCACTTGAACTCTACGCAGATTATACAGGCGGGCGCTCTGGCCGATGCCGGTTGGCTCAATCATGCGCTCGCCACTATCGCGCACGAATTCTTTCACGTCTGGAACGTGAAAAGATTGAGACCCGCAGAGCTTGGCCCATGGGATTTCACGCGACCGCTGGCGACGCGAAATCTATGGATAGCGGAAGGTCTCACAAACTACTACGGCACATTGATGCTCAGACGCGCAGGAATCACAACGGATGAGCAACTCATACGTTCTTATTCGGAGACTATTGACAGAGTGGAAAATTCGCCGGGCAGCCGCCTGATGAGCGCAGAAGAGGCATCGCTCTCCGCGCCGTTTCTGGATCGCGCAGTTCACGCGCAGCGCACCAACCTTGCGAACACATCCGTTAGCTACTACATAAAAGGCGAAGTGCTGGGCCTAGTTCTGGATTTAATGATTCGCGGAAAGACGCAGGGGCGCGCATCCCTTGACGACGTGATGCGGCGCATGTACGAAGAGTTTTACGTCAATGGTCAGAAGACAACTTATTACCTGCACGGTCACGGCTACACGGGCGAAGACTTCGAGCGCGTGGCTTCTGAAGTGGCAGGGATTAATCTGCACGATTTCTTCGAGCGTTACGTTCGCGGCACAGAGACGCCGCCTTACGACGATGCGCTTGCTTTTGTAGGCTTGCGGCTGGTTCGGCAAAACCGTCCCGGACAAAATCGCGCCGAATATCACATAGAAGATACGCAGGTTCTTTCGCATCCCGCGCTGACACAGCGTCGCGCATGGCTCAACGGCTCGCCTTCACAGCCTTAAATTCAAAACCTTTGGCAATAGTTCAACCCTTAGCGAGCTTAAGCATTTCTCTTTGCGCCTTTGCGTGAACATGCAATTCTCTTCACTCTTAAGATTCATGTGAATTGCAGTTTCTCGCAAAGGCGCAAAGATAAGAGATAAGCTCGCTAAGGGGTTTTGAAAAGCTCTCTAATACCGAATTGCACAATAAAATAAGGAAGGAAGAGCGGGGGCAAGCCCGCCTTCCATACCAGTGAGATTAATAATCTTGAGCTTTGGAATTTAAAGCGCTCAACTTCCATAACCTCATAGGTTGGGAAGGCGGGCTTGCCCACGCTCTTCCTTATTTTGTTTTGCAATCTGGTATTAACTATTAAGCCAGCACGTCAATCGTTTCAGGCGCGACCTCGAACGTCATGGGGAGCGTGCCTATCAACTCGCCGTCAACTTGAACAAGCGCATCACCGGTTGCTCGCAATTGCGTGGCGTTGAGATAACGCACGCCGCCAGCTTTCGTGCCGACACCGCCGCGCATTGACTTGCCCAGCAGATGCAGGTAACGAAAGCGGCTACGAGAATCAACAAGACATATCTCAAATTCGCGCCTATCGAGACGCGCGCGCGGCGTGATCGAGAGCTTGCCGCCGTAGCTCGCGCCGTTGCCAATGACTGCGAACGTCGCGCCGAAATTTTCGCCGTCAACCTCTGCGTTAAATGACAAAGGTTGCCAGCGAAGCAGATGCTCTATGCCTGAGCACCAGAACGCTCCTTCGCCCAATCGTCTCTTCAAACCGGGGCGCACACCGCGCACGATTGAAGCATCAAGGCCGACGCCCG
Organism: Acidobacteria bacterium 13_1_20CM_3_53_8; assembly: GCA_001920415.1. Taxonomy (GTDB): domain Bacteria; phylum Acidobacteriota; class Blastocatellia; order Pyrinomonadales; family Pyrinomonadaceae; genus 3-1-20CM-3-53-8. The sequence goes on along the minus strand of MNJR01000026.1, from coordinate 83,120 downwards.
CCATCAGAAAAAAGTAGCGATGCTCGCCCGTCGTTTCCGCTACGGCGCGACCCACGTGAACACGCCGCACGCGGCCATGAGCAATAATCTCCACAACTTTTTCGAGAGAAGAGGGAATCGCTAATTCTCGGGCCAGAACGTTGGCGGTGCCGCGCGGCCAGATTCCAAGACGCGCACGGCTTCCGACCAATCCTTGCAACGCTTCGTTAATAGTTCCGTCGCCGCCTGCAACGATTACATCACAGACTCCCGAACTCGCCGCCTCGTGCGCCAGTCGTGCGGCCATTTTCGGCGCAGCAGTCTCTGTGACTTCAACCGAAACTCCTGCCGCGTTCAGCCGCGCACAAAATACGGAAAGCTCGCTCGCTCGCCTTTCAGCGTGGCCGCGCCCGGCTCTGGGATTCAAGATTAAGACTGCTTTTCGCTTCTTCATATGCGCGCCCGTGATTGAGCAAGACGAGTGCCGCGCGCGAGCTTTGATGAAATAAGTTGAGCCTAAAGTGGAGTTGGCGATTTATAATGCGAATTGCTGATTTATTCTGAGAAAGGAAATAATCCACTAAATCACACGAAACTTCACGAAATGATTTGTTCTCTTCGTGAAGTTTCGTGTGATTTAGTGGATTGTAGTTGCCCTTCTTTTATTCCACAATGCTGCGCGAAGAGCGACGCTAGAAGCGGACAGGTGTCGGAAAATTATAGCGACGACGGGAGCGTGTGAGAATTTGGAACACGAAAAGCAGATTGCATCTAGACGCGCGTTACTGGCTCTCTTGATTATCTACCTCATAGGCTGGGCTGCGCTCGCAATCAATCCTTACGACCGCGCCGACTGGGTGCTAGAAAACCTCTTCCCCATCTCTCAACTCGTCGCAGTCATCATCGTTTACCCTTACTTCAAATTCACGCGCCTCTCCTACTACATGATCTTCTTCTACCTCTTCGTACAATCCTGGGGCGGGCACTACACCTACGCTGAAGCCGCGCCGTTCAACTGGATACGCGACCATTTTCATCTAGCGCGCAACGACTACGACCGCATAGCGCACTTCATGCTAGGCTTTCTTCTGGGGATTCCTATAAGAGAAATCTTGCTGCGCTACATCATAGCGTCGCGCAAGTGGATAGCCTTCCTCACCGCCGCAATCGTTCTAGCCATAGGCGCATTCTACGAGTTCATAGAATGGTGGGTCGCCGTTCTGGTCACACCTCAACTCGGCGACGCATTTCTGGGAACACAGGGCGACATCTGGGATACACATTGGGACATGTTCCTCGCACTGGTCGGCGCGATTCTGACGCTGGCGATTTTCATGAAGAAGCATGATAGGCAGATGGGCGCGTATCAGCATTCAAAGAGAGTGCCGTTCTGACATCTCGAAGAAGCAATCCCAGTGCGTGAATAAGGCATGGCCTAATATCTAAGTACGCGTTTAAGCCTCGCTCATAGAAAAAATTCAATTACCGACCCCTTTTATTCCAACCTATAGTTCGGCGCTTCCTTCGTGATGATAACGTCGTGTACGTGGGATTCGCGCAATCCAGCGGAGGTGATGCGTACGAAGCGCGTCTTCTCCTGAAACTCTTTTATATTTCTGCATCCGGTGTAGCCCATGCCGGAGCGTAGGCCGCCGACCAATTGCGTGACCATGTCTGCGAGAGTGCCTTTGTAGGGAACGCGCCCCTCTATGCCTTCGGGAACGAGCTTGGATTCATTCAAAGTATCTTCCTGCGCGTAGCGGTCGCGCGAGCCTTCGCGCATTGCGCCGATTGAACCCATGCCGCGATAGGATTTGAAGGAGCGCCCCTGGAAGAGAATCACTTCGCCCGGCGCTTCTTCCGTTCCTGCGAAGAGCGAGCCTATCATCACAACGTCAGCGCCCGCAGCAATCGCTTTAGCAACGTCGCCCGAATACTTTATGCCTCCATCTGCAATGATAGGAACGCCTGCTTCTCTAGCGGCCTTCATGCAATTCACAATCGCCGTTATCTGCGGAACGCCCGCGCCCGTGACAACGCGAGTTGTGCAATTATGGACTGCAACCCGGTTAGCGATATAGGTGTGGTCTTCCTCGACCTCAAGATTGAAAACCTCTAACTCTTCTTCGGCCGTGAGCCGCGCAGAGCGAACAGAAACATAAAAATAGTTTTCGTCCGCGAATACATCTTGCCGAATTTTAATATCTTCGGGGAAGCTTAGATTAAGTTCAGGAAATTCGCGGGCGAAGCGTGCGCATTGCGCCCCGCCAATACGAATCTGATAAGTAGTTGCCCATCCTTCGCGCGTCGCATCATAGCTTTGCACTGAGGCCATGTAGCCCAAGCGCATGAAAACTTCTGCGATCTGATGCGCGAGATGAGGGGAAGCGGTTTTGTAGGCTATGCGGCGCGGGTCTTTCAAACAGCCGTCGCCACGCAAAGCGCCGATTAGAAGCTGGCGTAACTTGTTCTCCGGCTGATTAAGCATGAAGCCGGGCATTCGTTTGTAACGCGCCCCGCGTGGAAAGAGCGACTCGAAGAAGCGCGCGATAGCATGATTGTGAATCATTACTTCGAGTGCATGGCGAGGCGTTGGGCGCACTGCTGTCCCTTCATAGCCGAAGATGGCGCTAACAAGCTGGCGCACATCTTCCGCATAAGCGAACTCGTGCACGCCGAAAGCAAAGCGCAGTTGCCTGTTATTCTCATTGCCGACGGTGTACCCCTCTGCAACGTAATAACCAAACAATCTCATTAGCCTCTCGTCCAGAGGGATGAATCGGCGCAGCTTGAGCGGCTGCATGAAACGTTCATAGCCGATATGGTCCAGATACTCATCAACCTGCGTGCCGAGCGCATCCGTGACGCGCCGCTTCCCAACGACAATCGTGCCGATGACGCGCGGAGTGCTGCTGAAGCGTCTAGCTAGATCGTGATAGGTCTCCTTATTGAAATTACGGCTAGGCTTGTTGTCCCAAATTGATTCCCCGTCCCTACGGTAATGCGGCACAACTTCAGCCAGATCGAAAGTGCGATCTTCAATTTCGTATCGTTGTCTGGGAATAACGACGACATCCTGTGGTTTCAGTTGATCGGCGCGAACCCAGTGAAGCCCTACGTTATATTTCTTCTTGCTAAAAAAGTATTTAGCTCCGGCTTTAGCTCGTATTGCATCTGGCGCGTTGAAAGTTACCGCCATGAATTCGTGATTCGGCGTAGCGCGCAACCGGGCGGGGCATCCGCTCACATTAAGTTCAACCAGTGGGCCTCTATAGATGTGACGATAGCTCTTCTTGACGGGGCGCACGCGGCCCAGATGAGTTATAACCTCTTCGCGCACCTGAACCTCTGCTATGCGCTTGACGCTGTTATCGCCCATGAGAATCAAAGCATTTGAATCGAAACAGATGCTCCCAGGTCCTATCCCCACTTTGACGGCATCAACTCCTGCGTCAATAAGAGCGCGCGTGCCTTCTGCTGTGGCGACGTTTCCGGCTATGACTTCCGTGTCAGAGTATCGGCGCTTGATCTCGCGCGCGGCTTCTATTACGCGCGACGAGTGGCCGTGCGCGGTGTCAACCACCAGACAGTCAACGCGCGCCCGTATGAGTTGATCTGCGCGCTCGCGGTAATCGCCCGTTGCGCCGATTGCGGCGGCTACGCGCAATCGGCCTAAACTATCTTTCGCGGCGTGCGGGTATTTGATTGCTTTCTGAATATCCTTGACGGTGATTAATCCTTTGATGTGCTTATCTTCATCAACTACCAGCAGCTTTTCTATGCGATGCTTTTGAAGGACAGCTTTGGCCTGTTCGAGCGTAGTGCCTACGGGGACGGTGACGAGCGGCTGCGGCGTCATCACTTCGGAAACTGGAATGTCAAAGCGAGTCTCGAAACGTAAATCGCGGTTGGTGATGATGCCTACAAGATGGCCGCCCTCGTCAACTACGGGCACGCCGCTTATATGGTAGCGCTCCATCACCGTGAGAGCTTCGCGCACTGGACGATCTGGCCTGATGGTCACAGGGTCAACTATCATGCCCGACTCCGAGCGCTTCACCTTGTCAACCTCTTCGGCCTGCCGTTCGATTGACTGGTTTTTATGTATGACGCTAATGCCGCCCTGCTGTGCCAGAGCGATTGCCAGACGGCTTTCGGTCACAGTGTCCATAGCCGCAGAGCATAGCGGGATTCTCAAGCTGATGTTGCGCGTGAACCTGGTAGAAGTTTCTACCTCGTGCGGCAATACGTCCGAATGCTGCGGCACGAGCAGAACATCATCGAAAGTCAAACCTTCGTGCAGATCGTCTGTAATCATGATAAAAATTGCTCCTTGCAATTATGGTAAATGGAAAATGGGAAATGGTAAATGGAAGAGGCGCTCTTACCATTCACCATTCACCATTTACTATTTACCCAAATAAATTTGCCCGCCGAAATTCGCACGGGCAGCCTCTCTCTTCTGTTGAATTTTTGGATCGCGCGCAGACCTCGTTGCCATCGTGCGCGGCGCGCTCTCGGCGTTCTCTCAACCTTTTTCTGTTACTGCAAATACCTTTCGTAGTCGTTCCTCGTGATCACTATTTCAGCGAGGTTATTGCTTCTGGTTTCTGCCGGTATCTTCGCCATCCGACCGTTGATGATTATCTCCAGCGAGTCAACGTTCGCTTTGGAAAGCTGTATGCTGAGGCGCTGCGCGGGCGTGAAATCCCTTGTCTCCTCAGCGTCTAGAATCTTCTCCGTAGAGTCTCCGTCGTCCGCTTTAATCCTGACCCATACTTTGCTCTTAGCCTTGATCTGAATGTTGAATGTGGCCGCGTTCATTGGCGCTTGCCCGCGTTGCGCGACGTTCTGATTCGGCGCTTGAGCGGGTGCGACGGGCGTCGCGGGCGTTTGAGCGCGCTCTGATTGTCTGCGCTGCCACCAGTGACGACCAGCGTAGACGCCTAGAACAAGTATGCCCAAAATCAATATAGTCAGAAGCAGCGTGACCAGCGGCGAGCGAGTCCCGCCCCCGTTCGTGTAAACGTGCGACCGATATGGAGTCGTAGAAACGTCGTCCGGCGATTCGCCCTGCTCGCGCGCAGTGCGCATGTAACCCTCTACGGCTTCCTTCTCGTCAAAGCCTACATAGCGCGCGTAGGCTTTAACGAAACTTCGGTTGAAGATGCCGCCGGGCAGACGCTTATAATCGTCTGTCTCTATAGCTTCAAGATAGCGTATTGAGATGCGTGTCTGCTCGGAGATTTCACGGAGGGAAATGCCACGCGCCTCGCGTGCGAGTCGCAACTGTTCTCCCAAAGATGCTGCCATCACCAATTCGCGTCCAGTCCTCGTGGGTCGGTGGGTCGGTGGCCTGAGCCTTGGCTCGTCAATTATCGTTAACTTCCGAAGCTCGCTCGGTCACGTCCGGCAGCGTTCCCCTCACCCGCCCAATCGTAAACCTCACGGCATGCGAGCCGCTCTCGGCAAACTCTTCTTGGCGCGGAATATAACGTGCCCTGCGAAAGCTTGTCAAACATTTGTGCTGCAAAAGCTTGGCGCGTCTCTTGATTCTCTAGGCAGTTGGGACTACGATGGAGCGTTCAAGGAACACAATAAGCTCGCTTTTAACTTTTACAATCCATTTAGTGAGGAGCAAAACGTGATGCCTCTCGAAGCACTAGGAATGGTCGAGACCAAAGGGTTCGTCGGCGCTGTTGAAGCCGCAGACGCAATGGTCAAAGCGGCCAACGTACAACTTTTAGGCAAGGAATACATAGGCGCTGGTTACGTCACGATATTCGTGCGCGGCGACGTCGGCGCGGTCAAGGCCGCTACGGACGCAGGCGCTGCCGCCGCTCGTCGCGTAGGCGAACTCATCAGCGTGCATGTGATCCCGCGCCCGCACACTGAGGTCGAGCGCGTGCTGCCAACAAACGGTCGCACGGGCTTTAGCCCAGACGAGCGCGCAATTCAAGGCGGCGCACGCGGCCAACTCGGCGAAGGCGAAGGGCGCAATCTCCCTGCGGGCGCGCGCGAGAATAATAAGGAAAGAGCCAAGTGATTTTGGATTTTAGATTTTAGATTTTGGATTAGCGAACGGTTGAATGAAGACAACAGCTTGTCTTTCAATCCAAAATCCAAAATCGCAAATCCAAAATGGCCGGAGGTGTTGCCATGTCCGTTGATAAAGACCTCGTGTCGGTGCAGCAGGCGCGCGACCTTGTTGATGCTGCGCATCGCGCGCAAGTCGAGATAGCGCGCTTCGATCAGGCGAAGATTGATCGCATCTGCGAAGCTATGGCGCGGGCTGCGCTGCGCGAGGCCGCGCGCCTTGGCGCTATGGCTGTAGAAGAGACGGGTTACGGCATCCCTGATGATAAGCGCGAGAAGAATCGTTTTGCGTCGGAAGACGTTTGGAACTATTTCAAAGGTCTTCGCACGGTCGGAGTCGTTAGCGATTCAAAAGACGTTGTAGAGATTGTAAGTCCTCGCGGAGTCGTCGCCGGAATCATTCCTTCTACGAATCCGACCTCGACCGCCATCTTCAAAATCCTCATAGCCATCAAATCACGCAACGCGATTGTTCTCTCGCCGCATCCATCAGCCGCCAAATGCATCAACGAGACTATGCGCGTCATGCGCGAGGCCGCAATCAAAGAAGGGCTGCCAGCGGACGCAATCGGCTGTATGACGACCGCTACGATTGAAGGCACAGAGGCTTTGATGAAGCACAAGATGACGGCTGTCATCCTTGCAACGGGCGGAATCGGACTTGTGCGCGCAGCCTATTCATCCGGCAAGCCTGCGTTCGGTGTTGGCCCAGGGAACGTTCCGGTCTTCATCGAAAGAAGCGCTGATGTTCCGAAAGCCGTGCAGGACATTCTCACAGGAAAGACTTTCGACAACGGTACTATCTGCGCATCAGAGCAGTCTGTTGTTTGCGATGCGCCGATTGAAAAGGCCGTGCGCGAGCAGTTCAAAGCGCAGGGCGCGCATTTCCTGTCGCAATCGGAATCAGAGCAATTGGCGAAAGTCGTAGCAACGCCGCAACGCTCTTTGAATCCTGCGATAGTAGGAAAGTCCGTAGAAGTGATTGCGAAGATGGCTGGCCTGAATGTTCCGCAAGGGACGCGCTGCTTGATGGTAGACGTTTCGGGCGTTGGGCGCGAGCATCCGCTTTCTATGGAGAAGCTTTCGCCTATTCTGGCTTTCTACGTTGAAGACGGAGTTGAGCGCGGCGCGGCCAGGTGCTTTGAAGTATTGAGCTACGGCGGCATGGGTCACACCGCAGGGATTCACACTCGCTCGCGCGACGCTGCGATTCGATATGGACGCGAGATGCCAGCCTCGCGCGTCACCGTCAACACGCCTACGACGCACGGCGCAATAGGATTCTCTACAGCATTGCCTCCATCAATGACACTGGGCTGCGGCTCGTGGGGCGGCAACGTCACATCCGACAACGTCTCGCCGCTTCACTTGATGGACATCAAGCGCGTCGCGTGGGAAACAAGACCAGTGAAGAGCGCGCGTCCAGCAGTTTCGGTGCAGCAGTCGAGCGCGCCTGCGCCCACGCCCGCGCGAGAGCAGCAACCTGCCGCTTCGGCCAGAGCGGGCAGCATCAACCGCGAAGAGATCGCTGCAATCGTGGATCGCTTCCTCGCTGGTCGCGGCGAGGTTCAGCACGAGCGCTCGCCGCTTCCGGCTTCGCCCACGCCAGCGCGATACCAGCCCGTTGTTGACATAGAAGCTGGCAGCCGTTACGACCGCTCCGACGCAGCGCCGCAAGCATCAGCCGCTCCCGTCGCAGTCGAAACAAACGGCGGCAACGGCGCTTCGTCTTCACAAGCGAGTTCGGTTGCGAAGCAGGAGCAGCCGAGCGCGCCTACTGCAACGCAGTCAAGCGCGCCTCAGCAACAGGCAAACGGCAACAAGCGGCAGACGGTTGATTTCGTCAGCGAGGACGACGTGCGCCGCGCCATTCAAAAGGGCGAAAAGATTTACGTCAACGCGCGCACGATAATAACGCCGTCCGCACGCGACCTTGGCGACCCGGCGGAAGTGTTCGCTAAAGCATGAATCGGTTGACGTGGAAGAGAACCGACCATTGCTTCAGCGCATCCACGCGGATGAAACTCTGGAAACAAGCATCAGCCGCTTCTCGCTGGAATATTGGCGGCAGCGTAGCACTGAAGAGATCATCGAGTCGCTACGTCCCGGAAGGCTCGAATCATTAAAGGTCAAGCCGGATGGGCGAATACTTAACGGCAACGTTCGCATCAAGGTTCTTGAAGAGCGTGACATTGACATTAATAGCCTGGAGCGCGAAATCACTTGAGCGGAATAATAAAGTTGATGGACGTTGACGAAGCAAGCGCTGTTTTCTCCTCTTTTTCTACTAAAGAGAAAGAGGAGTTCTTAACGCTTCTAATGCACGAATTGACTATCATAGCGCGCGATAGCTATGAAGTGGGCAGCGAGGATTTGACCAATCCGCAGCGAGTGCGCCGCATCAACGAAGTTCAGCATCGCATAACTATTTTCTTGTTCCGTTTATTACGCAACGATCCGCGTCGTTACTCGGATGATAGTCTTGTGAGAATTATCCTGGAACAATCGAGTGATGACGAACTCGCGCAACAGTTGAATGAAGCTTTCACGCGCCTTGCGAATCAACGTTTGACCGTCGCATGAAATGTTCGCTAAAAGCTAGTTTACAGTTTTTAGTTTTCAGTTAAAAGCTGAAGGCTGAAAACTGAAAACTAAAAACTGAAAACTTATGTTTCTAGGAAAAGTCGTAGGCACAGTCTGGTCAACGAAGAAGACGCCCGATCTTGAGGGCGTCCGTTTTTTGATTGTCCACCCTTACGATCTGGACAAAGAGCCTACGAAGAACATAGTCGTCGTCGCCGACCGTCTGGGCGCGGGCGTAGGCGAGACAGTGATGTGCGCCTACGGCAAGGCCGCACGCTCGGCCATAGGCAATCAGGATATGTCAATCGAGGCTGCGGTCGTAGGCATAGTTGACCGCGTGGATATACAGGACGCCGTCTCGGAAGAACTGCGCGAGTCTGCACGCGAACTGCGCGCTGGCGACAACGGAAAACCATGACCATTTTGGATTTTAGATTTTGGATTTTGGATTAAGCCTTTCGGGAATTGATTTACAGGATCACGCGGGCTGTTTACGGTCGGCTGGGCGCTGAAGCGGACGAGCGCACGGTCGAGCAATTGGTGACGGACGTTTACCGCGCGATTGAGCCTGTAGTGGAGAACGGCGGCGCGGGTGGTGAGCGTAGCCCCGCGAGCGCGCGAGAGCGTGAGGCGCGCGATGCAGGCTCGGCAAGTCGTCTTATCGTATCGGTCTTCGGCGTTGACCATCCGGGCATAGTCGCCGGAGTCTCGCAAATTCTAGCTGACGCAGGGTGCAGCATCATTGACATCAATCAAACGGTGGTACAGGGAAAGTTCGCAATGGTCATCATCGCGGACATGACGCGCGCCAGAGAGTCTGCTTCCGCCCTCAAAGAACGTTTCCGCACTGAGGGCGAACGCCTAGGCGTGCGCATCTACGCCCAGCGCGAAGACCTTTTTAACGCGATGCATAGAATTTAAGAGCAGTGAGAAGAGCAGTTTTCAGTTTACAGTTTTCAGTTTTAAGCCGAAAGCTTTTTCTGAAAACTAAAAACTGAAAACTGTAAACTGTTTTTATGCTGCCTGAGATAGCACGTCGGTGTGAGTCGTGTGGCGCGGCGATTCGCGTGCATGCGATCTTCTGCCCGCAGTGCGGCGTGCCGCTCAAGCGTGAAGAGCAGAAGAGCAGTAGCGGCGGAATTGGAGTTCCTGAATTGAAGATGGAAGATCGGGACGACAAGTTGAAGACGAAAAGCATCATGACGCCGCCAACCGCCGTCGAACAGGTTTCCGGGACGAATGTGGTCGAGCCTGCTGCGGAAGTTGTACCTGCCGCCGCGCCGCAAACAGAGATTAGCCAGGGGAAGATAGAAGAGGCCACGCCGGTCAAATCCGGTTCAGAAGCCGGGACAGAAAAGAAGCGGCAGCGCGTGGCGGCTGCGGCGCGCGAGCGTGTTCAGGAGAATCTGCGCCCTCGTGTAGAGAAGCTGAAACAGACTTCCGCAGTCGTGCTAGACGAAGCCGCCGAAGACCCAGGCCTACGCTTCGTTTTAGTCGCAGCCCTGCTCGTCATTCTCTCGCTCATACTTCTGTTGCTAAGCTTAGTAAGATGAGAAAAGAGGGTAAATAGTAAATGGTAAATGGTAAATAGAAAGAGCGTTTCTCCCATTCACCATTTACCATTTACCATTCACCTTCTTATGGAATATTCGCAAGCCGAAATTTTACAGACCGTGCGCATGACGGAGATGGAGCATCTGGACATACGCACGGTGACGCTGGGGTTGAGCCTGCGTGATTGCGCGAGCGATTCCATTGAGAGAACCGCCGAGCGCGCGCGTGAGAAGATTGAGCGCGTGGCTGGTCGTCTTGTCTCGACCGTCAACGAGATAGGCGACGAAGTGGGCATCAGCATCGCTAACAAGAGAATCTCCATCACGCCTGCTGCTTTGATCGCTGGCGGCGCACAAAGCGTGACGGATTGCCTAACGCTCGCGCGCGCGATTGACGAGGCTGCGCGAAACGTTGGAGTGGATTTTATTGGCGGCTACTCCGCGCTCGTTCACAAAGGCTTCACCAGCGTTGAAAACATCTTCGTTGATTCCATCCCCGAAGCGCTTGCTTCCACCGAACGTCTCTGTTCCTCTCTGAACGTCGCAACAACGCGCGCAGGAATAAACATGGACGCTGTGCGTCGAACCGGCGAGATGATAAAAGAGGCTGCTGAACGCACCAGCGAGCGCGGCGGTGTTGCTTGCGCAAGGTTCGTCTGCTTCGCCAACGCCGTAGAAGACAATCCGTTCATGGCAGGCGCATTTCACGGCATAGGCGAACCCGAAGCCGTCATCAACGTTGGCGTCTCTGGCCCAGGCGTAGTTCGCCACGCTGTCGAGCAAGCCCCGCGCGACGCTCCGCTAGACGAGATTGCGGAGATAATCAAAAAGCTTTCTTTCAAACTCTCGCGCGCGGGCGAACTCATTGGGCGCGAGGCAGCACGACGTCTGGGTTTGCCTTTCGGCATCATTGATCTATCGCTCGCTCCGACTCCCGTCATAGGCGATTCCGTAGCGAACATCATAGAAGCTATGGGCTTTGAGCGCGCGGGCACGCACGGCACAACGGCTGCGCTTGCTCTTTTGACCGACGCTGTGAAGAAGGGCGGTGCGATGGCTTCGGGTTCAGTTGGCGGGATGAGCGGCGCGTTCATTCCCGTGTCGGAAGACGCAGGGATGATAGAGGCAGCGCAACTCGGCGCTCTCAGTCTGGATAAGCTTGAGGCATGGACGAGCGTCTGCTCCGTAGGCATTGACATGGTCGCCGTGCCCGGCTCGACTTCCGCCGAAACCATTGCTGCAATCATCGCGGACGAGATGGCCGTAGGCGTTATGAACCAGAAGACTACAGCCGTGCGAATCATCCCCGTGCCGGGTCGTGAAGTTGGCGAGATGGTAGAGTACGGCGGACTATTGGGAAGCGCGCCCATCATGGCAGTAAATCGTTTCGGCAGCGCAGACTTCATACGACGCGGCGGAAGAATCCCCGCGCCGATTCATTCGTTGCGGAATTGATGAGAGAATGAACCGTGCTGATTTTCAAAAGCTGGCAGGGTTGAGAATCAAAGAAGCCAAAGTGCTGCTTGATAGAAAGCACTACGAGGGGGCTTATTATTTAGCGGGGTATGCAGTCGAGTGCGCCTTGAAAGCCTGTGTTGCTAAGAAAACAAAACGCTATGACTTTCCGCCAAACGAAAAGGCTGTTCGTGAATTTTACTATACACATGAGCTTGAGAAATTAGTGAAGGGAGCAGATTTGGGTGGGGAATTGAAAGCTAAAGAGGACGCAGATGGTCAGTTCAAGTTGAACTGGGCCGCTGTCAAAAGCTGGAAAGAGCAGGCTAGATATGAACCAGAGATTGACGAGAAACGGGCGCGTGACCTTTATTCCGCTATTACAAATAAGAAACACGGAGTCCTATCATGGCTGAAGAAATATTGGTAAAAGAGGTGCTTTCGTCAGAAGAGATTGAGGCAGGCAAAGAACTTTTGGGGCGTTTGGATGCCGCCAAACTGGAAGTCATCGCAGCCTACTGGATTTTTGATCCAGAGGTGGGTGTCTGGCGCTTGGAGTTTGTTTCTCCGCTAGTGAAGAGTAAAGGCCCGCTCTGGTTTTATGCCAAAATAGATAACTTGCTTGATGCCGAACCCAAACTCTCGTCTCGACTGGACTTTAGTGTTATCAATATCCAAGGGCCTAATTACAGCTTTTACAAAGAGCTTGTATCAGCCGTTAAAAGCAGGAAAGAGCTATCCGAGGTTCGACTCAATCGCATCTTGGTTGCGGGGCAGCTAGTAGATTTATACATATATAGGCTTCAGACGAGAACAGGATACTAATCCTGCGGTTAATCCCGCATTCTTGCGCCATTTTTCAAAAGCCCGTCACCTGTCATCTTTTTGCTGCGCTCTTCTAACTTGCTCGCCCTCTGACTCTCCTCAAAAGAATAATTTTTCAGGGAATTTTTGGACTGAAAATCTTCCACCGCGCTGGCATCGCAGTTGCCATTCCGCATGACCGCAACGCTGTCCGCAAGACTCGCCTTCGATTCACTTGTGGGTTGAGATTCCAAAAAAGCTGGAGGGCTTTCTCTTGAGATTAAAAAATCGAACTCTGTTCCTTTCGCTTGCTTTCGCACTGTTACTGGCGGGCGTAGCCGAGGGGCAGACTCAGAGCAACACGAATGCTGCCGAGGCGCACGCGCAACTCTATACTCACGCTGCGAAGATTAGAGAACAGGTTAGGGGGATGGGCTTAGGGCATAAGATAACGGTTGACAGGCGACAGGGCGAAGACCTTCACGGATCAATCTCAAACGTGGGCGAAGAGAGTTTCGAGATAGTTGAAGTTGACCAGAGACAGCATGTGACCGTCAGGTACGAAGAAGTCAAGAAGGTGCGCGGCGTCTATGGCGACAGAGGCGCTTCGGGGCGAAGACCTAATCCGCGTACAAGCTTACTCATAGGCGCGGGCGTCCTTGGGTTTCTCTTCGCTGTGGCGGTAATCGTCGGAGGCGGCGGCTAAACGTCAGGAGACTGTTATGCGGACGTCATTCGTCTTCTTGCAATTTAATCGCGCCGCACGCGCGCTCCTTTGCACGATTCTGCTCGTCGCGCTTGCGCATTCAACTCTTCCGAATCTCTTTGCCGCACAAACAGGAAGTGAACAAAGCGCTGGCAGGGAAGTTGTCGTTCCTAATGGGACTACGTTCGAGGTCTTGACGATGAACGAGCTTTTCAGCAGCACTGTGTTGGAAGGCGACGCTGTCTATTTCAAAGTCGCGGATGATGTGGTGGTGGACGGCGCAGTCGTGATTGCGAAGGGCACAAACGTAGAGGGCGTCGTTGCCGAAGCAGAATTAGGCGGAAACTTCGGCATCACGGGTAAACTCACCATAGAGGTAGGGTCAACGACGACCGTTGACGGGCAGACTGTTCGATTGAACGGAAGTTATAGCAAGAGAGGCAAGGCGAATCCCGCGGCGGTCGGCGCGCTCTCAGTGATGCTTGGCATCCTGGGACCAGCCATGTATCACGGCAAGAGCGCGCACATCCCTTCGGGTACGAAAATCAGGGTCAGCACTGCCTCTGAGAAAAAGGTGCGTCTTAAAAAACCTTCCGCTTAGAGTGATACTCAATTGAGAGTATGGAAAGTATAACTCACCACAGAGAACACGGAGATTACACAGAGGATTTCTAATCTCAAATATTTTATTCTTCTTCGGTGCTTCCTCCGTGTTCTCTGTGTCTTCGGTGGTGAACCGCTCCGTTCCCTATGCTCAACTGAAATCCGCTCTAAACTTTTCTCAAATTCGATCATCTTCGATTCTTGGCGCGTTCCCTTTCGCGCGCGTGCGTTGCTATAATCCCGGTGAATCAAGGCAATAGATTTCAAGGAGGGCGGCTCGTGATGAAGAGAGCGGTTGTCTGTTTATTCATTCTAATGCCGGCTGCGCTCTGCTTCTCGCAAGGTAATCAGAAGCCATCGCAGCAATCCCGACCGGACTTGAGCGGCACGTGGGAGTTGAATCGTGCCAAAAGTGATTTAGAAGATGTGGGCGGCGAGTCGGCGGTCTCTGAAGTGGCTGTAATTATCTTGCAGCACGACCCGGAGTTTCGCGTTACGCGACGACGGCGTTCGGGTAGCTTTGAGATCGTAGGTCAGGCTCTCTTTTACACGGACGGGCGTGGCGAAGCGAATCGGTTAATACCGGGGCGGGAAGATATTAAATCCACTACGAAGTGGGAAGGCAAGAAGGTTGTGACGAGGTACACGCTACGTCGCACGCTGCCCGGCTCGGTCATCACTATGGACGTGACGGATGAGTGGAAGCTTTCTGACGACGGGCGAACGCTAACGCTCAGGACGATCTTGCGTTACCCGCGCGGCGCAGCAGGGAATACAATCTATAACCCTCGCACGAGCACAGGAGGAACGGTTTACTCTACGACGCCTAGGCGAGAGATAAAGAGGGTCTATAATCGCGTTTCGTGAATTTCGGTAGAGAGACATTTTCATCAAGAGAGCAATAGAAAACCTCTTTGCCTTCTTCCTTTGCGTCCTTGCGTCTTTGCGTGAAAAACCTATCTCACGCCAAGACGCCAAGACGCAAAGGAAGAAGGCAAAGAGTTGAGTGTTTGCTCATAGATATTTTCTTCTATAGTGAAAATGTCCCACTGCCTGAATTTCCAATAGGTCTCAATTCGCTTGAGGTCGTGGTAAAGTAAGCTCGCTCTCAATAGCTCATTAAATCGAAAGGCACAAAGATGGAAGCGTTGGGCATGGTCGAGTGCAGAGGTTTGGTCGCAATGATTGAGGCGGCTGACGCTATGGTGAAGTCCGCGAACGTGACGCTCGTTGGCTGGGAGAAGATTGACGCTGGATTAGTGACAGCCATAGTGCGCGGCGATGTCGCAGCCGTTAGCAGCGCAGTTGACGCAGGAGCGGCAGCCGCGCGTCGCGTTGGCGAAGTCGTAGGCACGCACGTCATCCCGCGCCTGCACGCAGACGTTGACCAAGCGCTGCCCGTTCTTCACACAGGTGAAACCACGCGCAAGAAAATTTCAGGTTCTGTTAGAGCGAAAGAAGAAAGTCAAAAGTAAAAAGGTAAAAGGTAAAAGTGAGGGGAAGCCAATCTTTTAATTAAAAGTGGTTTCGGCCTTCCTTTTGCCTTTTACCTTTTTACTTTTGACTTTCCTCAACTTTTTCCCCACGTCAGAACCATTCCTATTGCTGCTGCGAACATGACGGCTGTAGCCAGCCAGCCGACGATGTTGGTTCCAAGTCCGTTGACTCGCTTGCCCATCACCTTACGGTTGTTAGCGACGAGCATGATGAGCGCAAGGAGCGGCGGTGAGAGCAGGCCGTTGATGACCGCTGTCCAGAAGAGCGCAGCAATTGGATTGATTCCCAGAAAATTAATCAGCATCCCGACCGCAGTAGAAACAGCTATCACGGCGTAAAACTGCCAGGCCCCTTTCGGCTTCTTATCCAGTCCGTACTCCCAGCCGAACATCTCCGCTACGGCGTAAGCGCTTGAGCCTGTCAGCACGGGCACGGCCAAAAATCCTGCGCCTATCAGCCCGAGCGCGAAGAGATAAGTGGCTGCGCTTCCGGCCAAAGGTTTCAGCGCTTGCGCTGCGTCCGTGGCGGATTGAATCTCTGTCTTGCCTGCCGCATGCAGAGTCGCTGCGGAGGCCAGGATGACGAAGTAGAAGATGATGTTGCAGAAGATCATCCCTACGCCCGTGTCCCACGCAGCGTTGTGCAGTTCTCTATCGGTCGCGCCCTTGCGCTCTTTCAATGTCTTGCGCCCCATGTTGACCTCCTCTTCAACTTCCTGGCTGGCCTGCCAGAAGAAGAGATAAGGCGAGATGGTCGTTCCAAGAATTGCCATAAGCGTCAGCAGGTACTTGCCGTCAAAACTGAGATGCGGGATGAGCGTAGCCCGCAAGACCTCGCCCCAGTGCGGCCTGGCTAAGAACGCAGCGGCGACGTAAGCGAAGAGAGTCAGCGTCAGCCACTTGAAAACTTTCGCAATCGTTCGGTAAGAACCCCAGACTTGCAGCACAACGATGACGGCCGCTATGGGAATAATCATCGCAGCAATCGGGATGACAGGGACGACCAGATTGACGGCGGCGGAGATTGCTCCTATGTCTGTCCCTGCGTTGATAGTGTTGGCGACGACTAGCAGGATTACCGCAGGGTAGAGCAGCCAACGCGGCTAGTAGCGTCTTAACACGCCCGCCAGCCCCCTTCCGCTGACCAATCCCACTTTGGCGCAGATGAATTGCACTACGGCCATAAGCGGAAAGGTTACAACTGCTGTCCAGAGTGTGGCGAAGCCTAAAGAAGCGCCAGCCATAGAGTATGTTCCTATACCGGAAGGGTCGTCGTCCGAAGCTCCCGTGATGAGACCGGGACCGAGCAGTTTGAAGAAGCGCTTAATCGGATTCGGCTCGCGTTCGAGAGCTTCTTCTTCAGGCCCTGTTCCACCGGCTGGCCCTTTGTGCGGAATTCGGCGGTCACCGGAGTCGTCGCGCTTCTCAGCCTCTTCCTCTTCCTTTTCCCCAGCCGTTTTCATCTCTTAGCCCCTTGCGTTCTATTTTTCCGAGACAGATTCGCTTACGCGAAACGCTATGTCAAATCCTGTACCATATGAAGCAAGTTGAAGAAGGCAAGCTGAAGAAGGCAAAAGGTAAAAGTAAAAAGGCAAAAGGGATTGGATGAAGAGAGAGCTATTAATTCTTCTCTTTAAATCTGTAAAATTGGTTTCCTCCTTACTTTTGCCTTTTTACTTTTACCTTTTACCTTTCTGCTAAAGGCTATTCCCAAATCTTGACGAGAATGCTAATCTTCGTCTCTCCTCAAACTCGATGAGCGAATCCTGGAAGGAGAAAAAGAGGATGGCGCGTGATGCGGCGACCGTAGAGAGGTTGAAAGCTCTTCTGGCGCAGATTAAAGGATTGACGGAAGGGGGCGGCCTGCACTGGGAGCGGCAGGTCGGTTCGGCGCATCGCTACGCGCGCTGGAAAAATAATCTTCTTATCTTAGGCCCTTCGACGCCTTTGAGCGATAAGCATCTTCCGCGTTACCTGCTCATCACTCCGTTCGATTCGCCCGATTGCATAGAGATAAACTCAAACGACGAAGAGTTAGGCCAAGAGCTTATGGGTCTAGTGCAGGTTGTAGAGAAGGCGAGTGCAAGCGAGCCGCCGACAGACCCTTTCGCAATAACGGACGAATTGCTAGATCGTCTGGGAACATAACAAGAAACAGTTTTTAGTTTTCAGTTTTCAGAAAAAGCATTTCGCCTCTTGCTGTAAACTGAAAACTGAAAACTGTTAATTTTTAAGGAGCAGATTGCTATGTCAACAGAATTGACCTTAAGCGACGAGGCGCAACACCTTGCTAGTATCCCCATCTTCAAACGTCTTGAACCTTCGGAGCTTGAACAGTTGGCCGAGCACGTAGATCAAGTTGCATTCAAAGCCGACGAGATTATCTTTCATGAACGCGATCAGGGTGACGCGCTCTATGTCGTTGAGGATGGCTCAATACGGCTGTGGGTGGTAGACGAGGACGTGCAGCCCGTGACGCTGGCCGAACTGAAGCCGGGCGACTTTTTTGGGGAGATGGCTGTGT
This sequence comes from Acidobacteria bacterium 13_1_20CM_3_53_8, assembly GCA_001920415.1. Taxonomy (GTDB): domain Bacteria; phylum Acidobacteriota; class Blastocatellia; order Pyrinomonadales; family Pyrinomonadaceae; genus 3-1-20CM-3-53-8. The sequence goes on along the minus strand of MNJR01000026.1, from coordinate 65,321 downwards.
TGGACAGGGGCGAACGCTCGACGAGCGCGACGGCAATCGTTGACAGCACGGTGCATCGCCTGAGCAGCGAAGATTTCCAGACATTTTTGATGCAGCACCCGGACATAGCTATTGATGTTATCTGCGAGGTGGGCGCACGATTGCGCCGCACCAACCAGATAGTCTCGCAGCGCGCGTCGCGCAACATCAACAAAGAGATGGAAGAGAAGATGACTCTGGGGCAGAAGGTCGCGGACAGGGTCGCATCCTTCGGCGGCTCGTGGACTTTCATCTTCATCTACTGCACCTTTCTGCTCATATGGATATTGGTGAACACGTTTCTTCTAGTACATCTGGGCAGAGGCGAGGAGGGCGCGCAGTTCGACCCATATCCTTACATCCTGCTGAACCTGATGCTCTCTATGACGGCTGCGCTGCAAGCGCCTATCATCATGATGTCGCAGAATCGCGCGGGCGAGAAAGATCGTCTGGCGGCTGAGAACGATTTCAAGGTGAATCTCAAGAGCGAACTGATGCTGGAAGAATTGATACGCAAGAACACTGCGCGCGACGCTCAGATAGCGCACCTCACATCGCTAGTGGAATCGTTGCGCGCAAGCGGTTCCGGCGACGGCCAGGGCGCGCCGACTTCGTGAAGCGTTGCCGAGTTATACGCCTGAACGTTCACCAATAATGGAAACGCCGCTTCAGTCTTAAATTGAACCGAAGCGGCGTTTCGATTTAAGCCGAGTCAGTACCGCCTGCGGTAGCGGGCGGGTAATAGTGGCTGCGTTACTTGCTTGCCATCTAAAATACTACCCGCCCGCTACCGCAGGCGGTACTGACTCGGCTCCGTTAATTTAATTAAGGAGAGCTTTCAATCTAGATGCAGCAACTACAACCGGAACTGAAAAGGGCTGTGCGCGAGCGCGACTTCGTAAGTGTGCGGGATAAGTTGGCGAATTTGCGACCTTCTGAGATAGCCAATTTAATCAGCGATTCAGCTATAGAAGATCAGGCACTGCTGTTTCGCTGTTTGCCACGCCAACTGGCCGCGACCACTTTTGAATACCTGCCGCGCAACGAGCAGCGCAGTTTGTTGAAAGCTATGGCAAAGGATGAGGTCGCGGAAATCCTTAACCAGATGGCGGACGACGACCGCACTATGCTGCTCGAAGAACTGCCCGGCGCGGCGACTAAACAGCTTTTGGAATTGCTCTCAGAAGATGAACGCGCAAGAGCAGTCAAACTGTTGGGCTACCCGGAGCGCAGTGTTGGCCGCTTGATGACTCCTCATTACATAGCCGTTCATCCGAACTGGTCTGTCGAGCAGGTGCTAGACTACGTTCGTGAACACGGCCACGACAGCGAGACGCTGACGATGGTCTATGTTGTTGATGACAAGGGCGTGCTGATTGACGATATACGCATGAGAAGTTTCTTGCTCGCGCCCTTGACCGACACCGTCTCGGATTTGATGGACAATCGGTTTGTTGCGTTAAAGGCGACTGATCTACAGGATGCTGCGGTGAGAGTTTTTCGTCAGGCGGATTTACCGGCGCTGCCTGTGACGGACACGGACGGAATGCTGATAGGCATAGTGACGAGCGATGATGTGCTCGACGTGGCCGAACGAGAAGCGACCAGGGAGATTCAGAGAATCGGCGGCTCGGAAGCGCTGGACGAGCCGTACATGCAGATTTCCTTCGCGCGCATGGTGAAAAAGCGCGCCGGATGGCTCGTAATACTTTTTCTGGGTGAACTGCTGACAGCAACGGCTATGGGATTTTTCGAGAAAGAGATAGAGCGCGCAGTAGTGCTCGCGCTCTTCGTGCCGCTGATTATCTCATCTGGAGGCAATTCTGGATCGCAGGCTTCAACGCTTGTGATTCGCGCGCTTGCGCTAGGCGAAATTAGTTTGCGCGAGTGGTGGCGTGTGATGAGACGAGAGGTCATGTCAGGTCTGGCGCTTGGCGCAATCCTCGGCAGCATAGGATTCCTGCGCATCACGCTCTGGTCAATGTTTTCGAACATCTACGGGGCGCACTGGCTGCTCGTTGCGCTCACGGTCGGCCTGTCGCTCATAGGCATAGTCTTATGGGGAACGCTTTCGGGTTCTATGCTGCCGTTCATCCTGCGCAAGCTAGGCTTTGACCCGGCCACCTCCTCTGCGCCATTCGTCGCCACTCTGGTTGATGTGACCGGCTTAGTTATCTACTTCAGCGTCGGGATGCTGCTTTTACGCGGAACGCTACTTTGATAGAGCCAGACTAATCAAATCAAACTTTAAGGCGAACGGCGAGTCTGCGGCCTGGTGTTCGTTGTCGGAGTCGGCGTGGGTCGTGCTGTGCTGCCGCCGCGCGTGGCTGGCGCGTTCGTCGTGGGTCTGCTTGAAGGTGTTGCGTATCGTCCAGTGCGCGTGATTGCGACGCGGTGCTGTCCCTGCGCATCGTCAACAGCGACGCGAATCGGGCGGAAGCTACCGTCGCGCAGCTTGTTCGTTGGATTGTAGCTCACTACGTACTGCGTGCGCAGGTCATGCGTTATCTGGCGCGCGATGTCAGGCAAATCCGAGAGCGAGTTGGGGAAGAATGCGCGTCCGCCTGTCTCGCTCGCAAGGCGGTTGATGAGAGCGACGGAGCGGTCGCGCGGACTCTTTCGGATGAGGCCGCCTTCGCGGTCAAGCTCATTTACGAATCCAATAACGAAAATCTGCACGTCCTCTTCGCGCAACGCCTGAAAGAGCCTGTCCTGATTGTAGAAGCTTTCGCGGTCTTCTCCGTCTGTGACGAGTATGAGAGCGCGGCGGCGGCGGTCGTCCTGATCGTTGCTCTTCTTGTAGTTCGCTACGTGATCCGCGCCAAGGTAAACAGCATCAATCACAGCCGTCTGCCCGCCTTCTATAATCATGTCGTCCAGGCCGTCCATCAAGTCCTGCCTGTTCGCAGTGAAGTCGCGCACGACCTCTATCTTCTCTCTGTCAACGAAGCGCTCTATGAAGGTTTCGTCGCCGGGGCGATTGCTGTTGATGATGGTCTTGGCAGCTTCGATAACGGTATCAATCTGCGACCGCATTGAGCCTGAGTTATCTACGACAAGGCCGTAAGTGATAGGAACTTCTTCGGTCGAGAAAAATTCAATGGGTTGTTCTACGCCGTTCTCAAATACGTGAAACTGGTTCTGGCGAGCGTCGTTGATGGGGCGATTATTCCTGTCAACGACGCGCACGTTCAAAGTCACCAGGTCTGTGTTGACGCGAACGATGGCATCAGGGTCAACCTCTTCACCATTGTCAGGCGAAGGCGAAGGTGAAGGCGTGGCCTCCGCTCTTGGGTGCACGATCATGGTCGGAGGCGCAGGCATGTCCACCTGAACGTCAGGACGGCGAATGACAGTGGGCCTGGGCGAGGGTGTGGGCGTAGCCGTCGGTTGCACGACAATACTTCTAGTGGGCTGCGGCGAAGCTGTAGGCGTGGGCGTAGCGGCTCGTCGCGGCCTTGCCTCCTGCGTGCGCGCTTTACCGCTCCAACCCGTAGCGAGAAGCGATAAGGTCATCAAGCAAGCGAAGAGTATGAGAAGGGGCGTGCGAGCGCCCGGCGATGATTTCATTCTTCTATAAATCATAAAAATTCATAAAGTCAGGAGGAATTTTCGATTTTCGATTTAATCGTTAGATGAGAGGCATGCTGTTTCTACTCGGCTTGCCTTCAATCGAAAATCGCAAATCTAAAATCGAAAATTCCTCTGGCTCACCTTGCTGCTGGGGCAAAGATCGTTGGGCGCAGGGCTTCATGATTGTCTCGCGCCCATCTCAAATAGATGCTCGCAGACGGCGCGCACGTTGGCCGCACCGTCAACTCCGAAACGATTTCAGCGCGGATTTGTTATAGCGTAGTAACCCGGCTTGTTGCGCACGCTCAGGCGTGGAAGCCCGCGCGGCGGCGTAACCTTGATCTTGATGTGATGCCAGTGCCCGTTGTTTACAAAGTTGTTAGGGCGGTAACCGATTGAATACTGGTGGCGAAGCTCAACAGCAATCTTCTCAAAAACCTCGTCCATCTCCGCCGAAGTGCGCGGGAAGAAGGCGTGCCCGCCAGATGCTGCGGCCAACTCCGTCAGAACTCCTTCGCCCTCTGAGTCTAGCGTGCTCGTGGGGTCTGCGCTGTTTATGCCTACGGCGTAGACCACAACGTCGGACTCGCGCAAGAGGCGTCGCACCTCGCTGAAAGTGTAGCGCGAATTATTATCCTGCCCGTCGCTGATGATAAGTATAGCGCGCTTCGGATGACGCCCGCGCGTAACCTTTTCCACTCCAAGATAGGTAGCATCGTAAAGGGCTGTGCTGCCGTGCGTGTCAACAAAGGTTAGCTTGTTCAGAACTGCTTCGCCGTCGCTTGTTCTATCCATCAATAGCTGAGCGCGCTGGTTGAAGCCTATCAGAAAATACTCGTCGCGGTCGTGGCTGGTCTCTATGAAATGGCGTAGCGCCTGGCGAGCGCGGCTTATCTTCTCGCCGCTCATAGAGCCGGACACGTCGAAGACAACGCCGACAGAGACGGGCGCGTCATCGTCGCTGAAGAACTCAATCGCCTGCGGCTGGTTCTCGTCAAGGACTGAGAAAGCGTTCTTCTGAAGCCCTGAGACGTAGCGACCCATAGGGTCTGTGACCGTCACGGTCAGCGTTATCAGATCGGTGTTGATAATCAGGTGCTCGTCGTTGCCTCCGCCAGTCTGACCGCCCGCGCGCTGCTGTTGCTGCGGCTGTGAACGAGCAGGGGACGAGGACGGAGCTGGCACTGGCTGTATCAATGGCGATTGCGACGGAGCGGGCGTAGCTGTGGTGGCGGGCGTCTGCTGTGGCGCTGTAGTAGTTTGCGCGCCCTGCGCTGTGACTAGAATATGCAGGAACGCGGCTGCGACTGTGAATGCTAGACCGAGAAAGAGCGCGAGGCGAACCTGTGTGCGGCGCTGGACTTTCATATAAACCCCTGTTCCTAAAACTCTGCGCGATCCATTTCGAGCAGGGCAAAAGAGCGTAGTCTCGTCGCGCCTCGCGGCGTCCATTGTAAACGCACGGAAATTTAAGGCGCGTCGCTGTTGAAGCTTTTCACGATCCGAGACCGTCTGACGTTAGGGGAGACCAACTCGGCCTGAATGTCGGTCGCGCATCATTAGCGGTGGCTGAAAAGCATTGTAGGACACACAGCTTCAATCGCGCAAGAATCTACCGGGTTCAATTTGAAACTTTACACTGATGCAGGCGTGTACAAGAAGGCAAAAGTAAAAAGGTAAAAGGCAAAAGTGTAGGCACGCCTGCGGCGTGAATTATAAATTAAAAATCAGAAATGCAGGCTTTGTCTTAACTTTTGCCTTTTTACTTTTACCTTTTTCCTTCTGTAATCGTGCGCGTGATATAATTCAGTGCCTTATAGATTAGGATGTCTGCCTGACTCACCGGGAATCGTGGCAGGCGGGGTTTGTTTCAGAAGATTCACTTAGAAAAGTTTTCAATGGCCGAGTTCATCTGTCGTCTGGGAACGCCTGCGGGCGAAGTTATTACGCGAACAGTCGAGGCTGCTGGCGTTGGCGAGGCTCGCGCGCGACTTGAGCGCGAAGGTTTTAAGGTCTTCAACGTAACGCCGCCGAAGACTTCCGGCGTTGCTGCGCTGACCAGATTCGGCGGGCGAGGCTCGCACACGCGCGTCAAGGCGAACGACTTTCTGCTGTTTAACCAGCAACTTGCTGCGCTGATTCGCGCAGGCATTCCCATACTTCAATCCATCACTATGCTGCGCAAGCGTTCGCCATCGGCCACCTTGCGCGCAGTGCTCTCGGACGTTGAAGAGAAGATTCGCGGGGGCGCGGCGCTCTCGCAGGCTTTCGCAGAGCAGGGCGGAATTTTCCCGCGCATCTACACTGCCTCGATCCTTGCGGGCGAGCGAAGCGGCGCGCTAGATGAAGTGCTGGCGCGTTACGTCTCATATCAACGTCGTAACGTGGGGCTTCGTAGAAAAATTCGTGGCGCGCTCGCTTACCCGGCATTCCTGCTGTTCGCCTCGTTCGGCATGGTCGCATTTCTGACCATCTACGTTGTGCCGCGCATGTCCGATCTATTTCAAGGTTTCGGGAGCAACAAATTGCCCACGCTGACCGTCATAGTCGTGGGCATTTCGCAATGGCTCACGGCCAATATCTACTGGCTAGCGCCCGTTGTCATAGCATCGGTCATTGCGCTCGTCCTATGGTCACGCACGCCCGGAGGGAAGCTCACGATTGATCGCGCGCTCTTGAAGATTCCGCTGGCCGGAAAACTTCTGGTTCAGTTGTCTGTGGCGCAGGTGACGCGCTCGCTTGCAACGCTTCTGGCGGGCGGTATCACACTCGTTGAATCATGGGAGATTGCTGCCGAGTCAATCACTAACCGCGAGTTGCGCCGAAGAAGCTCTGCCATCTTGCCGATGATACGCGAGGGGCGCTCTTTCACAGAAAGTCTGGAATCAGCCGCGTGGGTTCCCGAACTTGCGCTTGATATGGTTGGCGTGGGCGAGCGCTCAGGAAGTTTACGCGAGATGCTTGACGAGGTATCAGTCTTCTACGATGCGGAGTCCGAGGTGCGCCTTGAACAGTTGACGACCACGCTAGAGCCTGCGATTCTAGTCGTCATGGGCGGCGTTGTCGTCCTTATATTGCTCAGCATCTATCTACCGATAGTGCAGTCAATCTCGAACGCCTCGATGAGATGAAAGAAGGGTAAATGGTAAATGGTAAATGGTAAATAGAGAAAAGCTCTTTAACCATTAACCATTTACCATTCACCATTTACCAACTGATGAAACAGATTTCAGAAGAATATACGGAATCGCCTGCGCCCGTGCTGGGCGAGACGACGCAGGAGATTAAGAAGGAAGATATGCTGCCTGTAGATGACGCTGGGCCGCCCGAAGTGCAGAAAGCCAAGCGTCTGGCGCTGCGCTATCGCCTGCCTTACGTTGACCTACTCCCGTCCACGGATGGCGGCGAATCACCGATTGATTACGCGCTTTTAGCGGAGATACCCGTTGACCTGATGCTGCGCTACCAGTTCGTGCCGCTTCGTCGTGAGGGCAAGCGCCTTCACGTCGCTATGGCCGACCCGACCGATTTGGAGAAGCAGGACGAGTTGGCGCACGCGCTTCACGCGCGCATAGTTCCGCACGTAGCTACGGCAGGCGCGATTGACGTTGTGCTCAGAAAAGGCGACGCCACACAGCGAGTCCTTCAAGAAGCAGCGTCGGGCTTCCGCATCTCTCTGGTGAAAGAGACAGAGGCGGGCGAAGAGGTTCTTGACCTTGATAGGTTGGCGACCGATTCCGAGATGTCGCCCATAATCAAGCTGGTTGACACAATCATCTTCAACGCTATGGAATCGCGCGCCTCAGACATTCACATAGAAACACGCGACACCGAAGTGCAGGTCAAATACCGTATTGACGGCGCGCTCTACTCCAAAGTTGATCCGATTGATCTGGCGTATCATCAAACTCTTATCTCGCGCATTAAGGTCATGTCGGAGTTGGACATCGCAGAACGGCGTGTTCCGCAGGACGGACGTTTTCGCGTGCGCTACAAGGGGCGCAATGTTGATTTTCGCGTCTCCATCATGCCGACCGTTCACGGCGAAGACGCTGTGATTCGTATTCTGGACAAAGAGCAGATTAACGAATCGTTCCGCAACCTGAATCTGGATGTAGTAGGATTTGACGAAGAGGATTTGAGAAAGTTTCGTCACTACATAGCGGAGCCTTACGGCATGGTGCTGGTCACTGGGCCAACCGGGTCTGGAAAGACTACGACGCTTTACGCTGCGCTGAACGAAATCAGAAACGAAGAAGACAAGATCATCACGATTGAAGACCCGGTTGAGTATCAGCTTCACGGCATCACGCAGATTCCCGTGAACGAGAAGAAGGGACTAACATTCGCGCGCGGCCTTCGTTCTATCTTGCGCCACGACCCGGACAAGATAATGGTCGGCGAAATACGAGACACAGAGACGGCGCAGATTGCTATCCAGTCTGCGCTGACAGGTCACCTTGTTTTCACGACCGTGCACGCCAACAACGTGATTGACGTTATAGGGCGTTTCCTTAACATGGGTGTTGAGCCGTATAATTTCGTTTCGAGCTTGAACTGCGTGCTGGCTCAGCGGCTTGTACGCATGCTCTGCACTGTGTGCAAACGCGAGACCCCTCCGACGGACGACGAGCTTATAGAATCAGGCTTACGTCCAGAAGAACACCGTGGGCGCGATTTCTACATGAGCGTGGGCTGCGATGCCTGCAACCACACGGGCTATCGCGGTCGTACTGCAATTCACGAATTGCTGAATCTGACAGATAACATACGCGAGATGATCGTTGAGCGCCGCCCAGGCTCGGAAGTGCGACGAGCGGCTGAGGCCGAAGGATTAAGGTCTTTGCGCGAATCAGCCCTGAAGAAAGTTTTCGCAGGCGTCTCGACCCTGCACGAGATCAACCGCGTTACGTTCGTTGAAGAAGTGAACGTTGGAAGAAGCTGATGAGAATAGTTTTCAGTTTTTAGTTTTCAGTTTTAAGTAAAAGCTTTCTGCTCTTCTTTCTGAAAACTGAAAACTAAAAACTGAAAACTGTTCTTTCAGGAACTGTATTCTGGATATTGCGTGTAAACTTATTGGCCGCATGCTCGGGGCATCGGCCTTGAGCCAAAAAAGCCCCTTATCTCCAGGGAGAAAATTTTATGAGATTGAATGCTCGTTTTCGTCCGCTCGCCTCGCTTATAGTTGTGGCCTGCCTGCTTCTTGCGCCGGTCGCTACGTTTGCCAAGGGCGATAAGAATTTCAAGCGCGGCCTGCAATACGAATCGCAGCAGCAGTGGGAGCGCGCGGCGCAGGAATTTACGCTCGCCATCGCAGCAGACCCCTCGAACCTTGAATTCCAACTGCACTATCGCCGCGCCGTCTTCAACGCCTCGCAGCAGTTGATGCAGCAGGGGCGTGCGCTCGCGGAACAGCACGATTACGCAGGAGCTTACAACGCCTTCCGCCAAGCTTACGGCTATGACCCCGTGAACCAGTTGGCGCTCTCGGAGATGGAGCGTATGTTGCGACTGCAAGGCGAAAGCGATGGAGCCAGTATCACCCCAACGACTGGCAGCAACGGCTCTACTAGGAACAGCGCGCCGCCAGCGGCGGATGAGAATGGGAATACAGCGACTCCGCCAGCGACGCGCACCTCAGCGCCGCAGACGCAAGAACCTGTCGTGCCGCCCGCGCGTAGTGAGCCTTTGCGCGTGGTGCAGTACAACAACGCGGACTTAAAAAGCGTCATACGCAGCCTGGCATCCGAGCTTCAACTGAACGTAATCTTCGATAGCCAGACTTTCCGGCAGCCGCGCACGATTGATATAAACTTGCGCGACGTGACGACCGCTCAAGCTCTCGATTACATCTTTCTGCAAGAGGGCTTGTTCTTCCAGAAATTGAACCGCCGTACGATTCTAGTCGCTGATCAAACCCGTCGGCCTCAGTACCAGCAGCTAGTTATACGCACGTTCTACCTGTCGAACGCTAAGCCAAACGACGCGGCTAGCTTGATTACGCGGGCGATCCCGCCGCAGCAGGGAAGACCGCAAACCATAGTCATCCCGGATGAAGCGACCAACAGCCTGACGGTGCGCGACACCGCCGAGAATATTCAACTCATAGGCGACCTCATTGCGGGCATTGACAAGGTGCGCGCAGAGGTCGTGATGGACGTGAACATCTATGAAGTGTCGAGCACAGACCTTATGCAGTTCGGCAACCAGCTAGGCGACATCGGCTCGACCTTGCTAAATCTGGGCGGCATACAGCAGGGCTACGCGGTTCTAGGCGGCGCGACCAGAGGAATCACGACAGGCACAGGGTCAAGCGCAGTCACATTGCCGACGGCGCTCAGCACGGCTCTCATCTTCCCGTCTTCGACCATCGCCGCGTTGCAGAGGAGAGGACGCACGAAGTTGATAGCTTCGACGCAAGTGCATGCATTCAACGGCGAAGAGTCTTCTGCGCGCATAGGCCAGCGCGTTCCGATTCAAACGGCGCAGATACCTTACTACGGCACGAACACCGCGACGCCCGGCACTACGGGCACCACAGTCGGAGGGATTAACAACTATCCGGGCTATCCGGTCATACAGTTCGAGCCTACTGGCTTGACCTTGAAGTTCACGCCGCAGGTCTTCCCGAATCTGGACGTGCAGGTGAAGATGAGCATCGAATCGCGCGACGTTCTTGAGCCGGGCACGCTAACGCCGACCTTCATCGAGCGCACAATCACTGGCACGGCACGCATTCAGAATAACCGCACGATGATGCTGGCAAGCGTGGCGCAGAATCGCCAGTCGAACAGCCGACAGGGGCTGCCGCTGCTTGGCCTCGTTCCCATACTCGGTCGCTTCTTCACTGCCCCGCGCCGCGACAACGCGGAGACGGACATAGTGATTGCCGTGACGCCGCGCGTGCTTCGCGCGCCTGCTGTAACGCCGCACGATGAAGAGTTGCGACAGAGCGGTACGCTTGCAAACCCGACCGCTGGTTCGCTTGAAGCAATGGTGCAGGAAGCGGATCGTGAGGACCAGATTGCAGCAGCGCGACGCATACCGCGCAACCCTGTCGTTCAACTGCCAGACGCAGAACCTGTAACGTATGTTCCTGCGCCGCGCGCTCTGATGTCTACGGGCGCGACGAATAACGCGCAGACAAACGGCACGACCGAAGCAGTTGCGACCAACACGACCCAAGCCACAGTTACACCTGCGAGCACTACGCCGACCAGCACATCTTTGACGAACTCGCCTACGGGCACGAGCGCATTGGCTTCTGCGATTCTAGCCTCCATTGGCGAGCCTCCGAGCGGCTCTCCAGCAGTTAGAAATACCGCCGCTCCGGCTCAAGCGACTAATCTTGCATCTGCGCTTCAGTCGCAGAGCAATCAACGCGCGAACTCGCAGAGCAGCACATCGGCTTCCGCAATCCGTCAGACTCAAGCGACATCGGCCACTTCTGCTTCAAACGCGCGCGCTGATGTCGCGGTCGAACCTTCGCCATCTGCTCCTGTGGAGTTGCGCATGATGCCTGAGCGACAGGAGATGCGCGTGGGTGAAAGGCGCAGACTGGCGTTGGTGCTTGGCACGGGTGTGCCGCTCAATTCGGCTAGCATCAAGCTCACGTTTGACCCGCGCAACCTGGCTGTTCGCGGCATAACTCAGGGCGATCTAATCGCAGGAGCGCGCGGCTCTGCCCCGACCGTCACGCAATCAATTGACCCTCAAGGGCAGGTGATGATCATACTGTCTATGCCCGACGGCGCTACTATCAGCGGCGCGGGCGTGCTGCTCTTCATAGAGGTCGAGGGAGTGGCCGCAGGCGAGAGCGCTATCACGATTGAACAGGACGGCACGCACGTCGCAACAACAGATACTAGCGGCGTGCGGTTGCAGCTAGCGCAAGGCCGCGTGGTAGTCAAGCAGCAGTGAGGCTTTTAATGAGACGCGGGGAAAGAAGAGACGCTGCGACGCGGCGACACGGGGACACGGCGAGAAAAGCAGAATGCGCCGACGCCATTGATTCCTTTTCCCCGCGTCTCCGCGTCTCCGCGTCTCCGCGTCTCTTCTTCCGCGTCTCCACGTCACGCGGTTTCACTCTAATAGAACTTGTAGTAACGCTCTCAATCCTGACCATCCTGACGCTTGGCGTCATTCCTCTGGTTAAGCTCTCGGTGAAGCGACAGCGCGAAGAGCGATTGCGCGAAACACTGCGCGAGATGCGTGCGGCGATTGACCAGTTTCACCGAGACACTATAGGCATGCCGTGCGCCGGGGCGGCACTCGCACAAGGACAGGGCGGGCAGGGACAAGGCGGACAAGGACAAGGCGGTCAGCAAGGTTATTTGGATCCGCGCAGCACTGTTAGAATCGCCGATTGCACAATTTTCGGCGTTGATAATCCGGATCACTACCCGCCTGATCTGGATACACTCGTGAAAGGTGTAAGCGTAGAGCCTCGCGTTCCGACCATTCCACTTGGTGGGACAGAAGCGCCCGCGCCGACGGATAACACGCTGCTTGCGACGAAGAAGAAGGTCTACCTGCGCGAGATTCCGATTGATCCCATGACGGGCGAACAGGACTGGCAGTTGTGCTCGACCTATGATTCGTGCGAACCGAGCGCGTCTTGGGGACAAGAGAACGTCTTCAACGTTCGCTCTACATCGAGAGAGACGGCTCTGAACGGGGAGAAGTACAGTGACTGGTAGGATAAGCGACACGGAGACACGGGGACGCGGCGACGCGGAGATAAGAGAAGCGAACATCTTTCTCTCCGCGTCACCGCGTCACCGCGTCACCGCGTCGCGCGGCTTTACGCTTCTTGAGCTGATGATAGTAATCTCTATCATCGTCATACTGGCGGCGGTTGCATTGCCGCAGTACCAGAAAGCTGTGCTGCATGCCAGAGAGACCACGTTGCGCGACAATCTGTTCCAGATGAGAAAGCTGATTGACCAGTACGCCGCAGACAAAGGACACCTGCCGCATGACGTTCAGGATTTGGTCACGGACGGTTACATGCGAGAGCTTCCCGTTGACCCAATGACCGATGAAGCCAGGTGGGATCAGACGCTCGGCGATGACCCGAACTCCACCACGGGCGAACAGGGAGTTAGGGACGTACACAGCCTCTCGACAGAACAAGGCTCAGACGGTCGCGCGTACAACGAATGGTGATGCGATTTTAGATTTTAGATTTTGGATTTAATGATAACGATAACTAGACTCTTAAAATCCAAAGCTCAACGCGCTATCCACGCCAATCCAAAATCTAAAATCTAAAATCCAAAATTCTCTTATGTCTAATCCTTTATCAAAACTGGTTACGCCTAGATTTCCGAAAGCTGCGGTCGGCATTGAGGGCACGAGCGCAACGGTCGTCAGCCTTGAGCGACGCGGGCGAATCTTTTCCGTCAAACGCGCGGCCACGATGGCGCTTCCACACTCTCTCATACGACCGAGCTTTGACGAACAGAACATCTCGGACTTGAACGAAGCTGCTGATGCGCTCGCGCAGCTTGCGACGAGCGCGGGACTTCTGCGCCAGCGCAAGTGGTCTGCCGTCCTGCCGGAGTCCGTCACGCGCACAATGATTCTGACAATGGAGGGAGCGCCCGCCTCGCGTGCCGAATCGGAAGAGATTCTACGCTGGAAGATAGAGCGAGCGTTCGGCGCTACTGTGGAAGAGTTGCGCGTAGGGCGCGAGCCGTTGCCGCCGGACGCAGAAGGGCGCGCGCGCTATCTTGCAACAGCGGTGCGCGAAATTGTGCTCGCAGAATACGAGGCCGTCTTCGGTGCTCTGGGCTGGCACGCGGGGCTAATACTTCCACGCCACATGGGCGAAGAGCGCTGGCTTTTGCAGAACGGTTTCGAGGGCGACAGCCTTCTCGTCAGTTCTCACGCAGAGGGATTCACAGCCGTTCTAGCACGAGCGCGCAGGCCTATCATAGTGCGCTCGATTGTTTGCGACCCGGAAGACCGCGAGGACGAGCTTTACCGTCTGCTGCTCTTCTACCGCGACCGTATCATTGGTGACGAAGAGGGAGCGATAATCGCTAGCGGCACTATCGAACGGCTGCTCGTCGTGGGCGAAGAGTTCAGCAAGGAGCGCGTTAGCGAGATTGTCAACGAAACCTTGGGCGGCAACTTGCGCTCGCTCGGCGCGCAGGAAGTCGGACTCATGCTGCCATCAAACGAGTTCAGCTTCGATGCCCTCGCCGCGCCCGCCGGATTAGCCACGCTCGCGTGGGGATAAAACAGTCTGGAGTCAGACTGATTTTGGATTTTAGATTAGCGAACGGATTGAGCGAAAGCGATGAGCTGTCTTTCAATCCAAAATCGGTCTGAAACTTTTCCCGGTTCATCCTCGTAAAACCTGAGCATCATGAACATGAATGCAACCCCCATTGACTTGAGGTCGAGCGCGGTCGCGGATTGCGACCTTGTGACGCGCGCTGTGGCCGGGCGCGAAGATGGTTTTGAAGAGTTGGTGCGCCGCTACCAGCGCCCGATTGCGTCATATATTTATCGCATGGTCGGCAATTACGAATCTGCTCTCGATCTTACGCAGGAAGTTTTCATCAAAGTCTACAACTCGCTCAATCGCTATCGCTCGGAGTTCAAATTCTCCACGTGGATTTATAAGATCGCGCATAACGCTGCCGTTGATCATCTTCGACGCCATTCGGTGCGCGATGCGGCGCTCGTCGCACAGTCGGACGGCGAAACCTACGATCTACCTATAGAGAGCGGGCGTATGACGCCGGAGCAGGAGTATGCGGGCAAAGAGCGGCGCGCTGAGATTGAATCGGTCGTTCGTCTGCTGCCTGCGGCCTACAGAGAGTTGATAGTGCTGCGCCACTCACATGATTTAAGTTACGACGAGATAGCAGAGGTGCCCGCGTTGCCTCTGGGCACTGTCAAGAATGGTCTGTTTCGCGCGCGCGAGATGATGCGCCAGCATTTCATTGATAAAGGCATCACGGGCGTTTGAGTTCGGTTTAGAGCATGACGGAAGCGAAAGAAAATTCGGTCTGCCAGGGCGAGGATGTCGCAGCTTATCTGGACGGCGAGATGGACGGCGCGGAGAGTCTGCGCTTTGAGGAGCACATGGTCGAGTGCGCTTCGTGCAGAACAAGGCTGCGTGAGCAACGCAGTCTGCTTTGCACGCTCGACGTTGCGCTCAACGACAAACGCTCGCTCTCGCTTCCCATTGATTTCGCTCATGTCGTTGCCACTCACGCGCGGTCGAACATGGGCGGCGTGCTGGATCGGGCTGAACGCAAACGCGCTCTTCTATGGTGCGCTATCTTAGCGGCCTCCTCCTTCATTCTGCTCGGCACAGCGTTGCGCGAGACGGTCGTTAAGCCCGCTGCTTCTATAGCAAGACAGATAGCCATAGTCTGCGATATAGCCGGGCGCGCCACCTACGACGCTGGCTCGAGTTTCGCCGTCATCTCTCGTTCGGTCGGCTGGCACCTTCTCTTCGAATCGCACTTCTTCGGCGCGTTCGCGCTCCTTGTTCTTATAATCTCCATAGCACTCCTTCCCGGCCTTATCATCCGCCCCCGTCGCGCGAAAATAATGTAGAAGGGAAGTTATCTAGAACGCGCGGCAAATTTTTGGTGGATGCCGCGCCCCGAAACGGTCAGTAAAAATGGTCAATGAAGCTCAACTTGAAAGACCGTTTGGCGCGTGCGCGGCTCCCGTGCTGCTGCGAGCGCTGCTGGCTTCGCTCGCTCTTCTCTTCATCTTCGCTGCGGCGAGAGCCGAAGGGACGCCAATGCCTCAACCGCTTCCAGACGACCGCGCGCCCGTCGTCGTTGACGGAGTAAACGAACACGATGTCTACGGCTTTGGACAAACGATCATTGTGCGCGGGACTGTGAAGCATGGCGCGGCCTCTTTCGGCGGTGACGTGATCGTAGAAGGCACCGTAGAGGGAGACGTGGCGGCAATAGGCGGCTCGGTTATTCAGCGCGAAGGCTCGCGCATAGGCGGCGATGTTGCAGTATTCGGCGGAACTTATCATCACGGAACTTCCGCGCCGAATCGCAACCCGCAAAGCATGACTATAGTAGTCGCAGGGCTTGAGCAGGAGTTGCGCAACATGATGCGCGATCCTACGACGGTGCTTGCGCCGCGCCTCACGCCAATCTATCTGGGCCAACGTCTTCTTGCCGTGCTCTTCTGGTTCGTCTTGTCGCTGGCATTGACGGCTGTGACTCCGGGTTCTGTGAGTCGAGCAGTGGCGCGGCTTCACCTGTCGAATATGCGAGTCGGTTTGATAGGACTGCTCAGCGCAGTCGTGCTCTCTTTCGGATTCTTCATCTCTCTGATGGCGCTGCCGACAGCAGTCGGCGCGCTCGTAGGCGTGATGGCGCTGCTCTTCCTTATGCTGGCCTACTTCTTCGGGCGCGTTGCGATTCAGGCCGCAACGGGGCGCTGGCTTCAAAAGATTCTGCTATCCGAACGCAGGCGTTCCGAATCGCTCGCACTCCTGCTTGGAACTGCCTTCTGGGTCATAGTGCTCAGCTTGCCTTACGTCTGGCCTATAGCTTTTTGTGGACTTCTGGTGACGAGTCTGGGTCTGGCGCTTACGGCGCGCTACCGTCTTGGCTGGAAGCGTGCAGAAGCAGCATGAGAAACAGTTTTCAGTTTTCAGTTTTCAGTTAAGTAAAAGCTTTTCGCTTCGCTCTGATTCAAGCTTGAACGGTGGCGGCTGTTGGGTTATAAATACCTTCGCTGCTAGTTGTGACGAAGCCTATGTTGAGAACAAGGGACTTATTTAAAGTCTAATCTGAATTTGTAGAAGTTGGCTGAAAGTTGGCCTCTGATTCCATCAACTTAGCGAACT
Organism: Acidobacteria bacterium 13_1_20CM_3_53_8; assembly: GCA_001920415.1. Taxonomy (GTDB): domain Bacteria; phylum Acidobacteriota; class Blastocatellia; order Pyrinomonadales; family Pyrinomonadaceae; genus 3-1-20CM-3-53-8. The sequence continues at coordinate 48,883 of MNJR01000026.1, read as the reverse complement.
AGCACAATCGGTTAAATAGTGCCCTCGCCTTAAGGGTACTGGTGGGAATTTAACGCAACTTCTTTCAAGCTTCAGCCTGACAGCTCGCTTGATACCTTTAACCTTCAACTCATATTCTGAAAGGAGAGCTTATGTCTTACACCCTCAACGTACAATCACAGTTCTACACGCCACTGAACTACTTTAGAGAAAACGAGTCTAGTAGTATTCACCGTGGGATGAAGCCGTCGTTCAAGAAATTGGGCTGGTTCCGGCTGATAGTACCCGGTATAGGTGAACTCACCTTACTCGACATAGCGGATAAAAAGATTACGAACCTTCCTTTCATGAAGGCGACGTGGGGCATATTTATCTGCTACCAGGGACAAGAGTGCGAATTCCGCTACGAAGGAGAGGGCGAGATTAATGTGAATGTGACTGATCTCGGCCAGATTGAACTGGATGGAAATGGCAAGTTCCTGTTGATGGATCTTCCGTCCTTCATTCTCAAAAAGAAGTAGCAAGCAAAAGGAGGAACATACATCTCTCCGCGCCAACCCACGCTGCCGACACATCAACGCGGGAGCACCTGACGAGCAAGAGCCTAACTAGCATCACGAGTAAAGCGGCGCATGAGATGTGAATCTTTGCGCCGCTTCCATTTTCGTGCAGCCCCGCTAATTTAACGTGAGTTCGACGTAAGAGAGAAAGGGAGAGAACTATCCACGCGCATCACACTAAACGACACGAAGAGAAGAATTCGTTTAGTGTAGTTTCGTGTTGTTTCGTGGATAATTCACCTGCTCGCACTTCGTCTTATATCGAACTCACGTTGATTTATGTGCCGAAAGTTAATTCTGTGCAAAGCCCTTCGATAGCGGAATTTTCGGCAACTAAAAGAATGGTCGGAGCGTCTTAAAGCTTGCCGCAAGTTTCTGCCAGAAATCCCCTCTCTCTGGTGTTTACAGTTAAAAGGCCGAGACTTTGCAAGTAAAACCGGCAACATTCTTTAGCAATTAATCGTAAACAGAACCGGACGCTAACTGCTTCGGCCCTTAGATCAAGGGAAAACAGGGTAACAAGATGAAAAATAGTTGGAAGTTCCTCGCGCTTGCTCTCTGCCTTTTTTTGGCGGGCGCACACTCTGCGCGTGCTCAAACGGCTGCGCCTACGCCTTCTCCTTCTCCAGCCCCTACAGCCGCCGCCGTTGATGCGACGGGAATCACGCCCAACTTCGCGCTCGGCGATGTCATAGCGATTGACGCGGGCGCGAATCAATTGCGCATCAAGACGAAGATGGGCGAGATAACCGTGCAGCTTAGCCCCGCTACTGAATACTTCCGCGTGCCGCCGGGCGAGACGACGCTAGAGCATCGCCAGCCAATCCATCTCGCGGACATTCAGATTGGCGACCGCGCGATGGCGCGTGGCCGAGTCTCGGATGATCGCCGAACTGTTCCGGCTCGTCAGGTCATTGTGATGACCAAAGCAGACATAGCGCAGCATCAGGAGCATGACCGCGAAGAGTGGCGCAGACGCGGGCTTGTCGGAACCATCTCTTCAATCAACACAGAGACGAAAGAGATTACGGTCAACGTCAGAACGCGCGAAGGCACGAAGCCTGTCGTTGTGGCCGTTGGCGATGGCGTGCGCTTCCGACGCTACGCGCCGGACTCTGTGAGGTTCGATGATGCGAAACCGAGTGCGTTCACGGATATTAAAGTTGGCGACGAATTGCGCGCGCTCGGCGAAAGAAGCGCCGACGGCTCGCACTTTACGCCTGAAGAGGTAGTCACAGGTTCATTCCGCAGAGTTGATGGGACGGTCACTGCAATCAACGCAGCTTCTGGCGAGATAACGCTCAAGAGCTTGCAGAACGGCCAGCCCTTTACAATCGTTGTCAACCAGAACTCAATGCTTCGCCGCATCCCGCCTGAGATGGCGCAGCGTCTAGTGACGATGAGGCAGATGCAGGCGGGCGGACAGGCAGGCTCGCCGCAAGGTGCTACGCCGAATGGTGCGCCGCCGCAAGGCGCTGTGCGACAGCAGCCGCAAGGTGGTGGGCCAGCAGGCGCGGGCGCTCCCGGCGGTGGACAAATGACGGGTCGTCCCGGCGGCGGTTTCGACCCGCAGGAACTTTTCGAGCGGCTGCCGGCAATTACAATTAATGATTTGAAGCCGGGCGATGCTATAGGTGTGTTGAGCACTGTGGGCACAGTGCCTACGCGGCTGACGGCCATTAAGGTCGCGGCGGGCATAGAGCCGCTACTCGCAGCGCCGCAAGCGCCTGCACAGGCAGGGCGCGGGCAACAATCGCCGGGTATGAGCATTCCCGGTCTGGATAGCGGCATAGGCTTGCCATAAAATTTATGGAAGGCGGAAGCTTTGAAAATAGAACTCAACCTTCCATCTTTTAATACCGGAATGCAACTAGAGAAAAGAGGTATATGATCCACTAATCATACGAAGCCACGCGAAAGAGCCAGTCGTTTAGTGTTGTTTCGCGTGATGCGCGTGGATCATTCCTTCCTCTCTTTTATTTGCAACTGGATATAATTCTTCATTCTTGAAATTCACAGGTCAGAATTAATGCGAACATCTCAAAAAATATTCTTGCGAAGCCTGGCGCTTACGCTAGCGATTCTTTTCACTTCACTCGTAGCACTTGCGCAAGGTGGGGGCAGCCTTCGCGGGCAGGTCGTTGACGAATTCGGCGGGCTGATAGTTGGCGCGACCGTGACGATCACGGATGCGCAGGGTGTAGAGAAGGCTACGGCGACGACCAACAACGAAGGCAACTTTACTATCAATGGTCTAGCGCCCGGAAAGTACACAGTCACGGCCATCGCGCAGGGCTTTGCGCGCTACGAGAACGTTGAAGTGGAAGTCGCGCAAGGTCGCCCGACAAAGCTCGATATAAGGCTGAGCGTAACAATCGAAGAGTCGCGTGTCACTGTCGCACAAGAGGCAGCGGTTGACACGACGCCTGAGAATAACGCTAGCGCGCTGGTGCTGAGCGGTAACGATCTGGACGCATTGCCGGACGACCCTGACGAACTTGCTGCTGCTCTTCAAGCTCTGGCAGGCCCGTCGGCTGGCCCGAACGGCGGGCAATTCTACATTGATGGCTTCACGGGAGGCCGGCTGCCTCCAAAAAATTCCATACGCGAGATTCGCATCAATCAGAATCCTTTCTCGGCAGAGTATGACCGACTCGGCTTTGGTCGCGTAGAGATTTTCACTAAGCCGGGCACAGACCGCTTTCGCGGCCAGATGTTCTTGAACTTCAACGACGAGAGTCTGAACTCGCGCAATCCTTACGCTCCGCGCCGCGCGCCGCACCAGCAGCGCACTTTCGGCGGCAACTTGAGCGGCCCCGTCATCTCAAAGAAGGCTTCGTTCTTCATGGACTTCGAGCGGCGCGAGATTGATGACAACGCAGTCATCAACGCCGTAGTTCTTGACCAGAATCTTAATCCACAATCGTTCAGTGACGTGCTGGTAGTGCCGCAACGCCGCATCACCGCTAGCCCGCGCTTAGATTATCAACTGAACGCCAACAACACGCTCGTCGGTCGCTATTCTTTCACGCGTACAACGTCCAGGAATTCAAACGTGGGCGGCTTCTCTTTACGCTCGCGCGCAATCGAGACGGAGAGCACGGAACAGTCCGTGCAGTTAACCGAGACGATGGTCGTGACGCCGCATATGTTGAACGAGACGCGCTTTCAGTTCTACCGCAACGCGCCCCGCAGCCAGGGCGATAACTCGCAGCCGACTATTGTCGTGCGCGATGCCTTCACGGGCGGAGGCTCTGGCGTTGGCCTGGCTTTTGACACGGAGAATCGCTGGGAGTTGCAGAACTACACTTCGTGGGTGATAGGTCATCATTCGTTCAAGGCTGGCGCACGCGTGCGCGGTGTTCACATCACAGATTTCACGCAGGCCAATTTCAACGGCACCTTCACATTCACCTCGTTGGATCAGTATCGCAACACATTGTTGGGTCTGGATCATCCGTCTCAGTTCTCAATTGCAAGCGGCAACCCAGAGTCTAGCGTCTCGCAAATTGATTTCGGCCCGTTCATACAGGACGACTGGCGAGCTAGGCCGAACCTGACTTTAAGCGCAGGGCTTCGTTACGAGAATCAGAGCAACATTCACAGCAATCTTAATTTCGCGCCACGCGTTGCGTTCGCGTGGTCGCCCGGAGCGGGCGGCTCGCGCCAGCCAAAGACTGTGATTCGCGGCGGCTTCGGCGTCTTCTACGACCGTTTCAACGAAAGCTTCACGCTCTCGGCCATTCGCTTTAACGGCACGAACCAGCAGCAGTTCATAGTCCCGTACGTCGTGCTCCCTAACGGACAGCCCGCGTTCACATTTCCGAACGTGCCTTCGATTGCGACGCTAGAGGCTTTCAAGATTCCGCAGACTCTACGCCGCGTCGCGCCAGATTTGCAGTCGCCTTACACTATGCAGTCGGCCATCAGCGTCGAGCGGCTTCTGCCCTACAAAATTACGTTGAGCGTCACGTACATCAATGCGCGAACTCTTCACCTTCTGCGCTCGCGCGACATCAACGCGCCGCTGCCGGGCACTTTCGACCCGCTCCATCCAGCGCTCATTCGTCGCCCAGACCCTACGCAGGGCGACATCTTCGAGTACGAATCAACCGGGCGCTTGAACCAGAACCAGTTGATTGTGCAGATCAACAATCGCTTCAACCAGAAGCTGACGCTCTTCGGCAACTACACCTTGAACCGTGTGAGGAGCGACTCGGACGGCGCGTTCACGTTCCCTATGAACTCTTATGATCTATCGAACGAATACGGGCGCGCTGCGTTTGACATACGCCACCGCGTCTTCTTCGGCGGCTCAATCGGCGCTCCGTGGGGATTGCGCCTGAATCCGCTCATAGTCTTCTTCTCCGGTCGCCCATTCAACATCACGACGGGCGTTGACGCCAACGGTGACCTTCAGTATAACGAGCGTCCGGCATTCGCAACTGACTTGAGCCGTCCGAGCGTTGTCGTCACACGCTTCGGCGCATTCGATTTGAATCCATTGCCGGGCGCAACCATTATCCCCCGAAATTTCGGCAACGGCCCTGTTTACTTCGCAGTCAACATGCAGGTGAGCAAGACCTGGAGCTTCGGCACTATGGGAGGAAATCGCGCGGCGTCCACGCAAGGTTCGGGCGGCAACCAGCAGGGCGGACAGCAAGCTCGTCAAGGCGGAGGCCAACAGCAACAAGGCAATTCCAACTTCGTGCTGCTCGGCGGCGGTCAGGGCGGCAATCGCGCGGGAGGTGGGGGACAGGGCGGAAGTGGCGCAGGCGCTGGCAGTCAGGGCGGTGGGCCAGTTCGCATGGGTGGACTGCTTGGCGGCGGCAACAACTCCGCAGAGAAGCGATATAGTTTGACCTTCTCAATCCGCGCGAGCAACCTGTTCAATCGCACGAACCAGGGACAGTTCATTGGAAACTTGCGCTCGCCGCTATTCGGTCAATCGAACTCTTTGAACGGAGCGTTCGGCGGATTCGGGCCGGGCGGCCTAAGCTCGAACGCAGGCAATCGCCGCGTAGAACTTTCGATTCGCTTCACTTTTTAACTGGACTACGGAAGGGTTTTAGAGAAAAAGCCCTCCTCTTTTTGAAAGGAATAAATTTTATGAAAAAGAGATTGACGCTCGCGGTTATCGCCGCGCTCTCGTTATCAATTGCGGTCGTCACAAGCGCGCAGCAGTCTTCGCCGCCAGCTTCGGCCTCTCCCGGCAATTCAAATTCCGCCAGAGCAACTGCCGCGCCCGCCATCACCGCTACGACTTCTCCATCAGACATGGCGCGAGCGGCGATCAATGCTTTCGGCGGTGCGAAGTATCGCAACTTGAAGAACATGGTACTGGTGGGCACGGCTGATCTCTTCTCGCCGAACTCTACGCAGTCGCTTCCTGCCAAATTCGCAATGGTCGTGGCGGGCGAGCGCTACCGGCTTGAGATTGACGCGCGCCCAGCGTTCTCATTCCAGCAAATCTCTGACGGCCAGCAGACTTACTCATCCGTTCGCGGCTTTGACCTTCCGCCGCCGAACAGGTTCGGCATCCCGCTGCTGTTGAAATTCGACCAGCCCGGCTATACGGTCTCCGCCATTCCCGACAGGAAGAAGCTTCGGGGTTTTCGCATCACAGACCCGGAAGGGAACACTACGGACTACTTTGTTGACGCCGACACGGCGCGCGTTATGAGCTACGAGACGACTTTTAACGGCAACAAGTTCGGCATCGAACACAGAAAATTCCAGCAGGTCGAGGGCGTGCTCGTGCCCACCAGCTTCTCGCAGAAATTCGACACGCCGCAAGGCTCTTTCTTCGCCGACTACACCGTCAGAGACATAAAGATAAATCAAGAGCTTGCCGCAGACATGTTTGCTATCCCAAACCAATAAAAGTCAAAAGGTAAAAGTAAAAAGGCAAAAGTGAAGAAGGTTGAACGCCTTCCTTACTTTTGCCTTTTTACTTTTACCTTTTGACTTTTTTAGACGCTCAGAATTTCTTGCTCTTTCGTTCTGGCAAGCTCGTCAATCTTGCCTATAAAGGTGTTCGTCAACTTCTGCACTTCCTCAAGTCCGTCGCGCTCGTTGTCTTCGGAAATCTGTTTGTCCTTCAGCATCTTCTTCAAACGCTCGTTGGCATCGCGCCGTATGGTGCGAATGGCCGTGCGATGATCTTCCGCTATCTCATGCACCTGCTTGGCTAACTGCTTGCGGCGTTCTTCCGTAAGAGGTGGAATCGGAATACGCACGAGCTTTCCGTCGTTCGTAGGGTTTAGGCCGAGGTCTGACGCGCGTATGGCTTTTTCTACAGCGCCAAGCTGCGTCTGATCCCATGGCTGAACGGTGAGCATCTGCGGCTCAGGCGCATGAACTGAGGCCATCTGGTTGAGCGGTGTAGGCGTGCCGTAGTATTCAACCATCACTGTATCGAGCAGGCTCACAGCCGCGCGCCCGGTTCTAACGGTCGCAAGCTTCCGCTTGAAGTCCTCAATCACAGCCTCCATGCGCGGTCGCGTCTCCTTAATCACATCCTTCTCGCTCATAGGTTTCTCCGGGTGATAAGAGCAGTTTACAGTTTTTAGTTTTCAGTTTTCAGAAAGAAGAGAACTGCTTTTATCTGAAAACTGAAAACTAAAAACTGTAAACTGCTCTTATCACTTATCACTTTCTATGTTTTTTCCACGCAGACGCGCGTGCCTACGCCTTCTTCGCCTCGGACGACGCGCATGATGTTGCCGACTTTGCGCATGTTGAAGACGACGATGGGCATGTTGTTATCCATGCACAGGCTTATGGCGGATGCGTCCATCACCTTCAACTGCTTTTCCAAGACTTCCTGATACGTGATGCAATCAAAGCGCGTAGCGGTCGCGTCCAGCATTGGGTCTGCGGAATAGACGCCCTCGACTTTCGTGGCTTTCAAAATAACTTCGGCCTTGATTTCAAGTGCGCGAAGCGCTGCGGCTGAATCGGTCGTGAAATACGGATTGCCAGTGCCTGCGGCGAAAATTACAACTCGACCTTTTTCGAGATGGCGAAGCGCGCGCCGTCGTATGAAAGGTTCTGCAAGTTGAGGAATGTCAATCGCAGAGAGCACGCGCGTTGTCACCCCGGTCTTTTCAAGCGCGTCCTGCATCACGACCGCGTTCATGATTGTTGCGAGCATTCCGATGTAGTCGGCGCTCGAACGATTCATGTTGCCAGCGCTTTTCGAGACGCCGCGAAAGATGTTACCGCCGCCGACGACGATTGCGACCTCTACGCCAAGCGCATGCACGGCCTTTATCTCTTCGGCCACAGCATGCGCCACGTTAACGTCAATGCCGTAACTCTGCTCGCCCATCAGCGCCTCGCCCGACAGCTTGAGCAAGATTCGCCGGAAGGCCGGAGCGTTAGCTTTTGCGACTTCTGACATCGTTTAGTCTGGAGTCTGGAGTCCTACTGATTTTGGATTTTAGATTTTGGATTTGCGATTGGAGGAAGCGGAGAGCTTTTAAATCGAAAATCGCAAATCCAAAATCTAAAATCAGTAGGACTCCAGACTTTTTTACTGTCCTGCGAGCGCGGCGACCTCGTTGGAAAAATCGTCGGCGCGCTTCTCAATGCCTTCGCCCATTTTGTAACGAGTGAAGCGGCGTATGGTTATCTTCTCGCCGGTCTTCGCAACCTTCTCTGTGACGAGTTCGCCTACGGTCTTCCCCGTAGTGTCTTTGATGAAAGGCTGGTCTAGCAGAACAGTCTCTTCGTAAAACTTGTTCAGTCGGCCTTCAACGATCCGGTCAATCACCTGATCGGGCTTGTTAGCATTCTTCGGATCGTTTTTGGCCTGCGCGCGCGCAATCTCGCGCTCTTTGTCTAGCGCGCCCGACGGAACATCTTCGCGCGAAACATAGCGAGGCTCGGCTGCGGCGACGTGCATGGCAATGTCTTTGACCAGTTGCTGGAATTCGTCAGAGCGCGCTACGAAATCCGTCTCGCAGTTTATCTCTACGAGCACGCCTACCTTGCCGCCCATGTGAATGTACGAGCCAACAGCGCCTTCGGCGGCGATGCGCCCCTCTTTTTTCTTGGCGGTCGCAAGGCCACGCTTACGCAGGATTTCAATCGCCTGCTCCTCATTGCCGCTCGCCTCATTGAGCGCGTTCTTGCACTCCATCATGCCAGCGCCCGTCTTCTCGCGCAGCGCCTTCACAGCGCTCGCAGTAATCTCTGCCATCTTTGAAAATCTCCCTTGTAAGAAAGTCTGGAGTCAGATTAATTTTCGATTTTGGATTTTAGATTTTCGATTTAAAAAGCTCTCCGCTTCTTCCAATCGAAAATCTAAAATCCAAAATCGAAAATTAATCTGACTTTAAACTCTTTACTAAAAAGCGCAGCCCGGCGGTTCATTGGCCGCGTAGAGGCTGCGCTCGCCGAATAATGGTTCTGTTCTCTGAAAATTTCTACGGCGCCACTCCGACCGACTCAGCGCCCTTCTCCTGTTCGGCTGAAGTCTCTGGCTGCGCTTCGCTGGAATCCTCGCCTGCGCCGCTTGCGCCAGCGACAGGAGCGCCCGTGCCAGCTTGTGCGTGGTCGCCAACGCTATCGGGCTGCTGGCCTGTGGTGCCGAAGCCCTGAAGTCCGGGAACTGACACTTGCGTTTCCGCAGACGGCGCAGCCGCGCCCATGTCGGTCACGTTCTCTGCTTCAGCGCCGGGTTCGCGCTCCGTAGTCACTGTGCTAGTGTTGTCTGCGCTAGCGCTCGCAGGCTTGCGTCGCGCGCGTCCTTCACCTTCTGCCGCGCCCTCAGTCTCCGCAGCCGCAGCGCCTTCACCTTCTGCGCCTTCGGCAATCACTTGCTGGCCTTCTATGATGGCGTCGGCCATGCGCGAGGCGAAGAGGCGAACGGCGCGAAGCGCGTCATCGTTGCCGGGAATGATGTAATCAATTCCGTCAGGCGAGCAGTTAGTGTCAACGACGGCGACCACAGGAATGCCCAGACGATTCGCTTCCGCGACAGCAATCTCCTCTTTCCTAACGTCAATGATGAAGATTGCGTCAGGCAGCCGGTTCATAGCCTTTATGCCGGAAAGATTTTTCTCAAGACTCTGCCGCTCGCGGTCTAGCTTGATGCGCTCCTTCTTCGTCAGCTTCTCATAGCGACCGTCCGTCTGCATCGCTTCCAAATCTTTCAAGCGCTTGATGGATTTCTGTACGGTCTGGAAGTTTGTCAGAAGGCCGCCCAACCAACGCTGGTTGATGTAATACTGACCAGCGCGCTCTGCTTCTTCGCGTATGGCGTCCTGCGCCTGACGTTTTGTGCCGACGAAAAGCACAGTCTTGCCGCGATCCTCTGCGATAAGGTTCGTCATGAACTGAATCGCGTCGCGGAACATCTTTTGGGTTTTTTGGAGATCAATAATGTATATGCCATTGCGCTCGCCGAAAATGTACTCCTTCATCTTCGGATTCCAGCGCCTGACCTGGTGGCCGAAGTGAACACCGGCCTCCAGCAATTCTTTCATCGTAACCGAAGCCAAACTAACACTCTCCTTCTAGGTGAATTGGTTTATGTACTCGCCGCCGCCCGAGAAGCGTCCCTTTCAACAGGAAAGCAACCAATCGGGGCTGCGACAATGGACTAAAACAGTTTTCAGTTTTTAGTTTACAGTTTTAAGTTAAAAGCTTTTTCTGAAAACTAAAAACTGAAAACTTAAAACTATCGTTTAGAGAACTGGAAACGCTTCCGCGCTCCCTTCTGCCCGTACTTCTTGCGCTCCTTGATGCGTGGGTCGCGTGTGATTAGTCCCGCTTGCTTCAAGGTGGGGCGCAGGTCTGCGTTGAATTCTATAAGCGCGCGCGTGATGCCGTGACGAATCGCTCCAGCCTGTCCTGCCGGGCCGCCGCCGTCAACGTTGACGAGTATGTCGAACTTGTTCGCCGTCTCGGTCAGTTGAAGCGGCTGGCGAATAATCATCCGCAGGGTCTCGTTCGGGAAATACTGCTCGAACGGCTTGCGATTGATCTGAACTGCGCCTGCGCCGGGTCGCAGGAATACGCGCGCAGTAGAAGTTTTGCGCCGTCCTGTTCCGTAATATTCAGTTAAAGCCAATGCCTTTTATCCTTCTTCCAAAAATCTATTTTTGTTTGCCGGAGTTGGTGATGTCTAGTGGGGCGGGTTGCTGCGCTTGATGCCGGTGTTCTGCGTCGGCGTAAACTTTAAGTTTCTTAGCCATCGCGCGACCCAATTTCGTCTTGGGCAGCATGCCCTTGACCGCCTGCTCTATTATACGCTCCGGGTGCTTCTCGAACATCTTCGTAACGGAAGTCTCGCGCAGGCCGCCTGGATAGCGCGTATGGTGGCGATACATCTTCTGCTCTGCCTTAGAGCCTTTGAATACGGCCTTGCGGGCGTTAATCACTATGACATGATCGCCCATGTCCATGAAAGGCGTCCAGCGCGGGTTGCGCTTGCCCGTTAGCACTGCGGCGATTTCCGTAGCAAGTCTTCCTACGGGCTGCCCCGCCGCATCCACCAGGTGCCATTTGCGATTGTCTGCCAGCCCTTTGCCGCTGGGAAAGTATGTTGACATAGATAACTCTCTCTACAAAAAGCGTATAAAACGCGAACGGGTAGAATAAAAAACGGCCTCGAAATTGTCAAGCTAAAGGGGGTTACATCTCAAAGCGGCTTTCCGTTCACGAATGAAGCCCTACGGTATTTCCGAAGGGCTTCAAGGAAAGCGAAACGGTTTATGTTTCAGCCAATCTACGGTGAAGTCTGCGGCGACTGCTGTGGCTTCGGACTCGGCTGAGTTGATGGCTGAGTCTGTTGCGGCTGCCCCTGATCTGTGCGACGCAGCGTCGGCGGAGCCGTGGGATTCTGATTCGACGGCTGATTAGAATCGGGCTGCGTGGAATCATCCGAAGGCGAGCGGCGCTTCAAAGTCGGGCGTCCCGTGCCGTTATCGTTCGAGATGTCACCTGCGGTTGTCGCACGCGCGTTTGAGAGTCTCATCAGATGAGCTTTGACGCGCTGAAACTCTGAAGTGCTGATGACGTATTCTTCGCGCTCAGGGAAGCGCTCGACTAACGACAGAGCCGATGCGCGACGGTCAGCAGGAGCCGGGTGATCCGCAAACAATTTCGCCAACGTGCCCGGCTTCTTCTTATTCAACCCTTCCAGCTTCTCGAACATAGTAGCCATAGCGCGCGGGTCATAGCCTGCGGCGTACATGTACTGCACGCCCAGACGGTCTGCTTCCTCTTCTGCGCTGCGGCTGAACTTCATGAATGCGGCAAGTATGCCGAGTCCGCCCGCGTTGTTCAAAATCAGTCCGGGGATGCCGCCCAAGAATATAGAGCCTACTATGGCTGCGCCCTGTAGCAGTTGCCCCTTGGTCTGATTCTCCATAGCATGGCGCGCGCAGACGTGAGCTATCTCGTGAGCCATCACGCCAGCGAGTTCGGCTTCGTTGTCTGCTGCCAGGATCAAGCCCTTGTTTACATAGAAGAAGCCGCCCGGCAGAGCGAACGCGTTGACCTCGTCGGAGTCAATGACCTTGATGGTGAAGGGAACTTTGGCGTCCGAGTGAAGCACTATGTTCTGGCCTACGCGATTGACGTACTCTGTGATTACAGGGTCGTCAATGAATTTAGCCTGACGATCAACTTCTGCGGCAAGCTGTCGTCCCAGAGCTACCTCTCTTTCAAGAGAGCCGCTCATGTGGGCTATGATGCCGTGATTGATGTTGCGGCGACCAATCATAGCAGGGTCTTCGTCTGTAGAGAGCGGTCTTCCGTTCTGTTGATGGTTGTTCTGCTGAGCCGAAGCCTGTTGAGAGGTTTGTTGGGCCGAAGTCGGCTGATTCCTCTGAGGTGAGGAGTTCGGTTTCGGCTGCGGCATCACAGGCGGCTCGTCCGTCTGCGTCTGGGTCGGTTGCTGGCTCGCAGTTTGCGCTGCCGTTTGCTGTTGCTGAACGGGAGCGGCGACCGTAGCTATAGCGCTAGACCACAGAGAGAGCGCGAGCGTCAACGCGATAGCGACGCGGGAGGATTGACTGTTCATAGGTAAAGCCTCCAGAGCTTTAGAAAAACCTTGTTCTCTACAGCCGCAAGGAAAAAGAGCTTTTGATCAATGGGAATTGCGGTTCGCCCGTCTCTTTCCCAGATCCCTATAGCGTCCTCTTTCGGAAAACGCGGCCATTTTTTTGTGCCAGAAGGGAGCGCCGCGAAGGCTCAAGGAGTACAAAGCATTTGCTTTAGCCGTATTCGTGCGCGCCCCTGTTGGATGCCGCCATGTGCCAGCAGGGTTGCGTAAATTCGCCGGAAGAAAATAGTTGCTGATGACTTCGGGCATCGCCCGTCGCGCCGCCTCGTCAGTCAGACCTTAACTAACGTGAGTTCGACGTAAGAGAGAAAGAGGAAAGGGAGAGAACTATCCACTAAACCACACGAAACCACACTAAACGAATTCTTCTCTTCGTGTGGTTTCGTGTGATTTAGTGGATAATTCACTTGCTCGTACTTCGTCTTATATCGAACTCATGTTAACTAATTTCTTGCCACCAACTCTGGTCTTTGGTTCATTATAGACCCGCACGGGGCGAAAAGCTAAAGATTGCGCGCAAGGGGCAGGGCGTGTTACAGTCCGAGATGCCCGTCCCACCTCGCTTTTCGTATTTCCACAGAAGCTAAAGAATGAAGCGGCAGCAGGAGAAGATAAAGGACTTGGTCGAGCCGCAGGCGTTCGACGAAGTGCAGAGCTATGCGAGCGAGCCTGCGCGCGCTCTGAACGCATACCGCTTCACGGACGTGACTTCCGATCTGTTGGGGCGCTGGCTGGACACGCTGGCAGACTTACCTAAAAATCGGGGCACGGCTCGCGCGCTCGCAGGTTTGCGAGGCGTCGGCAAGAGTCACACGCTGGCGGCTTTCGCTGCTCTGGCCTCGCTGCCTGACCTGCGCAACACAGTTTCCGATACTCACGTAGCCACGAGCGCACGCCGACTGCTCAGTCGCGCTTACGTAGTAGCGCGCGTAGAGCGCGGCACGCGACCCACCTTGCAGGAGGAGATAGCATCTGCGCTTGCATCAGCACTGGGCGGCACGGAAGTCGAGTGGATGAACGAGCCTTCCATGATGCTCAACCAGGCGGCGCAGATGGCTGCGGGGCCGCTCGTTGTGATAGTTGACACGACATGGGGGCGCGAGACGCGCGTGAGCCGAAACGATGGGCCAGTCTTAAGCGAGATGGCTGCCGTCGCTGAAGAGGCCAGCATCTTCGTAGCTCTTGCGCTTGACGACGACATTGAAGGAGCGGACGGCGCGAACGTCTCGCTCTCAGGCGCTTACCAGATTGACTATCTTGACCCGGAGCATCTTTATCATATAGCGGACACGCACCTCTTTCACAAAACGGAGCAATCGCGCGCGGCGCTCCACGACATATACACTTCGTTGCGCTCCACGATTCCGAACTTCAACTGGAGCGAGCCACGCTTTACTTCCATCTATCCCGTTCACCCGCTCGTAGCCGAAGTCGCTCCAGCCGTAAGGCTCTACGCGCCGACTTTCGCATTTCTGCCGTTCGCCGCCAACGCAGGCGCGCGTGCAACGAACCGTCCTGCTCGCTCGCTCATTGTATTGGACGAAGTGTTCGACCGCGCTGAATACGACCTGCGCAAATCCGAAGCGCTAAAGGATGCGTTCGTGGCTTACGACATGCTCTCGGCTCAATCAATCGCGCAGCTTCCCATAATGGAGCGGCTGCCCGCGAAGCTTGCCCTGAAAGGGCTTTTCATTCTTTCGCTGGACGGGCGCGGTGCTACTGCGCGCGAGCTTGCGGCGGGGATGCTGCTGCACACGGATTTGGCTCACGCCGAGGCCATCGCGCGCATAGAGAAGGTGATGGATCAGGTTTTCGCTGGCGCGCCCATAGGCACTTATTCGCGCAGCCGTGACAGCACGGGAGATGTGCGCTACAGGTTCGAGATTAGCGCCGCTGCGGATTTCGATACCGCGCTGGCACGGTCGGCAGAGCAAATCACTTTAGACGCTTCAGTTCTTGATGAGCTTCTGTTTGCTTCGGCGCGTGCGCGCTTTGCGGATTGGCCGCTTGTGGATAATGAAGGCGTAAGGTTTGATGCTGCCACCTTCAGTCTAATGTGGCGTGGGACGGCGCGCACCGGACGACTCATCTGGCGCAATGGCGCGCGGGCAGTTGATGAGAAGAGAGAAGAAAAAAGCTCTGAATCGGAAAGCATGGAAACGGCGCGGGCTTCATCTTCACAGGAAGCTAGCGACTCTTCTTCGCGGGACGCGGGCGCGCTCGATTGGGAAGTGTTGATGTTAGCGCCCATGTTGAGTAGTGCAGGAAAGAATGCGGAGGCAGAGTCTGAGAGCGAGGTTGAGGAGGACGAATCTTTGACGCGCGCAATCTGGCGACCCGCGAAGATAAGACCTGAAGAAGCCGAGAGCCTGCAGCGTCTGGTTGCGCTCAGGAAAGACACTAGCCTGCTTGCGAATTTCGACGAGACTGCGCGCGCAGCCGAGCGCACGCATACATCTCTGGCCGAGCGTCTATGGTCGCGCCTTTACTTAGACGAAGGCGTCTTCGCTCAGAAGAATTCGGCGCAGCCGTTGACGCCGGAAGCGCGCGCAGCTTCGACTCTCTCCAAACTTCTTGCACGTATGGAAGAGCCGCTACTGGATGCTGCTTATCCAGAGCATCCGCATTTCACAGAGCCTTTGCGCGAAGGTGACGCTGCGCAGCTTGTGGGCGATTTCTTTAGCGGAGCTAATCAGGGCGACGCTCAAACGCAGGTGCTAGCCAGACTCTTCGCCGTGCCGCTCGGACTGGCAGCCACGCGCGGCACTGGCTACATCCCTGAAGCAGGCGATAATTCGTTGCAGATGGGATGGGTGAGCGAAGTGCTAGCGCTCACAGAGCACGCGCAGGGCGGAGTCGTGCCTCTTGAAACCGTTTACGCGAAACTACGCAGAAATCCTTTCGGCTTGCAGCGCGAGGCGCAGTATCTAATCTTGGCCGCGCTCGTAGCGCAGCGCCGCGTGGAGCTAGTCACTTCAACAGGCGACCGCATCACGCGCCGCACGCTGGATCGCGCGCTTCGCTGGGATCAGGTCGCAGGCTTGGCGCGCCCCGCGACTCGCTTGCTCAGCGACGAAGGGCTTACGTCCTGGGCTAGACAATTAACAGGGCAGCCGCAGCTACCATTGATAGCCGAGGACAAAGCGCGCGCGGCTGTGCGCGAAGAGTTGGCGGCGTGGTTAGACGGGTGGCGCGCTGAAAATCTTCTTGAAAAATTCAGCGCGTTGCCGGACGAAGGCTTGACGACGCGCACGTGGTCGCTGGCGGCAGCCGTGCGCAAGAGCTTCGGCGTTGTGGCCGATGCTCTCGAAGCGGAACGTGCCGGCACAATCTCTCTTGAGGAAGCTTTGCAGCGCGTGGCCGATGCGTTCGGAGATTCCGAAGAACAGTTTGCGCGCGCCACAGAGCAGTTGGGCCAACTGCGAAGTTATACGGAAGCGTTGGATGCGCGTTCGCTGTCGCTGGATTATCTTGCGTTCGCAGAAGCGACTTCTCTGGACGAGATTGAGCGAGCGCGGCGCGAGCTTCTTGTGATTGCAGAGGACGTACACAGTCTGCTCGATCAGGAATCAATCAACCGATTCGCGCTATTGTGGCAAGCGTTTCACGAGCGCTACGGCGAGCATTACGCGGCGCGCCACGACGAATCGGTTGGCCCCAGAGTTAATCACTCGGAGGTTGACGAACTGCTGCGCGGCGAAGATTTTCGGGAGTTCGAGGCGCTATCGAATCTATCGTTTCTCAACCAGCAATACTGGGACGAGGCCACACGATTGATTGAGCGAGCGCGCAACACGCAATGCAAGTTGCCTGTGCGCGAAATCCTGGTTACAGAGCCTTTCTGCGCCTGCGGTTTTCGTCTGGCGCACGCGGGCGAGCTAAGCCGCATCAGGCAGGAATTGGAAGAACTCTCTGCGCGCGGTCGCGCCTCGTACCGCCGCGCCCTCTCGCATCTAAGTCATAACATGGCTATCTCTCTGGACGCGATTGCCAGAAACGAAGCGGATGAGATGGTGAAGCAGAACGCGCGCAAGCTTTCTGTGGCTTTCGCAGGAGGCCATGTGCCGGAGCATTTCACGCTCGAAGATGTGCGGCTGCTTGAGCGCGCGATTGAAAGGATGACCGCACCGCCGCTAGTGCGCGTGCGCGTACCTTCTGGCGAGTATGGTATGTTGACGCGCGAAGAGTTGCGCGCGCGCCTTGACCAGTGGACTGACGAGTTGCCTGACCAACCAGCGCTGATAGAAGTCGTCTCAGAAGATGAGAAGAGCGGAACGTAAAGGCGGAAGGAAGAAGAGACGCGGGGACGCGGGGACGCGGAGACGCGGGGACGCGGAGAAAAAGCAGGATGAAAACAGTTCTTCTCGCCGCGTCGCCGCGTCTCCCACTCTCCGCGTCTCTTCTTCCCCTTTTCCGCATACGCGCGATTCATCTGGAAAAAGAAGGCCAACAGTCTCAATCGTCGGGGCAGGAAGATTAGGAACGGCGCTGGGGATTGCCCTGAAATCGGGCGGATATTCGATTAAAGCGGTCGTGGCGCGGCATCTCAATCACGCGCGGCGCTCTGCACGGTTGATTGGCCCAAACGCTCAAGCGCTCACCTCTAAACAATTGAACCTTCTTCCAGCGAGCGACATTCTTCTCATCACGACGCCCGATGATGAGATAGAAGCTGTGGCGAAAACGCTTGCAACCGTTTTATCGAAAGATGAGGACGGAGCGCGCACGGCTCTGCACGCAAGCGGCGCGCTGTCTTCTTCCATTTTGCGCTCCCTTAGTGAAGTTGGATTTAGAATCGGTTCAATGCATCCTCTCATCGCAGTGAGCGACGCTGTGTCGGGCGCGGAAACTCTTCATGAGGCATTCTTCTGCTTGGAAGGCGAGCGCCATGCCCTGCGCGTGGCGCGACAGATTTCAAGGGCTTTAGGCGCGAAAAGCTTTTCTTAGACATTTCAACGGAGATGCTGAAAGCGTGCGGGCTTGATGAAAGGGAAGCGCGCGCAGTGCTTCTGCCGCTCGTGCGCAGCACGCTTGAAAATCTCGCCCGCGTCGCGCCCGCTCGTGCGCTCACAGGAACATTCGCTCGCGCAGATGCCGCAACGGTTCGCAAGCATCTGGCTGCGCTTCAGTCTCTATCATCCCGTGATGCGCTTGCGGCCTACGTGCTGCTCGGCCAGCGCTCTCTTCATCTAGCAGAAAAAAACGGCGCGGACGCTCAAGCATTGAAAGAGATTATGAGTTTGCTGGAAGCAGTTAAAATGTAAAAGAACGAAGGGAAGGAGAGACACGGGCGAAGAAAGTAAAAAGGCAAAAGGTAAAAGGCAAAGAGGAAGGCAAAAGGTAAAAGTAAAAAGGCAAAAGAAAGGATGAAACCTCTTTTAATAAAAAGATTGGCTTCCCCTGACCTTTACCTTTTACCTTTTGCCTTTTGCCTTTTTACTTTCTTCGCCCGCGTCGCTTTCCTTCTTTGCTTGCGCGTCCCCAGACTTTGGCGTTAGAGTTCACATCATCAACAGCCCCTGACATTTCGTTCAAAGGATTTCATTAAATCAAAGATGCAGAACACACCAAGTGCCAGCTACAGTCTGACTTTGCGCGTGAAACTCTCCAGCCGTGCGGGGATGCTGGGCGAAGTTACTATGGCGATAGGCCGTGCGGGCGGAGACATAGGAGCCATTGATATAGTAAGCGTCGGACCTGACCACATCATACGTGACATCACTGTTCAGGCCGGGTCGGTCGAGCACGAAGACGAGATAGTAAACGCCGTGCGCGACATTGACGGCGTGGAGGTTATCAACGTTTCAGACCGAGTCTTTCTGATGCACATAGGCGGCAAGATTGAAGTCGTCTCGAAGATGCCCCTGAAGACTCGCGCAGACCTTTCGATGGCATACACGCCGGGCGTTGCTCGCGTCTGCGAGGCCATTAACAAAGACCCGGAAAAAGCTTTCACGCTGACGATTAAGAAGAACACTGTAGCTGTTGTTTCGGATGGAACGGCTGTTCTTGGTCTTGGCGACATAGGCCCTGCTGCGGCTATGCCAGTGATGGAAGGCAAGGCTATGCTTTTTAAAGAGTTCGCGGGCGTTGATGCTTTCCCTATCTGTTTAAGCACGAAAGACCCTGATGAAATTGTTCGCACTGTGAAGTTGATTTCGACTGCATTCGGCGGAATCAATCTGGAAGACATCTCTGCGCCGCGATGCTTCGAGATTGAAGACCGTTTGAAAGAAGAGTTAGACATCCCGGTCTTTCACGACGACCAGCACGGCACGGCTGTAGTAGTTCTAGCCGCTCTAATCAACGCGCTGAAGATCGTAGGCAAAGAGATGTACAAGATTAAGGTTGTAGTAAACGGCGTGGGCGCGGCTGGCGTGGCATGCACGAAGATAATCATGGCGGCGGGCGTGCGAAATGTTGTGGGTTGCGACCAGAAGGGCGCGCTTTATCGTGGTCGCACGGAGCACATGGACTGGATAAAGGATTGGTACGCGCGCAACACCAACCCTGAGAACGAGAAGGGAACTGTCCACGACGTTATCGAGGGCGCGGACGTGTTTATGGGACTCTCTGTGCCGGGAGTAATTAACGTTGACGATCTGAAGAAGATGGCAGAGAAACCTATTATGTTCGCGATGGCGAATCCGATTCCAGAGATAATGCCGGAGGAAGCTGCGCCTTACGTTGCGGTGATGGCGACGGGACGCTCCGACTATGCCAACCAGATAAACAACGTGCTCTGCTTCCCCGGCATCTTTCGCGGCGCACTTCAATGCCGCGCCTCGCGCATCAACGAGGAGATGAAGGTCGCTGCGGCGCACGCAATCGCAGGCATCATCACAGAGAGCGAGCTTCATCCAGAATACATAGTGCCTTCGGTCTTCGATAAGCGAGTTGCTGAAGCTGTGGCGCGCGAGGTAGAAGAGGCCGCATATCAAACAGGCGTTGCGCGGCGCGAGCGCGTGGATTTGGAAGGAGTGATGTAGAGACTGTGAGAAAGGTTAAAGGAAGATGAGCGAGGAAAGAACCGAAAAGATTTGCGCGCACGGCGCGTGCAACTGTCTGGCTACGGAGGGAAGCGACTATTGCAGTCCTTACTGCGAGCAGGTTGGCAAGCGCACGAACAACGTCGTAGAGCATGACGCGAACCAGATAATCGTCTGCGACTGCGGTCATCCGACGTGCGTTGGCTAAGTAAGATTTGGTGCTGGCATCATTGTAAGCGAGCGGGTAGAATCAGCGCAGGGATTGAATTAACGGGGGTGAAAAATGGCCGAGAAATCTGACACCTTGAAACGCGAAATCCAGAAGCGTGTACCTGCAAGGGATCGTCCAAATCTCGAAGCTGCCCTCAATGCGCTTCGCCGTTTACGCGAAATTGGCGAAAAGCTACCTCCTGTTGATGCAGCTGCCGTCATACGTGAAGGCCGGACTAATTTGATAAATCAATCTGAGCAGATTATCTTGAGCGTATGAAAGTCGAAACTTCCATTACTGTAGATGAAGATTTGCTAGAAGCTGTTGATAAGCTATCCGGCAAAGATAAAAATCGATCAGAAGTTATCGAGGCAGCAATACAAGCTTATATTGCCCAAGTTGATCGCAACACGCTAGACGCTAAAGACCTCGAAATTATCAATGACCGCGCTGATGAACTTAACGAAGAGGCATTAGATGTTCTTGATTATCAGGTGGCTTTGTGAAGCGCGGCGACCTTTATAGAGTTTCTAAACCTTCTGCAAGAGACCCCAAGAGATTCAGAGTCTTTGTGGTCGTGAGTCGTCAGGTTCTCATAGACTCACGCTTTTCAACAGTCATCTGTGCGCCTGTATATTCAGCGCGTCACGGATTATCCACACAAGTGCTGGCCGGTATTGACGAAGGACTGAAGCACGAGAGTAGTATCCACTGCGATGAGCTTGTGAGTTTACCGAAATCGGTTTTAACGAATTACGTTGCAACCCTATCTGCTGAGAAGATTGAAGAGCTAAACAAGGCGCTACGAATTGCTCTGGATATTCCAGATTAATCTTAGCTTAGATAACAATCAGATAACCGTCTGCCTCTCGCGGCCACATAAAGGTTCGGGCAATAATTATCTGGATGATGAGATTACCTTCAGCCTACGGAAACGCCCCGGCTCAATTCCTTCATCTATGTAGCGTATGAAAACGATTAACTGCTGATTGCGACGTATCACGTACAAATCTTCACCTCCGCCAGCCCACCAGCCCTGGCAAGCGGCGATGGCTGTGGCGGGCACGCTATGCGAACGATAATCTTCAGGGGCGACGACAGTGAATTGCGCTATAACGTTGCGCCGAACAAGCACACGTCGTCCTCCAACGACTAAGAACACATTGGTTCTAGGATAGCCGTTTCTGTCTTCGTGTGTATCAAACGCCCATGTAGCCTCTGCCAATATGCTACTTGCTTTTTTGACAGCGCCTTGCGCATTCACGCCGGACGCTGCCGTGAGCACTGCCAATAGGACTAGAGATAGAAAACGCCGCCACATAACATGTATCCTTCTTCCAATAAAGTGATAGAACGAGCGTGCTGGACATTGGTCTTCTGCGGCTAGGTATATTACGCTACTTCAAGCATCACGGCCTAACAAAGCTTTATGCTCGATTCAGCAGAGATAGGTTTCCGAAAGTTGAGCGTGGACGACATGCCATTGATGCATAAATGGCTCAACACGGATTTTGTCATTCAGTGGTACGGCAAAAAAAGGCGCTCGCTGGAAGAGGTGACTGAACACTACGCGACTAGAGTCAACGGGGAGATGCTGACGAAGAGTTTTCTTATTCTCTACGAAGAGCGCCCCATAGGTTACATTCAAGCTTACAGGATTCAGGATGACCCGGACTACAGCGCGTGCGTTTGCGTGGAAGAGGATGCCGCAGGCGTTGACCTCTTCATAGGCGAAGAGGATTACATTCACAGAGGGCTTGGCGCTGTCGTGCTGAAGAAGTTTTTAAGTGAAATAGTGTTTCAAAAATTTCAGGTCGAAAGCTGCATCATAGGGCCTGAGCCTGAGAACAAGGTCGCAATCCGTGCATACGAAAAGGCTGGCTTTCGTTATCTAAAGACCGTGCAGGTTACGGGCGAAGACGAGCCGGAATACATTATGCGAATCGGCAGAGAGGATACAACCTAACGCTGGAATACACCCACCCGCGCGAAAAGCGTTCAACCATCGCCGCGAGGAAGAATGATGAAAGACATGCACGACGCGCATGTTCCCAAATATCTTTATCGTCAGCTTGGTCAAGGCCAAGCGGATAGACATGATTCGAGTCTGGATAGATGTCAGCCAGAGATTTAATCAAGCGTGGCGAAAGATGATGGTCAAAGAGAAGTTTCACGCTTCGACCACCATCAAGCGTTTTTCACGATCTGCGGCGTAGGCTAGACAGGCGAGAATATCTTCCTTAGTCAGATAAGGGAAATCTTCAAGAACTTCCTGTTGGGTCATGCCGGAAGCAAGATATTCCAGCACATCATAAACTGTAATACGCATCCCTCTAATACAAGGCTTGCCGCCACGCTTGCCGGGTTCGATTGTAATAATGTTCTGATAATTCATGGATAAGATAGTAAATCTCACCGCTCCTTGAGACAAGTATTTTCAGAACTGACTGCTTATCGCTTTTGAGGAGCAATGAGCCATTTGAATAATATCAAGCCTAGTGGCGGCAAATGTTCATTGATTCCTTCAACTCTTATAATAAAATCAAATTCCTTCAGTGCATACGAGAAGGCTGGCTTTCGTTATCTGAAGACCGTTCAGGTTACAGGCGAAGACGAGCCGGAATACATAATGCGCGTCGGCAAAGAGGCTGCAACTTAAGAACGGAATTTGAGCCGCACGCTGGCAGCATCCAATATTATCGAAGCAAGCAACGATGAAAGGACTGCTCGTCGAGGCGTCGCGCTTGAGTGAGTTGTTGGGCGTGCCATTAGGGGAAGCTCTTACGGATGTGCTTTCTCTGATTGATCTTGAATGATTTCAACTAAAGCGCGTAACGCCCGATTGACAGACTCTGAATCCGAAAACACTTGCGCCACATCGGGGTCAAGCACCACCACATGGCTGCCCTTCGTAAAACGGGCGGCGTACTTGCCGCGCACACCGTTGCTAAAATCATACTCTTCCAACATCTCTGGCTCGCGCTCATTATTCGATTCCTGATTCATATTTCTTCCTTTCACTCGGAGTAGCTAAACGCGCACTGATAATTCTGATTTTATCATCACCCTCAGAATGCACAACCACCAACTGCCGCTGCTGATTAGATAATCCGTTGGTAACAAAACGATTCTCCTTATCAGAATGCAAAGGGTCGGGGATGGTCAGTGAGAGCGGATCGAAGAAAACAGTTGCTGCCTCTTCAAAAGAAACGCTGTGTTTCTGAAGATTAGATTCAGCTTTCTCTCTATCCCACTCAAACTCCGCATCCATATCAAGAATATACGCTCAAGCAATCACCGGGACAAAGAGGAAACGCCCGGCAATCTGCTTCTGTCCTTAATACATAATACGTGTCGGCAGAGAGAATACTATCTTATAAACAATAGGCGCAGCTACTCTTTATAGAATTCAAATTCCCCGTTGTGATTGAATAAGAAAAACCTTCCTTATTGCTCAACCCAAATCGTAAGTAGAAAATCATTCATTCAGTACGAAGGGAGGTTAGATATGATATAGGCATTGCACTATCTAATTCGAAAACTAAAATATCATCAATTTGGCCAATTAGAAGAGTGCCATTATTTTGACTGGCTTTCCCTGCAATACCCCGTTTTGTGCCATGTTCCCTATATGTTAGGCTTTGATAGCCTTTAACTTGATGTGATGCCCTAATTCCATCGCGCGAAAGTGTATCTCTGTTTATAATCCTCTTGTTCTTTACTTCAATAAAAAATTCTAAGCCACGCTCGCTCTGCAATATCACAATGTCTGCCTGTCCGCCATGCACTGTTTGTTCTGATAAAAATTCTACTGCTTCTTGCTCGAAATCTATAATTCCAGCGATATCGTTCCATGCCCATTCCAAAAGCTTCTTCATTAGAGCTTGAAGATAGCATTCCTGTAAGGTGATGTCTGCTATGGCTAAATGACTGGGCGCATTAGTAAGACTCTGTATTGCAGATTCACGGGCTGCGCACTCAAGAAAAGACGCAAAAGAAGCCTGCCTACTTGATCCGCTTCTTTGGAAGTTGAAATAAGCGGCCCCCTCTTTTAGAGAAAGTTGGAAGTGAGTCTTTTTCAAGGAAACCCGAGGAATAAGGTTAATTCCGAGCCGTTCGAGACCCGCTCGAAATACTAGACTCGTATCAAAAGTGGAACGATTAATACAAGTTAATTCCAGTCGATATGGGAAATAAATCTTGGGTGCATTGCTAATCGAAACCCATTTTTCACCACTACGAACAGGCACAGGGTCTTCTAGCTCTTCGCCAGTAGCCCGTTCATCCTTGTATATATCTGGTATGAATTTCCTTTCAACTATATATAGATCTAAAAGCCGCCCGTTAAAATACATTGAAATATAATCACCTTCATCAATATCAAGATATGCCCATTGCCCGTTGAATGTATCGGGGAAGCCAGCAGTGCAGCTATCTCGACAAATCTCAAGATTCCTTTCGTGAGATAGAACAACAACGAACAGCTTGGGAAATATTTTTCGTCCTACGACATTAGATAAATGGATTAGAGCTAATTGGTTGTATTGACTCATAATAAACCATCTTAGAAAATATGCTGTATGATGGAAAGCTGAGCGAGGCAATCTATGTGTATTTCGCAGCGGAAAGTCTAAATTCGACAAAGCTAATATTCGATAGGATATTTCTGATATCTTCAAGTAAGTTAAAAGTTCATTTAAATTCAATCTATTTCAGCTTTCTAACTAATGAGAGTAAGCTAGCCTTCGAATATGTGTACTTTAATCCAAATTCTATGGAGGAACATATAAATGGCTGACGAGAGAGAAGAGAGAGTGTGCAAGAATCCCGCTTGCAGTTGCGTAGTGCCTGAAGGCCAGAAATATTGCAGCGCTTCGTGTGAGGGGTCTGGGTCAACAATCGAGCTTGATTGCGATTGCTCGCACCCGGAGTGTCAGGGGAATTTCTGAAAAAGCGGGCTAACACTCTCCTCAAATTTCGTGCGGAGCAGGAAGTTAGTAGCAGGCTAATGGCATTCGCTGGTTTTAGCTTTGCTCATAAGCTTTAATAAATTCGCCGCGCGAAATTCCTGCTTGTGTGCATATCGTGCGCAAAGTGGAGCTTTTAAGCCGCGCATGATTAGGCATGGTTAGAGGAGTTTGTGTCCCGTCTAAATTATCGCGCACCATTGCTATATGCTCTCGTTCTCGCACGATTCTGAAGCCGAGCAACTCAAGCGCCTTTACTACTTTACTCTTCGGTGCGTCAACGGGGAATTTAGCCATCAGGCTGCCACTTCTGCTTCCGCGATAAAAACCTCTAGCACGGGAGAGTCGCTTTCCAAAACTTCGCCTCCGAAAGTTTCGAGATGAAAGCGTATGGCAGACTTAACATCTGTCAAAGCCTCTTCGTAAGAATTACCTTCACCGACCACTACGCCTTTAAGTCCGATAGGATAGGCGACATAGCCATCGGCGTGTTTCTCAATAATAATTTTTAGCGAATCCATAATTTTCACCTCGCGTATGAGCTAATCTTCCTATTTGATTCAAACAGCCGCACGAAGAGATTGCGCAATCAGCGGAACGATGCGGCGCGGGATTGCTATGGCCTCTTTGATGTGGCGCGAGTTGGTGAAATGGCCTGCGACGTAGATGCCCGAAATATTGGTCTCGAAAGTTTCCGGGTCGTAAACGGGAACGTCGCAGAGTCCGGTGTGAACGGTTTCGACGCCGAGTTTTCGGAGCAGAGTTAAATCTGCGTCGCTGCCTATGAGAATGAAGACGGCATCGTTGGGAAGCGTCAACGTCTCGTCGTCTTCAGTCTTCAGTCTAACGGATTTTTCTGTAATCTCCTCGACCTCTTTGAAAAGAATGACGCGCAGAGCACCTCGCTCTATCTGCTTTTGAAGCGGCTCGCGCACCCACTGTTTGATAGCGCCTCTCTTTAGATCGCGGTTCTCCCAGTCTGTGCGCCAGATTGCGAGCGAGGTTTGCGCGCCTCCTTCCGAGAGAAAGAGCGCGGCTTCGGCTGCGCTGTTTCCGCCGCCAACGACGAGCGCGTTCTTTCGCACGTAAGGGAATGGTTCGACAAATCTATGGTGAACTTTCCCCAAAATCTCGCCGGGGACGTTCAGGCGGCGCGGGCGCGACATGGCTCCTATGGCGAAGAGAATTCGCGCGGCGCGATAACGGCCACGACTGGTTTGAACTAGAAACTCGCCTGACTCTGTACGCCCAACCTCAACCACTTCCTCTTCAGTCTGAACACGCAAGTTGTTTTCGAGCACGAAATGAACGTAGTGCGAAAGAAGCTCTTCGCGCGTTGGCTTCTCGCGGCAAGGCTTTAGGGCGCCTTCACGCATCGCCAACTCGTTCGGAGTGGAGAAGACCGTCAGGCCAATCGGATAATGATAGACGGTGTCGGCTATGAGACCTTTTTCGACGACCAGATAGTTCAAGCCCTCGCGCGCCGAAACGTCAGCCGCAGAAATCCCCGCGGGGCCAGCGCCGATAATCAAAAGGTCTAGCTGCTCACTCATAGATACTTTCGATTTTGGATTTTAGATTTTGGATTTTGGATTAGCGAACGAGATTGAGTTTAACTTATACCAAGATGCAATGAAAAGAGAGGAAAAGATAATCCACGAATCCACACGAAACTACACGAAGAGAACAAAGCATTTCGTGTAGTTTCGTGTGGATTCGTGGATCGCCTCCTTCCTCTTATTTGATTGCATCTTGGTATTACAAGCTGTCTTTCAATCCAAAATCCAAAATCTAAAATCCAAAATCAATCGTCGCACGCTGTTCTCTAAAATATCAACTCGCCGCGCGCGACCAGTATAGATGAGCCTGCGACGCGCACCTGTTCGACGTGATTGTGTGCGCCCGTGACCTCCAGGTGAATGCGACTTGGTCTCTGCATGAAATCACCTTGCTCAATGATGAAACGATAGACGCCGTTTTCAGGTTCAACGGAAAGCGCGCCGTGATGAACCATGTAACCGCCGAGCGGGCCTGCGGCGCTGCCCGTCGCTGGGTCTTCTATCATTCCAAGATCGGGCACGAAGAAGCGCGCGTGCGCAGCGCTCTCTTCTTTCGTCTCTAACGTGAAAACATAACAGCCGGTCGCGCCTGCGGAGCGATAGGCGGCGATTAGGGATGCGGAGTCCACGCTGCAACGCCCCAGAGCGTCGAGCGAGTTGACGGGCACTATGAGCATGCTGTTTCCAGTAGAGATGGCCTGAACCGGCAAGCTCTCGTTCAGATCGTCAACGGAAAGACCGAGCGCGCGAGCTAAAGTTCTGCGACCGTCAAGGTCTGCAATCTCTTTTCCGATTTCAAAAGCCCCTTGCGTCATCACCACGCGCGCAGGCTCGCCCGCTTGAAACTCAATCTCTACGGGGAGCACGCCTATGCCGAGTTCGTGTTCAATTCGCACAGAACCATTTCCGCCTTCGGGCGCTGAAACAACGCCTTCACGCGCCAGAGCGTTCCATGTGCCCACTACAGGGTGGCCTGCAAAGGGAAGCTCGCGCGTAGGCGTGAAGATGCGCAGACGACGCAAAGCTCTCTCTTCATTTGAAGGAAGAACGAAAACGGTTTCGGACAGATTCATCTCGCGCGCTATCTGCTGCATCTGCTCGTCCGAGATTCCTTCGGCTTCTGGAAAGACGGCCAGAGGGTTTCCGCCGAATGCGTGATCTGTGAAAACGTCCAACTGTTGAAAGCTGTATTTGGGCACGGGCTTGCGGTCTCCATTTCAGTGAAAGAAATTTTTCGTCATCATCAGGCTGGAAAGCTCAGCCAGTCAAGTTTGTGAAGTTGATTGTAGCCAAGAAGTTTGGGAGTCAGAAGGAGGATTAACCATTGCAGACCCGAAGAGAGATTTGAGTATGCGCAGAGGATTTCAAATCTCAAATTTGAAGCTTGAGCCTATATCGGATTGCAGAGCAAAATAAGGTTCAGCAAAAGCTGTCCACGCGCACGACACTAAACATAGCGCCTGACTTCGTATCGTGCGCGTGTGGCTTCTTGGATAACTCTTTCTCTTATCATCGTCTTGCTCTTTCATCTGCACCAATCCTCTACATGAGCGGTCTGGTTTTTAGGGTTAGAAAGCTAACAGAATCTAGCCAGAAACTTGCTTGAGAAGAAGGTGAAGAGAATGGCTAAGACGATGGCTCCAATTCCGAACGCGAGCATGCCTGCGGGTAATAGCCAGTTGAACGCGCGACCAATGAAGCCTAGAGCGTTCAGAATTGTGCCCAGCAATCCTAGTAGCCCGCCGAGCATGAAGAGCGCGCCAGCAAGCGTAGCCCAGTCGCGCTCGTACGAGAGTAGAATGATCGCAAGCAGAATGAAGACGATGAAAAGGCACGCCCACTTCACAAGCGATGCATGACGAATGCTCAAAGCGAGTGTGTTGTCGGCTATGCCCGGGGCGAGTCCCACGGCCTTTAGAATGCGCGTGTCCTCTATGAAGTCGAAAGTAGCAGCCAGCAGAGAGAAGAGAATCGCCGCCCATCCAATCCATTTAGCCCAAGAGAAATTTATCTGCGAAAGCAGCAGGCCGAGCGCCACGAAGAAGAGCGTGTAGCCGAAGATGAAGACGAAATCCTTGTGCGTGCTCTCGCTCATCTTGCGGCGCGCGTCACTTCCCCATGAACCTAAAATCTCATCAATGCCCGCGCTCGTTCTAACCAACTCTATAGCCATAACAGGGCTAGAGTATTCGTCCGGCAGACCTTCTCTAGTCTCACGTCCCATCCAGCGCGTCAGGCCTAGAAAGAGAAAGGCCAGACAGCCGACGATGATTATCTCGATTGATGTGACGAGGCAGTTCATTGTAATCAATCGCTCTCAAACTGTTCTTCTTCAGGCCGAACTCTCTTTAAAGTTCTTTCTCCGTTGTCGCTTGGTTGCGTCGTGCCCGCCACTGTAGCATCGGACGGCGTCAGCTTATGCAGAAACTCGCGAAGCCAGTCGGGCGAGTTCTCTAGCTTATCAGCCATGCCGCTGAGGTGAGCAGGAATTTTCCTAACATCCTGAACGACTCCGACGACTCCGTTGAAGTGGTCTAGAAGCTTTTGCTCGAAATCGGTTAATGGAATCGGAGCCAGATGGCCGCGAAGGTTTTCGATAAATCCTTTGAAGTCGAAACCTTTTCCATCTGCTGTGGGGAAGGTCGCGTGATCGTTAATCTCTTTGTCCTTCATGAAGATTCTATTAATGATGTGAGAGCCAAGCGCGCGATAGCTTTCAAATTGCGCTTCGCTGAAGAACTGGTCAACGATTGATTCTTGGGGAAATTCTTCGCTCTCGCTATGGTAATTGAGCACGTCGCGCGGCTCGCCGCCGATGATCGAAGGTTTTAGGTAGATTAGCCAGCCGTTATCTTTTTCAGGATCTTTAATATCGTCAGCGCAGGAGTATTTGATTCTGCCTATGGCGCAATAAGCGCCGCCTTTGTCCTCCTCTGTTGACGGTCTGGAGATGTAGAACCGCTCGAACTCTATAGGCACGCCGAAGTCCACGCGAATCTGGCGAATAGCCATTGCCAGCGAATCGAAGGAATACTTCGTGTCCGTGCTCGCGTCGCTCACGACGATGAAGCCGCAACGCCTGAGCACCATCTCGTAAAGCCCCAGATTCTCGAAATGGCCTCCGTCCGATAGATAGACGTAAGGACTCTTGTCGCTCGTTCTGCCCAGCGCTTCAGCCACAATCGGCCCCACTGAGTATCTGGGCGAATCCAAGCCAAAAGTTCTTCCGAGTTTGCCGGTTGCATCGCCCGCCGAGCCGGGATTGCCAAGCCAAAAGCCCAAACGCACATTAAAGAGCGTCATGATGAAGCGCACGACCGCAGAAGACATCATGTAGCCCATGTTGGGACTAGCAGCCGCGCCTGAAATAGCTACGGCAGTGCCAAGAGAGATGCCGTCGGCGTATTCAGTGGAACTGCGATAACCGAACCAGCAGCTACCGGAGTGAAGCGGCGAGACGGTGAAGGATTCCGATTTGCGATCCTGCCAGGCGAGCTTGTCGCCTCCAACCAGATTGAGAGCGATGTTGATGACGTGCAGCAGCTTCCTGGCTTTCATAGGCCCTGGAAGGATTAGCGAATCAGGCTTCTTGCCTTCGTCCAGATTTTTATCTGCAACTTCGTCCGGTCTTTCATCCGGCCTTAAATCCGCCATCTTCATATCATCTTTCGGATCAAATCCCGTGAACAGGTTGGGACTTCTGTCAAACTTCGGGTCAGGGTCTTCATGCGAAGCGCCAAGGTAAGCGCGTATAATTCGATTGCGCCAGTAGTAGTGAAGCGAAAACCTGTTGGTGTTGATGCATAAACCTGCCACCCAGCCAATCACTCCTATGATAGCCGCCGCAATCACGGCAAACTCTGCGGTCGAGTTGTAAAGAATCGTTCTATGGTCGTTCGGATCAGCCAGAAAGTTTGGCAGACTAATCCTACAGAGCCATTGCGCGACAACAGTGCCTTTCACATTCACCAGCACGCCGCTCTGAGGATTAACTAGCCAGTGGGTAAAGTAAGCGAAGCCGTAGAGCATCCAGTTGGTCAAAAGCGCTAGCAGGATGAAGATTGAGGCTAGAAAGATGATTGAAGCTATGCTCGTCACCTTTTCAATAACAATCGCTGACGCGCTGGCTTTCTTCCGCTCAATCTCATTGGCTGGCGTCTTAGCGCTAAATCCGCCCAATAGCGAGATTGCGCCGCTAATGACGGTCACCAATCCTGTGGCTATCGCTTTCGGTTTAGGCCACTCGAAATCAACCGGCAGGCTGTAAAGCTTTCCCCCTAAGTCTGGAATCAACGAAGGGCCAAAGAAGACAAGCAGGCTCACAATGATCCAGCCCACGCAGACCATAATTACGTACGCGCCAGAACGCGCCCACCATTCTTGATCCGAGTCGTCCGTAAAACGGCTCATAAGTCCGGCGATGAGCGTGCCTCCTATCATCAGTAATCCGAGCAGCAGTGGAACAGAGAACGTGGCATACAGACGAGCGCCAGTGCTTTGTAGATTTATGCCTGATAGCGTGATCGCCAATTTCCATGTCGCTAAGCCGATTATGAGTTGAGCGATGATAAGTAAGAGCGTGGCTAGCAGCAGACCACGACCCAATCCCGGAAGGCTGCCGCTCCTTTTGCGCTCTCGTCGTAGAAGGACGATAACGCAGTAGAGCCAAGCTGGCAGAGGAACCAACTCTGCGAAAAGTATGAATCCGCCTTTGCCATGCGCGGCGTTTGCGGGCACGTGCGCCCAGTAGGTCACGAGCGCCATAGCGGCGATGACGAGCGGAGCAAGACACCAGAGCACGAATCGGCCTGGATTATCATTTCGATTCACAGTGCTCGGTAGATTACGGGCTATATAGAAGAGTGCTATGGCGGCTCCAACGAAACCTATGATGATGCTTACATTCTGGAAGCCGTCAATTCTTCCTCGTAACAATATTGCCAGCCAGATGCGCGGCACAACCAGCGCAGCCATGATGACGGGAAGAAAGACCAGCCAGTTCAGCATCAGATTGCGCAAATAGACGGCGACTAAAGTCCAAGTGTCCGGGTCGGCCAAGCCTTTCTTCGGACTCAGGTAGTTGCTGTAAGTGCGCAACTCATAGACAGGCTCTGGGTCTGGCTTGAGCGCAGATTGCGGACGACAACGCAGAGAATCGAGCACGTTTCTAATTCCTTTTCGCTTAATCCATGCAGAAAGCCAGCCGCCTATGAATCCGCCGCCCGAAACGGTCGAGAGATAATCGAATTCGCCCAGCATCTCGTGGCGCGCCAGCCCTTGCAGCACACCCAGATTAAACGTAGCACTGCGAATGCCTCCGCCTGATAAACAAAGTGCGGAGCGCTTTGGATGGAGCGAATGAATCAACTTGAAGAGGTGCGGTAGCAAAGCGTCGTTAGACCTTTGCCGACACTCCCACTCCAGAGCCGCATCCTTCAGCGTCGTGTTATAGTTCTGCTTGTACTTATTTTTCAGCTTATCCTCATATTCCTTCTCCTCTTTCCTCTCGATCTCTTCCTTCTTCCCGGCGTATCTTTTAATCGCCTCGTTAGCACTGGCTTTGCTGATCTCATACTCTTGCGCAAGTTCTGCTTCAAGCACCTGATAGAGAGCTAAAGGTGGTTCGATTATTCTGTCTGCCATGATTAACTCCTTGATGGGTTGAACCCTGAGAGGCTATTACTCTAACCTATTGAGCGCATGCTTTCGCGCCGCGTGAGTTACGCCGCTAATATGAAGCATTGATTTCAGAACGCGCCTTTCCCTGGTTTCTAACAATACTCAGACCGAATCGTCCATCTTCGTCGGGAATGAATGTTTCGTACTGCTGAAGAAATCTTCAAGGTTGAGCCGTACATCACCAGTCTTCTTAATCATCCAGTAAATCTTATCTACTATGTGCAATCCCAGCGCGCGATAGCTCTCAAATTGCGATTCGCTGTACATTTGGTCGGCGGTGGATTCATGCGGGAAGAGCTTGTGCATCTTCGCGTAGTTATAAACGTCCACGGGTTCTGTGCCGCTGAGAAATGCTTTGATATAGATCAGTATACCGTCGTACTCCTCCCGCTCGTCATCCTTCTTCTCCCGCTCGTCATCCTTGTTCTCACGATCCACGCGGGAATAACAGATTCTTCCAACAGCACAGAATTTCTTCTCCTTAGCAAAATCCGGGTTCATAACTCCATAACCGCGCTCGCTCTCCTTTTCGTCTCGCGGAAGCATGAAGATTCTTTCGATCTCAATGGGCACGCCTAAGTCAACGCGAACTTTACTGATAGCGTTCCCCAGACCCTCAAACCCGAAATCTGGATCGGCGCTCCCGTCGCTTATGACTATACGCTTGCAGCGCCTGAGCACCATCTCGTAAAGCCCAAGGTTCTCGAAGTGGCCGCCATCCGATAGGTAGACATAGGGGTGCTCGTCATCCGTGAGACCCAGGGTTTCCGCAATGATCGGTCGCGCTGCAAAGGTTGGCCCGGCCTGCTTATAAGAATCCTTCTTCGGATTACCCAGCCACCACCCTAGCCTGACGTTAAAGAGCGCCAGAAGAAATGTCACGAAGGTCGAAGAGTAATAGCCCATGTTCGGGCTTGCGGCAGCGCCGGAGATAGCCATTGCCGTGCCGAGCGAGATGGCTTCATTATCATTATTCAAAGCGTATTCGTGAGAATTCCTGTATCCGACGCAGTAGCTCCCGGAGTGCAAAGCTGAAACAGTGAAGGATTCGGCCTGCCTGTCCTGCCATGCAAGCTTTTTCCCGCCGACAAGATTCAGCGTTATGTTGACGATGTGCATGGGCTTGCACATCTCAGCCGGACCGAAGACTTCCGGGTATATTAACTCCAGCAACAGGCGATTAAGACGCAGAGTCTCAACGCGCGGCTCCTGTTTTATAAGCTTCTGAATCTCTTCAGCCAACTCTTTTTCATGCCGCTCGGTTTCACCTAGCGGTTCTTGACTGGCAAGCTCTTCGATTTTTCCCTTTAATTCATTGGCCGGAAAATCCTCATCGTCATAAATACTCTCTCCTTGAATGATGTAATTCAGATCGTTAAGCAGAGAGTAGGACAGTTGTTCCAGCGTCGGTGTCTCAACGCCCTTACTTTTACCTTTTGCCTTTTTACTTTTGCCTTCTTCATCCTTGCTAGGGATGATGAAACGCTGTGTTCTTTCAGAGAGGCGATTCCAAAGATAGGCTGAGACCATAGCTTCATATTTGCTATCTTCAGTTGGGACGACATTATTCATTTCTGCTTCCCCTTTTTCAATTCACCTGCGCGTTTAAGCTTTTCGATCAGTAAGGTGAAGTCCGGTAGTTTTGAGTCTTCAACCTGAATAGTCTTTCTTACGTTTCCATCGTGAAATAGCTGTGTGCGAAGTTGCTGCATCTGTAGATTGTCATTTTCGTCCAGACCCGTGAACGGGTTCGGCTTTCGCTCCTCTTCTATACGCGACGCCCCCAAGTAGGCGCGTATCAAGCGGTCGCGATACGCCCCATGAAGTGAGAACTTGTTAATGTTGACAAAGATGCTGGCGGCAAGCCCTATGACTAAGAAGGCCAGGAACAGATAGACAAGTAAATCTCCGTGCGAATTGACTATCAGGTTCAGCAGTCCGTCGTAGCTGTACGGGCGCGCGACATCCCACAGCTTCAGCGATGTGGCGTCGCTTGACAGTTCGGCAATGAGCCAACTTGTACCGAGCGAAAGGCAGATGAGAATGAATACGGCGAAGATGGGAGCGGCAATCATCAGTAATATGTCGCTCGCACCTGACGCCTCCTTGCTTCGTGCCTGCGTCTTACCGCCGTAGCCTAGCACCAGCGTAACCATACCTGACGCTACTCCGACGGGGAGCGAGATCAGTAGGACTATCCCATAGACCAGAAGCGATGGTCCAAAGATTACAAGCACGCTAATCAGTGTCCACGCCACGCTCGCAATAATAAGCCACGCTCCCGCGCGAGCCAGCCACTCTCTATCTTCGTCGCTGGTGAACCGGCTTGCTACCCCTATGAAAACGGTCACAGTCAGCAGCAACAGTATGATGAAGAGCGGCGCCGCGAAGCAGACGTAATAGGCGGCCATGTGAAGGGAACCGCTTACAGGACTCGGAAAAATTTTATATGCAATCAACCATGTCAGGCCGCCGCCCAATCCTCCTGCAAAGAATGCGGCGAGCGGCTCACGCCAATCTGGTTTGATATATCTAAGAGAAAATATCCATCCGCCCAAGTGCAGAATGACGCCAAAAAGGATGAAAGCGAATACTACGTCGAAAGGAGGCGGAAATTTTTGTCCTATTATCCCGGGAAGCCAGTTACCGAAGTAGGACAGCGCCCCGTTTTTTATTCCATCATCTGCTGCATCGCGCGGCCATGAGTAGAAAGTCGTAATGGAAACGGCAAGGATTAAAAGCGGCAACAGGCAGCGCCAGAGAAACCAACCCTGAGTCTTGCGCTCGTTAGGGTATGTGCTTGGAGCTTCCTCGTAGCCGCGCAGTTTCGGGTCGGCCAAGCTAGGTCTGTTCGCGTAGATGTATGCGATGGCGATGACGCCCATAATGACTGCACCCAGCCAGAAGAGCCAGGGACGGAGCGTCACCACAGGATGTTTGACCACCCAGACGCAGATTCTGGGAATCATCAGAACAAGTAGAATCAGCGGAAGCAGGACGAGCCAGTTAAGTATCAGGTTGCGGAAAAAGATTGCTACGAGCGTCCAAGTGTCTGCGGAAAGCAGTCCCACTTTCGGACTCATATAATTGCTGTAGGTGCGCAGGTGAGAGATAGCATCAGGCTCAGGCTTAAGCGGCGAGGCAGGCCACTCATTCTTCAATCTACGCTCGACCTTCTCCAAGCCTTTGCGATGAACCCATGCGGAGAGCCAGCTTCCCAGATAACCGCCGCCCGAAACCGTCGAGAGAAAGTCAAACTGCGCGAGCAAACCCTTTCGCGCCAGCCCCTGCAAGACACCCAGACCGAACGTAGCGCTACGTATACCGCCGCCGGAGAAGCAAAGGGCAGAGCGCTGCGCCGCAGCACCGCCATGAAGCCAACGGTAAAACTTCTTGACCTCATCGGAATTGATTCGCTCACGCTCTTTCTCCTTACTCTCCTCGTCCATACCTTGAACGTTAATATACTTCTGGAATGCGTCCTCAAGCGTTTCCGGGTCGCTATAAGGCTTCTCTGGATATTGATGGTTATATTCTTCAATCAGAACTCGAAACAGAGGAAGGGGCTGGTCTGGCATAATAGATTCACCTTTGGAATTTAAGGGACCTTGAGAGCCTGGAAGCGAGAATCAGGCTATTAATGAGCGAGCTAGGGAAGCTCAGAATCGCACGTTGTAAATGGTTCTGGAAAACTTCGATGGTCGGTCAGCGAAATTTTTACTGTCCGATTACTGTCAAACGATTAAACCTCACAAGTCAAAGATTCGCAAGAACGAATCTTTGACTTGTGAGGTAAGCACCCGCATCTTTGGCGAGCACGATTTAATGTTGCAGCGCATAAGTTACCTGTTGCTACCCAGCCGCAGGAGTGCTTCAACGAATGAGATAAAGTCAATGCCGACTCCGGCTCTGTAATAATCCCGGTTGAGCTGTGGGCTTAGGACGAGGGCGACGTTCGAAGCCGGAACCACCGTGCCTGCGGGCGCAGGTTGAAGTATGAGGGGAAGACCCGTACGGGCGCGACCGGGATGTAGCAGCGCAGTGCCGAACAGATTGATGAATTTCAGGTCTTCGTAGGGCAGTGGGAAATAACCATCGAGGCGGAAGACGCCGCCGTGTAGGTT
Source organism: Acidobacteria bacterium 13_1_20CM_3_53_8 (assembly GCA_001920415.1). GTDB lineage: Bacteria > Acidobacteriota > Blastocatellia > Pyrinomonadales > Pyrinomonadaceae > 3-1-20CM-3-53-8. The sequence continues at coordinate 12,736 of MNJR01000026.1, read as the reverse complement.
TCCGCCGGAAACAAATTCGTTCTGCCCGTAAGTTACATCGAACATCGCCGGAAATCTCTTCATGGGCATATTGTACGGGTTGAAAAAGAAAGCTTGGATTCGCAACCCGGCATAATACTGGCGGAAGAAACGGTTCCTATCCGAGGAAACGAACGCGACGAACTCGCTGTTCTTGGCTTCGGGCGGGAGTCCGGGAGCGTCCGGGAAGACTTTAAAGATTGAGATTCCCTCCTGCGGATTTGTAGGAGTAATTGTACCGAAGCTGGCGATAAAGGAGAGCGAGAATTTCTGTCTCGTCTGGCGCGCAAGCCCCGGAACGAGATAGCTGGGCAGTAGCGAATTATCCCCGGCGAGACGAACCTCAACGCCCGCTAGAAAATCGAAGACCCTGGCAACGTCGCGCACCTTAACCCCAGCAGCTTGTTGGACGAAATTCGTGGCGAAAGTTCCTACAGCCGTGTCGCCTTCTTGTGGAATACTGGCAAATCGTATGTCGCCCCACAGCCGTAGGCGCGGCCCAAAATCTGGATCAATCCTTTGCCTGAACGGAAAAGGGTTACTGACGTAGAAATCAGAGAAGTAGTTCTGCTGTCTTTGTGCCGCGCTCGCCCCTGCCTGCTCGTAACCAATAACCGCGCGCGCCAACAAACTCGGCGGCCTGTCTTCAAGCGGCAGATTCATCCTGGCCGTACTGTTATTAGCGTCGACTACCACTTTTCTCTTCGTCACGAAACCGTCAGCCTCGGTTGAAACCCAGTAATTCTTTTTGGTTGTGTCGCTGTTGAGCGGAACGATGACCCGATAGTTCCCATCCAAGTCCGTCGGCGGCGTTTCGATAACGTTGTCATTATCATCGGTGATATGAACGCTTGCGTTGCTGTAATACTCGCTGACGAGCGTCACCTGCTTCCTGATGGTGTCTATAGAAAGGCCTGAAGGAAACTGTCCTCTAGTTCGGCCACCGCCTTGCTGAAAAATTCTTCTCACTTGCCTGACCTTTGCAACCGCAGCATCCTGTGCCTGTTTGCGTGCTTGCGCGTCTTGGGGCATGGGTGAGGAGTAATAATATCGAGCGGCTTCTGTTTCAGGGCCACTGAGGATGACTACTAAATCCTGAAGCAACTGTAAGACAGCCGCTTTCTGCTCTCCTGGATTAATGTCGGGATCAAGCTCGCAGTTTTCCCCAGTGTGACTGTGCGCAAGGCGCGACTTATGATTGGGTAGATCTTGAAAACGCGCGGCGAGGTCTTCCAGTCCCGGCGTGGTTCTAATCAAGGCCAAGGTCTGGTCAAGTGATGCTGGCCGTAGTTGGCCGCAGACTATTCCAGTGGTGGGAGCATCTTCCGGCAAACTGCTCGCGGTCACAGGGGGGGCAGCTAAAGGTGGTCTCACCGCTCTGCTTATCGTTGCCAGCGACACTTGCTGCCCTTCAGCGCTAGCGGAGGATCCACCACTAGCAGGAGCTATAAAAGATAGATCGGATGGCCTAGGTGCTGTAGCAGTGATAGTCGTGTTTGGTGCGGGCGAAGACGACGAAGTCGATGTCTGCAATTCGCCGCCGAGCGTCTGAATCTTCTCGGCGTTGATGCTCATCTCCTGCACAAGCTTTTGAATCTGCTCGTTCACTTCGCGCAGGGTCTCGGCGCTTGTGCCACCTATGGTCGTCCTGATTGTGTTCAGGTCTGCTATGTCCTGTTGCATAGCCGCCTGATATTCCACGTACAAACGGAACAGCGAGCGCTTGTAAATGTCCTGCACGGTCGGCGACTTCGACGTGAGATCAATCCTCTCCAACTGCTCTATCTTCTGTTTGAGAAGGTCTGCGTCTCGTCCCTGACTCTGCTGCGCCACAAGAGGCGTAGCCGCGAAGAGTAGTGCCGCAACGATAAGGGTTATAGCTCGCGCCGTTTTCATGATCTTTATCTCCTTAAAGATTGTGAGTTGTCCGTCTGAAGGTAAATCGGTTCGCAGCTTCTACTCGGAATCGCTTCCGGCTTCAAACAAATTTGAGCGGCTTGGTCGGGTAGCGTCCGTTATGACTGAGGCTGCTCTAACTGCGCTTTAACGATAAAGCATTCGCGCGCTCGAAGAGTTGCCGGGAGAGACTGCTGGTAACGCCCTTGTGTGAAAAGTAACGATGCGAGAGCGCGGGATTAGCTCCTCGCTCTTGCGGTTTTTAGTTATCAGAGAGAGGCTGGAGATGGTAAGACTTAGACCAGCCAGTAAAAGAACCCTATGGTGAATCTGGCGAGCAAAGAGGTTCCGCCAGCGGGATACTACATGTCAGAAAACGCGCAAACACTAATCCCAAATAAGATAAATGTCAATGCAATTTCTTTGCGCCACCCTTGCTTTTTTTATTCGTCCTTTGACCGGAAACCAACGGCGCACGCCTTTCGTTATAATTCGGTCTGATAAGACGTATGTGCGCGATAAAAAGGGTAGCGAGTTAAATTAACGTCCCCAATGGTCAAGCCTACGGTAACCCGAACACAAATCTCTTCTAATGCTCTAACCAGTTATGAATAAATGAGGCAAAACATTTCACCCCTTGCCGCTCGCTGGCAATAAAGTGTTAGAAAAGGCGCAAATTCAAGCTGACCTGTTATCTAAAAAGATGTGTAGAAGGTTCTTCTTGAACATCAAGACAAAGCGTCTTCTTATCCTGCATTCTCGCGTCGCGAGCCATCGTCTAAAAATAGCCGTCGTTGCGCGCGTGTCGAATGGGTCGGTATAATGCTTCGGTCTGAAAAAGTGTATAGACAATCGGGCCAATCTCAGTGACCAGAACACATCTGTCAAAAGCCCTTCGCGGCATTCTGCTCCCTTTCCCAACTCCGTTTCGCGCCGACGGCGAAGTGGACGAAGGTTCGTTGCGCACTAACATAGAGAAATGGAACGAGATGGGCATTAAAGGCTACGTGGCGCTGGGTTCTACGGGCGAGCGTGTGCATCTTGACGAGCGCGAGTATTTAGGAGTGATAGAGGAAGCGCGGCGTGCTGTCCCGGAAAATCTTGCTTTCATAGTGGGGGCAGGGCAGCAGAGCGTTCGTGCTACTCTGTATGAGATTCGTAGGGCGTCGCAGGCGGGCGCGGATGCTGTGCTAGTGATTACGCCATACTTTTATCGTCGCGCGATTACGCAAACTGCGCTTGAGAAATTTTATCTATCGGTCGCTGACGAATCGCCCGTGCCTGTGCTGCTCTACAGCATGCCTGAGTTGACAGGCGTTGCGATTGCTCCTGAAATGGTTGCGCGCTTGAGCGAGCACGAAAATATTTTGGGGATTAAGGATAGCTCAGGCGACATCATCAACTTTTCGGAGATGCTCAGGCTCGTGCCGGAAGATTTCGCTGTGGTCACAGGGAACGGCTCGCTGCTTTACGCGGCGCTCTCGGCAGGCGCGCGCGGTGCAATACTCGCCGTTGGTTGCGTCGCGGCTGAACAGTCGCTGGCGATATACGGCGCGGTGATGTCGGGCAATCATGAACGGGCGCGAAGCATTCAACGAAAGCTCACGCCGCTTGCGCGTGCGGTCACAGTGCGATATGGCATTGGCGGATTGAAGGCCGCGCTGGACATGATTGGATTCGAGGGTGGCGTGGTGCGCGCTCCGCTTGAGATGCCTGATGAAGAAGCGCGGCGCGAGATTTCCAGAGTTTTGGAAGAAGCTGCGCTCTCTAGCATAGAGCGTTCGGAAACGGAATTTAGCAGCGTAGGAGCATCAACCGAGTGATCACAACTCAGCCCGCATGTTTCAGCACACCCGAAGAGTCAGCGCTGCGCATAGAGACGCTTCCCTTTGAAAGCATCCCGCACCAGACCAAACTCTTTCTGGATTACCTGCGCGATCCCCTCGCGCTTCGTCGCTTCTATCCTTCCGCCGTTCGCGTTCATCAAGACGTTGCCACACGTGCGCCTGAAGTTCTGGCCGCACACAGGACGGATCGCCGTGAGCTTTGCGATGCGCTCGAAAGGATGAACCTAGCTTGGGGCGCTGGCGAAGATACTCTTAAGAACATTGCTCGTCTGCGCGAAGCGGACTGCGTTGCGGTCGTATCGGGGCAGCAGGCTGGGCTGTTCACAGGCCCGCTCTATACGATTTACAAAGCTATGTCGGCTGTGAAACTCGCAGCATGTCTCGAACAGTCCGGGACGAAAGCCGTGCCTGTGTTCTGGATTGCGACCGAAGATCACGATTTCGACGAGGTGGCTACAGCAGAGTTCATAGGCTGCGACTGCCGTCTTTCGAGCGTGACCGTTCCGAAAGAAGTTCACGCCGAAGGTGTACCCGTAGGCCGCGTGACACTTGAAGATTCAATCAATGAAACTATCAGCAGATTGTTAGAAGTGCTGCCAGAAACCGAATTCACGACTGAATTAGAGAAACTTTTGCGCGATAGCTGGCAGGCAGGCATCGGATTCGGCGAAGCGTTCGCGCGCATGATGACGCGCATCTTGGGCCAGTACGGCCTCATTCTATTAGACCCGCTCGACGCTAAGTTAAAGCAGTTGGCCGCGCCGCTCTACTCGGAAGCCGCACGACGCGCGCACGAGATTGCCACAGCGGTCGAAGCGCGCAGCCGCGAACTTGTAGAAGCCGGATACCACGCGCAGGTCGTCGCAAACGAAAACTCTTTTCCGCTCTTTCTGCACACGGAAGACGGCGCGCGTCACGCAGTGGCTAGAAATGAGAGAGGGCTATACCATGCTAAGGACAAGGATGAAGAGCACACGGCTGAAGAGTTGGCCCAGTATGCTCTGCGTGAGCCGGAAAGATTCAGCCCGAACGTGACGTTGCGCGCGGTCGTTCAGGATTATCTGCTGCCGACCGTTGCCTATTACGGCGGCGCTGCCGAGATAGCTTATTTTGCGCAGACCGCAGAAGTTTATCGCGTGCTAGAAAGACCTGCGACGACAATACTGCCGCGCTCAAGCCTTACGATTATAGAGCATCGCATAGGGCGCACGCTCGAAAGATACAATTTGAATCTGAGCGATTTCTTCGCCGGGCTGGACGCTGTGCTCGCACGCGTAGTCGAAGAGCATCTTGGCGCAGGCACGGCACAAACGTTCTCGCGCACGGAAGAGAATTTCAATCGCGAGCTTGACCGATTGAAAGAGCAGTTGCAGGCGGTTGACCCAACTCTCTCGAACGCTCTTGAAACCGGGCGACGTAAAATCTTCTACCAGCTAGAAGGTTTGCGCAACCGCTTCCATCGCGCGCAGATGACACGCGACCGCGCAGCGCACCGTCAGATAGAGCGCGCGGCGATTGCGCTCTACCCGAGCAAAACCCTCCAAGAGCGCGTCATCAACATCTCGTCGCTCTACGCGCGTCACGGGCGCTACGTGATGGACTGGATTTTCGACGCCATCAATTCAAGCTCGAACGATCATCAGATAGTTTTTCTTTAAGGTAAATAGTAAATGGTCAATGGTAAATGGTAAGAAGGGGCTTTATCCATTCTCTATTCACCATTGACCATTTACCCTCTTTCTTCTATGTCCAAAATCCGCGTCCTATCAGATCAATTAGCAAATCAAATCGCGGCGGGCGAAGTCGTAGAGCGCCCTGCTTCGGTTGCGAAAGAGTTGGTGGAAAATTCTATTGATGCTGGCGCGCGGCGCGTGTCTGTGGATGTAGAGGCGGGCGGGCGAAGGCTGCTTCGTGTGGCGGACGATGGCGAGGGGATGACGCGCGATGATGCGTTGCTTGCTTTCGAGCGACACGCTACGTCGAAGATAAGCCGGGCAGAGGATTTGAATGCGATTGCGACTCTTGGGTTCAGGGGCGAGGCGCTTGCTTCAATCGCTTCGGTTGCGCGCGTTGAGCTTATCAGCAGAACAGAAGAGGACGCGGCGGGCACGCGCGTTCTTATAGAAGGCGGGAAGATGCGCGATGTTAAGACGGCAGCGCACCCGCGCGGCACGACTATCACCGTGCGCGACCTGTTCTTCAATGTGCCCGCGCGTCGAAAATTTTTGCGCTCGGAGGCGACTGAAAGTTTTCATCTCACGAACCTTGTCACGCATTACGCTCTGGCTCATCCCGAAATCGCTTTCACCTTGACGAACAACGGGCGCGAGACTCTGCGCGCTACTCCTGCCAAAGGTTTGCGCGAGCGCGCTTATCAAATTTTCGGCGCGCAGTTTCTGGAAAATCTTCTTGAAGTGAATCAGAGTCAGCCGCAGGTTGCACGCGTGCGCGGCTTTGTATCTGCTCCGCGCGAGCGACGAACGTCGCGCGATGCTCAGTACCTTTTTATAAACGGTCGCTACGTGCGCGATCGTTTAATCAGCCGCGCGCTTTCGGAAGGTTATCGCTCGGTTCTGCCGCACGGAGTCTATCCTGCTGCGCTGCTTTTTTTGGAAATCCCGCTCGAAGAGGTTGACGTGAACGTTCACCCTGCGAAGACCGAAGTCAGATTCCGGCGCGCGGCTGCCGTAGCGGACACAGTGCGCGAGGCCGTGCGCGCAGCGCTAGCAAGCAGCGGTTACTTGCAGACTAAAATTGCAGGCGAAGAGGTTGAGAGTAGAGAGGTCGAACACTTCAGGCCGGAGTTGAGCGATAGCTGGACTGCTTTGCGACCAGCAGATCTGTCTTCGAGCGAAGGCCGCTCAAGTTCAATGACCGGGGAAGACGCACATGTGAAGAGTGAGACGCGCGGGGCTACTGGCGAGCTTGTCCCTCCTCTTCGTCAGGAGAGAATTGAGTTCGGGTTCACGCCGGGCGAAGACGATGCTGATGAAGTGAGCGCTCCTCTCAAGAAAAATTCTGAGACGCAGAGAGGCGTCAACGCAATCCTGCGCCACGTTCACGCCGCGTCGTTCGATGCGGTAGAGCCTGAGCGCGGCGGTCAGGTCGTTCAGTTCGAGCAGAGAGCGCGCCGAAACGCTTCTTCAGAGCAAGAGCCTGAACATTCGCCTGTTCCATCTTCCTCGCCCATCACATTCCCGCCGCTCATGTCCGCCGCGCAGTTCGTCAGAGAAATTCCGGTCGAAAGCGTTTCGATGAACATACGCACTTTGGGTCAACTGGAAGAGAGCTACATCATAGCGATTGACGACGATGGGCTGCTGCTGATTGACCAGCACGCTGCGCACGAGCGTATACTTTTCGATAAATACCACGCCCTTGAAGGCGAGCGTTCACACGAATCGCAAAATCTGTTGATGCCCGAAACGATTGATCTCACGCCAGCGCAGGCCGCAGCGTTCGATGCGGTTGTGGAAGAGTTGGAGTTTTACGGCTTCGGGTTGATGCGATTGTCCGGGCGTACGGTTGCGATTAAAGCTGTGCCTGCTGATCTTCAAATTGAAGAAGCGCGAAACCTCTTGGCTGAAATTCTTGAGACGGCGGATGCGGAGAAACGTGGCCGCGCGCGCGCCACCTTGCGCGAAGAGATAGCAGCGCGGCTGGCATGCCACGCCGCAATCAAAGTCAACACGCCGCTCGCGCCCGAAAAGATGCGCTGGCTCATTGATCGTCTTCTGCTGACATCTTCGCCAACAACCTGCCCGCACGGTCGCCCAGGAGTTCTGAGATTAGCAACGCGAGACTTGGAAAAAGGATTTCACAGAGCGTGAAAAGCAGGGAGGATGAAGGGACGCGGAGACGCGGGGACGCGGGGACGCGGAGAGAAAAACAGAAGAAGTTCTTTCAGTCTCCGCGTCCCCGCGTCTCCGCGTCCCTCTTTCATCCCTTACTCTATGACTGCCAGCACGTCGCCAGCGTTGACGGTCGCGCCGATCTGGAAGTTGATCGCGGCGACTGTGCCGGCCATTGGCGATTTCATTTCGTTCTGCATCTTCATGGCTTCGACTACGATGATGCCGTCGCCGGCTTCTACGTGCGCGCCCCTTTCGGCGATTACGCGAACGACTTTGCCGGGCATGGGCGCGACTATCTCTGTGCTGCCGTCGCTGTGCGCGCCAGCACGAGCAAGGCTTCGCAGTCGCTTCGGGTCAGTCAGAGTTATGTGGAAAGCGTCCGTGCCAACATTAACTTCAATCGAGCGCGCGCTGTCGCGGCTGCGCTCGACGCGACATTCGTAAACGCTGTTTCCATTCTTGAGCAGGTAGTGGCCGTTTCCCATATCGCGCGCCTCGACCTCAATCTTGCGCCCATCAATCAGCGCAACGACGCGTGACCCTTCACGCTTTATCTCAACGTCGTGCTCCTCGCCAGCGATTTCAGCAATGAGTTTCATCTTTTATTAATCAAGAATTCAAAGTTTCACTTAACTTTTACTGTGAAGCGCAGGACGACCTGCCATGCGCCATCGGCTCTGCTCTTCAATATCTTTTCGCTGGTTCATAGAGAGCGATCTCTGTTTAGAGACGTAATCGAACGCGGCTGCGATGATTGCTATGTCGCGCCGCTCTTCATCAAAGCCGTCTGCGCCGCGCGTCTGCTCGACTGCTTTCACGCGCCGCTCGTTGAAACGTTGTATGAAACCTGTGTCCAGGCGACCATTGATGAACTCACGGTCGCGCACAATTTCGCGGAAGAAGGGAAGCGTGGTGCGTATGCCGCCAACAGCGTACTCGTCCAGCGCGCGTCGCAATCTATCAATTGCCTCGTCGCGCGTGCGCCCCCATGCAGCTAGCTTTGAAATCATAGGGTCATAGTAGATTGAGACTTCCGCTCCTTCTTCCACGCCGCCATCGTTTCGTATGCCTGCGCCGTCAGGCACACGAAGAAAAGAGATGCGACCGGGCGAAGGAAGAAAATTGTTCTCAGGGTCTTCCGCATATACGCGGCATTCTATGGCGTGCCCTGTCCAATTAATCTCCTCCTGCTTGAAAGAGAGCGGCCACCCAGCCGCGACCATTATCTGCTCGCGCACCAGATCGAAGCCCGTTACGAGTTCTGTGACGGGATGCTCGACCTGAAGCCGCGTGTTCATCTCAAGAAAGTAGAAATCGCGCGTGGCGTCTGCGACAAGAAATTCTACAGTGCCCGCGCCAACGTAGTTGACTGCGCGCGCAATCTCAACAGCAGCTTCTCCCATTCTCATACGCAAGGTAGCATCGTTAATAGGCGACGGGCATTCTTCTATAACTTTCTGGTGACGGCGTTGTATAGAGCATTCGCGCTCGCCCAGATGTACGAAGTTGCCATGAGAGTCAGCGAAAATTTGAATCTCTATGTGGCGAGGTCGCTCTATGGCTTTTTCGATATAAATTTCCGAGTTGCCGAACGCAGCAGCAGCTTCCGATTTCGCAGTCTCGAAAGCAGAGAGCAATTCCTCTTCTTTCGCAACGAGGCGCATGCCTTTGCCTCCGCCGCCAGCAGAAGCTTTGAGCATTACAGGGTAGCCGAATTCTCGTGCCGTAAGCTGCGCATCTTCAAATGAGGTAAGCGGCTCTGTAGTTCCCGGCACGATGGGCGCGCCCGCGAGCCTTGCAGCGCGTCTGGCGCTCACCTTTGACCCCATCACCTCCATAGCTTCCGCGCCTGGCCCTATGAACGCAAGACCGGCTCCCGCGACAGCGCGTGCGAAGCCTGCGTTCTCCGCAAGAAAGCCGTAGCCGGGATGAATTGCGTCGGCCTTCAAACGGCGCGCAGCCTCTACGACCGCGCCTATATTCAAATAGCTTTCGACGGAAGGCGCAGGGCCAACGCATATGGCTTCGTCCGCCATACGCACGTGTAGCGCTTCCGCGTCCGCTTCCGAATAAACGACGGCGGGCGAGATGTTAAGATCGCGGCACGCGCGAATAATTCGCACGGCAATCTCGCCGCGATTGGCTATAAGAATTTTGCGAAACATATTAAAAGCAGTTTTCAGTTTTTAGTTTTCAGTTAAAATCAGATTGGCTTCTTGCTGAAAACTGAAAACTAAAAACTGAAAACTGTTTCTCGTCACCTGTCACCCGTCACGGCTTTTACTACTATTGAGTTTCCCGGCTGGCGCGGGTCGTAGCGTATGAGTATGGTTGCGCCGGGCACGTAAGCGGAAGTGCGCGAGCGCTGATCGTTATTCAGTATCTCAACGGATTCATACTCGACGCTGTTGATCTCGTAGGAGTAGAGAATCTGGGTGACGTTCCCCTGATTGTCCTGCGTGACCTCCATGACGCACCCTTCTGTGATGCGCCCCTCGCGCAGCAGGCGATTGCGTCGCGCGACTTCTGGGTCTTCTTTAGGGCGTCGGAAGCGGTCTAAGAATGACATGAACCGAGCAGAGTAACAGGAAGACTGGTTACGGCGTAGACGACTCGTCCTGCGTGGATGAATGCTGGCGAGCTTGAGCGGCGCTCATGATGACGCCGTCAACTATGCGCGGGTCGTCCGCAGTGCCTACGACGCCGTCTTCGCCGGGCAGTCGCAGTTCGTAGTTGGTGAAAGCCAGGGGCTGCGAGGGCGAATCGTCAAGCCTTGCATTCGCGTGACGCAAGGCCGCGCCGCGAAGTTTTGGGCCTTTAGTCTCTTCTGCGCGCGCCTGCACTGACCATGCTTTGTAGGCCAGAGGATCGAAAGTGGAAAGCGCGGTCTCGATTGAATGATCCGGGTCGGGGACGCCATGCTTAATATCGTCGAAACTTCCGGGGACACCACCGTCGTGTAGTATGCGGTATTCTACGACGGCTCGCCTGAACGTGTAGAGCGGCGCGAGCGTGGCGGCCTCTACGCCATTCTGATGCTGGCGCAGTCGCTCAGGAATTGTTACGCCTATGAAGGCTACTATCATCACGGCGACGAGAATGGAAGATGCAAGGCCGCCGTGCGCCAGTTTCATTCCGGCGAAGCGACTAGGCTCGCGCCGAATGCTGCGGCAGATACGCGCACCCGTTAGCGACGCGATGATGGCGAAAGGCAGCACGAGCGCCTTCATCTGCCACGAAGCGGCCTCGGCTGCATAGATTAGAGACCAGACGTTGAACGAGAAGAAGCTCTGTTTGATTAGCGCGACTAGCGTGTAGATAAAAAATGTCAGGAGCGGCAAAGCGCCTAGCGTCGCCACCAAGAGCGCGCGTCCGTAGAAGGGAAGCTCATGTTCGGGCTGAGGGAGCGGCGGGCCTACTGCAAGCGCGCCGCATAGGGCGCAGCCATCCTTTTGCAAATCGCCTTCAAATCGAGAGCCGCAACATGGGCAAACGGTCAACTTTCGTGCACCTCGCACACCACTGAATGGGGAGAGTTCGATTTCTTGCAAGCTTAAATACTCCGCGTTATCTATAGATGAAAAAAGATTAATGCACAAGCTTAGGCTCTGGCCTTCGCTCATGTACGGCATTAGATGCTTTCTGCGACGCTTCGGCTGCCGCCTTTTGCTCTATCTCGACTTTTGTGAGTTCGCGCCATGTATGATACATGCGGTGCGCGAACGTCCAGTAAGAGCCTACGGCCAGAACCCATAGCACCTGCGGCATGCGGTTGAAGAAGACGTTCTGCGAACCCGGATGCGTGGTGAGCGCGCCGATTATCAAAAGCACAACCCGTTCGGGACGGCGCAGGAAACCCACGTCGCATTTCGGTATAAGACTCTCGGCGCGAGCGCTCGCGTAAGAAACCATCACAGAACCCATCATTCCAGCGCCTGCCAGAAAGACGTTGAGCGTCGAATGAAACTCTGTGGCGCGAGCATAAAAGACCATCAGCCCGACAAAGCAGACCATGTCGGAGAGACGGTCTAGCGACGAATCCAGAAAGCCTCCGAACCTTGTCACGCGACCCGAAAGACGCGCGACCTGACCATCAAGCATATCGAAGAGATTCGCAACTATCAGTATGATGCCAGCCCAGAAGAAATAGCCCAGGCCAAAGAGCAGGCCGCAGCCTACGTTAATCGCCACGCCTATGACGGTGAGGATGTTCGGGTTCACGTGCCCGTAGGCCAGCCAGCGCACCATAGCATTAATGATACGCTGCGCGCCGCGCCCTATGCTCGCTCCAAACATTCCTGTAATTGATTCTCCTCCAGAAAAAACGGGCAACCGACAACAAGATGCTCGGCCTGCCCGCGTTTTCAAATTCGCATGATAGAGATGCGCCGAACAGATTGTCAAGATTATGCAGACATTTATCGTAAATGTCCGAGCCTTTGAACTCGAACGTTCGAGCCAGCTAGCTCAAACGTCCGACCTATTTTCTCGAACTTTCGGGCAAATTACAGAAGGCTTCTAGAAAACAGGTCGAAACGCGCAATACTGCGATTGGCAGCAGCAGATGACAAACAGATTAGAGGTATCATCCTGCTTTGAGCGGTATAATCAATAGTCAGACCACCTCAAGCGGCAATTCCAGGCTGTCTGTTATGTAATAAGAGATTGACTCAAAGGATGGACGTCTAATCTGTAAGGGAGAGGAGCCGCTTTTGCAGCCAGAAGATGTAAAATATCAAGTAGATATGATAATAAAGGAAGATTAGGCGGCTAAATAGACGTATTTCATGCCGTCTATTAGTACGCCTAATTATAGTTATCTGGTCTGCGCCGCTAATGCGAGAGTTGAATAGAAAAGAGGTTGTGCATCGCCGCTCGCTTTGTTGAATATGGATGATAGTTGAATCGCTTGACTATGCGTGTGAATCGCAGGTTGAATCTAGATGCTAGACTAATCGCTATCGCGTGCGCTCGCGGGCGAAATGGTTAGCGCGACAGATAACAACTCAATCAACCGGACGCGCAATCAGCTTGGATTTTATCTTCGATGTTGGCGGCGCGCCGGTTATCTCAAGCGTTATGCCTCTCTTGAGAAAGCATTGAAAATTTGGTAAGCCACCA